>NZ_JAFBFH010000038.1 GCF_016909185.1 Siminovitchia thermophila | reverse complement strand
AACAAGGTGAAAGCTATTAGGCATTATCTTGGCCTGTCTATGGCGGAGTTTGCCAAGCGTCTCGGTATTTCAGTTGGTACCGTGTGTATTATCGAACAAGGTGGTCGGGACGTGTCCGATTACGTAAGGGCAAAGTTAGCGCGCCTCGAAATGGAGCTTGACGAGGATTTTTATTTGTTTATGGAAAAATTTACTCAGAAGCCCCCATACTAATTAAATTTTAACACTTTCGGAGCATTTGTCAAGAGGAAAATTAAAATACCCGATGATGCCCCGTACGCGGCCGGAGGGTAAGCGGAAATTTTAACGGAAGGAGCGAGAGAATGAGGGAAACACGGCTGGACGCCCTTATATCGTATCTCCGAGCATTGGCGGAGCTAAAAAAGGCGGGCCATCATGTAACGCTAGAGATTAACGATATTTTACGTAAAATCGACGATCAACTAAAAAATTAAAAAAGCGAAGGAGAGATTGAAAGATTGAAAGACAATACTAAACGCACATGCCGTTTATGCAATGTGGAGAAACCGCTGGAATTATTTGAGGTTGACAGCCGCGTAAAAGGCGGACGTACTCACCGTTGTCGAGAGTGTAAGTACACACTAGATGATCGAGCAAGTCGGACATTTCGGGGGTTAAAAAGAAGGGCGCAAGAGGACGGAATCCCTTTAGAGGTAACACGCAAAGAGTTACAGGCGCTTTATATGGCTTTCGACGGAGAGTGTATCTACTGCGGAACAAAAGAGGACGAAAACGGGCGCGCTCATCATATCGACCATGTAATACCGGTTAGCGATGGAGGCAGACATCACATTTCGAATCTCGTCTTATCATGCCCTTCTGATAACTCGAGCAAAGGAAACAAGCCGTTAATTGCGTTCTTCTTCGAGAAGAGAGGCGACCAATTTACCGACGAACGGTTCGTGAAACTTGTCCATTATCTCGCGCTTGTAAACGGTCAGCCAGTCGAAGAAATCACTCGAGATTTTACCCAACGATACGCTGAATATGTAATGGAAGAGTTTAGTAGATGGTGCGATAAGGCAGCGGAAAGGTTGGCGGTAAGTTGAGTTATTATTCCAAACCGGAGCAAGAGACGCTTTACCTATACGATGTTGCCGCGGGACATTGGCGGGTTTACTCAACATACCCGCCTCATATTCGGCAGTTAATCGAACGGGCTGCAATTCATCGGACGGAAGTTGACGACGAAGGACGAATTATTGCGGTCGAAGGTATAGCGGACAGAAACCAAGTACGCCTATTCAAGCCTTTAATTTCGAAGGAGTGAGCGAATGTTTTGTGTTTATGAGGAAAAGTCAATCTCGCATCAAACCGAAAGTCATATTCGCCAATTTAGGGAAAGTCGGAATGGCCATCTCGCTCCAATGTTCCGGGACAATCGGGCAATTATCGAAATAGACGCCAACGAGCGCTACATTGTCCGCAATGATTCCGGCGAGGTTTATTTTATCGGGCAGGGCTACGACGAAGCGATAAAGCGGATCGGACATGCGGAGCCAGCAGCCAGTATCGAAGTCATGAAGGACGGCAAGCATTACACCGGCGCCCAATATAAGCAAGATACCGCGCCAACCGTGTTCCTCGTTGCTTATTCGGTCAATAGTTCTAATGGCGTTTTATTCGTCGGGATGGACGCCAAGAAAGGCAATCAGCATCTCGGTAGCTGGCAATTTATCGGGAATGAGAACGAGGTATCCGCGGAGATTCGCGAGATTGTCGAGGAAATGGGCGAGCGTGATAAT
Source organism: Siminovitchia thermophila (assembly GCF_016909185.1). Taxonomy (GTDB): domain Bacteria; phylum Bacillota; class Bacilli; order Bacillales; family Bacillaceae_C; genus Siminovitchia; species Siminovitchia thermophila. The sequence continues at coordinate 43,548 of NZ_JAFBFH010000038.1, read as the reverse complement.
ACGGCTATTCGCTATGCCTGGCGCGATATTGAAGAACTGGCCGACTTAAAAGGCGCTAATCTAAACGTAGGCAAACTGGACTTTACTGCGGTGCGAGCGCGAGCTAGAAATTTGAAAGCGAGGATAATTAATGAAACAACTAAGTCAGCCGAAAAGGAAACCACGAAGCAGGCGAAGAAAAGTAAGGTAAAGCTAAAAGACGGCAAGTTTGACGTGATGTCACTTTATCGAATTAATTAAAAGAAAAGAGGCTAAAAAATATGGCATATCAAGAACTCGTACAAAAAGCGGAGCAAAGAAAAGCACAGGAAAAAGAACAATGGGAGGTAAAGCGGGCGCAACTAGAGCGTGAAAAACTCGATACAATGGCGATAATTAGACGATATGATAATACACCACGCCCATTTCGCGACGTAACAGACAGCGAGTACAAGGCGGCTAGTTCTCGTTTAACGCAGATATCGACGGAAATCAGCGAGGGCGATTACGAAGCAAACAAGCCCGTTAATCCGCTGGACTATATGACGAAGGCGGAATTACAGGCGGCGCTAAAAGAATTGACAGACGATGTACACCAAACCGAGGCGCAGGCGGAATATAAAAGGGAAACGGGCTATAACTTCACGATTCCACGCAAAGACAACCGCAAACTTGCGGACATCATGGCTATTCAGACGAGATTACAAGCGATGGAGGACGATAATTAATGTTAAAATCACTTCGGGAATTTTACGATTGGCAGCAGACGAAAAAGAAATCTTACGAAGAAATGACGAAGCAAGAGACGGAACTAAAAGACAAATTAGCGGAGTTGGATAACGACAGACTAGGCGCGCTTGCCGACGGCGACGAAAAGAAACTCGAGAGAGTGGACAAGGAAATCGCGAGTACCAAACGTAAGCTAGAAATCACGGAGTACCAACGGAAAGCTAAAATCGAGCATGATCCGCAGGAGTGTTTGCCGTTCGCGGAAAAGATACGAAAGGAAGCCGAGCAGACATTCGAGAAGAAACAGAAAGAGGACGAAGAACTTCGAAAGAAAATCGAAGAAACAAAGCGAACATATTTAAAGCTAGTGGCGGATCACCACTCTTTAGTTTCCGAATGTTCTAAATTGCAGAACGAAGTCAACGAAGCGATAAGTCCGCTCGAACTTTCGTTAAAGCGTGAATCAGAGCGACTGCGCGGGCAAGCGCAAGAACTCGACCGTAAGCTATTCGATATGGCCCGGCCCACGGGCGTTCATAATGACGAAGCTATTACCGGTGAAATGTCGAGATTACAGAAAGAAAAAGCGGAAGCAATACGGAAAGCTAACGAAATTGAAGCGCAGACAAAGCCGGTAAAACATTCGGTGCGCCCGCTCCGAGAACACGTATTATCGGGCATAGGAAGTCCTTATTTTATACATGAGGACGAGCAACTAAGCGCAGCAAAAGGCGAGTTAGGTAAATTCGAAATGGCTACGCCGACGAGCGGACAAAGTGAGTTTGGTAAGGATATGGCTAAACGGAAATAATAAAACGCTGGTGCGCTGGGTATATCCCCTTTTGCCTATCACCGATAAATTACCTTCGCATTAAGGGCTGGCTTCGGCTGGTCCGTCTTTTTTACATACTAAACACATTTAATAAACCGCATAAGGGCGTGCTTAATCCGCCAATTACTGAAGTAACGCTACTTAGGTCGGTACTTGAGTAACTACCACGGCATATGCAGTCCGCCTAGCTCGTCCATTTCTTCGAAGTATAGCTTATCTAGCATCCGATCAAGTACGCCATTAAAATAGCCCGGCAAATTGCGGATATTCTTCGTCTTTGACGCCATGACAGCGACATGTAACGCACTATAGCCGACCTGTTCTACGTCTACCTTATCGAATGCATTACCGCGCAATAAAGGCGTGCTGTGAGCCTTGTAAACGCCATACAAGCGACTTATTAGGCGTTGATTGCCTTCGCCAATGGTTTGGCTTATGAACGCTTTAAAACGGACGTAGAACGGCTTAGGCTCGTCCGAATACGTATCTGTAAGATTATTATTTAGTTTTAAATAAGTAATAGGTTCGTTCTCATTTTCGGACGGCTCAACGCTTGTTTCCGTAGGCGTTACGTCGCTAGACCGAGTGGACAACTCCGACTGGACAACATAAGGCAATATGCGGTAAATGTTCGCACCATAGCCGCCGGAAACTACGCGCATGACCGTTACTTTTTCGATGATATTAAACTCGATCAGCTTCGCAATTGCACGCCGAATAGTACGGCCAGTCTTGCCTATGGCTGCCGCGATTGTAGCCGTTTTTAAGTGAGCCACGCCCGGATACTTGACGCTGTAACGCGCAAGCATCATAAGGACATCGCGAGCCGTATCGTTCAATTCGTATGTATGGCGGCTTAAATGCTCGGCTATCGCGTCGTTTAACTGCTGCTTATTTTCGAATGTTTGATAATCGGATAAATAGCGCATACTTAGCGGACTCCTTCCGGAAGCCCCTCGCAGACTAGAAACATATGTTCGGTAAACAGCGCGCACTTAAATAAACGTTGCATATCTGTCTTTTTTTAGATATACTAACGATAACTTAATGATATTGCGAACCCGTTGGTGCGGGTGTGCGCGCTGCCTTCCGTAGTCTAGTCTGCGGAGGGCTTTTTTATTTTATCGATGTTTGTTTCTTAATCGGACAATCGGACTATAAAGCGAATGTTGACTTTGTATATCTACGCCCGTCATTTGTACATACTTTCGCGTCGTCTGTATATCGGCATGACCGACAATACGCTGTAACGTAAATATGTCACCGCCGTTCATAATATAATCGCGGCAAAACTGATGCCGTAAGGCGTGCGGGCTTACTCGCTTTTCTATGCCGGCCAAGTCTTTATAAATTCGCAGACGCGACCGGAAAGAATTCGAATTATACCTCTCTCCGAAATTAGATAGAAATACATACTCGCTATCAAAATGAACCTTATTTTCAGTGATTAATTCGAGCAGTAATTTTAAAACGGTATTCGATAGCGGAATGATCCGCGGCTTTCGGTTCTTATTCTTCGATGCCGGAAGCATAATCGAACGTGTTTTAAAATCAATCTCGGAAACCTCTAAGGAAAATACCTCGTTTACTCTCATACCGGTATCCAAAATCAAACTCATAGCGACCTTATCTCGAAATTGCGCGTATTCCCGAACGTCGGGTGCGTCTAATAGTTTTAATATCTCTTTATCGGTCAATGGCTCGAACGTATCCTCGTCGACGCGCATCAACTTAACGTTTGCTGCCGGATCTTTGTCGATCAATTCCTCCGTGAATAGCGCTCGAAAGAATACTTTTAAGAAACGTATTCGAATATTAACCGTATAAGGTGATAGGCCGTAACCGCCCGTTTTATCGTTGAAGCGTTCTTCACTTAGATAAACGGAATACTCCCGAATCATCCCGGTTGTTATGTCGTCTATATAAGTTACATCGGGGTAAGCCTCGGCCAGCCATTCAGTAAAGTATTCGAACAATACCGGATAATCTTCCATTGTACGAGGTCGTAGTCCTTCCGTTTTCTTTAACGTGACGAAGTAATCGAAAGCCTGCTCGATTGTCATACCATATTCGGCCGGCTTCTTCGGATCAGTCCTGCGGCTAACAATACGTTTGCCTTTACGTCCTTTTTCAGACAACAAAAAACGCCCCTTCCGTTTAATCTCGTAATAAGAGATAACGAAAGAGGCGTCTTTGTTCGCCTTCTAATCGACGTGTAAACCGTGTGCCTCCGTCTAGCCTTACGGATGCCTCACCGGCTTATAAACCTTGATATGACGCTATTTAGCGGCCCCGGCAGGAATCGAACCTGCGACGCACGGTTTAGGAAACCGACGCTCTATCCTCTGAGCTACGGAGCCAAGTTGTTATTCATAAATGACCTTTTCTATTATAATACACATTATCTTTGTTGAAAAGTCCAAAATGATATATACTATAAAATAGACAAACGGAAAAGGATGTACATCCTTGCTTTTCAGTTGTGCGCAGATGAAAAGCGGACAATGTATGGGTGGAGGAGATGTTTATGCAACTGGGCGTACTCATTGGCTTGTCTATCCTTCTTGGTGTTATCGCCGTATTTTTAATATACTTCCTTGGCGGTGCGCTAGATTCGGAAGATTCCAAAAAAATAGATGAGCTACCTTCTGATCAACAAAAAAGTGGCTGATCAAAAACCGCCTGCGGTATAATATTGCAGGCGGTTTTTTTATATAATATGATCTTCAAATCTTCTATTGGTCGGTTATGGACTAGCCGGCTGCTAATAGTTTTGTTAATAATTTGTCAAATTTGTTTGGACTGATGATTTCGTGTGTAATGTATTTTCCATTATAGAACAAACCAAATGTTGTCCAGATTGTCGGTGCATTTTGTGCTTCCTCTTTAGTGGTTATCCTAACAGTTTTAAAAGGGATTCCTTTGTTTTCTGCTATTTTTCCCAGCTCGTCCAATATGCCAACAGCAAATGGACACTGAGCGGTGTAATAAATGGATATGCCTTCGTCATCGAAGAAAGTCTTTAGTTGTTTTTTAAAAGAAGGTAAAACAGCTTGTTCATTCCATCTCAATGCCACTAACTGGAAATAAGGTTCTGTTTGGTCCGCCAACTCAAAACCCATATGTTCAAAGAAACGTTTATCGCTTAAATATGGATATTTTTTCTTTCCCACAATGTGCACAATCCCATCCATGCCACGATTAATCGCATCTTCTTTGCAATGTGCTAGCAATTGCTTGGCATATCCGTTATTTTTATGGCGGCCTGAAACCCACAAGCAGTTGATATACATATAATTTGGTGCACCAATAGGAACCCATGCCATTTCAGCAGGCAAGTATTCTATAAATACTTTTGCACGCTCATCTAAACGGTAAAAAACTAATCCTTCTTCCATTCGTTCTGTCAGCCACTTCTTTTTCTCACTTACTGCGTGTTCGTACTGTTTTGCCCCTAATGCGCAGCATATATGTTCGGATTCGATATTCCTTTTTGTTATTTGAACAAATCCCATTGTTCCATCTCCAAATTCATTATTATAGATTGTGATTTTCTCTAAGACGTATGTTACTCCTATTATAACTTTGCCCGATAATGGAAGCAAACATCATATGGAGTCACGCTGTGAAATGGACAACTGTAATGATCATGAAGCTTGAATTTGCCGCAAAGATGATCGGAAGAGCGGAGCAAAAGGGACACTGGTTCATGATGCCATAACGGATCCCAGTCATGCCCCTAAACAAAGTAATGACGTTAAGACTTTGATAAAAATGTGGTGACAACCGGCAGAAAGAGCAGGCAAAAACAACATGCTCTTCAGCTTCAACAAATGCCAGAGCAACGAAACCCTGATTGAAAGCAACCTAAAGCAACATGATTTGAAGCTCGCACCATCATTGAAAGAAAATGATTGGAAACAAAAAATTGTTGTTGGAAGTCAGGGAACGAGCGTGGCTGCCGGAGAGAAAAAAGCAGGAGATTCTTTGCGTGGTTTTCTCGAAGAAAAAAGAGACTAGATAAAATGAAGAGGGCGGCATTACCCAACAAACGGGCCATTGTTTAAGAAATGTATGAGAAGATGATTATATTCAGCGGAATTTCATAATGAATCACACTCCTTTTGGTTGAATCACTTAAAGGGGTAACTTATCGACAACTATCTATAATTTTTGTCTACTCCTTTCTTTAAAAACATTCTTGTAAACTAATTATTGGAAATAATCGTACTATTAATGCAATATAAATCTTAAGGGATTAGTCAAATTATTTCGCGAATAAAAAAGGATGTTGTAAATGAAAATCAAGGTTACATTTTTGATCATTTTTCTCGTTGTTTCCGTTTTATCCCGCATGTAAGGTGCCGTAAGCCTCCCACTTCAAAATCTTGAGTGAATACAAGAGAAAACGGCACCTAAATGCCCGATTGGTTCAACTAACATTCAGTAGGAGATGGAAGAAAACACCTACTGAATGAAGTTTCACTTTATCCCGCATGTAAGGTGCCGTAAGCCTCCCACTTCAAAATCTTAAGTGAATACAAGAGAAAACGGCACCTAAATGCCCGATTGGTTCAACTAACATTCAGTAGGAGATAGAAGAAAACTCCTACTGAATGAAGTTTCACTTTATTTGCTTACATATTTTTGTTTGCTTATAAACAGAAACCACTTACTTTTGTGGGGGCAAGTGACAATTGGAGTATACACTATGAAGTGAATGAAAAAAATGGCTGTCGAGTAAGCAGTGGATACATTAAATATGTTGGGAACGGATCTATTCCAGAGGTGTTGGAGTACTCTATTTATCGTTCAACAGGAACAGTTCCATTAGAGAAAAATGGCGTTTTTACGTTACCGTATAGTGGGTGTACTGACGTAAGCAAGAATTCGGATATTAAAGCAACCATAAAATGGGATCATCAATCAGAAACGATACCCTTAACAATCCAATGATATTACTGAAGAGGATATATAGGCCATTTCAAAAATTGTGTACGGTAGGCTTATTGCCAGCGAGGTTGCTATAAAATGATCAAGCCTATTTAAGGAGATTATGTATAATGGCCTATTTGGTTGCGAATATACTCTGGCCTGCGGTAATGAGTCCGTTTTGAGATATGATACAGAGCCTAAGCACATTGTTCCGGTATAGATAGCAGGTGGCGGTACAAGATTGGGAAAGGGACGCATCAAAAAACGGCGCTACATCAAGGATTTGTGGATTTTGAGGAGCCAGCAATTCGTAATTGTATCTCTTTTAAGCTTTCTCTCGTCGTCAATCTGTCCTTATAAACTCTGATACAATGATAAAAAAGTAAAGGAATGGTGATTCAATGGCTGCATTGGTTTTTGACCATATCGTTCATTTTATTGACCGCGATCCGTCAGCGGCCATTTTTGAATGGAAGAAACACGGTCTTCATGCTGTGAAAGGGGGATCGCATCTTCAATGGGGAAGCTGGAACAGTTTGCTCTACTTCGGGCTTTCATATGTGGAATACTTGGCGATAGAACATGATGCGATTGCTCGAACTTCCAGCAATCCTTTAATACAACAAATGAACGAAGATTTACAGAAAGGGGAAGGATTCGGAACGATCTGTTTTAGAACGCATAACTTACTATCGCTTCGTGAACGGCTCGTTGCTTCAGGTTTTACACCCGGAGAAATAGTAAACGCGGAACGGATAAGAGAAGACGGAACGATGTTGCGGTGGAAAATGATGTTTGTGGAAACTCCATCTTTCACGGTCCGCTATCCCTTCTTCATCCAATGGGAACAGGATGATTCGGACAGGTTCAAAGAATTTTCTGAGCGGGGAATGATCCCGGAAAAACAGCAACATTTACACGTAAACAAAATTGATTATGCTGTCCCATCACCTGAAGAGTACGCTGCTCATTGGGGAAAATTGCTGCAATCGCCGGAACCATCTGTTGTTTTAGATGAGTTTTACAAGAAAGAGGCCATTTTGCTTCAGGTAGGAAACGTGGAATTGAAGTTTATACAAGGCAAAGCAAAGCGTCCGATCGCTATTCATGTAAATCATTTTAACATTAAAAAATCAATCGAACTGTTTAACGGCCTTTATGTATTTTACTAACTGAACGATCATTTCTTATGTTTCATTTGTGTTGACATCGGGTAAAAGAGAATTGAAAGGCTCTCTGCCTTTTTCCATGAATAACTAACATGGGAGGAGATGGAAAAATGTCTTTAGTACCATTTGACCCTTTTCGCCAACTGGACAATATGAGGAGAGATTTAAATCGGTTATTTTCGACGGACTTTGGGATGGACAGGGAGTTCGGCATACCGAAAGTGGATGTGTATGAAACGGAAAACGAAGTGGTAGCCACATGTGATCTTCCCGGGCTGGAAAAGAAAGATGATGTCCAGATTCATATCAATGATCAGAACACGCTGACGATCAGCGGAATCATCCAACGCTCCAATGAGATTAAGGAAGACAGAATGCACAAGCAGGAGCGTTTTACAGGTCGCTTTCAGCGGACGATCCCTTTGCCGTCACCGGTATCGTTGGAGGGCAATGCAAAAGCCACCTATAAAAATGGGGTACTCGAAATTCGAATGCCGAAAATGCAAGATGACGGTCAAAACAGAAACAAAATCGATGTTGATTTTCATTAAAATAGAAGCCGGAGGAGCAGCCTCCGGCTTTTTCTTTATTTACAATGGGAAAGTCTGGATTTTATTCGTACAACAACAGCCTGGTGTTTCCCAGCTTCAGCATATTTTTCAAGGGTGTCGATCACAAAGTCGTTTTGACGTACTAGTGCAGGAGTGCAAGCGACTCGACTTGTCAAAGAAAGCTAGGAACAACATCATCATCGTACGAGAAAAAGCGCAAGCTGTTTGTGGACGTTGCTGCTGGGCCTTGCCAACAGACCGCTTTCGATCTTGAGCTCTGTTTTCGTTTCTTATCAGTGAAGTTTAAAGGCTCCCAAACTAAGAATGCCCCGTCGGCATGCTCCAAATCTTATGGGCCTAACCCACCCGTTTGATGTCATTGCCTATGTTCCCGGTACTTCGCTAAACGGCCACTTGCGCTTTTCTTGTGAGAAAGGTTAAAATATTCAGTATATATTCAAATTCAGGGAGGAAGGTAGATGTATACATACGCAAGCTTTTCCATGCCGCCTGTTATTATTTACGGAAGCCATGCTTTTGAAAAAGTGGGTGAACTAACAGCAGAGAGAGGAAAGAAAGCACTTATTGTAAGTGATAGGATCATGGAAAAGCTCGGAAATGTGGAAAAATGCCGGCATTATTTGACATCCTCCGAAATATCCAGTGTTTTATATCTCGATATCGATTCTGAGCCGACTGATCGCTACGTGACCGAGGCGCTCAAACTGTACATCGCTCACGATTGTGACGTTATTGTCTCCCTTGGAGGAGGCAGCTGCATTGATACAGCGAAAGCGGTCGGCGTTTTGGCAACAAACGGGGGCAATATTGGGGATTACATGGGTGGAAAGAAGCTTGCAAAAAATGCGCCCGTGCCCCATATCGCCATTCCAACGACAGCCGGTACAGGCTCGGAAGCAACAGATGCGACAGTGATTACGAATACTTCCAACCACGTCAAAATGATGATAAAACAGCCGGCTTTTATGCCTGCGTGTGCCATTGTCGATCCTATTTTAACGGTGTCATCACCGAAAAATGTGACAGCCGCTACAGGAATAGATGCTTTAAGTCACGCCATTGAAGCATACTTATCAAAAAAAGCGCATCCCATGACAGATATGTATTCGTTGTCGGCGATGAAACTGATAGTGGAATATATTGAAAGCGCTTATCGCGAAGGGGACAATATCGCTGCACGTGAAAAGGTGTCCTTGGGTTCTTTGCAGGCTGGGATTGCTTTTTCCAATGCTTCGGTTTGTTTGGTTCATGGCATGTCCCGGCCGATTGGGGCCTTGTTTCATGTTCCGCACGGCATTTCCAATGCCATGCTTCTCCCGGCCGTATTGGAGTACAGTAAAGATGCCTGCGTTGACAGGCTCGCAGATTTGGGAAGAATCTTTGAAAGGGACAAAGCCTTCACCAATGAAGAGGCGGCTGAAGTGGCTATTGCCTCGGTGAAAAAGCTTTGTGCCCGGCTGGACATTCCCAACCTGAAAAGTTGGGGAATAGAAGAGGGGACCTTCAGACAATCCTTGGCCAAGATGGCGAAGGATGCGATTGACAGCGGCAGTCCGGCCAATCATCCAAAGGTGCCGAGTGTTGAAGAGTTAATGGAGCTTTATATGGTTTGTTACGATTATCCGTTTGCAGTGCAGGAAATCAGTGGCAAACCGCTTCATTAATCCATTATGTTTGGTCATTGGCTTTTACATTCTCATAACCATTGACGACCAAATCAAGCTTGCCTGTAACGGGATCAATCACGAGCCCGTGAACCGGAATTTCACCCGCCATTAATGGGTGATTTCGAATCATATTGACACTGTGTTCAACGCTTTGTTCCACGCTGTCAAACCCTGTCAGCCATTCATCCAGGTTGATGCCGGCGTTTTGGATAATATCCAATGTGTCCTGTTTAATGCCGCGAAGTTTCATTTTCTCTAGAACTTGATCACTTTCGATAGCGCTCATGCCGCAATCGTGATGACCAATGACATAAACTTCATCCGCCTTTAATTCATAAACGGCAATAAGCAGGCTCCGCATAATACTTCCAAATGGATGGGTGAGAATAGCTCCCGCATTTTTTACCACTTTTACGTCACCGTTTTTCATATTCATTGCCTTATGGAGCAATTCAACGAGGCGCGTGTCCATGCATGTTAAAATAACAAGTTTCTTATCTGGGAATTTTGTTGTTGCATAAGCTTCGTACATTTTTTCTTCAATAAATGTTTGGTTGTATTTAAGGATTTCATTTAATAAGGACATGATGATCTTCCCTCCTAAGGCAATATTGGATTGAAATATAAATTCATTTTACAGAAAATGATGGTGAAAAAAAAGTTTGACGTTCTGTTTTGCATTTTGTATGATGTTGGAAGATATGTTGGGAGAGGTTCATAGCGTCAACCCTCTATAAAAAACTATGGCTAATAAGAATCGCCATATCAGTTAGATATGGCTTTATTTTTTGCCCATAAGTTGAACCTCCTCCCAAAAACTATTTAGGGAGGCTTTTTTTATGACTGAAAGACAGGAAGATCGTTTAAAAGATTTGAAGCTCTTGGGAAACAAGGAAACGAAATACTTATTTCATTACTCACCGGAAGTGTTGGAGGCGATTGATAATTTGCATGTAAACCGCGACTATTTTATTAAATTTAACTGTCCGGAATTTACATCACTGTGCCCTCAGACACACCAGCCGGATTTTGCCACGTTGTATATCAGTTATATTCCGGATACAAAAATTGTGGAGAGCAAGTCGTTAAAATTGTATCTGTTCAGCTTCCGGAATCATGGAGATTTTCATGAGGACTGTGTCAACATTATCATGAACGATTTGATTCAATTGCTTGATCCTCGATATATTGAGGTGTGGGGGAAGTTTACGCCAAGGGGCGGGCTTTCGATCGACCCTTATTGCAATTATGGAAGGCCGGACACGAAATACGAACAAATGGCCGAATATCGCTTGATGAATCACGATATGTATCCTGAAAAAGTGGATAACCGCTAAAATGCTTTTTTATTTAAACGGAGCGTTTGTCGGCCTGTTGGTTTTGTCCAATATATTGGCGGTAAAACTGATTAGCATTGGAAATTGGGTCGTCCTGCCGGCCGCTGTGATCATTTATATCTTTACTTATCCGATTACCGATACGATTACGGAAGTATATGGAAAGGAAGCTGCAAAGCAAACAGTGATGGCGGGTCTTATTACGCAAATATTGGCGGTTATTTTTATATATGTCGCGATCAAGCTGCCCGCGGCACCTTTTTATCAAAATCAAGCTGAGTTTGAAGCCATTTTTACTTCTGGATTCCGCGTTACGATTGCCAGCTTGGTTTCCTTTCTCATCAGCCAAAATTTGGATGTGGCATTGTTTCACAAGTTGAAAGAACGGCACGGGGATAAAGGTCTTTGGATTCGGAACAATGCATCAACGATGACGAGTCAGCTGGTAGACACAACTATTTTTATTACAATTGCCTTTTACGGAACGATGCCTGTCGGGGCACTCGCCGGGCTTATTTTGACCCAGTATTCCTTTAAATTTGTAATGGCCATTTTTGATACGCCATTCGTTTATTTGCTCGTCCGCTTGTGCAGACGAGAGTTTCAAAGAAAATCGTCACTCCACAAATTTTCATGAGGAAAAATAAAAACTTTTGCAAAAAATGAAACGAATGACTAATCAATTACGTATATAGATTATCGGAATGATAGAAAAGGTGGGATGTTCAAAAAAATAAAATATGATAAAAGGAATGAGTGTCGATGACTCTTTTTGGTATGCCGATCGAGACGGTTTATTTAATATTATTAATCGTTTCAGGAAGTCTAAGCATTTTATATTTATTATTTGGAGATGTGCTGGAAGGAATTGGCGAAGTTTCCCCTTTTCTCCACCCTGTTCTCATCTTTGCTTTTATCACTTTTTTCTCAGCCGGAGGATATATTCTCGAAACGACCACGCCTCTAAACAGCATGCTGATTGTGGGAATTGCCGCTTTTGCCGCTCTGCTTTTGGATACCCTTCTTAACGTATTTGTACTGATTCCACTATCTTCTGCTGAACAATCGTTAAGTTATACGGAACAATCATTAGAGGGAAGAATCGGGAAAACAATCATTCCTATACCGAAAGAAGGATACGGGGAAGTCATTATCGACAGTTACAGCGGAAGTATTTCCAAGCCTTCAGCCAGCTTTGAGGAAGCTGCTGCAATTCCAGAAGGAACTGAAGTGCTTGTCGTTGAAGTAAAGAATGGTGTTTTATATGTTGTTCCTTACAAGAAAAATTTTACATAAAGGGGGAATAAAGTAATGGGAGTTGGCGTTTGGATTGTTGTCGGCATTGTTATTTTCATACTGGTTGCCTTGCTTGCTATCATCATCACGAAATACCGTACGGCGGGTCCGGATGAAGCTTTAATTGTAACAGGAAGCTATTTGGGAGGGAAAAATGTTCACGTCGATGATGCGGGTAATAAAATTAAAATCATTCGTGGCGGAGGAGCTTTTATCCTTCCTGTTTTTCAACAGGCCCAACCATTAAGCCTTTTATCGAGCAAACTTGAAGTAACAACACCTGAAGTTTATACAGAGCAAGGCGTGCCGGTCATGGCAGATGGAACGGCGATCATTAAAATCGGCGGCTCCATAAGCGAGATCGCAACCGCCGCTGAACAATTTTTGGGAAAAACGAAAGAAGAGCGCGAAAATGAAGCGAAAGAAGTATTGGAGGGACATCTCCGCTCCATCCTCGGTTCCATGACAGTCGAAGAAATTTATAAAAACCGCGACAAATTTTCCCAGGAAGTACAGCGGGTAGCTTCACAAGATTTGGCCAAAATGGGATTGATCATCGTCTCATTTACTATCAAAGAAGTTCGCGATAAAAATGGATACTTGGATTCACTTGGAAAACCCCGAATCGCCCAAGTAAAACGGGACGCGGATATCGCAACGGCCGACGCGGAAAAAGAAACGCGGATTAAGCGGGCGGAAGCGGCAAAAGAAGCAAAGAAAGCGGAGCTTGAAAGGGCGACGGAGATTGCTGAAGCGGAAAAAATCAATCAATTGAAAATGGCCGAGTTTCGGCGCGAGCAAGAGATTGCCAAGGCGAGCGCGGACCAAGCGTATGATCTTGAATCTGCCCGCTCCAAGCAGGAAGTAACCGAACAAGAAATGCAAATCAAAATTATTGAACGTCAAAAGCAAATAGAATTGGAAGAAAAAGAAATTTTAAGACGCGAACGTCAGTATGATTCTGAAGTGAAGAAAAAAGCAGATGCCGATCGTTATGCGGTTGAGCAAGGAGCGACGGCCGAAAAAATGAGACAAATTGCTGAAGCGGATGCCCATAAATATCGGGTGGAAGCTACCGCTAAAGCAGATGCTGAGCGCGTTCGGCTAGATGGAATCGCCAAAGCGGATGCCGAGCGAGCGAAAGGGGAGACCGAAGCCGAAGTGATCCGCCTGAAAGGGATTTCCGAAGCGGAAGCAAAACGCAAAGTGGCGGAAGCTTTCGAACAATACGGACAGGCGGCAGTTCTCGATATGGTTTTGAAAATGCTTCCTGAATATGCCAAACAAGTCGCCGCCCCTCTTGGAAATATTGATAAAATTACCGTTGTTGATACAGGCGCAGGCGGTGATGGCGGAGCGAACAAAGTGAGTGGGTACGCCACAAATCTGATGGCCACGATGCAGGAGACACTGAAAGCATCTTCGGGAATCGATGTGAAGGAACTTTTGGAAAACCTTTCCGGCAAAAATACGTATGACAGCCTGGTCGGAGGGACATATGATTTGAGAGGCGCGAAAGAAGAAACAGAAACCACTCAAGGGGAGACTGTATAACGCATAGAAACCATGTTACGGAACTATGGAACGAAACCATGGTACGGAAAGTTGATTTCCGTCCATGGTTGTTTCCTATTTTCGTAGTGTTACTCTTATTTTCCAGTTGTTTGCAATTTATTAATAAATCGCAAGGCCCGGCCAGTTCCGACAGCCACTGATTCGAGCGGATTCGGGGCAATATGGACGGGAACGATGATTTCATCACTAAGCCATTCTTTCATGCCGTTTAACAGGGCTCCGCCACCGGATAAAACGACCCCATGGTCAACAATGTCACCGCTCAATTCCGCCGGACAATTTTCCAGTGTGGCCCGGATTGCTTCTAAAATATGAAGCAATGATTCTTTTATGGCTTCCTGAATTTCGGTTGACCTAAGCGTAATGGTTTTTGGCAAACCTGTAACGAGGTCGCGACCGCGAACGGCCATTGTTTGTTCTGGATGTTCAATCAAGGCGTAACCAATTTCTATTTTAATATTTTCCGCTGTTCTTTCACCAATCAGTAAATTATATCCTTTCCGCACATGCTGGATAATATTTTCATTCAAGAGGTCTCCGCCTATGCGGACCGTGTTGCAATTAACGACTCCGCCGTACGAAATAATGGCGACTTCCGTGGTGCCCCCGCCGATATCGACAATGACGTTTGCGACAGGTTCTTCAACTGGAAGATCCGCTCCGATAGCAGCGGCAACAGGCTCTTCGATCAAATGGACATTTTTCGCTCCGCAAGATTTGACCGCATCATGGATGGCCCGTCTTTCAACAGAGGTGGCGCCTGAAGGAGTACAAACGACGACATCGGGCTTCCTGATCGCAACACCCACCGTCTTTGCGGCTTTTTTCATCACATGCTTCAGCATTTGACTTGTAATATCAAAGTCTGCAATAACGCCATCACGTAATGGCCGCACAGCAATGATGTTAGCAGGTGTTTTTCCGATCATATCCTTTGCTTCTGACCCCACCGCTATTACTTGCTTCGTATCCGCATTAACTGCAACGACGGAAGGTTCATTTAAAACTATACCCTTATTTTTTGTATGCACGAGTACGTTCGCCGTGCCAAGATCGATTCCGATTTCAAGATTTGAAAACATATGTACCACCTTGCCTTTTTATTATAAAGTCCATGCTTTGCATATATAAAAGTATAATCAATTTGGTACAAGAATTCTTCTTACATATTATGGCAGAACGGCTTTGTTACAGAAAAACAGCTTATGCAGATTAAAAAGCATTGAAATGTAGCGGTTTATGGAAGATCTTCCCGGCGCTTGTTATACAAATTTAACTAATTTGTAATAAGCACTGGTGGAAAGAGAAGATAAGTAGAATTGTTGTTTTGATCATAGGTTTTCAGATGTTTGTCAGTGTGTATATGGCAGCGGCATGAGGTAAATAGAATGTTGTTTTTATCGTAGGTTTTCAGATGCTTGTCGACGTGTATGGCATGAGATGAATGGAATTGGGGCTGGGACACAAGTTAAAAGCTGATTGATACTCGTAAAAATCGTTAGAATAAAACCGCGTGAAATCAAGAGGTACTTACCAGGTTTTCAAACTTGAATTCACGCGGTATATTCATTTTTACAGGGTTCTGTCCCGGTCCCTTTTACGTTCGGGCTCTTTTTGTTCTTCTGTTTTAGGCTGGTTGCTGGAGCTAGAGCTACCGACCAGCCAATGATAATCGGTCTGTCGCAAAATACTAACGAAGGGATAGTTCGCTATCAAATGCGATTGGTTTCTCTGGCAGTTAGTAGTTGTAAGGTTAAACCAATAATGCGAAACGCAAGAGGAGACCGGAAGGGCTCCGTCAATCCAAAAAGATAATCATACATCATAAGGAACTGACATGTGCATGGCTTAAGGTCGCCTGTATTATAATGCAATCTTTGAGAAGAATTCGGCTAATTCCTTGCTTTCCTTTTTTCTTTTTTTACGGTGGGCCGCCCGAGTTTGGGCCGTTTCATGAAGCCAGCGTTCTTCCTCGGATTCGGGAACTGCTTTTGGAACAGGGGACGGATTTCCATTTTCGTCTAAAGCAACGAATGTTAGAAACGAAAAAGCCGCAATGGATTTTTCTCCAGATAATAAATGTTCGGAAACGACTTTGACAAACACTTCCATCGAAGTCCGTCCGCTCCTGGTGACAATTGCTTCCAACGTAACGGCATCTCCAATTCGGATGGGTTTAAAAAAATCAACTGAATCTGTTGAAGCTGTTACGACGGGTTTCCTGGCAAATTTGGTAGCTGCGATAGAAGCCACGTCATCAATATGGGACATTAATTTTCCTCCGAATAAATTGCCGTGATGATTCGTATCAGGCGGTGATACATGGCTTGTCTTAATTGTTATTGTTTCTCTCATCTTTTTTTCAAGTTGCTCAACCATCCTAATCACCTCTAAGTAGTCAAAACTGATCATATTATATCATTGTGTTCAGGCTAGGTAAAAATTTTTCAAAAAAGAAGTTTAAGTATATAAAAATACGGGAATTGTTAAATATGCTTTGCACCTTCATCGGCCATGGACGTCTCTTGTCTCTTTATTTTAGGAATCAATTTATGGATAGGGGGAGATGTCATGATGGACAAGCTGACGAAGAAAATCAGATGTAACCCGGATGGCACATTGCTCATTAGGCGTTGGGATGATCGTTTAGTAGTCAAAGGAAAGACAGAGGAAGGCGCACCGGGAATGAGAGATATACGTTTCCATGGTCAAGAGGAATCTACTGGGGATGATGGCTACAACTGGGAAACAGAACTGGATTATTATTAATGAGGCGAAAGTAGAGTTGTTTCCAAAGAGCAATAAATTGACGAAACATAACAGATCGTGGAAAGAATTGGGAAATCGGGCATATCAGCCCGATTTTTTTATGTAATATTTGCATTGCTTTCCAGTGGATGGTGGAAAGCAACGCTGCAGCCCATATTGGCGGTTTGGCGGGTGGCAAATAAGCAGCAGACAAACCGCGGTGTACCCGCGTATAAAGAAAAATACCCGCGTATAGAGAAAAATACCCGCGTATAGAGAAAAATACTACCCGCGTATAGAGGAAAATACCCGCGTATAGAGGAAAAATACCCGCGTATAGAGGAAAATACCCGCGTATAGAGGAAAATACCCGCGTATAGAGGAAAATACCCGCGTATAGAGGAAAATACCCGCGTATAAAGAAAAATACCCGCGTATAGAGAAAAAAACCCGCGTATAAAGGAAAATACCCGCGTATAGAGGAAAATACCCGCGTATAGAGGAAAATACTCGCGTATAAGGAGAAATACCCGCGTATAAGAGAAAAATACCCGCGGATAACTGATAAGGGTATCCGCGGGTGGTCATGGCAGGTCTAATAGGGTGTTTAAAATGCCCATTCTCCGTTGCGGAAGACAGGTTCACGCTTTCCGCTCTCTGTAATGCCGTCAATGTCCATTTGGTCTGAACCGATCATGAAATCAACATGGGTTATGCTCGTATTAAGCCCTTTTGCTTCCAGTTCTGCCTGGCTCATGTTTTTTCCTCCTTCAAGACAAAAAGCATAAGCGCTTCCGATGGCAATATGGTTCGAGGCATTTTCGTCAAACAGGGTGTTGTAAAATAAGATGTTTGACTGGGAAATGGGGGAGCTGAACGGTACGAGCGCCACTTCGCCTAAATAATGGGAGCCTTCGTCTGTTTCGATCAGTCCTTTTAGTATTTCTTCGCCTTCCTTCGCTTTGACATCGACAATTCTTCCTTTTTCAAAGGTAAGGGTAAAACCGTCAATAATGTTTCCGCCATAGCTGAGCGGCTTCGTATTCGTTACAACACCGTTAACCCCCAACTTGTGAGGCACTGTAAATACTTCCTCTGTTGGCATGTTGGCCATAAATTCATCGCCTTTTTCATTTGTGCTGCCTGCTCCGACCCAGAGATGGCCTTCGGGGAGTTCAATCGTCAAGTCTGTCCCCGGTGCTTTATAGTGAAGCTGTTTATAGCGCTTTTTATTTAAATAATCCACTTTTTCATGGAGCGATTGATCATGCTTTTTCCACGCAGCAATCGGATCTTCCTGATCTGCTCTCGTTGCTTGAAAGATTGCTTCCCACAGTTTATCAATTTGTTCATCAGCAGGAGCATCCGGAAATACTTTTTTGGCCCAATCCGCGGAAGGGGCGGCAATGACGGTCCAGCTTATTTTATCTGATTGGATATATTGGCGGTATTTGTGCAAAGCAGTTCCCGCCGCTTTTTGAAAGTTGGCAATGCGCTGCGGATCTACGCCTTTCAGCAAGTCGGGACTGGAAGAGACCACCGACATAAAAGCGGCACCTTGCTCAGCAAGCTCTTCCATTTCTTTTGCCCGCCACTTTGGAAACTCATGAAAAACTTCGTCTGGAGCCAGATCATATTTTAAACGGGAAACGATGTCATCATTCCAGTTGACGATGACATTCTTTGCCCCGGCCTCATATGCTTTTTTGACGATTAGCCGGATAAATTCAACGCTGTTCAAAGCAGTGTTAATAAAAAGCGTCTGTCCTGTTTGAATATTAACTCCTACTTTGACTGCCAGTTCAGCGTATTTTTCCAGCTGTTCCTGAAAATGACTCATACAACATTCTCCTTTGTGATAAAAATGTATTTTTATCATACCAATATTGGCAGGACAAACCAATTCATCCGTTATTTGATTCCAAGGAGTTCCCGGTAATCATATGGATTTCGAATAATATCTGCCAAAGTATATTCATCCAAAACAGCCAAATAGGAGGAGAGGGCACGATTCAATACATGTTTTAAACCACATACCGGAGAAATAACACAATTCGAAGGGCCATCTCCAAAACATTCCACGAGATTAAAGTCATCTTCGGTCTGTCTGACAATCTTCCCAATATTGACTTCTTCAGGAGGTAGTGCCAGTTTTATGCCGCCGTTACGCCCGCGGATTGTTTGAATAACCCCCATTTTTCCAAGCTCATGAATGACTTTCATCAAGTGGTTTCTAGAAATGCCATACGCTTCCGCAATCTCCGTAATATTGGACAGCTCGTCTTGTTTTTTGGAAGCCAAATATATTAAAACTCGCAATGAGTAGTCCGTATAATTTGTCAGTCTCATCATGATCACCCATTTTAATTTTATCATTTTTATAAAAAATAAGCTTGATTACAAAACATGGATTCAAAATACATGTTATGTGACTAAAATAAGTCTGTATTATGGCAGCTTTTTTACACATCGAAAAAAGGGATTGTGTAGTTGTCAGCTATGTTTTATTGTATACTTAAAGATACATTTAAAATACATCTTTTTAAAAAAGGAGAATGAAAAATGGCACTTTCCCAAAAAACGATTGATGTGGTCAAATCAACTGCTCCTGTGTTAGAGGTACATGGTGTTACCATTACTTCAGTATTTTACAAAAATATGTTCAAAAATCATCCTGAATTATTGAATATTTTCAATCATGCAAATCAATCTCAAGGAAGGCAGCAAACCGCATTGGCGAACATGGTATATGCTGCGGCCAAAAATATCGACCAATTGGAAAACGTCCTTCCCGAAGTTGTACAAGTAGCCCATAAGCACCGAGGTCTCGGGGTAAAACCAGAACATTATCCAATTGTTGGAAAATACTTACTCGGTGCGATCAAGGAAGTGCTTGGGGATGCAGCAACTGATGAAATCATCGATGCCTGGTCAGAAGCTTACGGGGTGATCGCCCAAGCATTCATTGGCATTGAAGCGGACATGTACAAAACATCAGCGGAACAGCCAGGGGGATGGGAAGGATTTAAGGAGCTTGAAGTAATTGATAAAGTGAAAGAAAGTGATGTAATTACTTCCTTCTACTTGAAAGCAAAAGACGGAACAGCACTCCCTTCTTTCGAACCCGGCCAATACATTACCGTTAGGCTTCAGATCCCCGGCGAAAAATATGCGCTAAATCGCCAATACAGCTTGTCATGCGCTCCGGGAAATGATTATTATCGCATTTCGGTTAAAAAGGAAGCTGACCAGGAACCATTTGGGAAAGTATCCAATTATTTGCATGAAAAAATCAATGTTGGCAACGTGATTGAAGCAAGCGCTCCGGCAGGTGATTTTACATTCAATATGGAAGAAACGGCACCAGTTGCTTTTATCAGTGGGGGAGTAGGACTTACGCCTCTGATGAGCATGCTGGAAACTTTGACAAAAAGTAATGAAAATCGGGATGTTACATTTATTCATTCAGCAAGACACGAAGGTGTCCACGCTTTCCGTGACGAGGTAAAAAATATGGTTGACAAACTGGAACATGGGCGCTTCTTATACGGCTATGAACACCCATTTGATCAAACTGGAGGACATCATTTTAGCGGCTATATAACAAAAGAATTTTTGAAGGAACATATTACAAAAGATACGATTTGTTATGTATGTGGGCCGGTTCCGTTCTTAAAAAATGTCGTTCAAATGCTAACAGACCTCGGCATCACCGAAGACAATATCCGCTATGAATTTTTCGGTCCGGCTATGAGCTTGCAAACTAATAAAACTGCTGTTTAATAATATATGAAAAGAGCAAGGATCCGGCTTCATCAGCCGCTTGCTCTTTTTTATGCATTTTCGATTCAAATTTTTATTGCGCCAATCAAGTTATCCCTTGCTGTTGGACTGAAAAAAACCGTATATGCCATTACGGTACCTACCCAAGTCAAAAACGCGCGGCGGATGTAAGGCGCCCGGTGCCCTTGTCTCTTACGATGGAAATGAAGGTTGGACGCATGGCAGCTAACGTGTATTTCTGTACATTTCTTACGACGGAGTGGCAGTTAACGTGTAGTTTCGTACATTTCTTACGATGGGGTAGCAGCTAACGTGTATTTCTGTACATTTCTTACGATGGGGTGGCAGCTAACGTGTATTTCTGTACATTTCTTACGATGCGTGGAAAGCTAACCTGTACTTTCGTATCTCTCTTACAAAATGTCAATCTGCCATTAGGCCGTCGCTAGTTGTTATTCCGACAATGCTTTTTGCAAATTGGAAATATTTTTTTTCATGATGGAGAAGTAATCTTCGTTGTTTTTGGCGTCTTCAGTTGTGATGTATTCAAGATTGTGCAAAGTGAGCGGCGTTGTCCCGGTTTCTTTTTGTATGGTTTCCGTTACTCTTGTCAGTGGATTTTGATCGTAAATAATAAACGGAATTCCCTGTTTGTTTACCTCTTCAATAATGGATTGCAGCTCCTTTTGGGATGGTTCATGCTCAGGGCTTAAACCGGTAATCGTGATTTGCTTTATTCCATAGCGGTGCTCCCAATAGCCGTAGGAAGCGTGGGAAACCAATATTACATTACGGTCCGCCGACTCCACTGTTTGCTTCAGTTCTATATCAATCTCTTTTAATTGATTTGCCAACTGTTCGTAGTTTTGTTCGAAATCGGCTTTTGCGTCCGGCTTTTTTTCTATAAGCGCGCTTTTTATGTTTTCGGCCATTGTGATCGCGTGAGTAGGATCGAGCCAAACATGCGGATCTGTATGATGGTCTGTTTTCTCATGATTCTCGTGGTCTTCCGAATGTTCATGTCCACCGTCGATGAATGGAATGCCTTTAGTTGCTTCAACGGTTGTCACATGTTCATCCTTCAAAGAACTTTTCAATTTATCGACAAATGCTTCGAGGCCAGCCCCATTGTAAATAAACAAGTCGGAATCGGCCACTTTCATCATCGTTTTCATTGTCGGTTCAAACGTATGGGCATCTGCGCCCACCGGGTAGACACTTTTAACATTGACATGTTCTCCACCAATTTTTTTTGTGAAATCTTCAATGGGATAAATGGTTGTATAAACCGTTACAGTATTTTGTTCCTTTTGATCATCTGCCGCTTCGCCGTTGCAACCGGATAAAAATAATACGAACAATAAGAATGCCGTTACAGAAAATATTTTCACCCTCAAAATACGAATCTTCCTTTCTGGTGATAACTGTGGATAAAGATTGTCACATCGTAAATCGTAATGATTACGATTTGGATATTATATAATAAAAATGCAAAGACGGCAAGAGGAAAAAGCAGCACGACACATATTATTTATGCCCATTTTCATTTTACTGGACGGTATATCCTCCATCTATCACGATCGCTTGGCCGGTAATTCCTTTGGCAGCGTCGCTCGCCAAAAATAAAGCGTATTCCGCGATTTCAGAAACATCCAGCAGTCTTTTCTGTGGGACAAGAGGGTATATGACTTCTTCCAGTACTTTGTTTACAGGGATATTTCTCGTTTTTGCCAAATCACTCAGTTGATTTCGAACCAAGGGTGTATCGATATATCCAGGGCAAAGTGCATTGACTGTAACTCCATACTCGGCCGCTTCGAGGGCTGCCACTTTTGTCAGACCGATCACGCCGTGTTTTGCACTGTTATATGCCGCTTTTCCCGAGAAGCCGACTAGACCGTTGATGGAAGACATATTGATAATGCGGCCAAACTTCTGTTTTTTCATAACCGGAAGAGCATGTTTCATCGCAATAAAGGGTCCGGTTACCATCACTTTCAACATTTGCTCAAATTTTTCCGTTGGGAAGTCTTCAATAAACGAAACATGCTGAAGCCCGGCATTATTCATTAAAACGTCAAGTCTGCCGAATTCATCAACCGTATTTTTTAGTGCCTGTTCAATATCTTCCTCATTGCTGACATTACAAGAGATCCCGAATACATTCAGCCCTTGCTCTTTCAATTTAGTTGCGGCCATTTTAGCGTGATCTTCATGAAGATCTGATAGAATAACTGTTGCGCCATTTTCGGCAAAAACTTTTCCAACTTCGTATCCAATGCCCCGGGCAGCACCTGTTAAGAAAACAATCTGTTTTTTATCCATAAACACACCTTCTTTATAATGATAAATTTGTCTCGCATGAACTGGCAGTTATCGTAAAATAGAAAAGTATTTTTTGGGGGTCAACTGCCAGTAAAACACGATCGTTCGGGCCGGCAGGACAAGAAAAAGACAGCGACACATCGCGTGTTTTTCTAAAGGATGTCAATTACAAAGGCTCTAAGACGTACAGGAAGTACAGTTAAAAGCGAAACGACAGGACAAGGAAAGCTTCGGCGGCAACTCGAAGAAAAAGCGTAATCTTTTTCGAGCATGGCTACCTGAATTGTCCAACAGGACGTTTTCTGGCTTTGCTTTTTTGTTCTCGGCAGTGGGGATGGGATTCGCAGACTAAGATGCTAACGTCGGCATGAACCATTTCATGCGGGGCGGGCAACCTTCACTGAACATGCCAATAGTACGAGCTTGCTTTCTAATGTTATTATTATCTTACAACGAAGGATTTGCAATCGTCGTCTCAAAAAGAAAAAAGCGTGACTTTCTTTCGAGGATTTGGATATTTTCAGTGGTTGGATATAGTCTGTTTGCGGAATGATCAATGGGGCTTTGATCATTTCGATGAAAGCTTTGCCAGCAGTGATGTATTCTTCGAAAGAAAAACGGATAAAAAGGGTATATCATTCGTACGATAAGAAGGGAAAGGAGGCTGTATTTTGGACAAGTTCACCAACATTTCGGAAGAAAAAATTCGCAAGGCATATGAGGAAGGTGAATTTGACGAGCTTCCCGGCTTTGGAAAGCCTCTTCCGGAGGAAAATTTGGAGGGCATTCCCAAAGAATTGAGAATGGCGTACCGCGTTATGAAAAATGCCGGCTTTTCACCGGATGAGATGGACGTTAAAAAAGAGTTAATGACAATCGAGGATCTTATCCGCCGTTCCGAAGATGAGTTGGAGATAGAACAACTACGGAAAAAGTTAAACGAAAAATTATTGAATTATAACAGCCTCCTAGCGAAAAAGCGTATAAAAACAAACTCATCCGTTTTCAAAAAGTATGAACACAAAATAGAAAAGAAGTTTTTTGGAGACTAACCAGCCTGTTTGCGGACCGGCTGTTTTTTCTTTATGAACGTTTTTTCTTTAAAATCAGGTTGCCCTTTAGTCAAGGCTGGCTTTTTTCAAGAATACGTCTTTACTCAATGGTTTTAGAGAGCGTATAGAAACAGCATGTTAAAGTGAGACATGCTTGAAAAAAGTCTATTATTGTTATATAATATCTTTTCAGAATATTTTAAATAGGAGGGGAGAAAGTGAGTCCTACAATAACGACGATAGCAGTTCTCATTCTCTTTTATTTGGGGTACCGTTATTATTCGAAGTTTTTGTCGGAAAGGATTTTTCGGCTCGATCCGAATTTTGTGACACCTGCCCATGAGTTTAAAGACGGGGTGGATCATGTTCCCACGAACCGTTTTGTTCTTTGGGGACATCATTTTAGTTCAGTCGCTGGTGCCGCCCCAATTGTCGGGCCTGCAATTGCCATGATTTGGGGCTGGGGGCCTGCCCTTATATGGGTGACGCTAGGCACGATTTTCTTTGCCGGGCTTCACGACTTTGGGACGTTGTGGGCTTCTGTTAGAAACAAAGGAAAATCTGTTGGGGTCATTACAAACTCGGTGATCGGAACACGGGCAAAAGGTTTGTTTTTATTGGTTATTTTCTTTTTGCTCCTTATGGTGAATGCCGTTTTCGCTGTCACGATCGCCAACTTGTTTACTGCATTTCCCGAAAGTGTTCTGCCATATTGGCTGCAAATCCCCGTAGCGATCACCATAGGTTTTCTAGTATACAAACGGGGAACGAAGTTGCTTTGGCCTTCCATTATCGGACTTATTTTGTTGTTTGTATTTATTTTAATCGGGGCCAATGTTCCCCTCCCTTTGCCGGAGGCGATGTTCGGAATGTCACCTGGCGCATGGTGGGTCATCATTATGCTGATTTATGGTGCGGTTGCTTCAAGGCTGCCAGTATGGCTGTTGCTTCAGCCGCGTGATTATATCAACTCACACATGCTGTTCTTGGGGTTGATTATCATTTACTTGGGCTTGTTCGTGACACGCCCGGATTTTGTAGCCCCATTCTTTAATACGGATGTTCCGGCAGGCACTCCGCCGATTTTACCCTTATTATTTGTGACAATTGCTTGCGGTGCGATTTCCGGATTCCACGGACTGGTGAGTTCGGGAACGTCATCCAAACAGCTTGATAAAGAGACGGATGCCCGTTTTGTCGGATATTTTGGCGCAGTGGGAGAGGGGATGCTTGCACTTGCTGCGATCATGGCGACGGCCGCCGGGTTTGCCACTTTTGACGCATGGAGCCAGCATTATGAATCTTGGGCTGCGGCCAGCGCCGGGGGAACAGCGGCATTTGTAACTGGTGCAGGCCACTTTCTCTCCAGTTTGGGAATTTCACCAGTGATTGGAACGACATTCATCTCCATCATGATTGTGGCATTTGCCGCAACGACACTTGATACTTCCATGAGATTGCAGCGTTTTATTTTATCGGAAATTGGTGAGCAATATAACGTTCAACCGTTAAAGAATGCCAATGTGAGTACTGTCGTGGCCTTTTTAAGCTGTGTTGCGCTCGCGTTTCTTGCCGATCCTTCCAACCCAGGGGCTGGTGGAATGGTTCTTTGGCCGCTATTTGGTACGACAAACCAGTTGACTGCCGGATTGTCGCTGCTTATTTTGACCATTTTGTTATGGCGCATGGGAAGAAATTATATTTACTCGCTCATTCCGCTCATCGTTGTTGTTACAGCTACCACAGTCAGCATGGTCATTAACATTGCCAATTATATTCAAGCCGGAAATACATTGCTCGTAATAGTTGGAACGATTATTCTTGCTTTGAATATCTGGCTGATCCTTGAAGGACTTGCAGCGGTAAAAAGGGAAATGCAGTCAAGGATTCCACCCGCTCCTCCGCTTTCCAAATAATACACGTAAAAGAGGTCAAATCATGAACATACATGTCGAAAAACTAAAAAGTGTTTTAAAGGAAATCAAACATTTCTATCGTGAAATGTACTATGTTCCATATCGTCAAACGATGCAGCGAGAAATTCAGCGGAGAGACGATATGTTTAAGCTGCTTGTTATGTCGGAAATGCTCGGCCTACCCAATCCCGCTTCTTTTTACACGCTTGAACTAATGCCGTTTATGCTGGAAGACTTCCATAAATGGCATACAAGAATGGGGATGGAAAAATCCCCACTGGAAGGTTTTCGCTGTTGTTAAGATGGTTAAGGAACAGGAATGGGGATAGCCGGCAAGAAGACAATCGCAATGAGAAACAAAACGAAAGACAATTGAACATATCCTTTTTTGGGGGTAAAGGTGGAGTAGGTAAAACAACCTGCTCCGCCCTCTTTGCTTTTTCTTTGGCCAAAAAAGGGCATAAGACACTCCTCGTCTCCACTGACCCCGCTCATTCTTTGGGGGATTTACTAGAAGTGGATGCCGGTTCCGAGCAGCAAATTGCTCCGGGCTTATCCGTCATGGAGTTGGACAGCGAACGTGCCAGTAACCGTTATATCAACGAAGTGAAGGGCAATTTGGAAAAATTAACCGCACCCGAAATGTGGAAAGAGGTAGAGAGACAGGTTGATTTTGCAAAAGCTTCACCCGGCGCAGATGAGGCTGCTTTATTTGATGAGCTCGTAACAATTATATTGGATGCCGAGGGAAACTTTGATCATATCGTTTTTGATACTGCTCCGACAGGCCACACGCTTAGACTCCTTTCGCTGCCTGATTTGATGGAAGTGTGGATGGAAGGCATGCTCGCCCAACGAAAGAAGTCTCAGGAAATGAACCGCATGTTAAACAATATAGCCGGCGTTCGGGAAGAAGAGCCGGCTGATCAAGTGTATTATTTGTTGCAAAGAAGGAAGCACCGTTTTTCCATGGTAAAAAAATTATTGCTGGACTCGGAAAAAACGACTTTTTATTTCGTATTAAATCCGGAACGCCTCCCGATATTGGAAACTGAAAAGGCGATGGGCATTTTAGAAAAGTACCATATAAAAGTTGGAGGAATCATTATTAACCGGGTATTGCCCGAAGAAGCGGATGGAACATTTTTGGAAAAGAGAAGAGAGCAAGAAAAAATATATGTAAAAGAAATAGAAGAAAAATTTTCCAGTTTCAATAAGATATATATTCCGATGCAGTCCTCTGATATTAAAGGAATTGATGGAATTAACCAGCTTGCTCCTTTAATGGAAAACTTAACCAATAAAGGAACCGTTTAGATTTTTGTACTTAACATCTGATTTCACCGTCCGATATAAAGGATAAGACAATTATTGAGGGTGAAGCAAATAAATGGATAAAACATCATTGACTGGGGTCGTCCTTGGATTTATTGCAATTGGGGCAGGCATGATATTAAAAGGAGTAGATATAGCAGCGTTGATTAATCCGGCTGCCATCCTCGTCATCTTGGTGGGAACGGCTGCAAGCGTGATTATCGCTTTCCCTTCTTCGGAAATCAAAAGGATACCCAAGCTTTTCGGAATTATTTTCAAAGAGCAAAATATGCCAAAGCCAAAAGATCTTATTCTTTTGTTTTCCGATATGGCCCAATTAGCCAGAAGGGAAGGGCTTCTGGCGCTAGAATCGAGATTGGACGAGATTGATGACCCGTTTTTAAAACAAGGACTCATTTTGGCCGTTGATGGACAAAATGCCGACTATATTCGTGATGTCCTTTCGGATGAAATTGATGCTATGGAAGAACGGCATGCAGCCGGCGCTGCTATTTTTTCCCAAGCGGGTACGTATGCACCTACACTGGGGGTTCTAGGAGCTGTTATCGGATTAATTGCCGCATTGGGCAATATGGAAAATACCGATGAACTTGGAATTGCCATTTCAGGTGCGTTTGTCGCCACTTTACTCGGGATTTTTACCGGTTATGTGTTATGGCACCCATTCGCCAATAAGTTAAAGAGAAAAACGCATGAAGAAATCAAATTGAAGGAAATGATGGTTGAGGGCATTCTATCCATATTAGAAGGTGAAGCGCCGCGCATCATTGAACAAAAGCTTTCATCACATCTTCCAGCTTCAGAACGAAAAGGTTTATTTGTAGAAAATGAAAGTGAAGTGGCCCAAAATGTCGAGGCGTAAAAAAAGAAGAAAAGACGAAGAGCATATGAGTGAGGCTTGGCTACTGCCATATGCCGACTTATTAACGTTGCTCCTTGCCTTGTTCATCGTGTTATTTGCGATTAGTTCCGTTGATGCCCAACGGTTTAGCCACTTGTCCCAAGTGTTTAGCGGTATCTTCATGAACGGGACGGGTCCGGTCGAGTTTCAACAGCCGGTTGAAGACAGCGAACAAAGTGCGGATGTCCCATCCGATTGGGACGCCTATAATAAAGCAGAAAAGGAAGCCGCTGAAAAGGCTATCCAAGAGATGGAGAAAGAATTGGAAATACTGGAAGCCATCCGGGAAAAAGTGGAAAGCTTTATTCAAAAAAATGGTTACGAAGATAAATTCTCGACTTCACTCACTGCAGAGGGGCTCCTTATTAGAATTAATGACAGCGTACTGTTTCAGTCAGGGAGCGATACCGTACGGGAAGAAGATAAGAACACGGGTAGAGAGTTGGCAAAGCTGCTTGAAATGGAGGTGCCGCGAAGCGTCATCATTAGCGGCCATACCGACAATGTTCCGATCAAAAACTCGAATTTTCAATCAAACTGGGAATTGAGCGTTATGCGGGCGGTCAATTTTATGAAAGTCCTTCTGGAAAACGAAAACTTGGACCCACAGCTATTCAGCGCCAAAGGCTTTGGGGAATTTCAACCAATCGCTGATAATAATACAGCGGAAGGCAGAGAAAAGAACCGCAGAGTGGAAGTGCTCATTCAACCATATACCGAAGAAACGCAATAAGCAGACGCAGTTAATGCCGGCATTCTACTTGAGCCAGTGACACAACAAAATCAGCTGATTAAAAAAAGAACGATAAAGTGAAACTTCATTCAGTAGGGCTCCTACTGAATGTTAGTTGAACCAATCGGGCATTTAGGTGCCGTTTTCTCTTGTATTCACTATAAGCAAATACGAAATAGCAAGGGGCTTGGACAAAACCCTGTAAACATGAAACAAACCGCATGGAATCAAGTTTAAAAACCTTGATTTCACGCGGTTTTCTTCTCACGATTTTTACGAATAGAATCAGCTTTCAATTTATGTCCCGGCCCCTATTGTGTTAAAAAAATCGCTATCATAGCTTGAGTATGCAACTAATGTAAATGTACATTTTCGATGAGTAGGAGTTAAAATATTCCAAGCTTACGTATACGTGCTGCCGCTTCCTGAAGACGTTCTTCAGATGTAAGGAGCCCCACTCTGACATAACCTTCTCCATATTGGCCGAAGCCGATTCCGGGTGCTACAGCTACGTGGGCCTTTTCAAGTAAGAGGTCCGCGAATGACTCTGAGGTATATCCGGAAGGAACTTTTAGCCATGCGAAAAAGGAACCTTTCGGTGCATCGACATGCCATCCAATTTCATGAAGGCTTGAAATGAAAACATTTCTTCTAAGTTCGTACATATCATTGATTTGCTTTGCGGCTTCGGCCGTATTGGAAAGGGCTTCTTCTGCCGCATCTTGTATGGCGCCAAACAGGCTTACATACAAGTGATCCTGCAGTAGATTGATCGCTTCGATAACAGATGGATTTCCCGCGGCAAAAGCGATTCTCCATCCCGCCATATTAAATGTTTTCGATAACGTGTAGATCTCGACGCCAATGTCTTTTGCACCCGCTGCTTGCAGGAAACTGACTGGTTTTTTTCCATCAAAGCCGATCCCGCCGTATGCAAAATCATGACAGACACAAATATGGTGGTTGGCCGCAAATTCTACCGTTCTTTCGAAAAAGCCGATATCAGCAACTGCGCCGGTCGGATTGTTGGGATAATTTAATATCATTAACTTCGCTTTATCAGCAATTTCTTTATGTATAAGGTCATAGGAAGGAAGAAAATCATTTTCTTCCATAAGGGGCATCATTTCCATTTTAGCATTGGCAAGCGCGGCTCCAGACCAATAGTCGGGATAACCGGGGTCGGGCACAAGCATGACATCCCCGGGATTTAACAGACATTGCGGCAATTCTACCAGTCCGGCCTTTCCTCCAAACAATATGGCGATATGTTTTTCGGGGTCAAGGTCAACACCGTATTCTTTCTTATAAAAATCCGCGGCAGCCTGTTTTAAATTCCTTTTGCCTCTAAATGGCGGATATCGATGATTATTCGGATTGTCGGCAGCCGATTTTAAACGCTCCACAATGTTGACAGGCGTCGGCTTGTCTGGATTGCCCTGGCCAAGATTAATGACGTCATGTCCTTCGGCTTTAATGTGATTAACCTTCTCCACAAGTGAAGCAAAAAATTGCGTCGGTAAATGTTTCAGTAATTGAGATTGTTCAAATGTAAGCATTCCATCACCTTTTTTAAGATAATTCTATTTTTTTATCTATATAGTTCAAAATGTTACCCCTTAATGGTATGTTTGTAAAGAACAGGCAAGAATGAACAGGAGGAGAACAGTTCATGAAGTGGAAAGTGGGCCTTATCCAAATGGATATTGCATTTGGCGATCCGAAAGAAAATTACAAAAGGGCTGAACAATGGTTTGAAAAAGCTGCTGAACAAGAGTGCACGCTCGTAGTGCTTCCGGAGTTGTGGACTACTGGTTATGATTTGACAAGATTGGACGAAATTGCCCATTATGAAGGTGAAGACGCGCTCCAATTTTTAAAGGAACAGGCGGTCAAACATCGCTTTCATATTGTAGGTGGATCGGTTGCGAAACAAACAGCAGATGGCGTAAAAAACACAATGTATATTGTCGATAAAAATGGAAGAATGCTTCATGAATATAGCAAGCTTCATTTGTTCCGATTGATGGATGAACATAAGTATCTTATTGCGGGCGAGGATGAAGCAAGATTTACGGTTGATGGAGAGGAAGCAGGGAGCTTTATATGTTATGATATCAGGTTTCCGGAATGGCTGCGCAAACCTGTTTTGAACGGAGCAAAGGTCTTGTTTGTTGTTGCCGAATGGCCGCTTCCAAGGTTGGATCATTGGCAAACATTATTAAAGGCACGCGCCATCGAAAACCAAAGCTATATCGTTGCGTGCAACCGGGTTGGCCGCGACCCTCATAACATATTTGCGGGGCATTCTATGATCATCGACCCTTGGGGAACAGTCATTTCCGAGGGCGGTGAGGGCGAGGAGCTGCTGACAGGGAACGTAGATCTTGGACTAATTGATGAAATTCGTGGAAGAATTCCCGTTTTCGATGACCGGAGACCGGATTTTTATTAAATGAAACACCCAAAAGCTGCACGTGCTTTTGGGTGTGTTTCGTCTGAGGAAGGAATAGCAGATGAGAAAGGCGTTATTTTCGCAGTCTTCCCAACTCTTCGGCGATAGCTTCCATTTCGTTTGGAGTGAAGTGTTCTTTTTTCATGACCATTTCATAGATTTCGCAAAGTTCTTCGTATAACTCTTCATTGATCGCCTCTGCTTTTACCGCACTCGTATTCACCATGCGAAGTTTTTCTGTAATTTGGTTGAGCATGTATTCAATGTTTTGCGGCTTGTTTTTCGATAAATCCACCGATGTCATCTCCCTGATTTGAATTATGATAATCCAATGATTCCATTCTCTTAAAGGATTGTCAACTAGATTATGAATATGATCTCCATATTAAGACAGGGATTGAATCAAGCCGAATTTCTTTTCAGTTGTTGTTTTTCTTCCTTGATCGTATTAATGATTCTCTTTGTTTCATAAACAACTACACCCGAAAGACCCAGCAAGCCAATTAAGTTGGGAATCGCCATGAGGCCGTTCATAATGTCGGCAAACGTCCAGACGATATCAAGGGTGGTGACTGCTCCAATAAAGATGGCACTTACAAATACGATTCTATAGTAAATAATTGCTTTGGCAGTAAACAGGTAAGAAAAACATTTTTCACCGTAATACGACCAACCCAAAATGGTTGAAGAGGCGAAGAATAGAAGCCCAAGAGCAATTATGATCGATCCGGCAGGGCCCAGGAAAGTTTCAAAGGATGCTGAAGTCAAGTCTCCGGCAGCTATTGAACCATCCTTATACAAACCTGCCATGACAATGGTTATTCCGGTGATTGAACAGATGACAATCGTATCAATGAAAACTTGTGTCATTGACACGAGCGCCTGTCGGCCCGGCATATCCGTTTTGGCTGCTGCGGCTGCAATGGGTGCAGAACCAAGGCCTGCTTCATTAGAAAATACACCACGGGCCACACCGTAGCGAATAACGGCTCCAATTGCGCCCCCGGCAACGGCTTGTCCTGAAAAAGCATCTGAAACAATAACGGAAACAGCGGTAGGAATTAAATCAAGATTCATAAATAATACTGCCAGTCCGCTCATAACATAAAACAAGGCCATAAAAGGGACAAAAAGTGCTGTGACTTTTCCAATACTTTTGATTCCTCCAATAATGGAAAGGCCGGCAAAAATCACAAGGATGATTCCGGTAACCCATTCGTTAATTCCAAAAGTTGTTTTAACGATATTGGAAACAGCATTTGACTGGACAAGGTTCCCTATACCAAATGCGGCAATAGCGCCAAAAATGGCAAACAAAACCCCGAGCCATTTTTGTTTCAGGCCGCGCTCTAAATAATACATGGGACCGCCCGACATTTCTCCATTTGTATCAACAATCCGATATTTTACGGCAAGAACCGCTTCTGCATATTTAGTTGCCATACCGAAAAGGGCGGAAAGCCACATCCATAAAACTGCTCCCGGACCTCCAAGAGTGACCGCCGTTGCAACACCAACAATATTTCCTGTACCGACTGTTGCTGCTAAAGCAGTCATTAAAGCCTGGAAATGGGATATGTCTCCTTTTGAAGATTTATCTTGCTTGAAGCTAAAAGCAAGCTTTAAAGAATAGGGAAGGAGCCGGAGCTGCAAAAATCCGATCCGAAAAGTGAGAAAAATCCCTGTTCCCAAAATGAGTACGAGAAGGGGCAATCCCCATACAAAACCACTGATTGTCTCCAGAATTTTAGAAATTTTGTCTGTGAATGTAGGCGCTTTCATACGCAACCTCCTTTTTTATCTGTTAAACTCATATGCTCTCATTCTGCAAAAAGATCAATAGAATGTCAAGTTCATTCGGGATCTGGTAAAATGTTTTATAGTTTCTCCAAAAAGGTAAACAAAAGGCAGATAAAGTGGTCGGGAGAGGTGTCCGGTATGGATAAAGTGAAAGCCAGAAATAATCGCAAGAAAATCATCAGATTTGTAAATGTATTAATGGAAAAGATTCATCATAATGATGTCACAGGGCTTGCAGCCCAGTTGGCCTACTTTTTCCTGCTGTCCTTATTCCCCATGTTAATTTTTCTGTTTACTCTTTTACCTTATACGCCGGTAACGCAACAAGACATTTTTAACCTGATAAAAGATTTTGCGCCAGAAGAGACATATACGTTCATGTACGATACATTGACGGATGTTATGGCTAATAGAAGCGGCGGGCTTCTTTCCATCGGCTTTATTGCTACGATTTGGTCAGCCTCCAAAGGAATGAATGCCTTGATGAAATCTTTAAATCGGGCACATGGGGTCGAGGAAAAACGCTCCTTCTTTATTGCACGGGGATTGTCGGTCGTTTTGACAATTGCCATGATCTTTGTATTTATTTTGGCATTGCTTCTTCCTGTTTTTGGTAAACAAATCGGTCTGTTTATGTTTTCTTTTCTCGGCCTGTCGGAGCACTTTTTAAAAGTTTGGGGAATTATTCGCTGGACACTTAGTCCCATCATATTATTTGTCGTTTTTCTGGCAGTGTACTATCTGGCGCCCAATGTCAAGATCAAGTATCTATCAGCAGTGCCAGGAGCTGTTTTTGCAACGGTTGGCTGGATCGTCGTATCACTCGGATTTTCGTATTATGTTTCAACATTTGGAAATTATACAGCGACTTACGGGAGCATAACCGGTATTATCATTTTGATGTTATGGTTTTATTTTTCATCCATCATTATTATGGTCGGCGGGGAGATCAACTCTTTTTTTACAGAAAAAAAGGAAAATCGAATTCATTAAAGAGCCGCTTGACAAGCAGGCAACGCGGAACTCGCAAAGTAAGGAGACGGATACTAAAAATCGTGAGTAAACTTGATAACAACAAGCTGTTTTTTGACATGGGAAGTTTTGATTGTTTTACTGCAATCGGACTTCCCGTTTGTTTATTCATGAAGTTTCAATCTGGAAATGACAAGGTTGATGGAGAATTTTTCCGGTTTCACATCGTGAAGGAGAGAAAAGCTCACATTGACAATTCGCTAGGGAAAAGGAAGCAATGCCAGCTGAAACGCCATGCTCTTCAAGCTTCATTTACGGATTCGGTAAGAGAGTAGAGAAGCGCCTCTTACAGATGAATGTCTTTTGAAGCCAACTGCCAGTTGGTATAATGCTTTCAAATCATGTTTGTTTTATTTTGGAAAGGGGAAGAAAAAAATGGAATTTAAAATGAAGACGGAAGGTTTTCACATTGAATTGCCCTACGGAAGGCTTGATATTTCGGGGAATGAGGAAAATGGTTTTCGGCCGTATCAACTGTTAATTTCTTCACTTGCTGTATGCAGCGGGGGAATATTGCGCACCATATTGACAAAGATGCGTTTAAAGGTTGACGATATTCGAATTATTGCCGATGCGGAAAGAAATCCGAAAATAGCCAATCGGATTGAAAAAGTTTCCCTGCATTTTAAAATCAAAGGCTCTCATTTGAGTGATGAAAAAATAGCAAAAGCCTTAGAACTGACAACAAAAAATTGTGCAATGGTTCAATCTATGATTGATTCCATCGAAGTATGTAAAACTTACGAAATCATCGATAGTTAAAGTTGAAGGAGGATGATCAGTGGATGGTCAATAAAATCATTTTAATTGTCATTGCTATAGGGCTTCCGCTTTCTATTATCGGCTCATTTTTGCAATGGCCAGGGACGGCAATGTTCGGCGTATATTGCCTGACGATCGTCGCCTTGGCGGGCGTGATGGGGCGAGCAACGGAAAGCTTGGCTATTGTGGCAGGACCCCGGATTGGCGGGCTTTTAAATGCGACGTTTGGAAACGCTGTTGAATTAATCATTTCCATTTTCGCATTAAAGGCAGGACTTATTAATGTTGTCCTTGCTTCCTTGACAGGCTCGGTCATCGGAAACTTGCTCTTAGTTGGAGGATTGTCTTTTTTCGTAGGCGGGTTGAAGTTTAAAAGGCAAATGTTTAATGTGTACGACGCAAGACATAACGCGGGCTTACTCATGTTTGCCGTGATCGTTGCCTTTATGATTCCGGAATTATTTACGTTAAAGATGACCCCCGGGGAAAAAATGACGTTAAGCATTGGCATATCCATTATCATGATCATCCTTTATATGTTTGCGCTTTTCTTCAAGCTTGTTACACACCGTGGGGTGTATATGACAAGGGAGGAAAAAGAGGCGGCTCATGAGGAAGAAATTCCTGAATGGTCAAAAGGAAAGGCGATGCTCATTTTGGCGCTGGCAACGTTGGCCGTTGCGTATGTGTCTGAGCGGCTTGTTCATACATTTGAGGCTGTGGGCGAACAGTTTGGCTGGTCCGAGTTATTTATCGGGGTCATCATTGTGGCCATTGTCGGTAATGCAGCCGAACATGCCTCGGCCATTATTATGGCTTACAAGAATAAATTGGATATAGCCGTAGAGATTGCGATTGGCTCTACATTGCAAATTGCCATGTTTGTAGCACCTGTTCTTGTCTTGATCTCATTGTTTTTTAAACAAGAGATGCCGCTCGTATTTACAGTACCCGAGCTTGTTTCAATGGCCACTGCCGTATTGCTGACGATCGTTATTGCAAACGACGGGGAATCGAACTGGTTTGAAGGATTAACGATGCTTGCGGCATACTTAATTATGGGTATTGGATTTTATTTGCTGTAGGGGTGGATAATCCGGGGCAATTAGGAAAAAATAAACGCATCAACATAACGCCGCTTTTAAGATGAAAGGAGTAAAAACACCATGAAACGGCATCATGAAATTATGTTCTTGCTTTTAACCTTTGTCCTGGCAATGGGCCCTATTACGGCAACGGCTGCAAAGGAGCCTGAATTGCGTAAAGAAGCAACCTTTGAAATCCCTTCATCCGTAGTGAATATAGGAAAAGAAAATACCATTTCAAACCCTTCCAGCGAGCTTCCTCGTTTGGCGCCGAGCAAGTTTACGAAAGAATTGCTGGAGAATTCCAAAGTGAAAATTGAAAATCCCAATCTGATTCGTATATTGAATGAATCGGCTGTTACAAAGTCTCCTCTTTCTTTCGGAGCAAGGGCCACTATTTTTCTGGGAGAATGGGCATTGAACTATGAATCGGAAGAGACGGACCCGAACTGGAAATATCAGAAAATCAATACAAATTTTTATGATAACCGGGGCGGAACAGGCAATTATCAAATTCATTATGTACAGGAATCCCAAAAAACAATCAAGGGCGGTTTGACATCCAAAGTGACCCACCCCGAAGACGTTCAAAAAATGATGCAGGAAAAAGCGCGTGAAAAAGTGAATTTGCCGCTTTCATTTGAAACACTCATCGGTGCCGGAACGAAACATACGCATGTTTACAACATTCCGCCCACTCGCGTAGGGTATTTATATGCATATGCACCTGCAGTAAGCGAAAAAGGAAAGCTGACTTATGGCGAAGTATACTTATTATTAAAAGGTACGAAACAAAAAATAGTCGTAAAAAATGTGACGACACAAGAAATCGGCGCCTGGATTCCGATTCAGGATCATTTAAGCTTTTCATTTGAAACGAGGGAATAGGAGGGGCAGAAGCCTCTCTTTTTTGCTATCAACATCTTGTCAAGATGCTCTGTCCTTGCCGCCTCCGCCATGAACTACAGCATTTGGAAAGGTATGGCATGGATAAAATCCCTGCAATGGAAAAAATATAAGAAAAAGATTGAAAGGCGGTGTGTGAATGAAACGCTTGGCGATGTGGCTGCCACTTTTTTTTCTCTTCTTTCTTTATGGACACGAGGTGAATGCAGTATCCAATACGCCCATTCATTGGGGGTTTAAAAAGGGAAGCGGAGAAAAGCAGGCTGATGCCGGACAGGAATATGAACAATTGCTGAATAAATATGACGCTTTTTATAAAGGAAGCCCAGATAAAAAAGTGTTATATATGACGTTTGATAATGGATATGAAAATGGCTACACCGGTAAAATCTTGGATGTATTAAAAAAAGAAAAAGTTCCGGCAACTTTTTTTGTTACCGGCCATTATTTAGATAGCGCTCCTGACCTGGCCAAACGGATGGTAAAGGAAGGACATATCATTGGGAATCATTCTTGGAGCCATCCCGATTTAACACAGGTAAGTGATGACAAAATAAAAGAAGAGCTGGAAATGGTGAAAGAAAAAACAGCTGCTTTGACCGGACAGACTGAAATGCAGTATCTTAGGCCGCCAAGGGGAATTTTAAGCGAAAGAACCCTAAAAATTGCCAAGGAAGCAGGCTATTACCATGTCTTGTGGTCATTGGCATTCAAAGATTGGCAAACGGATCAGCAAAGAGGATGGAAATATGCATACGATAACATCATGTCGCAAGTCCATCCAGGTGCGGTGATCCTTCTTCATACAGTCTCCAAGGATAACGCCGACGCTTTGGAAAAAGTCATTGGCGATCTGAAAAAGAGGGGTTATACGTTTAAAAGCCTGGATGACTATATCGCACATGAAAAAATAAAGAATCCATTGATTTCCCAGTAGGTCTTTCAATAAATTCTTATTAGTCTTTATGTCAGGCGCTTTATAAATTTATTATCCAATGATGAACTGAGAAAACGAAAAGCGCTTTAAAGGTGGAATCCCAGCGTGTCGAAGGAAGAAAGACAAAGGACTTTAACAACTAGGCAGAAATGGATGATTGGAATCTGTCGGTTTTCAAAATGAAGAGAAGGAACAGCTTGGTGGAATGTACAAGCCTGAAACTAGTGTAAATCATTCATGATGAGGAAAATTATATAATGATGAAGGTTAAAGCGGCTAAAGAAGCTGCTTTTTCTTTTTTAAGATATAATAAAGCAAACAAAAGGAGGGGGCTATATGTGGGAAGAGCGTGTTCAGATTGAGGGGCCGTACAATTTTGATTTGGCGTTGGACAGGCTTGCCATGGATCCTCTCCATATGATTGCTAGTGAAAAAAGGCTTATACGGGTCCCGATTTATGAGCCATATGCGGAAGTGGTTGATGTTCAGGCGATAGGATCAACCGAAAAACCTGTATTTAAATTGAGAGGAAAAAACATCAATACTAAAGAAAAAATCATTGCCGAAGTGATGAGAGTTTTTCAATGGAATAAGCCGCTTGATGAAATTCATCAGTATTTTTCCGATACAGTTCTTAGCGATATCTTTTCTGAACATCGGGGTACACCAATTGTTCTGGAGTTTTCTCTCTATGCTTCCATTATGCGCTCTATCATTCACCAGCAAATTCATATGAAATTGGCGATTTCTTTAACCGAGCAATTTGTTAAAACATACGGCCTTGAAGTAGACGGCGTGCCGTTTTTCCCCTTGCCGGAAACAGTTGCTGCGCTGAAAGTGGATGATCTTCGCAAGCTGAGGATGAGCCTGCGTAAAGCAGAATATCTGATCGATATTTCAAGGAAAATCACCAATGGTGATGTAAATTTGGAGCATGTAAAACAATTGCCCGATCAGGAAGTGATTGCTGAGCTGATCAAGTTAAGGGGAGTAGGGCCTTGGACAGCCCAAAGCTTTCTATTATTTGGATTGGGGAGGAATAATCTTTTTCCAAAAGCGGATATAGGGCTGCAAAAGGCTTTGCAAAAGCTGTTTCAGCTCGAGCGTAAGCCAAGCCCGGATGAGATTGATGGTTATATAAAAAACTGGGAACCATATTTGAGCTACGCCTCTTTATATTTATGGAGAAGCATTGAAAAAAAGTAAGGAAAGGCAGACTAACGGGTTCGGTTGTTGAGGAGAAAAATGCTAATAACAAGAATTCGCAAACTTATTAGCATGGAATTCAGCAATGAATCAGCATATTAAATAGCAAGCAAAAACGCTCAGAGAAAATCCGAGCGTTTGAGAATGTAAAAAATTTTGTGTAATTGGTTAAACTTACCAATTAATGATATATTAATATCCATATTTAACGTGTTTAGTTAAGTATTTTAGTTTTTTGTTTATTGTATGCTTTAATTATTGCCCATAACATAGCAAACAGCACAAAGGTTGTTCCACCGACTAACAACACCAATAATCCTAAAAATGAATAATCCTTTGATTCAATAAATACACCATGCGATCCCGAACCAAAGTAATATGAGCTGTATAATTTACTCATAAGAGGGTTATCGTACGTTGTGTATTCATATATGACCTCATCTCCATTTGAGTAGTTTTTAACTACCGCCGTCCCAACAGAAAATTTCGCACCCTCCAAAATTTCTTCTATCTCAATTTTATTCGCTTCAGACAACTGCCCATCTGTCGGAATAATTTCAAGGATATCGTTAACAATAGCAGTTTGTTCTTTGTGAATATCATTGATTGGGATTATTGTAATAATAAAGATGATTAATGAAAGAGCAAAAATACCTAATCCAGCATTTAATAGCCTTTTTCCAAATGTTTTTTGTGTTTGAAATACCTGATTTATCAGTGATCGGAGTTCATTCTCTTTACCAAATCGTTCAATGGCGATTTCAACAGCTTCCTCTTCCGTTTTTCCCTCGGATATTAATTCGTGAACGGATTCGAGTAAATGACTTTTCATTTCACTTTTTAAATCTTGGATTTCATCTTTGTTGCCTTTCGCATTCCGATAAACCTTGTTAACGTACTCTTCAACTTGTTTCAATTATTTTCTCCCCTTTCAAGAAACGAATCAATCATATTTTTAACAAATTCCCATTCTTTGCGCTTTTGTTCTAATCCTTCTTCACCCGATGGAGTTAATCGATAATATTTCCGCCTTCCTCCTGGTCCTTGCTCATCTCCCCAATAGGACTCTATCCACATGTTTTTCTCTAGGCGCTTTAATGATAAATAAAGTGTTCCTTCTTTCAATTCGAATTGTTCTTCGCTCTTTTCTCGAACAAACTTGGCAATTTCATATCCGTACATATCCTCATCCCTTAACAAGGAGAGAATGATCGTATCAATATGCCCTTTTAAAACCTCTTTGTTAATTTCCAAATACACCGCCTCCTAACCATACTATAAAATATAATACCTAATAATACAAGGTATTATTTCAAAAAAACATCGCTAATTATTAGCGATCTATCTTGGATAGATTATTTCTTTCAAATCAAAAGTTCTATCTGTTATACCCAATCGTTGCGCGGGAGTCTCCCTTGTTCCGTTTGATGTAAAAGGGAAACAAAAATTGTAATACGTTCGAAGGATAGTGATTGCCATCTGTGCATACTTTGGATTGAAATTTGAATAGATATAACTTTTTCCATCGCCACGGGCGGTGGTCAATGGTCTTTCCAAAATAGATAGCCTTCTTCGAATCTGTTGAATAAAGGCGTTTGTAGCGTTGTCATAAACATTTATTATTAATGACGCAACATCTTTCGGCTCCAAGGTTTAGTCTCGTGTTTTTCTAGAAATTCCAACATCTTCGATATAGCCATTCCAACTTATCGTAGTAAGTTCCTCGTCCAATTCCTAAAATTTCACAAGTTCTTGTGACTGGTGTCCGACTTAATAACAATTTAGCGTAAAGATGATGAAAGAAAATTCGAGATAAACTTTGGTATATCAATAAAAAAAGAGACGCCAATTCATATGCGAATTGTGTCTCTAATTAATATGTTTTTTATTGTTTTCTCCCCAGCAACCGAACCCGTTAAAGACAGACCCTTTCCTTAAAAATCAATATCATGTCCGCTTTTTTCGGGCACGTTTGTCTGCTGCCTTGGATCTCAATTGGGCTTCTATATCCTCGTGATCGGCTAATTCTTGCGAGAATTCGATATCCTGCCCGTCACTTTTTTCATTTTTCGGCACCTGCGGAAGTTTTTGCTTGTTTTTGTCCCGCTGGTTTTGGTTATGTGCACGTCCCATCATGAACTCCCCTTTCGTTATTTGCAGGTTTGGCCCGCCTTTATATTATGTGTAGCCGCCGCTTTTTCACCGGTTTTCATTCATTATTTTCGTTCTTTTTCAACATATCCGCCAGCCCGGTCGGCTCGTTTAAATTCTCGTTGATAAAGGACTTCCTGGGTCGCAGAAAGTTTATTTTTCGATTTGAACTCTTTGCCTTTTTTCAATGCCCCTGCACCTCCAGTCATTTGGTAATCATTTTTGCCTTCATTCATTGGCTTCATACAAAAATAGATATGGATATTTATCCACTTGAATGGGCAGCTAGATTCGACCTCAAACTTAAAAGAACAATTGCCAGTAAAAGCCCGGTTAGGTCAGATCAATAAAAAGGAAAACTTCCGCAGCGACACACCACATGCCCCGAAGTCTTTTCGATGTGCAGAATGTACGGGTTGAGACAAGGGAAGCTTTGACAGCAATGTCAGCGCGAAAAATGCCACTGGCGGAGACTGCCAATAAAAAGTCTTTCGCTGATGGAAGTTTCACTTTATGTTAAAATACATATAGCTTATGGAACGAGGGTGAAAAAATATGCCCATTATTACTAAAATCTCTACCCAAAAGCAAAAAGGGGCGCGGTACAATATTTTCCTCGACGAACAGTATGCTTTCAGCGTCGATGAAGATGTACTAATTCGTTTTCAGTTAAAAAAAGGAAAGCAGATAACGGACTTGGAGATCACACAAATTCAACACGCAGATGAAATCAGAAAAGCTTTTCATGTGGCTTTGCGCTTTTTGTCTTTTCGCATGCGGTCGGAACAGGAAATACGGAGCCACCTTAAGAAAAAGGATTGGGATGATTCGATTATTGATGCCGTTTTACATCAATTAAGACAGGAAAAATTGACGGATGATCTGGAATTTGCCAAAGCTTATGTACGGACGGCCATGAACATGGGGAGAAAAGGGCCTGCTGTCATCCAACAAGAACTGTTAAAAAAAGGGATCAAAGAACCCGTGCTCGAAGCGGCAATGGAGGAATATACACGAGACCAGCAAATAGCAAACGCGATTGTATTGGGCAATAAATTCGCCAAACAACACCATAAACTGTCTGAACGAATGCGAAAGCAAAAAGTGGAGTATGCATTGTCAACCAAAGGTTTTCCTTTTGAGATCATCAACGAAGCCATGAATAAGATTGCTATTGAAAAAGATGAAGATGAAGAGTGGGAAGCGATCGTAAGAGAAGGCGACAAAGCGAAAAGGAGATTCAGCAAATTTTCTGGTTACGAATATAAACAAAGAATGAAACAGGCTTTGTATCGGAAAGGGTTTGCAATGGATTTGATTATCCGTTATGTAGAAAAAGATGCGGAGGATGCCGAAAATGGAGAATGAAAAAAGATATAGCCAAATGACAGAAGCTGAGCTGAAAGCCGAAATAGCGAAAGTGAAGGAAGAAGCTCGTAAAGCGGAGCAAATGGGGATGGTGAACCAATTTGCCGTTTTGGAACGCAAAGCGGTGATGGCAAAAGCGTACTTATTGGACCCAGCCGACTTTAAACCAGGCACTATATATGGCATAGACGGCGATCCCGGAAGCTATTTTAAAATTGACTATTTGAACGGT
This sequence comes from Siminovitchia thermophila, assembly GCF_016909185.1. Lineage (GTDB taxonomy): Bacteria > Bacillota > Bacilli > Bacillales > Bacillaceae_C > Siminovitchia > Siminovitchia thermophila. Next base: position 730 of record NZ_JAFBFH010000038.1, on the reverse strand, counting down.
GTATTTGCATGGGGGTATCGTTTGGGAGGATCCGGCAAAGAAGAAGCCCTGCCAATATCTTTGTTGAAGTAAAGGGCACAGCGTAGTCCGCTGTGCTCATTTATTTATCTTTTGTATCTTTTGACGGCATCTTTTTCGGTGATGATCATCTGCTGTGTTTGTTCAGTTTCGCCGTTCACTTGGGAATCACTATGTTTCGGCCTATACCAGCCTCTGTTGAAAGGTGTCAGATTTCGGTTTAAATGAGTAAGGTCTTTTTTTCGCAAATAAAACACCCCTAATCGTTTCGACTTTCATCCCTTGCTCCGGACTCCCTCATTCTTGCTTGCGGGGTCGTATTGATCGTTCCGTCCGCCCGCTTTGAAGCATATATTGCTTTAGCACGGGGGTTTAAATCCAACTGATTTTTGTTTTCATATGGAAAGTGTTTTGCTTTGTTGCGCAATGAATATTCACCTCCCAATAGCGCGGACATCCATCCGCTTATCGGTAGTATGGCTTGGGGACTAAGAAAAAATACGGACCCGATTGGGCCCGATCTTGCTGTTGGAAGAAAATTCATACTTATGTGTGGCGTTTTGCGGGACGAGCCATAACGAAAGGAAAGAAAAGGAAATGAGGAGCCATAAAAAAACGGTTCTATGTCAAATGTTGGGGTGAAGTGAGATGGAATCTCACCTACCCAACATGACTTCCAATTTTTTTATACTTATGTAAAAGAAGTATTCTT
>NZ_JAFBFH010000037.1 GCF_016909185.1 Siminovitchia thermophila | reverse complement strand
GTCATCATGATCCGCAGCCCGAACACGGAAGTTAAGTTCGCGCGCCGATGGTAATGAGGGGCTTCCCCTTGTGAGAGCAGGACGTTGCCGGGCAAACAGGACATCCATATCAATGGGTGTCTTTTTTAGTTTTTTAAAAAAAGTATTGAAAAGAAATCAATGTAAGCGAGGAGAATCAGTATGTTTTTTTACATATTGCTCTCGGCATATATTACATGTAAAATCGATTTTACGACCCATTATAATTGCTACAAGATTTAAGGGAGAAGGGAGTGGGCGCCATGCTTGAAAATGGATTCATGATGTTGGCTATTATTTTAGTTATAAATATTGTTTACGTATCTTTTTTCACGATTCGCATGATCCTGACTTTAAAAGGTTACCGCTATTTGGCCGCCGGTATTAGTGTTATTGAAATACTCGTGTATGTGGTGGGCTTAGGTTTGGTGCTTGATAACTTAAACAAAGTTCAAAATTTACTTGCCTATGCTGCAGGATATGGGATCGGGATTATTGTTGGATCAAAAATTGAAGAAAAGCTTGCGCTCGGATACATAACCGTTAATGTGATTACAAAAGAATATGATCGAGATTTGCCCAAACTACTCCGTGAGCAAGGCTACGGCGTGACGAGTTGGGCGGCGCAGGGTCTTGAAGGAGACAGAATGGCGATTCAAGTACTGACGCCAAGGAAATATGAATTAAAATTGTATCAGCAAATTAAGGAGTTAGATCCCAAAGCATTCATTATTGCCTATGAGCCGAAGGCCATTCATGGGGGATTTTGGGTGAAAACGGTCAAGAGAGGAAAGCTGGAGAAATGACCAAACAAAAGAAGAAGTTTTTTGTGGAGGAACATGAAACGATTGATGACTGCCTGGCCCGAATGGAACGGGAAGGATATAGGCCGGTGCGTCGGCTGGAAAAGCCGGTCTTTATGGAGGGGAAAGGTAATGGCGATTCTGAATATAGGCCCGTTTTGCAGAAAATTATTTTTGAGGGAGAGAAGATGTCCTGAATCCGAACATTATACAAAAAAGTTTAATTATTGTTCGATTATTGTTTGACATCCATTCGTCCGATTGTTAAGATGAATATGTAAAAAGCCTCGTATATCATGGGAATAAGGCCCATAAGTTTCTACCCAATTACCGTAAATAATTGGACTATGAGGAAAGTGGAATTTGGGAAGCATTTGAGATGCTTTTTTCAAATGCATAAGGTACTCCCGGATCAACTGCTTTCTATTCCAGAAAAGTAGTGATCCGGTTTTTTTATTCCGCTTTAACTGGCAATAAGACCTTAACTTCAAGAATGTTAGATCATAGGAGAATGGCAAGCGGGGGAACAACTGCCAGTAAAAGCCCGATTGGTTCAACCAACAATCAGTAGGAATGGAAGAATGTCCCCGCTAATTGAAGTTTCACTTTTATTTTATAAAATAGACGGAGGGTTTGATTGAATGAAAGCCGAAGTCGGAATTATTATGGGCAGTACATCCGATTGGGAAACGATGAAGCACGCCTGCGATATTTTGGATGAATTGGAAATACCGTATGAAAAAAAAGTCGTTTCTGCACATCGGACACCTGATTTGATGTTTGAGTATGCAGAAACCGCGAAGAAGCGCGGCTTGAAGGTCATTATTGCCGGAGCGGGCGGTGCGGCTCATTTACCGGGGATGGTGGCGGCCAAGACGGTGCTTCCGGTCATTGGTGTACCGGTAGAATCGAAGGCGTTAAAAGGGATGGACTCTTTGTTATCCATCGTTCAAATGCCGGGTGGTGTACCAGTAGCAACCGTTGCCATAGGAAAAGCTGGAGCAACGAATGCAGGGTTATTGGCAGCCCAAATACTTGGAACTATGAATGATGATATTTATGAAAAATTGGTAAATAGAAGGAATGTATTAAAAGAAAAAGTAATGGAAAGCAGTGATGAGCTTGTTTAGGGGTTTCATTGAACCGGGAAAAACCATCGGCATTATCGGCGGAGGACAACTTGGCCGGATGATGGCTATGTCGGCTAAAGCGGCGGGATACCGTATTGCCGTTGTAGAGCCGACGAAAGATTCACCTACAGGACAAGTAGCTGATGACGAAATTGTGGCATCATATGATGACCGACAAGCTCTGGAAAAGTTGGCCGCCATCAGTGATGTTATTACGTATGAATTTGAAAACGTCGACTATGAAGCGCTGAAATGGCTTACTGAGAAGACTTATGTTCCCCAGGGAGCAGAGATCATCAAAGTGACGCAAGACCGGATTCTGGAAAAGCGAGCATTGACAGAGGCAGGGGTGGATGTCGCTCCCTTTGCCGTGATCGAAACGGAAGAAGATTTGAATAAGGAGCTCCGAACGATCGGCTTTCCTTCTGTTTTAAAGACGTCACGCGGAGGCTATGACGGAAAAGGACAGTATGTACTCCGAAAAAAAGAAGATATTGCCTCTGCAGCTGAGTTGTTGAAAAGTGGTCCGTGTGTGCTGGAATCATGGATTCCGTTTGACAAAGAAATATCCATGATTATTACCAAAAGTACAACCGGAGAGCTTGAATGTTTTCCGATAGGAGAAAATGTTCATGTAAACAACATTTTGCATGAAACGATTGTTCCTGCAAGAATTTCCGAAGCAGTAGAAGAACAGGCGGTCCTACTTGCCGAAAAAATTGCTGGGCATCTTGATCTTGTCGGGACGCTGGCAATTGAGATGTTTTTAACGAAAGATGGGGCGTTATACGTAAATGAATTGGCGCCACGTCCACACAATTCCGGCCATTATACGATTGAAGCATGCAATATTTCACAGTTTGCCCAGCATATTCGGGCTGTTTGCGGGTGGCCATTATTAAAGCCAAGGCTTTTGGAACAGGCTGTCATGATCAATATTCTCGGGCAGCATGTGGAAGGCGTGGTCAAGCAGATTCCCAAGCAGCCTCATTGGAATGTTCATTTATACGGAAAAGCAGAAGCAAAAGTGAACCGGAAAATGGGTCATATTACCGTGCTTTCCGATGATTTGGACGATACATTGGCAGCATTTGAGAACAGTGGCATATGGAAAAAATGATGTAAGGAAAAGTGAGGTACTTCAAATTATGATTGAACGTTACACAAGGCCTGAAATGGGAGCGGTATGGAAAGAGGAGAACCGCTACAATGCTTGGCTGGAAGTGGAAATACTTGCTTGTGAAGCATGGGCAGAACTTGGGGAGATTCCCAGGGAAGACGTGAAAAAAATTCGGGAAAAGGCTTCTTTTGATGTTGCCCGAATCAAAGAGATTGAGAAAGAAACAAGGCATGATGTCGTTGCTTTTACAAGGGCCGTGTCGGAAACATTAGGGGAAGAACGGAAATGGATTCACTACGGTTTAACATCAACGGATGTTGTGGACACAGCTCTTTCTTATTTGTTAAAACAGGCGAATAGTCTTATTGTAAAAGACTTGGAAAATATGATTTCCATTATCAAGGAAAAAGCGATTGAACATAAAGATACTGTTATGATGGGACGGACACACGGAGTTCATGCCGAGCCGACAACGTTCGGATTAAAGCTCGCATTATGGTATGAGGAAATGAAGCGGAATCTGGAACGATTTCAAGCGGCAGCAAAAGGAGTCGAGTTTGGCAAAATTTCTGGAGCTGTCGGCACCTACGCCAACATTGATCCATTTGTCGAGCAGTATGTTTGTGAAAAACTTGGTCTTCAGCCGGCGCCGATTTCTACGCAAACGTTGCAGCGTGACAGGCACGCCCATTACATGAGTGTCCTTGCTTTAATCGCCACGTCGATTGAAAAGTTTGCCATTGAAATCCGCGGTTTGCAAAAAAGCGAGACACGGGAAGTGGAAGAATTTTTCGCAAAGGGACAAAAAGGATCTTCCGCTATGCCGCATAAACGGAATCCGATCGCTTCCGAGAATATGACGGGAATGGCAAGGGTCATTCGCGGTTACATGATGACTGCGTATGAAAATGTCCCGCTTTGGCATGAAAGGGATATTTCCCACTCTTCTGCGGAACGAATCATTTTGCCAGATGCGACGATTGCCTTGAACTACATGTTAAACCGCTTCGGCAATGTTGTGAAAAATTTGACGGTTTACCCGGAAAATATGAAAAGGAACATGAAGAAAACACTCGGCTTAATTTTTTCACAGCAAGTGTTGCTTGCGCTAATTGAAAAGGGTCTTTCCCGTGAAGAAGCGTACGATACAGTTCAGCCAAAAGCGATGGAAGCCTGGGAAAAACAAGTTTCTTTTAAAAAGTTGATTGCCGAAGATGAGAAAGTGCAAAAGCTGCTTGGACCTGAGGAAATAGACGCTTGCTTTGATCCCCAATATCATTTAAAGCATGTTGATGCCATTTTTGAAAAACTTGGCTTGCGCCAGTGAAAGGAGAAATGAAAGATGTATAAAGTGAAGATATTCGTAACGTTGAGGGAAAGTGTTATTGACCCTGCAGGGGACGCTGCCATGAAAGAACTAAAAAGATCGGAATTTCCAGAAGTGGAAAGCTTACGCATTGGCAAATATATAGAAGTGACAATGGCTAAAACGGATAAAAACGTAGAAGAAGCTGTACAAGATATGTGCCGCAACTTGCTGGTCAACACGGAAGTGGAAGACTACCGGTTTGAAATCGAGGAGGTTGTTGCAGAGTGAAAATAGCCATTGTCGTTTTTCCGGGCACGACCTGTGAAACAGACACATTCGAAGCAGCTGGACAAGTTTCGGGTGTCAAGGCAACTTACGTATCTCACGATGAGACGGACCTTGATTCATTCGACGCCATTCTTCTTCCGGGAGGAGCGGCGTATGGAGACGCCATTCGTCCGGGAGCCATTGCCAAAAGACAGCCTGTCATGGGGGCAGTGAAGAAAGCGGCTGAAGCCGGAAAGCCAGTTGTCGGCATTGGGAACGGTTTTCAAATTTTGCTTGAAGCAGGTCTTCTTCCCGGCACGGTATTGCAAAACGAAACCTTGAAATTTGTTTGCAAGCAGATGGAATTATTCGTTCAAAATAGTGATACATGTTTTACTTCTTTATATGAGGACGGAGAAAAAATCAAAATGCCCATTGCCCATAAAGTGGGCAGGTACTTTTGTGATGAAGCTATCTATAAACAATTAAAGGAAAATAATCAAATTATCTTCACTTATACATCTGAAAATCCGAATGGCAGCATTGGGGGCATAGCCGGAATTACAAACGAACGTCGTAATGTCCTTGGCTTGATGCCGCATCCGGAACGAGCGATCGATACGCTTTTGGGAAGCACGGATGGCGTCAAATTGTTTCAATCTATTGAAAGAAACTGGAGGGAGTCACATGCCGCAAACGCTTGAACCTAGTCCGCAACAAATCAAGGAAGAAAAAATATACCGAAAAATGGGATTGACAGATGAAGAGTTTGAGCGGGCGGAGAAAATGCTCGGGAGAACCCCGAATTATACGGAAACCGGACTTTTTTCCGTCATGTGGTCCGAACATTGCAGCTATAAAAGTTCCAAACCAGTTTTAAAAAGATTCCCGACGGAAGGCAAGCAAGTCCTTCAGGGGCCGGGTGAAGGCGCCGGAATCGTCGATATTGGCGATAACCAAGCGGTTGTATTTAAAATTGAAAGCCACAATTCTCCTTCTGCGATTGAACCGTACGAGGGTGCTGCAACAGGTGTGGGAGGCATTGTGCGTGACGTCTTCTCCATGGGAGCACGCCCGATTGCGGCGATGAATTCCTTGCGCTTTGGCGAATTGAGTTCTTCAAGGGTTCGCTATTTGCTTGAACAGGCTGTTGCCGGAATTGCTGATTACGGCAACACGCTCGGAGTTCCAACTGTCGGCGGTGAAATTCAGTTTGACCCGTCCTACGAGAGCAACCCGCTCGTCAATGCGATGGTTGTAGGTTTGTTGAATCACGAAGACATGCAAAAAGGCCAAGCCAAAGGCGTGGGCAACACGGTCATGTATGTTGGTTCCAAAACAGGACGCGACGGTATTCACGGAGCGACATTCTCCTCTTCGGAATTGTCGGAGGCGGAAGATGAAGAGCGGGCCGCGGTCCAAGCCGGCGATCCGTTTACCGAGAAACTGCTCATGGATGCCTGTTTGGAGCTCATTCATTCGGATGCGTTGATCGGTATTCAGGATATGGGGGCGGCCGGACTGACTAGTTCCTCTGCCGAAATGGCAAGTAAAGCAGGATATGGTGTTGAAATGGACTTGGATCTTGTTCCACAGCGGGAAGAGAATATGACACCTTATGAAATGATGTTGTCAGAGTCCCAGGAGCGGATGTTGATCGTTATTAAAAATGGCCGTGAGCAGGAGATTATTGATTTATTTGCAAAATATGACCTTGAAGCTGTGTCCATTGGACATGTTACTGATGATAAAATGCTTCGTCTTTTCCATAAAGGAGCAGTTGTGGCTGAAGTTCCTGCCGATGCTTTGGCGGAAGATGCGCCCGTGTATCATAAAAAGGCCGAGGAACCAGCTTATTATCGTGAATTCCAGTCAATGGAGCAGGATGTTATTCACATAACAGATTATCAGGAAACGTTGCTCAAACTTTTGGAACAACCAACAATTGCGAGCAAGCAGTGGGTGTATGAACAATTTGACCATCAAGTCGGATTAAATACAGTTGTAACGCCAGGATCTGATGCGGCAGTCGTTAGAATTCCGGGTAAGAATAAAGCCATTGCCATTTCAACGGACTGTAATTCCCGATACATTTATTTGGACCCGGAAACTGGCGGGAAAATTGCAGTTGCCGAGGCGGCGCGCAACGTCGTTTGCTCGGGTGCGGAACCGCTCGCCATTACCGATGGTTTGAACTTCGGGAGCCCGGATAAACCGGAAATTTTTTGGCAAATAGAAAAGTCTGCAGAAGGAATCAGTGCCGCTTGCCGCGCCTTGAACAGTCCAGTTATTAGTGGAAACGTCTCCCTGTACAATGAGAAAGGCGGAAAAGCGATTTACCCGACACCCATCATCGGTATGGTCGGCTTGATCTCTGATCTTAATCATGTTACGACACAATCTTTCAAAGCAAAAGGCGACTTAGTCTACATGATTGGGGAAACAAAGCAGGAATTTGGAGGAAGCGAGCTGCAAAAAATGGTTCGCGGCGACATTTCCGGAAAAGCGCCTGAGATTGACTTAGATAAAGAAGTGAGAAGACAGAAACAATTACTTGAAGCCATCAGGAGCGGACTTGTATCATCTGCTCATGACATCTCTGAAGGCGGAGCGGCTGTTGCACTAGCAGAATGTTTATTTGAAACGGATGGACTTGGTGCAGAAATCACATTACCAGGTGATGAAACAACCGTTTTATTTTCGGAAACACAGTCACGTTTTATCGTGTCGGTGAAAAAAGAAAATCAAGCAGCGTTCGAACAAGCAGTTGAAGATGCGCAATTCATTGGTGAAGTTACCGGCAATGAAGAACTTGTCATTCAAAATGAGAACAAAGAACTTTTAATCAAAATCAACAGCAAATCGTTGGAAGAAGCATGGAAAAAAGCAATTCCGCGTTTGCTGAATAAAGTTTAAATGAGGAATGCGGCGTGTTTGGAATATGGGGACATCCCGATGCGACAAGAATGACATATTATGGATTGCACAGTTTGCAGCATAGAGGGCAAGAAGGAGTCGGCATCGTAACTACAGATGGGGAACGCCTGCAAGGCATCAAGGGAGAAGGACTTCTGAACGAAGTGTTCGACGAGAAAAAACTTGATAGCCTGAAGGGCATCGGAGCTATTGGCCATGTTCGCTATGGAGGAAAAAAGGGGATTGAAAATATTCAGCCCCTTCTATTCCACTCATCTAGCGGAAGCCTTGCGCTTGCACAAAATGGAAACTTAATCAATGCCAATGATTTAAAACATCAATTGGAAATGCAGGGAAGTATTTTTCAAACGAATACAGACACGGAAGTTTTGGCTCATCTTATAAAACGAAGCGGCTATTTGGCGCAGGAAGATAAGGTGAAAAATGCCCTTTCGATGGTAAAAGGCGCGTATTCTTTTATGATGTTAACGGAAAAGGAATTAATTATTGCCCAGGATCCGAATGGCCTCCGTCCCCTTTCGATCGGAAAAGTCGGTGATGCCTATTGCGTTGCGGCTGAAACCTGCGCCTATGATTTAATCGGAGCAGAGTATATCCGTGATGTCGAACCTGGCGAGCTCATTATTATTGATCGCGATGGGATTCATGAAGAGCGCTTTTCCTTGTCTGCCACCCATGCGATGTGTACGATGGAATACGTCTATTTTTCCCGGCCGGACAGTGATATTGGCGGAATCAATATCCATACGGCAAGAAAGAATTTGGGGAAACAGCTGGCTCTTGAAGTGAATGTCCAAGGGGATGTTGTAACGGGAGTGCCGGATTCCAGCATTTCGGCAGCGATCGGCTTTGCGGAAACGGCCGGTATTCCTTATGAACTGGGTCTGATCAAAAACCGGTATGTTGGAAGGACATTTATTAAGCCGACTCAGGAACTTCGCGAGCAGGGTGTCAAAATGAAGCTTTCCCCCGTTCGGAAAGTTGTTGAAGGCAAGCGGGTGATTATGGTGGACGACTCGATCGTTCGGGGAACGACGAGCAAGCGGATCGTCAGAATGTTAAAACAAGCAGGAGCAAAAGAAGTCCATGTTTGCATTAGCTCGCCGCCGATGACAAACCCTTGTTTTTACGGGATTGACGTATCCACACACGAAGAGCTCATTGCAGCGAACCATTCAATGGAAGAGATCCGCGAAATCATCGAAGCCGACTCACTGACTTTTTTAAGTGTGGAAGGTATGCTGAAAGCAATTGGCAGAAGCGAAAATATGGGGAAAAATTGCGGTCAGTGTATGGCCTGCTTTACTGGAGAATATCCAACGGAAATTTATCCGGACACACCATTGCCATATGAAAAAGAGATGAAATAAAGTGAAACTTCAATCAGTAGGCGTTTTCTTCCCTCTCCTACTGAATGTTAGTTGAACGAATCGGGCATGTAGGTGCCGTTTTCTCCCACTTAGATCTTTTGTATCAACTCAGGTCTTGAAGTGGTGTATATGGCATCTTAAAAATAGGCATCGGGGACTTGCGGGCGGCTGTTTTTAAAATGTGTAATAGGAGGCAATAACGATGGCTGACGCCTATCGAAAAGCGGGAGTTAACATTGAAGCCGGATATGAGGCTGTAGAAAAAATTAAGAAACATGTAAAGCGGACAGAAAGGCTTGGTGTGATGGGACAGTTAGGCGGTTTTGGCGGTGCTTTCGATTTATCGCAATTACATTTGAAAGAGCCTGTTCTTGTTTCAGGAACAGATGGTGTTGGAACGAAGCTGAAGCTTGCCTTTATGATGGATCGCCACGATACGATCGGTATTGACTGCGTGGCCATGTGTGTAAATGATGTCGTTGTCCAAGGTGCTGAGCCGCTTTATTTTCTTGATTATATTGCATGTGGAAAAGCGGTGCCCGATAAGATTGAACAAATCGTAAAAGGCATTGCAGATGGCTGCGAATTAGCAGGTTGTGCGTTGATTGGCGGAGAAACCGCGGAAATGCCCGGTTTATACAAAGAGAATGAGTATGACTTAGCCGGCTTTACCGTGGGCGCTTGTGAAAAATCGGCGTTGATAACTGGAGAGCGGATTGGAGAAGGGGATGTACTCATTGGCTTGGCGTCAAGCGGCATCCATAGTAACGGCTATTCTTTAGTGAGAAAAATATTTTTCGAAGATCAATCCTTTACGGTGGATGACCAATTGCCTGAATTGGACGGAACCCTTGGGGCTGAGCTGTTAAAACCGACAAAAATTTATGTAAAGCAAGTTGTTGCGGCTCTTCAGCAGTTTGAAATAAAAGGAATGGCCCACATTACCGGTGGGGGCTTTATCGAAAATATCCCGAGAATGCTTCCAAAAGGGATGGGGGCAGAAATGAACATCGGCTCTTGGCCCATCCTGCCCATTTTCCATGCGCTTGAAAAATATGGAAAGCTCACGAAAGAAGAAATGTTTAACATTTTCAATATGGGGATCGGATTTGTTTTGGCAGTTCATGAAGACGATGCGGAAAGTGCGGTTCATTTTTTGAGCGAGCAAGGGGAAAAAGCCTACATTATTGGCAAAGTTGTCAAAGGAGAAGGCGTCCAGTTTCAAGATGCGGAGGCGTCATCGTGAAAAATATAGCCGTTTTTGCTTCTGGAAACGGAAGCAACTTCCAAGCAATTGTTGATGCGATTGAAGCGGGAATCCTTCATGTGAACGTAAGTCTGCTTGTTTGCGACAAGCCGGGAGCATTTGTGATAGAAAGGGCGGAGAAGGCGGGTGTTCCCGTTTATTCGTTTGCTCCGAAAGAGTTTTCATCCAAAACGGCATTTGAACAGGCAATCCATGAGCAACTGGAAAATTATGGTGTTGATTACATCGTTTTGGCTGGCTATATGCGCTTAATTGGCCCATTTTTACTTGAAAAATATCCTGGAAGAATCATAAATATTCATCCATCGCTGCTGCCGGCATTTCCGGGAAAAGACGCGATCGGCCAAGCCGTCTCGGCAGGGGTGAAAGTAACAGGAGTAACGATTCACTTTGTCGATGAAGGGATGGATACAGGCCCGATTATTGCCCAGCGCGCCATCGAAATTGCTGATGGAGAAACGGAGCAAGAAGTGGCGGAAAAAATCCATGCGGTCGAACATGTATTTTATCCCGAAACGCTTGAAAAGCTGTTAAATTAAATTTTTGGAAGGTGCTGTAAACATGAAAAGAGCGCTGATCAGTGTCTCGGATAAGACAGGTATTGTTGAATTTGCAAAGCAATTGGTGGACCTCGGGTATGAAATTTTATCAACTGGCGGGACAAAACGCATTTTGGAAGAAAACGGATTGCCCGTAACCGGTGTTGATGAAGTAACAGGTTTTCCGGAGATTTTGGAAGGCAGGGTAAAAACACTCCACCCATTCATTCACGGAGGATTGCTTGCCAAAGGGAATGATCCTTCTCATACGAAGCAGTTGGAGGAACAGGGCATCCAAAGAATTGAGCTTGTCTGCGTAAACTTATATCCGTTCCAAAAAACGATTGAAAAGCCAAGCGTAACGCCGGAAGAAGCAATCGAAAATATTGATATCGGTGGACCTGCAATGTTAAGGGCATCTGCCAAAAATCATGAAAGTGTTACAGTCATTGTTGACAGTGCGGATTATGATGAGGTTATTTCTGCCCTTCGTGACAGCGGAGAAGTTCCACTTGAAACGAAAAGAAGGTTGGCGGCGAAGGTGTTCCGTCATACGGCTTCTTACGATGCGTTGATCGCCGGGTACATGACTGAGCTTGCCGAAGAAGAGCAGCCGGAACGGGTGACGTTTACATACGAACTGAAACAGCCACTCCGATACGGTGAGAATCCTCATCAAAAAGCAGCTTTCTATGCCCGGCCGCTTGGTTCCAAGTTCTCTATCGCTCATGCAAAGCAGCTTCATGGCAAGGAGCTTTCTTATAATAACATTCATGATGCCGATGCGGCGCTGCAAATTGTGAAAGAATTTGAAGAGCCTGCCGCTGTTGCAGTCAAGCATATGAATCCATGCGGAGTCGGAATAGGTGAAAGTGCCGCTGCTGCTTTTGCAAAAGCATACGAAGCGGATCCAACATCGATTTTCGGAGGAATTATTGCTTTCAATCGTGAAGTGGATGCGGACACAGCCAATAAGCTGAGAGAAATTTTCCTTGAAATTATTATTGCGCCATCATTCACAGAAGAGGCACTGGACATTTTAACCGCCAAGAAAAACATTCGGCTTTTGACGATTGATTTCCATGCGGAAAAAGTGAGAGAAAAGATGTTAACGTCGATTGAAGGCGGGCTGCTTGTTCAAGACCAGGATGAACATACGCTGGCAGAAGCTGAAGTCACGGTGCCTACAACACGAAAGCCGACGGATGATGAGATGACTGCGTTGAAGCTGGCTTGGAAAGTGGTCAAGCACGTAAAATCAAATGCGATTGTCGTTGCTGACCAATCAATGACACTCGGAGTTGGCGCAGGACAAATGAACCGTGTGGGTGCTGCCAAAATTGCGCTTGAACAGGCGGGAGAGAGGGCAAATGGAGCTGTTCTTGCTTCAGATGCATTTTTCCCAATGAGTGATACAGTGGAAGAAGCAGCGCGCGCCGGCATTAAAGCGATTATTCAACCGGGCGGGTCTATTCGGGATGAAGATTCCATTCAAATGGCCGACAAACACGGAATCGCCATGGTCTTTACAGGTGTACGCCATTTTAAACACTAATAACGATATTGGATGGTGAAGTGTAATGAAGGTTTTAGTGATTGGAAGCGGAGGCCGGGAACACGCCATTTGTAAAAAAATGAAAGAAAGCAAACAAGTAACTGCGGTTTTTTGTGCCCCGGGAAATGCGGGGATTTCCGAAGATGCCACGATCGTACCGATTAAAGAAACAAAGTTTGCCGATTTAATTGATTTTGCCAAAAAGGAAGAGATTGATTTAACGGTTGTAGGTCCCGAGGTTCCGTTAAACGCCGGCATTGTCGATGAATTCGAGGCGGCGGGATTGAAGATTTTCGGCCCGCGGAAAAATGCCGCTATCATCGAAGGCAGTAAATCATTTGCTAAAGATTTAATGAAAAAATATCAAATCCCAACAGCCGCTTATGAAACATTCCACTCTTATGAAGAAGCGAAGGCTTATATTGACAAACAGGGCGCCCCGATTGTGATTAAAGCAGATGGTTTGGCAGCCGGAAAAGGTGTCGTCGTAGCAATGACAGACGAAGAAGCTGACACGGCACTGAAAGAAATGCTGTTGGACGAAAAATTCGGTGAATCATCCGCAAGTGTTGTCATTGAGGAATTTTTAGAAGGCGAAGAATTTTCCCTCATGGCTTTCGTAATAGGAGAAAACGTCTTTCCGATGGTCATCGCCCAAGACCATAAACGAGCTTTTGACGGCGACAAGGGGCCGAATACGGGAGGAATGGGTGCCTACACCCCTGTTCCTCACATTCCGGATATCGAAGTCGAGCGGGCAGTTGCTGAAATTGTGATCCCGACCGCCAAAGCCATGGTACAAGAAGGAAGACCCTTTACCGGGATTTTATATGCCGGACTGATCTTAACAAAAGAAGGGCCGAAAACGATCGAATTTAATGCCCGTTTTGGCGACCCTGAAACCCAAGTTGTCCTGGAGCGCCTGGACAGCGACTTGGCAGAACTCATTCAAGATTTGCTCGCCGGAAAAGAACCAGTCATCAAATGGTCTGCCGACGCCGTGATCGGAGTAGTCGTCGCATCCAACGGCTATCCAGGAGACTATGAAAAAGGACTGCCTATCCCGGATTTAAACGTTCTCGATCCGGCCATTCAAGTGTTCCACGCCGGAACTGCAGCCGGAAGCGAGCCTGGGACGTACGTATCAAATGGTGGCCGGCTATTATTGGCCGCTGCTAAAGGAGCCAATATTCCAGAAGCCTATGCCAACGTGTATAAAGAAATGAAAAAGCTGGATAGCGATCATTTCTTTTACAGAAGCGATATCGGGCATAAGGCACTGTAAATAAAGGATGAAAAAGATGATCTCTGTTTTTAGATGAGGTCATCTTTTTTATTCCTTTGTACTTTTTCTATTTTCCTGACTTGGGAAGCTTATACGCTATGAGTTCCGGAAAGGGGGAGTATTTTCTTTCGAAGATCGAGACGAGGAGCTTTCGCTCTTAAGAATTTTTTTCCTCATTTATGCGGAATTGTAATCGTTTAATTCCGCAAATTTCAGGTACAAATAGGATGACAATGATGTTAACATATTCTGAAATAACAGAAATAACTGAAAATAACGGAAGCGTTTTTATTGGAAAGTTGACTGAAAGAAAGAGATGTGGATCATCGTTTGTATTTGCAGATCTGGCCAGCACTAAAATAAGCACATTTTTTTGTAGCCCCAAAAGCTGGTTTTGGCGATGAAAATTGAGCTTGATTGACGGTGCGAAGCACTTCTTCATCAGCTCGGAGCAAGTGGCGCAAAACCAGCATTATGTTGAAGAACTTTGATGCTGTGGCGGCTTAGTGATGACAGTTTTGAAAAGTACTCTCATATTCGATTTGAAAGGAGAACATGGGTATGAAGGAGAAACTTGAGAGTTTGTCTGTTTCAGAGTTGCTTTACCGGGCCTATCAATTGGAGCCGGAAAAGGAAGTATTGTTTGACGGTTATAGCAGAATGACTTATGGAGAACTCATGGATCAATCTTGTTTATTGGCGGCTTCCCTTCAAAAAATGGGCATCAGTAAAGGAGATAGAATTGCAGTCTGCTTGCCCAATTGGAATGAGTTTGTTGTGATTTATTTTGCCGCTGCCCATATTGGAGCGGTTATTGTTCCTTTTAATACGAGGTACCGCATGTATGAAGTCCAATATAATATAAGAAATTCAGGAGCGAAGCTGGCGTTTTTTACAAATGAATTTGACGGTGTAAACCACATGGAACAGTTCCTGGAAGCAAAGGAAAATGTCACTTCCCTGAAACAACTGATTACTGTTCGGTACAAGGCCGATCAACTGGAAAGCTATGAGCAAATAATAAAAGGAGAAGAAGTATGCACCTCTTTTAATCGGACTGCCGTCAATCCGAAAAAAGATGTGTTTACGATTTTATTTACATCGGGTTCAACCGGCTCCCCGAAAGGGGCCATGCTTACTCATGCCAATGTTGTGATGACCGCCATAAAAACAGCGGAACAAATGGATTGTACAGCAGAGGACGTCTTTTTCGTGTCTGTCCCGGTTTTTCATGTATTCGGCATGGTACCAAGCATCCTATCCGCAGTTTCGGTAGGCGCCCGCATGGTACTGCTGGATGAATACAAACCGGAAAAAGCTTTGTCATTGACGGAATCCGAAAAAATTACGGTCAAACACGGTGTACCAACGATGTTCATCTTAGAATTAAATCATAAAAACTTTCACCAATACGATCTATCTTCTCTAAGAACGGGAATTATCGCTGCTGCGCCGTGTCCGGTTGAAATTGTTAAACGGATTCGTCAGGAAATGGGCTGTGAGATTATGGTCGCGTATGGATTAAGTGAAACTTCACCGACATTGACGATGACAAGCTTTTCCGACAGTGATGTCGTACGGGCGGAAACCGTTGGAAAGGCACTTCCAGGGGCAGAAGTGAAGATTGTAGATAACAATCGCAATGAGGTAATGAATGGTGAAGTAGGGGAAATCGCTTGCCGGAGCTTTGGCGTTATGAAAGGTTATTGCAACATGCCGGAACACACAAAAGCAGTCTTGGATGAAGACGGCTGGTTTTATACTGGCGATCTTGGCACAATCGATATTGAAGGAAACCTCCGAATTGTCGGAAGGAAAAAAGAAATGGTTGTAAGGGGCGGCTATAATATTTATCCGAGAGAAATCGAAGAAGTCTTTTACCAACATCCTGACGTAATGGAAGCAGCCGTAGTGGGCCTTCCTGATACAGTGCTGGGAGAAATTTCGTGTGCATGCATTACATTAAAGCCGCACAGCCAAATGGATGAAAAGGATCTTTTCCAGTTTATCAGAGAGAGAATCGCTGATTACAAAGTGCCGGATAAAATGATTATTTTAGATGAATTTCCGATGACCGCGAGCGGTAAGATCAAAAAAATTTCTTTGCGGGAAGAATTAATTGAAAACCTTGAAGGAGAGTTAAGATGAGGTCCTCAGAGAAAGAGATGGACGTTCTATTTTAGGTTTTTCAAACGGAGGAGGTTCAAGAGAAGGGATGGAAGAACGAGTGAAAAATCAAACTGGTGTAAAAAGAAAAGGGAAGCCGGTTGCGTTGAAAAGGGACATTCAATAAATGTGATTTAGGAGAGCGTTCCAATTTTCATTACACGATCTTGGTACCTCTTTCTTATCGAATTAGCCAATCTCTTCGGACATTTCTGATTTTCCGTTTTGTCGAGAAGCTTCTACAATGCATCCGATGATGGAAAAATAAATGTAGAGGAAGAGCAAATAAGTATTCCGTTTTCAGTTTCTTTGCTTTTCCTTTTGTGGAATCTTTAGACGTTAAAAATGAAATGTATTGACATCGAAACACAACTTCCTTATTATTATGTTTAATAGACGTTATGAATAAAAAGATAATAAAGGAAGAAGGGAGGTCATGATGTGCTCAATCAGGCGCAATCATTCCGGCCTTATTGTTCTTTCTGCGATTCGGAAGACGTTAGCCGAATCTCTTCGTTTGGTACAGCGCAGCTTGTCTCACAATACTACTGCAATCATTGCAAGAGTGTGTTTGAATGTATCAGATGGCAACAAGAAGAAAAAATGTAAGCGTTTCAAGTTTATATAGAAAAATCACATTTTTGAAAGTGCAGGAAAACACCTTGAAATATGCAAGGGAAATCATATAAAGTGCATCTATGCGGTTGCCAATATGAAGCTGTCCATTAGAATGGATGTCCAACGTGGCTATCCGGTTATGAAGGCGGGCTACAAAACTTGTTGTTCCGCTCCGAAAATATTCATGGAGGGTTGAATGCCTTTTGGAAAATGGGAATCCGGATTGGTAAAGAGGCTGTCCCGCAAATGGCTGCCGGCTTTTTATAAACAGCGGTAGTCTTTTTAAAAAAATTTTCCAAATGATATAATAAAGGAGGGAAAATATGAGAATAAGATGGTGAAAATATGAAGCCCAGAGGATTGATGTTCACGCTTTTTGGAGAGTATATCCAGCATTATGGAGGAGAAATATGGATTGGAAGCCTAATACGGCTCATGTCCCATTTTGGATTGTCAGAATCTTCTTGCCGCGGCGCCACTTTGAGGATGGTGCAGCAAGGCTTTATACAGGCCAGAAAAATTGGCAATAAAAGCTATTATTCTTTGACAGAGAAAGGGAAAAGAACGGTTTTTGATGGAGTATCAAGGGTTTATTCCGCGCCGAATACGAAATGGGACGGCAAATGGCGGATTTTTACATATTCCATTCCGGAAGAAATGCGGGAATTAAGAAATCAACTGCGCAAGGATTTAAGTTGGCTTGGCTTTGGGGCTATTTCCAATGGTGTATGGGCCACCCCTAACCCCATCGAAAAGCAAGTAATGGAAATGGTTCAGGAACATCATTTAAACGACTACAGTATTCTGTTTACTTCCAGTTCGTTTGTTTCCCATGATGATCAAGATATCATTCATAAAGGCTGGGACTTGGATCAAATTGAAGAAAAACATGCCGACTTCATTGCACGTTATAAAAATAAATTTGAGCGGCTTAAAGAAGATGCCTGGAACAGTAAATTAACGGATAATCAGTGTTTTATCGATAGAACGGAGCTTGTCCACGAATATAGGAAATTTTTATTTTTCGACCCCAACTTTCCAGCGGACTTCTTACCGCGTGATTGGATCGGATTTCGGGCAAGAGAGCTATTTTTTAATATCCACCAGTTGTTGGCTATTCCGGCCATCCGGTATTTTGAGTCTGTTTTTGAGCAGGCGCCAGACACCAAGGCCGCGTATAACCGGGATCGGGCGATCAATCCATTCATGAATATCGTATAAGCCAGCATCTTTCAATGAAAGGAGCAAGCCATGAAAACCGATTTTGAAACGATCATATTTAAAGTGAGTGAAGGAGTTGCCCATTTGACGCTCAATCGTCCTCCGTTACATGTTTTAAATATTGGAAATGATGGAGGAAATATGCGATGCATTTAACGATCCGGGAAGAAAAGGATTTGCATGCACTCGTTATACGGGCAGAAGGAAAAGCTTTTTCGGTTGGTGCTTCGGTGGAAGACCATATGGGGGAAAAGGCAGAGCCGATGTTTCATGTTTTTCATAAAATGTTTCACTTGCTGGTTGAAATTCCCTGCCCGACGATTGCGGTTGTTGAAGGAGCTACTTTGGGAGGGGGATGTGAATTGGCTACTTTTTGCGATATGGTGTATGCAACGGAAAAAGCAACATTTGGCCAGCCGGAAATTCATTTAGGGCTTTTCCCGCCAGTCTCCATTGTCGCATTTCCATGGATCACCGGATTGAACAGAACGATGGAGTTGCTTTTAACAGGTGAAACGATCGATGTTCAAAAGGCTTATGAATGGGGGTTCGTCAATCGTATCGTTCCTTCGGAACAACTGGAGGAAACGCTTCAGGAGCTGCTGAATCACTTGAAAAATAAGAGCGCCCTGGCGCTTTCGCTTACTCGAAAGGCTGTCAGGGAAGCGATGGCGGTCAACTTTGCGTCTGCCATTGGCAAGATCGAACAGATTTATTTCCGTGAATTAATTCCATCTAAAGATGCCCAGGAAGGCCTCCGATCTTTTGTTGAAAAAAGGAAGCCGGTCTGGACGAATGCATAGGGGGCATGCAACTTGCAAATACGGGCAATAGAAGAGAAGATTTACCGGATTGCCGTGCCCATTCCTTTTCCGATGAAATACGTATATTGCTACCTTTTTCAGGAAGAAGACGGATGGAGCATCGTCGATACGGGGTTTAACTATCCAGAGGCCACCGAAGTGTGGAAAAAGGTGTTCTCCGAACTGTCCATAAAACCTTCTTCTCTGCAAGCGATATATGTAACACATTATCACCCGGACCATTCGGGTTTGGCGGGGTGGATGCAGAAATGGTCGGGCGCACCGGTGTATATCAGTGTAACAGACGGCGAGACATTTGATTTGGCTTTCAGTGATAAAAAAGTAATGGCCGCCCGATTTGGTGAAATATGTAAAGAAAATGGAGTGCCTGAAGAGCTGATGTTTGATATTCAAGATAAGTTCGAAAAAATGGGAGAACATGTTCGGCCTTTCCCAGAGTTTACATTTTTTGAAAAGGATGAAATCATATTGGGAGGTGACCGATGGCAAGTGATTCATACACCTGGCCATAGTGATGGCATGTTCTGTTTTTACCAACAGGAAAAACAATTGCTTCTGGCAGCAGATCATATATTGGCAAAGATCACGCCCAATATTGGTCTTTGGCCCTATGGAAGGGAAAATCCGCTTCAAGATTATTTGCAATCTTTAGAAGAAATCAGTTCCTTGGATGTCAGATGCGCCCTCCCTGGCCATGGGGATCTTATTTTAGATTTGCCTAAGCGAATTAACGAGATTCATTTGCACCATGAGCAACGATTAAATGAAATGTACAACCTGGTGATAGGGGGAAAGACCGCTTTTGAAGTTTCCAGAGAAGTATTTAAAGAAAGGCAATTGAACTCACATCAATGGAGATTTGCAATCGCAGAGACGCTGGCGCACTTGGAGTATCTTTATTTTTCCGGAAAAATAACAAAATCCGCGGGAAGTAATACTACTGTATATACTGCGGGCTCTTATGTTAACGGGGCTGGGACATAAGCAAATAAGAAATAGCAAAAACCGAACAATTCATTTAAAATTGTTCGGTTTGTTTGTGTGAAAAAAATCCCTATTATCGCTACGTCAACATATTTCGCTTTCCTGCGGGATCTTCAGCTCGAGCTATTCCCGCAGGAGTCTACATATTTTGACTACGCTAAAAGCTTGCGAATTATACACTAGGACAATTTATCCCGCATGTAAGGTGCCGTAAGACTCCCACTTCAACATCTTGAGTGAATACAAAAGGTTTAAGTGGGAGAAAACGGCACCTAAATGCCCAATTCGCTCAAGCTAACATTCAGTAGGAGATGGAAGAAAACGCCTACTGAATGAAGTTTCACGTTATTGTTCGTTTTTTAATCGACTGATTTAGTTGTGTCCCAGACTCGTTTTTTTGTATTCAAGGAAAATGCTTAGAAGTAGAAGCTTAACCCTCGCCTTATTCTGAATTGATACCTTTTTTAAAATGTTCTTGACATTCCTATAAATGTTCATTAATATTATGTTTAATAAACGACATATAAATAAACGTAATAGGAAGGTGGAGGAAATGGAAAATGCAGAGCTCTTAAAAGAGAAGGTTCGCAAGGGGTTTATGGTTGAAGGCTTGGAGGATATGAACGGGGAATATCTCCGAGCATTGAAGCAAACGCTCGTCATTGTTGGGGACACGGAATTATTGAGTGTTCCTCCACTGCTGACGGTATACAACCAGGCACCGACCCTCAATAACAAGATAACCGCTCTTGCCATCATGCAAGATGAAATCGGCCATGCACATATCGCTTTTCGCCTGCTGAAAGATTTGGGAGAAGATACAGACGAATTATTGTACAGCAGAGAACCCCACCGGTGGAAAAACCCGTATGCATTTGATTTTAAACTAGACAACTGGATTGAACTTGGCGTATTTAACGCGCTGTTCGACCGGGCCGGCTATACATTACTCGGTGATGCCGGCAAGCATACATCATACGGTCCATGGAAGCGGGCACTCGTAAAAGTTGATAAAGAAGAATTGTTCCACCTCCGAAATGGCGAAATCATTATGAAAACAGCAATGAAAGATCCAAAGCTACGGGAAGAAGTGCAAAAAGCAGTTGATTGGATGTTTTTGATGGCGCTTGAATTTTTTGGTGTGGAAGACAACTTGAAAAGCCGTTCCCATCAGCTCGAATATAAATTAAAGGGAAAAACGAATGACGAACTTCGCCAACAGTGGCTTTCAACGGCTGTTCCATTCTGCGAATCCATCGGCGTGAAAGTACCGGCTCATTATGATGAGGAACAAAACAAATATGTCCTTGATGTTCCTTTCCCATGCAAGTTCGACGTAAAAAACAAACAGTGGCTCTTTGACCAGCCGGATACATGGGAGAACGTCATTAAACGATTTAAAAGCCGCGGGCCGCAAAACAAACAATTTGTTGAAAGAATACAGCGCGGTGCGAAAGAGATGGAAAGACTAAGAAAAGAGGTGGTATAAATGAAAGCGGTTGCTGGGGGTGTTCGAAAATATTGGGATGCCTTGAAAGAAGTAAATGATCCGGAATTTCCAATCAGTGTTGTCGATATGGGATTAATTTACAACATTGAAAAAAACGGCGCTGCCCTCTATGTTACGATGACGTTCACCGCGGTTTCCTGTGCATGCATGGATTGGATAAAGGAAGACATTGAGAACCGTCTTCTCAAGGAGCCGGAAGTAAAAGAAGTCCATATCGAAGTCGTTTGGAGCCCGCCATGGACTGTTGAGATGATGAGTCTGAAAGGCCGTGACAAGATGAGGTACTGGGGGGTCAGTTCAAAATGACTGAACAGTCAAGAAAGAAAGCTACCTTTGATATTTTCACAAGAATTAAGCGGGGGGACGACTTAATCCATATTGGAACAGTAGAGGCGGAAACGGCAGATTTGGCAAAAGTATATGCCGCCTATACCTACGATGAAGAGGATTGGACCGAGATGTGTGTCGTTGAAAGAAACCAGCTTCAATGGGTCAAAAAAGCGAAAGGATTATTTGCCAGGAAAGGGGCGTAAAGAAATGGGGGAACAGAAACAAAGTGCGGAGGAATTTATTCAGCTTCTTGAAGCGATCGCGGACAATAAATATGTACTGGGTGATCGTTTGGTGGAAGTGGGGGTAAGCGGTCCGAACCTGGAGGCGACGCTGGCTGCCATTGCAATGGCACAAGGGGAGCTTGGCCACGCCCGTCTATTGTACAATTGGATATTTGACTTAAAAGGATTAAAAGGAAAAAAGCCCAGTATTGAGAATCAGACCGGCAAAGCATTTCATGAAGTCATTAAGGTTCAAAATTGGATCTCATTGATTGCGGCGCTTTATACGGTCAGCACGGCAGTGGATATCGTATTAAAAGCCATTTTGGAAACTGGGAATGAAAAAGTCATTTCCCGCATTCAAAAACTTGTCAATGAACAAAAAGAACACATTATTTATTCCAAGCAATGGGCACAGCAGCTTTTAAACGATGAAGGTCTGATTCCTGTCAAATTTAAGGATGCCATAAACATTGTACTGCCCGAGGTGAAACAGTGGCTGCAAAGTGTGGAGGAGAAAACGGAGATTGCCGCCAAAGGCTATATCGTAAAAAGCTCTTCACTGTACAAAAAATTTGAACAGGAGCTGAACAGCTTGCCTTTGCGAAGCCCTGTAGCTGTAAATTGACAAGCAAAAGAAATAAGCACCATTTTAAAAATGTAAAATATAGGAGGAACGAATATGAGTACACAAGTAGAAGCAAAGAAGAAGAATATCACGGTTGTCAAAGACAACGGAGTTGCGGAAATCCATATCCACGTGAACAAATCAAACTCTTACAGTCTTGCATTCTATCAGGAATTGAATGCGGCCATTGACGATATCCGTTTTGATCATGATATCAAGGTGGCCATCCTCATGAGTGATATGCCAAACTTTTTTTCGGCCGGGGCAGATATCCATTTTCTAAAATCTGCAGACCCGCACTTTAAAACACAATTTTGCCTGTTCTGTAACGAAACCTTGGACAAAATGGCGCGCTCTCCGCAAGTTTACATTGCCTGTCTGGAGGGGCATACCGTGGGCGGCGGCTTGGAAATGGCGCTCGGATGCGATCTGCGCTTTATGGGGGATCAGGCGGGAAAAATCGGTCTGCCGGAAGTGTCGCTGGGCGTATTGGCCGGAACGGGTGGTACGCAGCGCTTGGCCCGCCTTGTCGGTTATTCCCGGGCCCTTGACTTGAATATTACGGGGGATACACTGACACCCCAGGAAGCATTGGATATCGGACTTGTAAACCGCGTATTTCCGCAAGAAGAAGTCAGGGAGAGAACCTTGGAATATGCACGGAAAATTGTAGAAAGCGCCACCTACGCGGTTTCTAATATTAAGCTTTCCATTATGAATGGAAAGGAAATGCCATTAAACGCGGCCATCCGTTATGAAGGCGAACTGCAAAACTTATTGTTCCGCTCGGAAGATGCCCATGAAGGGTTAAAAGCCTTTTTAGATAAGAGGACGCCAGACTGGAAAGGAAAGTAAGTTTTTATATAAAGTCGTGACTGTTCAACAAGTTACCCAAGAGAATATTTCTCAATGTCCTTTTGGGTAACTTCTTTTATTGAGTATTGGCAACTAGATGTTCACATAATTCACTCGTATGAAAAATAAGTGATAGGGTGATGAGTGAAAATGGAACTAAATGGAATACGGCCGGTTTATAACGCGTGTAGTCGTTTGATTGATGTAAGTGTATTGTCCGGCTTTGAAAAGAAAACAGCCGTTTATTATGAGGACGGGAACATTACGTATAAAACACTCCAGACCCTCGTGAATCAGACCGCCAATATGTTAAAAGCATTAGGATTGGAAATGGAAGATCGGGTACTCATTATTTGCCATGATTCCCCGGAGTTTATCTATTCCTTTTTTGGAGCCGTCAGGATAGGGGCTGTTCCGGTCCCCGTCAATACGATGATGCAGGCTGGCGACTATGAGTATTATTTAAATAATAGCAGAGCCAAAGCTTTGATCGTGCATCATGATATTTGGAAAAAGATAAAGCATATAAGAAAACGCTTTATTTATGTAAGGGAGATTTTGATCATCAGTGACATCGCCACAGATATCCATGAAGGTGCCCTGAATTTTAATCTGCAAATATCGGAGCAACCAGTTGAATGCCAGCCTTCGTTGACGTGCTATGATGATGCGGCTTTTTGGCTTTATACCTCTGGCACTACCGGTGATCCAAAAGGTGTCATCCATCTGCATCATGATATGGAAGTGTCCACTAGCCATTATGCAAAAAAAGTATTGAAAATGACGGAAGCCGACCGCTGTCTGTCAGCTTCCAAACTTTTCTTTGCCTATGGAATGGGCGGGGGGATGTTTTTTCCGTTGGGAATGAAGGCGTCAACCATTTTGGTCAAGGAAAAAACAACACCCAAAACGATGTTTCAAACCATTGAAAAATATAAACCGACTATCTTCTTCGGGGTGCCGACGCTGTTTGGCGCGATGATAGAGCATGTGGATCAGAGCGGAGAATGTCCTGATCTTTCCTCTTTGAGAATTTGCATATCGGCGGGCGAATCCCTCCCGTCATCGTTCAGTAAAAAATGGAACCATCTATTTGGAGTAGACATTTTGGACGGTATTGGTTCGACGGAAGCGCTCCATATTTTTATCTCAAATCGTATCGATGATATGAAAGAAGGGAGCAGCGGAAAAGTTGTACCCGGCTATGAAGCAAAGATCGTCAATGAACAAGGAGTGGAACTGCCGCCAAACGAAGTCGGCGACTTGATCATAAGCGGTGACAGTATTGCACAGGGCTACTGGAATTTGCATGAGCAAACCAAACATAAATTTATGGGAAAATGGTTTCATACCGGAGATAAATATTACAGGGATAAAGAAGGTTATTATTGGTATTGTGGCCGTGCTGACGATATGTTAAAAGTCGGAGGAATCTGGGTGTCTCCGATAGAAATTGAAAACTGCCTTTTGGATCACAAGGCGGTGTTGGAAACGGCGGTTATAGGGGAAACGAATGATCAAAATCTCATCGTTCCCAAAGCATTTATTGTATTAAAAGAGAACTTCACTCCATCGGAACAATTGAAAAAAGATATTCAACAGTTTGTAAGAAAAAATCTGGCACGATATAAATACCCGCGTATTATTCATTTTATTGATGAATTGCCCAAGACGGCAACTGGTAAAATTCAGCGCTTTAAATTGAAAGAGCTCCTTCATTCATAACACTAATGAGAAGATATCGGTGGAGATTGCTGAAGGCGTAAAAAGGATGGTTTTATCGTTAAAATACAGAATAATGAAACAATATTTGGTGTGTCAATTATTGATGCAGATCCAGTTGGGATGTTTACAGTGATTGATGGCCATACTGCCGGCTGCTCATATGAGAAATTGAATGCAGTGGCGGCTTCGGGTGTCAGTGCATGTCATGAGGCTATAACGTCAAAGGAGGACTTCGACAGACTGCGGCTCGGACTGTGGACGACACTGCGGAATAGTTCCCTGCGGCCGGATCTAGAGGAAATCATCAAACTAATTACGGAAAGCAATGCGAATACAAATCGTTTATTAATGACGACCGATGGGCCTCACCCCTCCTTTATTGAAAAAGAGGGGTTTATGGATGGACTTGTCAAAAAGGCTGTCGAACTTGGAGTCTCTCCTATTCAGGCAATTCAGATGGCGACGTTAGACCCTGCTTCATACTTGCGGTTGGACGACTATATCGGCGGAATTGCGCCAGGCCGGCAGGCGGATATTTTAATACTTCCGAATCTTGTGGATTTTCGGCCAAATATCGTGATTTCCAAAGGGAAAGTGGTTGCCCGAGCCGGTAAATTGATAGCTCCTTTGCCGGAAATAGACTGGAATCAATATGTCGTGAGAACACCTTTTGGATTTAAAAAGAGTTTTCTGGAGGATTTGCATCTTTATCAGTATCCCCACAGCGATCCCGAAAGTCCGGTGCCTGTCGTTCACTTTAAAAGCAATGTCATCACTGCGAGAAAAGATATGCGGCTTCCTTCGGTAAATGGTTACATTGATCTAACGATTGAAAAAGGACTATTATATCCAGCCCTTATTGAGCGAAATCAGCAATGGGTCACGAAAGGGATTTTGGAGCGTTTTGCTGTGGATTTGGATGGTCTGGCTTCCACCTATAATACGACGACAGAATTGCTGGTGATCGGAAGAGATTTGAAAGCAATGGCAAAAGCAAGCGGCATCCAAGGTCTACGAAATGGGAGGAGGGATTGCCATCGCCAATAAAGATAAGATCGTACTCGCAATTCCTTTGTCGTTTACCGGGATGATGACGACCGGTCCATCTTTTGATACTGCCTTAAAACAGCATGATCGCCTTTAGGAGATGATGCGGGAAGGACGATTTCCATTTCACGATATTTTGTACACATTGCTGTTTTTGACATGTGATTTTCTGCCGGGGTTGCGCCTTATCCATATGGATTGTATGAAGTAAAGACGGATGAAATTCTGTTGCTGTCAACAGAACCGGCCCGTTTTTATGTGTAATAATCTTTTGCTGACTGCTTTGATTTCTAATAGTGGGGAGGTAAAACCATGAAATGGTATACGTTGGTTGATCAAGATACATGCATTGCTTGTGGAGCTTGCGCAGATGCTGCCCCAGATGTATTTGACTACGATGAAGAGGGGTTATCATTTGTCATCTTGGATCATAATCAAGGTGTCGCCGAAATTCCCGAGGAACTTATTGAAGATGTTGAAGATGCCTATGATGGCTGCCCGACCGATTCTATTAAACTTTCTAATGAACCTTTTAACTTCATTCAGAAAAATTCCACCACTTGTAAAAGTGCGGGATGACGGCAGCTGTCTTGCAAAATTCCAGCAGATGCTTCATAGGAAGGGCAAGTGAGTGTCCGGATTATGGGGCGGCAGTCATAACCAGCGGCCATTGAAAAAATGAAAGCTGTTCCTGCTAAGGTTGCTGTCATCGTTTTTTCGTGTCACGTTTCGCCTGCACTGCGCTTTTTGTACATGGTAATCACGCCAAGAAATTATAAATGAAACGGTAAAAAATATGTACTAAATATAGAAGGAACTTGGGGTATGATATTCGATTGATTCCAATTCTACAATGTTGGGAGGAAATGAGCTGATGCAACATATAGTGGTTATCGGTGCGGGCGTTATGGGCCGGGGCATCGCTTATGTGGGAGCGGCAGGGGGATTCCGCGTAACGGTGGCGGATGTTAGCCTTTCTGCTTTAGAAAGCGCCGAAAATGAAATCAATGCCACTTTTGAAAAGGGAATTGCTCGTCATAAGATAACGGAACAATGGGCTTATGAATCCAAAAATCGCCTAAAATTTGCAAGCAGCCTGGAAGTAGCGGTTACCGAAGCGGATTTAATCATAGAAGCGGTTCCGGAAAAGGCCGACATAAAAAAACAAATATTTGAAATAATGGAAGCATATGCACCAAAACATTGCTATTTTGCCACCAATACATCCACGATGAGCCCAACCGAGATTGCATCGTATGCGATGCGGCCGGATAAAACCATTGCGATGCATTTTTTTAATCCAGTACATAAGATGCCGCTTGTGGAAATAATCCGTGGTCTGGAAACGAGTGACAAAACAACAGAGGTTATACAGGAAGTGGCACAAAAAATGGGAAAAGAAATGGTTATCATCAACGAGTTTCCGGGGTTTGTGACGAGCAGGATTTCGGCGCTTGTCGGGAAAGAGGCATTTTATATGCTTCAGGAAGGACTTGGTTCACTTGAGGAAATTGGTAAAGCGATCAAACACGGATTACATTATCCAATGGGTCCATTCGAACTGGCAGATCTCGTAGGCTTGGATACAAGGCTGAATAACCTTCGCTACCTCTATGATAAGCTTGGTGAGAAATATCGTCCGGCGCCCCTTTTAGAACAATATGCAAAAGCAGGGAGGCTTGGCAGAAAGACGGGCAAAGGTGTTTATGATTATACAGGGGATGGTATGGTGGAAAAAACATGAAATAAATCGTCATGGCTCATGCTGCCCGGACACCGATTGTGCGGTATAGAGTACCTGGAAAAGTTTCGGTCAGGATTTTAGGGGAGCCATTGTCATCCAGCCTGCGGAAAGACATCCTAAACGATTTAACGAACATATTCTGCTGAACCCGAAGGGCCTGTACGAAACACTTTCTGAAAAATGCGACCAAGTCAAATTTGAGAACGCGAATCATAACAAAAATGGCGGACGAATGTTTATGAAATAAAAAAGCGGGAATCAACATATATATGCAATGATGTAAATAGGAGTGAGGCAGGGGATTGCAGTGATTGTTAAAAGCATATTATAATGATAAAAATTGACTATGCGCCTTGGGATGCAAGTTTCCCCAAGGGTCTTTTTATTGCGTTTTGCCCTTCACAAAAAATATAAAGTTTCCTTTCAAACTTTAATGCGCTAAAACAAAAAATATGTTACTATTAAAAACAAATGGTGAAAGCGTTTGCTTTTTTTGTTCAGGGAGTAGAAAGTACGCACTGTTTTATGGAGTTGTCATTATATGAAAATAAACAGTTTTCTCCCCAGGGAGGGATACATTTTGGAACAACGTTTTATGTGGAAAAACAAACATATACGTGAACAAGCGGCTATTATAGATGGTAAACAATCACCGACCTTACTGTTAAAAAACGCTCGTTTTTTGCATTCGGTCCTTCGTCAATGGGTGAATGGGAATATTTGGATTCATCATAATCGCATCGTTTATGTGGGAGAGGCTCTTCCCAAAAAAACGAATGGGACAGAAATTGTCGATTGTTCAGGGTTGACGCTTGTTCCAGGCTATATAGAGCCGCATTCACATCCCTATCTGCTCTATAATCCTCAATCGTTGTCGCGTTATGCTGCGCAAACAGGCACAACGACGTTAATCAATGACAACCTTTTTCTGTTTTTACATTTACCGAAAAAGAAAGCGTTTTCACTTTTAGGGAAATTATGGGAGTGTCCTGTTACGATGTATTGGTGGGCGCGCTATGATGCCCAAACTGTCCTAAATGGAGAAGAAATGATTTTTTCCAACAGAGATGTCAAAGAATGGATTGAACATGATAAGGTGATCCAAGGCGGGGAGTTGACAGGTTGGCCCCAGCTTTTGGATGGCGATGATTTAATGCTTTACTGGATACAAGAAACAAAGCGGATCGGCAAAAAAGTCGAAGGGCATTTTCCGGGCGCTTCCGACAGGACCTTGGCGAAATTGATGCTTTTTGGAACGGATAGCGACCATGAGTCGATAACAGGGGAAGATATTTATAAGCGGCTGATGCACGGTTATACCGTTTCATTAAGGCATTCCTCTGTTCGTCCCGACTTGCCTGTTTTACTAAAGGAAATGAAGGAGCAGGGGATCGGCCAGTATGATTCCATGGTGCTTACCACCGATGGATCAACTCCGTCATTTTACAAACAAGGAATGTCGGATATGATGGTTCGCATAGCAATTGAAAGTGGTGTGCCTGCTATTGATGCCTACCATATGGCTTCTTATAATGTGGCAAAGCATTATAACCTGCAACATTTGCATGGAATGATTGCAACGGGAAGAGTGGCAAGTATCAACTTTTTGGAAAATGAACAGCAGCCCACCCCAATCTCTGTCTTGGCAAATGGTCAGTGGGTAAAAAAATCTGGTAAAAAAATTGTTGTAGATGAAGATATTTGCTGGAAAGATTACGGAATAGAGCCATTTTCATTCGATTGGCAATTAACGAAGGAAGATTTGGCGTACTCCATGCCTTTTGGTATTCAAATGGTCAGCAATGCAATCACAAAACCATATTCCATTACACGAGATGTGTCTGACGAACTGCCCGCTGACAGCGACGAGTGCTTTTTCATGCTGCTTGACCGGCAGGGAAAGTGGAGAATCAACACATTGCTGAAAGGATTCGCCCGTCATGTAGGGGGATTCGTTTCTTCCTTTTCAACAACTGGCGATATTATCTTGATTGGCAAAAACAAACAAGATATGCTGCTGGCTTTTGATCGAATGAGAGGGATTCAAGGCGGGATCGTCCTAGTGGAAAATGGTGTCATTATTCATGAAATCCGCTTGCCTCTTCTCGGCATCATGTCAAACAAAGATCTTCCGGCGCTTATGGAAGAGGAAGCGGAGTTAATCAGATTGCTTGTAGAACGGGGCTATCCTTATTCAGATCCTGTTTATACGTTATTTTTTCTTTCTTCCACCCATCTCCCGTATATTCGCGTTACTCAGCGCGGAATGTATGATGTGAAGAATAAAACGGTACTTTTTCCGACGTTAATGCGTTAAAATAGTCTGGGAAACGAAAATTTACATCATTAGGGGATGGGACTTTGAAAATGAACAAATGGATCATCGTATGTTGTGCAGCTATTATGATTGTTTCTGCATGCAGTAAAAAAGATGGCGATGAACGCAAGGAACAACCTAAAGTGGAGAAACAAAAAGCTGCGGAACAATTTCCTTTGACAGGGATGGAAGCAAAAAAAGATTCATCACAGCGTGCTATAGCTATAACTGTGAATAATCATCCGAAAGCAAGGCCGCAAAGTGGGCTTGCCGAGGCAGATATTGTTTATGAAGTGCTCACGGAAGGGGCGGTCACACGATTTTTGGCGATTTATCAAAGTGAAAAACCGGAAACCGTCGGTCCCGTTCGAAGCGCAAGGAAATATTTTATTGATCTGGCTAAAGGGTATGACAGCTTATATATTTCACATGGCTACAGCCCCGAAGCGAAGCGGATGCTTGAGAACGGAGTGATTGATAATATTAACGGGATGCGGCATGATGGAACCCTGTTTAAACGGGTAGGCTTTCGAAAGGCGCCCCATAATTCCTATATTACTTTTGACAAAATTGAAAAACAAGCAGCGGATAGCGACTTTGAAATGGATAAACCGCCGAAGCCGCTGGCATTTTTAAAGAAAGAAGAAGTTGAGTCATTGGATGGCGAAAGTGTTTCAGATATGACGATTTCTTACAGCAAGGACGCGGTTTTTGCCTCTGCATTTTCCTATGACGCGAATAAGGAAAAATATACGCGCTCAACAGGGGGAGAGGAAATGGTTGAATATGAAACAAACGAGCCGGTGCTGTTTGATAATGTTATAGTGGTTGAAGCTGCCCATCATGTTGCCGATGAACAAGGGCGTAAAGAAATTGCTCTCGAGTCGGGAGGCGAAGCCTATGTTCTCCAACATGGAATCAAAAAAGAAGCCGAATGGAGAAATGAGGATGGGCGAATTGTGCCATATGAGGATGGCCGCCCTGTCAAACTTGTCCCGGGAAAAACATGGATTAGTATTGTGCCCGAGATGGCGATTGTCTCTTTCGGAGAAAAGTAATTGAAGGAGAATTTATGATGCAAATAGAGAAGTTACGTGGAAAAGCACTTGATCAACTTTTTAATGCCATCTTATCATTAAAGGATTTGGAAGAATGCTACCGTTTTTTCGATGATTTATGCACCATTAATGAAATCCAATCACTTTCCCAGCGCTTGGAAGTAGCAAGAATGCTGAGGGAAGGAAATACGTATCAAAAAATTGAAAAGGCGACAGGAGCCAGCACAGCTACCATTTCACGTGTCAAACGCTGCCTTAACTATGGGAATGACACGTATGAAATGGTGTTGAAACGTCTCTATGAAGAGGACCGCGACGAATAACAAGTCGCGGTTTTTCTTTATGTAAGGAATCTCATAGGAAATCCGAATGGCGTCTTATTTCACTTTTCATGAACATATTGTTTTATGCTCTCTCTCCAAAGGATATATCCTTCACCTGTTAAATGGATTCCATCGACCGTATATTTGTCAGGCAACTGGTCGTTTTGGGAAAAAGCGGAATAGAGGTCAATATATTGTACACCGGTTTTTTTCGCTAATGCCTGCAAATCTGTGTTCATTGTTTTTATTGTATCGTTGCTTAGTATGTTGCCATACTTTTTGTTATTGACTGGAAGCAAACTTTGTATAAAAATGTCTGTTTTGGGTGATCTGGATTGGATGCTTGTGATTATTGTGGCGTAATTATGAATGGTTGCCGAAACGCTTTTCCGACTCTTCAGGTCATTCACCCCAATGAGAATAAAGATTTTTTTGGGCTTCGCCTCTATAATGTGGTCCAATCGTTTGAGCACTCCTGCTGTTGTATCCCGGCCGATCCCACGATTGATGACAATTTCTTCTGGAAAGAGCTCACTCCACTCTGTTCGAAAGGTAAGGCTGTCTCCCAAGAACACGATAGAGTCGGGAGGAATGGTGAGTTCGTTAAATAAAGTGGTCCTTTCCTGGTAGTGAAATCCTGACCTTTTCAAATTATTCGGCTTTTCTAAGCCTGCGTTCACTCCAACTATCCCATCAAACTTAATGAAAATAAAACCGATTATGAATAGGAGTAAAATGTTCGCTCCGATGGAGATGAAAAGCGTGCGTTTCGTGTGTTGTTCTTTCATGATGCACCCCATCATATAGAAGTTTATGGTACAAGATTACCATATTTACATAAAACTTTACATAAATTTCAAGTGTGTACCAATTTTTACAAACTCATTTTTCTGAACGACGCCTTGGTTATTTTTCATTGGGGAAAAGGATAGTGATCCATTTCACTGTTTAAATACAATATTGCCGCTATCCCGCAGATACGATGAGAGGGTTACGAAGAATCATAGGTAGAAGTTCCTCTGCTAAAGTACATTTTTTCGCCCCGTGTTCCGAATCGTATTAAACCGTGAAAGCATTTCTCAAAACGTATTTGAACTTAATAGCAAGTAAAACGATCTTCAGATTGTCGTTTATCCGAACAGCGGTGGCAACCGGATTCGATGAAGTCAGGAAGCACTAAAACTCTTGATGAATTTGCAGCGGATCATAAAGCAATAACCAATTTTTAGCATCGGCATCAGGCAAAACAGTTTAATCTGCTATGTGATCAGCTCTGCTTTTCAGCATTATGAGGCGTTCATTTTTACCGTTGAAAATATTCGTTTTTCAATTCGGAGATTTGAACCGATAATGATATAATAGTGTACGGAATTGGAGAATGGAGGACATTGACGTGTATGATGTCAGGAACTGGCGCCATGTTTTTAAACTGGACCCAAATAAAGAGTTAGCATCTGGCGATTTGGAAAAAGTATGTGAATCCGGCACTGATGCCATTATCATTGGCGGCACGGATGGAGTGACACTGGACAATGTACTGGATCTCATGTCCAAAGTACGGCGGTTCACTGTGCCTTGTGTGTTGGAAGTGAGCAATCTTGAATCCATTACGCCAGGATTTGACATATATTTTGTACCGACTGTTTTAAACAGCCGTGATGTGCGTTGGATAACAGGCTTACATAAAGAAGCTATCAAAGAATATGGCGCACTTATTGATTGGGAAGAAGTGTGCATAGAAGGTTATTGCATATTGAACGCAGATTGCAAGGCTGCCAAGATGACAGACGCCAATACGAACCTTTCTGCGGAAGAAGTAGCTGCCTACGCCATGATGGCGGAAAAATTGTTTTGTATGCCCATATTTTATTTGGAGTATAGTGGTACATATGGGGATCCGGAACTTGTGAAGGCAGTAAAAGAGGAGCTTTCCAAGACAATGTTATTTTACGGAGGGGGCATTTCGACAGCTGAGCAGGCGGCGGAAATGGGCGCTCATGCTGATGTTATTGTTGTTGGAAATGCTGTTTACGACAATTTAAAAGAAGCGCTGAAAACAGTTCGATCTGTAAAATAAACATGCTATAATAGGAACGGATGTTCCTGATAAGGTGGTGGATCTTGTGCAATTTTTAACAGAAAACTTGCTCGAAGGATTGAACCGAAAGCAAAAAGAGGCTGTCAAAACGACGGAGGGACCGCTGTTGATCATGGCCGGAGCAGGTAGCGGAAAAACTCGGGTTCTGACTCATCGTGTGGCTTATTTAATGATAGAAAAAGGGGTCAATCCATATAATATTTTGGCGATTACATTTACAAATAAAGCTGCAAGAGAGATGAAAGAGCGGATTGGGCACATAATGGGAGATTCAGCGCAGAATGTTTGGATCTCAACGTTTCATTCAATGTGTGTCCGGATGCTCCGCCGCGATATTGACCGGCTTGGATACAACCGAAACTTTACGATTTTGGATACGACAGACCAGCTTTCGGTGATCAAAAACATTTTAAAAGATGTAAACATCGATTCGAAAAAATTTGACCCAAGGGCGATCCTCGGGGCGATCAGCAATGCGAAAAATGAACTGATTGATGCGGATGAATATAGCAAAAGCGCCGCTGGATACTATGAAAAAACGATCAGTGATGTGTATGTGGAATACCAGCGCCGTTTAAGAAGGAATTCCGCCCTTGATTTTGATGACCTGATTATGGTGACGATCCAGCTTTTTGAGAGAGTGCCGGAAATATTGGAATACTACCAAAGAAAATTTCATTATATTCATGTGGATGAATACCAAGATACAAACAGGGCGCAATACACACTCGTCAAACTCCTTGCTGCCCGCTTTAAAAATTTATGTGTGGTAGGGGATTCTGATCAGTCGATTTATAGATGGCGCGGGGCGGATATCGCCAACATTTTATCGTTTGAAAAAGACTACCCTAACGCAAACGTTATTTTACTTGAACAAAATTATCGCTCCACAGGGAAGATTTTAGAAGCGGCCAATGAAGTGATTAAACATAATGTAAACCGCAAACCGAAAAACTTGTGGACCGATAATGATGAAGGGAAAGAAATTGTTTATTATAGGGCGGAGGGTGAAAAAACGGAGGCCCAATTTGTGGCCGGTAAAATTAAAGAGCTGACAGAAGCTGGGAAGCGTTCCCGCTCCGATATCGCTATTTTGTACCGGACAAATGCCCAATCCCGCGTGATTGAAGAAGTATTGATGAAATCAAATATTCCATACAACATCGTCGGGGGTACGAAGTTCTATGATCGAAAAGAAATTAAGGACTTGCTAGCTTACTTGCGCTTGATCGCAAACCCTGATGACGATGTAAGCTTCCAGCGCATCATCAACGTGCCAAAGCGTGGGATTGGCGCAAGCTCTGTTGACAAAATTTCAGCATATGCCAATGAACGGGATTTATCCATGTTTGAGTCACTCGGTGAAGTTGATTTTATCGGACTGAGCGGCAGAGCGGTGAACTCGGCAGCCGCCTTTTATGATATGATGAAGAACTATTCGCAAATGCAGGAGTTTTTATCAGTGACGGAACTTGTTGAAGAAGTCATTGAAAAATCCGGATATAGGGACATGCTGAAAGCCGAAAAGACATTGGAAGCAGAAAGCCGCTTGGAAAACATCGAAGAATTCTTGTCTGTTACAAAAAGCTTTGAAGATCAGAACGAAGATAAAAGCCTGGTTGCCTTTTTAACGGATTTGGCACTTGTTGCAGATATTGATCAATTGGACGATGATGGGGCTTCTTCAGATGCTGTGACCCTTATGACGCTTCACTCAGCGAAAGGATTGGAGTTCCCTGTCGTATTTTTGGTCGGTATGGAAGAAGGAATTTTTCCTCATAATCGCTCTTTGGTGGATGAAGAAGAGATGGAGGAAGAGCGCCGGCTTGCCTATGTTGGGATTACACGGGCCGAAGAGGAGCTTTATTTGACGAATGCTGAAATGCGCACTCTTTATGGCCGCACAAATATGAATCCGCCCTCCCGTTTTATTGATGAAATCCCGGATGAACTAGTGGAAATGATTGTAGAAGTGGATAACAAACGGATTTCTTTTGGGTTTGAACCGAGTAAAAAAGCCTATCGACAGGTTGTCAGGCCGGAACCGGCTTCTGAAGAAGGACAAACCCAGTGGAAGGTCGGAGATAAGGCCGAACATAAAAAATGGGGAGTCGGAACGGTTGTCAGTATAAAAAATGAAAATGACAGTGTGGAATTGGACATCGCTTTTCCAAGTCCGATCGGGATCAAACGCCTGCTTGCCGACTTTGCTCCAATCAAAAAAGTTTGACCCGGGCGCTCTCCCTAATGTAAAAACGCTTTTAGAAAGGGCTGTTGAGATGGACCGTAAGGCCGCTGAAAAACGGATCAAGGAACTGCATAATCTATTAAATCAATATAATTATGAATACCATGTTTTGGACAATCCATCCGTCCCTGATGCGGAATATGACCGGCTTATGAATGAATTAATCGAGATTGAACAGCGTTTTCCCGACCTTGTGGTCCCTGAGTCGCCTTCCCAGCGGGTGGGTGGTGAAGCACTTTCCGCATTCGAAAAGGTGGAGCACGAGTCTCCGATGTTGAGCCTTGCCAATGCTTTCAGTGAAGAAGATTTGCGTGATTTTGACCGCCGCGTCCGCCAGGCAATCGGTGAAGACTATGCATATGTATGCGAGCTGAAAATAGATGGATTGGCTGTATCGCTGCGGTATGAGGATGGGCTATTCGTTCTGGGAGCAACGAGGGGCGACGGAACGGTTGGCGAGAATATTACGGCCAATTTAAAAACGATCCGTTCCATTCCGCTCAGATTAAATGAAGAAGTAACCTTTGAAGTGCGCGGAGAGGCCTTTATGCCGCGCAAGTCATTTGAGCAATTGAACAAATTGCGGGAAGAAAAAGGAGAAATGTTGTTTGCCAATCCGCGAAACGCGGCCGCCGGTTCGTTGCGGCAACTTGATCCGAGAATTGCCGCTTCCCGCCATCTGGATATTTTTCTATATGGCATAGGCAATACAAGAAATTTG
Source organism: Siminovitchia thermophila (assembly GCF_016909185.1). Classification (GTDB taxonomy): domain Bacteria; phylum Bacillota; class Bacilli; order Bacillales; family Bacillaceae_C; genus Siminovitchia; species Siminovitchia thermophila. Next base: position 10,124 of record NZ_JAFBFH010000037.1, on the reverse strand, counting down.
GCTGTTGCTACCCATAGCGAATCACTGGAGCTTCTTTCCCGTTTGGGACTAAAAGTAAATAAAGAATGGAAGAAATGCCGTAATATAGATGAAGTAATCGCATATATCGAATCCTGGACTGAAAAGCGGCCTTCCCTCCCATACGATATTGATGGAATTGTCGTTAAAGTCGACTCCCTGGAGCAACAGGAGCAGCTCAGCAGGACGGCCAAGTCGCCGCGCTGGGCGATTGCTTATAAGTTCCCCGCAGAAGAAGTCGTCACGCAACTGACCGATATCGAATTGAGTGTTGGCAGAACAGGTGTTGTCACTCCAACGGCCAAATTGATTCCTGTCCAGGTAGCGGGCACGACCGTTCAACGAGCTTCCCTTCATAATGAAGACTTGATCCGCGAAAAAGATATTATGATCGGTGACTGGGTTGTTGTCAAAAAAGCTGGTGACATTATTCCGGAAGTTGTTCATGTATTAACGGAAAGACGAACAGGCGAAGAGACTGTTTTTCATATGCCGAAGCATTGTCCGGAATGCGGGAGTGATCTTGTGCGGCTGGAGGGCGAAGTGGCGCTCCGCTGCATCAACCCGAAATGCCCTGCTCAAATGAGGGAAAGCCTGATTCATTTTGTCTCCAGAAATGCGATGAACATCGAAGGACTCGGAGAAAAAGTTATTGGGCAATTGTTCTTGCACGGTCTTATCAAAGATGCGGCGGATATTTACTTTTTGAAAAAAGAAGAGTTGTTAAAGCTCGAACGAATGGGTGAGAAATCCGTCAACAACTTACTTGAAGCTATTGAGAAATCAAAGAGCAATTCAATGGAAAAACTGCTATTCGGTCTGGGCATCCGTCATGTCGGTGAAAGAGCGGCGAAAATCTTATCCGAGCATTATGGAACGCTCGATGATTTGATGAAAGCGACAGATGAGGAATTGCAATTGATTCCGGAAATAGGTGAAAAAATGTCGGATGCGATCGTGACTTACTTTGGCAGTGAAGAAGTGAAACAACTGATCGATGAATTGAAAGCTGCCGGAGTCAATATGACTTATCGCGGACCGCGGCCATCTTCGCAAACTGATGTCGAGTCCATTTTTGCCGGAAAAACAATTGTTTTGACAGGAAAACTGGAAAAATTGACACGTGGAGAGGCAAAGGAAAAGATTGAAATGCTCGGAGGAAATGTCACCGGCAGCGTAAGCAAAAAAACAGACTTGGTCATTGCCGGCGAAGATGCGGGCTCAAAACTGGCAAAAGCTCAGGAACTGGGCATCGACATTTGGGACGAAGAAGAATTTTTGGAACAACTTGAACACTAAAGGTGGATAATAAGACATGAAAAAATGGCTTTCACTTCTAATGGCAGGTGTATTGCTGACAGGATGTGCCCCCGGTTTTAACAACAATTCGGAAGGCTCCAAAAAAACAAAAGACGATCAAAAGGAGGCTTCCATCATCCCGAATTACCAAATGTCCGACTCATATCGGACAACCTTGCCTTTTGAACCAAGCAAGGCAAGAGGATTGGTCGTATCGAATTTAAATTCCCGTTACGATATTAATGAATTCGAGAACGGTTTGATGAGGATTGCAAAGGAGGAATTTTCTCCAGATAAGTATGTATTCCAGGAAGGCCAGCATCTGGACAAAGATACGGTAAGCCTTTGGCTGAATCGGAAGTTTACGAAGGAACAGTTGAAGGAACGCGGGCTGAAAGAAGAACAAAATGTTGGATTGAATCCATTAAATGATGGCAAAGGTTCAGTGGAGGAACAAAATCAAAAAAACCCGATTTATTTAGCCCATATTTTAGAGCATAATTATTTGATTAAAAACGACAAATCGGTCAAGCTGAGCGGCGTTGTTGTGGGGCTCGCCCTCAATTCCGTCCACTACTACCAGAAAGAAAAATACGGGGCGACATTTGAACCGGAAATTTCCCGCGAGAAAATGACGGAGGAAGGGAAAAAGATTGCAGAAGAAGTCGTCAAAAGGATGCGAGGCATGAAAGGGATGGAAAGTGTACCGATTGTCGTGGCGCTTTTTGAGCAAAAAGGCAAAAACTCCGTTGTACCCGGAAACTTTTTTGCTTATGCAAAGGCTGGGGAAGGCAGCGCCTCTTTGGGAGGGTGGAAAGATATTAAAGAAAAATACGTCCTTTTCCCATCCGATGAAGCCGAGAAAAACCATCGGGACGATCTTACCTTTTATTTAAGATTTAAAGATGATATCGAAAAATATTTTCCAAACTATAACGGAGTAATCGGAAAGGCCTTTTACAAAGACAGCCAGCTTGTCGATTTAAAGATCGAAATTCCGATTCAGATGTTTGGCGAAGCTGAAATTATCGGATTTACCCAATGGGCGGCGTCGCTTGTCATGAACCATTTTCCCGATTATATCAATGTCGAAGTGGACATTACATCAGTGAACGGCGCCGAAGCGCTCATTGTGAGAAAAGCAGGGGAAAAAGAACCGTTTGTACATGTTTATTAAGGATGGGCAAGAGCGGAAGTACCGCTTCTTCTTGCCCGATCCGAACTTTTTTTGATATGATCTATATTATTGTAAGTGGATCGAAAAAAACCGGAGGTGGTAAAATGTCTGGAATTTCCAAAGAACAAGTGTATCACATCGCAAATTTGGCCCGTTTGAAAATAAATGAAGAAGAGGCAGAGCAATTTACGAACGAGCTTGATCAAATCTTGCAAATGGCAGAAATATTGAACGAGCTCGATACTGCCCATATTGAACCGACTTCACATGTATTTGACCAAAAAAATGTCATGCGTGAAGATGTTCCGGATAAAGGGCTTTCTCTTGAAGAAGTGATGAAAAATGTTCCGGAGCATGAAGACGGTCTTATTAAAGTTCCTGCGATTTTGGAATAAGGAGGGAAACTTATGTCTATATTCGATCAAAAGATAAAAGATGTCCATGAACTCTTACATAAAAAAGAAGTATCCGTTTCCGAACTTGTTGAGGAGTCTATTCAGCAGATCAACAAGGTAGAAGAAAAAGTGAAAGCATTTATCACTGTAGATGAGGAAAAGGCGCGGCAGCAAGCAAAGGACCTTGACGAAAAAGTTGGGACAGAAGCTAGCAGCCATCCGCTATTCGGTATTCCGTCCGGCATAAAAGATAACATCGTCACGAAAAATCTTGTCACTACGTGCGCCAGTAAAATGCTCGAAAACTTCGACCCCATTTATGATGCCACGGTGATGGAGAAATTAAATGAGAAAGGCGCCGTCACAATTGGAAAGATGAATATGGATGAATTCGCGATGGGTTCGACGACTGAAACATCCGCTTTTCACCCGACTTTCAACCCGTGGAATCCTGAATTTGTTCCCGGCGGTTCATCAGGAGGTTCAGCAGCGGCAGTGGCAGCAGGCGAAATTATGTTTTCGCTTGGAAGTGATACAGGCGGTTCCATTCGTCAGCCGGCGGCTTTTTGTGGCGTCGTTGGATTAAAACCTACATACGGGCGTGTTTCACGATCAGGGCTTGTTGCGTTTGCGTCTTCCTTGGACCAAATCGGACCCATCACAAGAAATGTGGAGGACAACGCAATCGTCATGGAAGCTATTGCCGGTCACGACCATCGGGATTCCACTTCCATTGACCAAGAGGTGCCGAATTATTCGGCGGCGCTGAGCGGTGATATAAAAGGCTTGAAAATCGCTGTTCCAAAAGAATATCTTGGAGATGGCGTAAGTGAAGCATCAAGGGAATCTGTTTTGGCGGCATTGAAAGTATTGGAAAGCCTTGGGGCGACTTGGGAAGAAGTATCCCTCCCGCATTCAAAATACGGAGTAGGTACATATTATATCTTGACTTCATCGGAAGCATCATCGAACTTGGCCCGGTTTGACGGAGTGCGTTATGGATACAGAACCCCTAATCCGGAAAGCTTAGATGATTTATACAAGAAAACCCGTGCCGAAGGATTTGGCGATGAAGTAAAACGCCGCATCATGCTCGGGACATTTGCGCTCAGTGCCGGCTATTATGACGCGTATTACAAAAAAGCCCAGCAAGTACGCACCCTGATCAAGCAAGACTTTGATCATATTTTTTCTGAATATGACGTCATTATCGGGCCTACTACCCCGACACCCGCTTACAAAATGGGCGAAGTGATCGATGATTTGTTAACCATGTATGCCGGCGACTTATTAACAATACCTGTAAACTTGGCCGGTGTTCCGGCAATTTCCGTTCCATGCGGTTTTACAAACGGATTGCCTTTAGGCCTACAAATTATCGGCAATTATTTTGATGAAAAAACCATTTACCGCGTTGCTCACGCGTTCGAACAAGCGACAGACTATCATAAACAAAAACCACAATTGTAAGGGGTGAAAATGAAATGAACTTTGAAACGATCATTGGACTGGAAGTACACGTCGAGTTAAAAACAGATTCAAAAATATTTTCGCCTGCACCAAACCATTTTGGTGCCGAGCCTAATGCGAACACATCAATTGTTGATCTTGCGTATCCGGGTGTGCTCCCTGTTTTAAATAAAAAAGCGGTAGAATTCGGTATGAAAGCGGCTATGGCATTGAATTGCGAAATTGCCACAGTAACAAAATTTGACCGGAAAAACTATTTTTACCCCGACAATCCGAAGGCTTACCAAATTTCCCAGTTGGACAAACCGATCGGGCAGAACGGTTGGATAGAAATAGAAGTAGAGGGAAAGAAGAAAATAATCCGGATTAACCGGGTGCATCTTGAGGAAGATGCGGGCAAGTTGACACATACGAACATGGGGTATTCCCTTGTCGACCTAAACCGTGCCGGCACGCCGCTTATCGAAATCGTGTCGGAAGCGGATATGCGCAGTCCTCAAGAAGCGTATGCCTACTTGGAAAAGTTAAAATCAATTGTCCAATATACGGGTGTTTCCGATTGTAAAATGGAGGAAGGCTCGTTGCGCTGTGATGCCAATATCTCCCTTCGCCCAATTGGACAAGAAGAATTCGGGACGAAAACCGAATTGAAAAACTTAAACTCATTTAACTTCGTGCGCCGGGGCCTTGAGTTTGAGGAAAAGCGCCAGGAGAAAGTTCTTCTGTCAGGCGGTGTCATTTTACAAGAAACCCGCCGCTACGACGAATCTACTGGGGAAACGATTCTCATGCGTGTCAAGGAAACAGCGGACGACTACCGTTATTTCCCTGATCCAGACTTGGTTGATCTCTACATTGACGATGAGTGGAAAGACCGTGTCCGCTCTGAAATTCCAGAGCTACCGGATGCCCGTAAACAGCGCTATGTCGAAGAGCTCGGGCTGCCTGAATACGATGCGATGGTACTAACACTTACGAAGGAGATGTCCGATTTCTTTGAAGCGACGATTGCTGCCGGGGCGGACGCAAAACAAGCTTCTAACTGGCTCATGGGTGAAGTGTCTGCCTACTTGAATGCCGAGCAGAAGGAGCTTCATGAGGTCGCGTTGACACCAGAAGGGCTTGCCGGGATGATTAAGCTCATCGAAAAGGGAACCATCTCTTCAAAAATTGCGAAAAAAGTGTTCCGGGAACTCGTGGAAAATGGTGGAGATCCGGAAAAAATCGTCAAAGAAAAAGGCCTCGTCCAAATTTCTGACGAAGGAGCCCTTTTGAAAATCATTGGCGAAGTTCTCGACAACAACGCCCAGTCCATTGAAGACTTCAAAAATGGTAAAGATAGGGCACTCGGCTTCTTGGTCGGGCAAGTCATGAAAGCGACAAAAGGCCAGGCAAACCCGCCGCTTGTCAATAAATTGCTCGTTCAGGAAATCAATAAACGGTGAAAAGGAAGAGGCTGTGGCACAACTAAATCAGCTGATGAAAAAACGAACAATACAGTGAAACGTCATTCAGCAGGCGTTTTCTTCGATCTCCTACTGAATGTTAGTTGAACGAATCGGGCACCTTACATGCGGGATAAAGTGAAACTTGGGACTGTCCGAAAAGTAATAATGGAGCTTGAAAAGGAAAAAAATAAAACCTAAGATTGCCGTAAAATCAACATTCTTGGGTTTTACTTTTTAATGCATTTGCTCTAAATTGGACTTTTTAGACAGCCCCTTAGTTGAACGAATCGGGCATTTAGGGGCCGTTTCTCCCTCTTAGACCTTTAGTATTCAACTCAAGTTGTTGAAGTGGGAGTATACGGCACCTTACATGCCGGATAAAGTGAAACTTCATTCAGTAGGTCTCCTACTGAATGTTAGTTGAACGAATCGGGCATTTAGGGGCCGTTTCTCCCCCTTAGACCTTTTGTATTCAATTCAAGTTGTTGAAGTGGGAGTATACGGCACCTTACATGCCGGATAAATTGTCCCAGTGTATCATACGCAAGCTTTTAGCGTAGTCAACATATGTAGACTCCTGCGGGAAGAATAGCTCGAGCTGAAGATCCCGCAGGAAAGCGAACTTTGCTTTCCAAGGAAGCTGAAGAGACCTGCGGAAAGCGAAATATGTTGACGTAGCGAAGATAGGAATTTTTTTCACACAAATAAACCGAACAATTATAAATGAATTGTTCGGTTTTTCTATTTCGTATTTGCTTATGTCCCAGTCCCTTTTGAGATTACAGCGCAGAGATTTATGCAATTCAGTAAAAGTTTAATGAGGCAACATACGCACTCTACTTTGGACCTCGATTGATTATGGATATATGATTACACTTAAAACTTGAATAAAGGCTATATTTGTGTATAATTTTACCTAATGAAATAAGGTAAATGTTTTCTAGGGTTCCGTAACAAAGTATGTTAGCCTGGACCAAGAGGAAACTCGCAGCTCTGCTGTGTCACGGAAGGATAAAAGCCTGGGAGATACTGTTTAACAGTTATCTCTTAGGCTTTTTTTTTGCGTTATGGAAATCATCAAAATGGAGGGTGTCGGTGAAATGAATACAAGCTGGATTAAAGTAGTTATTGCTGCTGTATTTGAAGTCTTTTGGGTTATTGGATTAAAACACGCAGATAATTTTGCGACTTGGACAGGGACGGTTATTTCTATTGTTGTCAGTTTTTATTTAATGATTATGGCAGGCAGAAAACTTCCTGTTGGAACGGTCTATGCGGTATTTGTAGGTTTGGGTACAGCAGGGACGGCTTTTTCAGATATTGTATTTTTTGATGAACCATTTAATATAACAAAAATCATTTTGATACTGGTTTTATTAGCAGGCGTAATCGGCTTGAAATTAGTGACTAAAGACAACGTTAAAGAAGGAGCTGAATCTTAATGGCATGGGCTTCCTTAGTAGTTGCAGGCTTGTGTGAAATATTGGGTGTTTTAATGATAAATAAGTGGCATAAAGACGGCAATTGGCAATCGCTGGCATTGTTAATTCTTGGATTTGGAACAAGCTTTCTTTTTCTTGCACATGCAATGAAAACATTGCCCATGGGAACAGCATATGCGATTTGGACAGGAATCGGTGCATCCGGTGGAGCTATATTAGGAATGTTTTTTTATGGTGAATCAAAAAATTGGAAAAGAATTATTTTCATTGCAATGATCTTAGGGGCGGCTATTGGTTTAAAGCTGATCTCGTAAAATGATGACATTGTGGTGGATGGTGCTGATAAAATGCTTCATCTCTTACATTGTAGAACCTGCATTCAATGAATCATTTCGAATAATGGACAAACATCCATACAGGGTGGATGAGGCCAATGGATGCTCTTTTGCAACTCATAGAGTAACGTTCATTTCTAATCTCCAAACAGGTTAATGAATCCGAATGGAGAGATTTATGGTGTTTTTCACAGCGATGAAGGCTACGGAGGAGGGCAAGCTTATTTTAGTTTGGAAGCTTGTTCTTGTTGGAAAAAATGTTTGAATCCACTTGAAACACGTCATGATGATTACGATATGGGTTTGCAGCATGATAATAGGCAAATGGCGAATTCAGTATTGGGTTCTTGCAAGTGGCTGTGTAATGAGCAGGGCATGTTATAATAAATACAGATTGGAATACACCGCCAAATTGGGAGGTGAGAACGGATGGAAACAGTTGTCGAGCAATATTTGCATCATTTACGGTTAAAAACAGAACCTCCAACCATAAATTACTTGCAAAGGCTCATCCAACACCATCTGTCGATCGTACCTTACGAAACGTTTAGCAAGTTTTATTATTATACACATGGTTCGGAGTTTGTCCCTTCTTTACCCCTATTTGTTAAAAACTTGACGGAAAAGGGGTGGGGCGGAACATGCTTCACACTCAATATTAATTTTTCCCGCCTGCTGGCTGAGCTTGGCTTTCACTGTTCACTCGTCAGAGTAAACCCATCTCATTTGGCGATTATGGTCAAAATAGCCGGAAAACGCTTGTATGTGGATGTGGGCTACGGGTCTCCCATCATGAAGCCCATTGAATTGGAAGCAAAGCACCGTCACATATTGCACGGTTTCGGAGAAGAGATCATTTTCACAAAAGCCGGCTCCGACAAGTATGAAATTGACCGTAGATCAAATGGAAAGTCATTTATCAAAAAGCAGATTGATTGGGAACCGTTGTCGGAAGAAGAGATAACGGCTGATATAGATGAATCGTACGATGATCGGGATGAAAACATTACCATGCGAAGAATTACAGCCGTTCGGTTTAATGGTCATCAATGTTTTTTTCTGCGCAACGACACGATGAAAGTCATGACACTCCGGAATATTAGTGAAATTCGTCTTCACAATCCGGACAGATGGATGAATTTAATCCAGGAAGTTTACCAGATTGATAAACATTCGACAGCATATGCTCTCGCCTTTTTGGAAAAACGTGGTATAAACATATTTTAAAAAATATTGAGATAAATTCAAACTTCACTACATGTCATAAAGAAATCATGCTTTTTTTCTACAAAACTCCCCAAAATTCTACCAAAATATTAAACATTTACCAATTTAAGTGCTTATGGTAGGATGAAAGTATGAGTTCCTAAAAAAGGGAGTGAAAAAATGAAAAAAAAGCTGATTATTCCCGGTTTGTGTTTTGCAGCCCTGTCGACAACCGCGTTTCAAGAGGCCGTTCAGGCTGCAGAACCATCAAGTGTTTTAAAGTCTCAAAATGAGAGCAAAATTGTCTCTGTGAATTCCGGCTCTGTACTCAATCTTAGGAGCACGCCATCGACGAGCGGGTCAGTCATCGCCCGTCTGTCCAGAGGTACAAAAGTCTCAGTGTTATCAGAATCCAACGGCTGGGCAAAAGTGACAGCGAACGGTAAGACCGGCTATGTAAGCAGTCAGTATTTGTCGAGCCAGTCAAGCACACCACCAGCGCCTAAACCGAGTCCTTCTGCTCCAGGAAAAACGACAACGAAATATGTGTCGGTAAATCCTGGCTCCAATTTGAATCTCAGGAGCACGCCATCGACGAGTGGGTCAGTCATTGGCAGGGTGTCCAATGGTACAAAAGTCTCGGTGTTATCAGAATCCAACGGCTGGGCAAAAGTGACGGCGAATGGTAAGACCGGCTATGTAAGCAGTCAGTACTTGTCGAGCCAGTCGAGCACACCAACAGCGCCTAAACCAAGTCCTTCTGCCCCAGGAAAAACGACAACGAAATATGTGTCGGTAAATCCTGGCTCCAATTTGAATCTCAGGAGCACGCCATCGACGAGCGGGTCAGTCATTGGCAGGGTGTCCAATGGTACAAAAGTCTCGGTGTTATCAGAATCCAACGGCTGGGCAAAAGTGACGGCGAATGGCAAGACCGGCTATGTAAGCAGTCAGTACTTATCAAGCCAGTCGAGCACACCAACAGCGCCTAAACCAAGTCCTTCTGCACCAGGCAAAACGACAACGAAATATGTGTCGGTAAATGCCGGCTCCAATCTGAACCTGCGGAGCACAGCGTCAACGCGTGGTTCGGTCATCGCCCGTCTGTCCAAAGGTACAAAAGTCTCAGTGCTATCGGAATCCAACGGTTGGGCAAAAGTGACAGCAAACGGCAGGACCGGCTATGTAAGCAGTCAATACTTATCAAGCCAGTCGGGTTCGGCCACTCCGAGTCCTTCGGCCCCAGGAAAAACGATAACGAAATATGTGTCGGTAAATGCCGGCTCCAATCTGAATCTCAGGAGCACAGCGTCAACGCGTGGATCAGTTATCGG
>NZ_JAFBFH010000036.1 GCF_016909185.1 Siminovitchia thermophila | reverse complement strand
TGTTTCTAGGCAATTCAAGTATAAAAGAATTGGATGTTTGCGTGTATATTTTTATGTGCAAATTATGTGGAAACCCCAACATTTAGTATAGAGCCAGAAAAATTGACTGGACTAAGTCCGGTCCAATACCGAACTCAATCCAGCCAATCAGCTGCATAATAAAAACTCTAGCTTTTAGGGGTAACCACCAATATAAAAAGATGATTTCACGCGGCTTTATCGTCACAATTTATCGTTATGGGTTTTATTGTTGCTTTTCCATTTCTCCAAGAACACGGTTAACTCTTTTCTCAAGCATCTTCATTCCGCCGCCCCCGGCTTGGAAATGGCGCAACTTGCCATCTTTATCAAATACATAATAGGCGGGAACATATTGGTTTTCGAAAGCATCGGCTAATTTCATTTCACTATCCACGAAGATCGGCTGGGTAATATCATGGTCAGCAGCCACCTTCTTGATTTCATTTAAATCAAGATCGTCCTCTGAACGCGGCATATGTACGGCCACAACATTTAATTTATCCTGATACTTATCGCGGAATTCATTCACTTGCGGCATTGCCTCTTTGCACAAATGGCAGCTGATCGACCAGAAATGAATAAGGGTGGGCTTTTCGCCTACAAGCTCCTCTTTTGTAACCTGGCCATTCAGCCAATCTACAGCACCGTTCAGTTCAGGCATGGGCTCACGTAATTTCATTCGCTATCCCTCTTTTCTCGTAAAATAGTTTTCGATATGGGAAGGACAGACACAATGGGTGCCTGTCCTCAAAAAGGTTTATTTAAAATTAAACATTCAATGTTTCTTGTCCTGGTCTCCAGTTGGCAGGGCAAAGGCCACCTGTTTGCAACGCTTGAAGTACGCGAAGCGTTTCATCAACATCACGGCCGATATTGTTGTGGTTTACAACAGAGTACATCATTTCCCCTTCAGGGTTGATGATGAAAAGGCCACGAAGGGCGATTCCTTCTTCTTCAATTAAAACGCCATACTCCCGGGATACGGCGTGGTTTGTGTCAGCCGCAAGCGGATATTTCAATTGACCCAATCCATTGTCTTTACGGTCTGTGTTAATCCAAGCCAAGTGTGTATGAATCGTGTCCGTAGAAACCCCAATCACTTCTGCATCCAAATCTTCGAACTCATCATAACGGTCGGAAAGAGCTGTAATCTCAGTCGGACAAACAAATGTGAAGTCCATTGGATAGAAGAAAAGCACTGTCCACTTGTCATTTTTCATGTTCTCTTCCAAACTTACCTTGCCAAACTCTTTGTTGGGCATAACAGCATCCATTTCAAATCGAGGAGCTTGCTTACCTACCATACGTTCTGCCACAAAAATCCCTCCGTTGTTATAATTATTATTAATTGAGAAAATGAAATACATTTTCTCATATAAAACTTGATTACATTTGACATTATAGGCTAAATTTCGACACAAGTCAACATAAATTATAATAAATGTAATTAAAAACTAATTACTGTTTAGAATTTCGTTCACACTTTTTAAGTTATACCCCAAAAAGGGGAATTTATTCCTTATTTAAGATAAGTGTAGCACGCTTCAGTAATTTGTTAAAATAAAATGCCTTTATTAAAACAACTACATAACAGGCTGATCTTTACTATAATCCCTTACTACATCAAGGAAAGCCTGTACCTGTCGCAATTCAAATGCCGAATCATACCCCAAGAGCCATGTATCTCTTCTGATCGGGGTCCCCCGTTCATCCAAAAGGGGAATTTTGTATATATTATTTTCAGTTTCATTAATCGTAATGGCCGGTAAAATAGCGTAACCGATTCCGTTATACGTCATTTGCTTGCACGTTTCGATCTGATCCACGACAATAGACCTTTTGGGAAAAGTTTGAAACTGACGGTGCCACCAATCCTGAATCTCCTGATAATAATTGGAGTCACTTTTAAATTGGATGAAAGGCCTGTCCGTTTCAATGACTTGTTCAATCTTTTGAATTTCACGGTCAACAAGATATAGACTATCCTTGAACAACGGGTATTTCGTGCCCTTCCAATCGGTTGTCCCCCGAGTGATCCCTATATGAACCTCGCCTTCGTATAAAGCTTTCAATATTTCACTGCTCCATCCTGTAATGAGAGATATTCTCACATGTGGATATTGAGTGACAAATTGTTTTAATACTTTCGGCAGCCAATTTTGACCGACAATCGAAGCGCAGGCAATTTTCAATGTTCCGTGTACATGCGTTTCCAATGCCCGAATCTCTTCATATACCCTTTCCTGCTTCTCCAGTGTTTCGCTTGCAAATTGAACGACCTTTTCACCGGAAGGTGTAAGCATTAAGCCTTTTTGTGATCTGATAAACAGCTTTGTCCCCCATTGTTTCTCAATATTTTGTAGACGCTGGGATAATGCAGGCTGCGAGACGAACAGCTTTTCCGCCGCTTTTCGCATATTCATTTCTTTGGCCAAAACCGTTAACAATTTTAAATCAGTTAAAGACATAGCATTCCCTCTTCATTATGATGATGACGAATCAACTTGCCAATTTTTCTTTTTAGGCAAAAAGAATATTAAAATAAGACTTATGATGCCAAAAATCAAAACTGCTACATAGACAGAATGGAGCGAATGGGATAATCCGTCTTGCAAAAGCGCTTTGACGGCAGGAAGCAATTCACTTCTTTGCTCCTCCGTCAACAGCTTGTTCGTGGAATCCAGTGTAAGCTCCTCCCCCACCTTTCCACCTCGCTCAGAAAAATAGCGGAGTATTTGACCATTTAATATTCCGCCAAGCAAAGCCGCTCCCACAGTATTTCCCAAGTTTCTCATGAACATGTTCGTTGCTGTCGTGATTCCCCGCTGTTTCCAGCTCACGGCACTTTGGATCAGTACGATAAATGACGTTGATGTCATACCCATCCCAACGCCAAAACAAAAAGAAGACAAGGCCGCGCCACCAGGGCCGGCAGCAGGAACAATGGCTACAAACAACAAACCGCCAACGACCAAAAATATCCCGCCGATAAAAGATGTATTCCGATAGCCGATCTTTAACATCAATTTCCCCGCAACAGTCGAGGCAATCGGCCAACCAATGGACATGGCCGTTAATGTAAAGCCCGCGACAGTTGCACTTTCTTCCATGACACCTTGTACATAGGCAGGCAAAAAGCTGGATATTCCAATAAGCATCAATCCCGTTGTAAACGAAACTACATTGGCAATGAAGAGCGGCCGGATTTTCCATATTTCAAATGGAACCATCGGTTCGGCTGTTTTTTGTTCCTGGACGATAAAGAACAGAAATGCCGCAACAGCAATTACAGATAAGCCGATGATTTGGGGGGAGGTCCAAGAAAATCGCACTCCCCCTTCGACAAGAATAATCATGAGCGAGGCAATAACGACCGTTAACAGGCCGGCTCCGGCATAATCAATCTGAGGCTTCTTCTTCTCCATATTTTCATGAAGAAAGAGCCAAAAACCCACCATGGCGAGCAGACCGAGGGGGATGCTCACCCAAAACACCCATCTCCAACTGAGAAATTCAACCAACAGGCCGCCTACTGCCGGACCCATAACGGCTGAAATCCCCCAAACGCTCGATAAATAACCTTGAATCTTCGGACGTTCTTCTGGCGAATATATATCACCGACGATCGTTGTCGCGATGGGCATGACTGCGCCGGCGCCGATCCCTTGAAGCAGCCGAAAAAGAATCAGTTGTCCCATGGAGGCGGCAACCCCGCAAAGGAGCGACCCAAGAAGGAATATGCCGATCCCGAAAGTGATAACCGGTTTTCTTCCAAATAAATCGGCCAGCTTGCCGTAGATCAGGACAGTAATGGTATTCATTAACAAATAGGCTGAAAATACCCAGCTATAATGTGAAAAACCGCCCAACTCCCCCACAATGGCCGGCATGGCGGTGGCGACGATAGTGGCCTCGACCGCTCCGACAAACATGGCAAGCATAACGGCAACCAGCACATATTTTCTCTTTGTTTCTTTTTTTTCTGTATTTTGAATAGTATCTTCCACAAACGCCCCTCCCGAAATCCCAATTGGTTTCCCCATTCCTTTTAGAACCGTATTATGAACAGAAGACCCCCATTGCAGGGAAAAGAAAAAATGACCCTTTTGAATTTTTCAAAAACAAACCATAAAAAATGGGCTCCCGAATGAGGGAGCCTCCCTTGATGTTTATGTTTAAAGCTGCATTTTTAATTCTTTTAAAAGGGCTCTTCTTGTAAAAATGCCTTCAAAATACCCCTCATCATCCAGTACACACAAAAAAGGATGGTCGATGAGCAAATCAACCGCTTTTTCAAATGGATCCTTCAACAAGACGATCGGGATGTTTACCGCCATAACATCTTCCACTTTCTTATCACTAAGCTTTTCAAACTCAATTCGTTCCAATCCAAGAATGGATTCCGTAATGATGGCGGAACTGATTAATCCGTGTAATTTAAAACGGGCATCAAGGACCGGAATCGCGGAATAACCACTTTTTGTCAATACGAGCAAAGCGTGTTCCAGGTTATTGCCAACTTGAACGTGGGCTACTTTCTCAGATGGTATGATATAGTCGCTTATCTTTGGGTTTGTAAACGCATGACTTTTTAAGGAAAGCATTGTAAACTCCCTCATCTCTTTAAAATCTTTCTTACTTCATTTTACCATAAATTAAGAAAAGGGAAACCAATATGCCATAGCAAAAAAGCACTTTCACATCCCGCAAGCAGCTTTATTTAAGAGAGATTTTTCACTTCCTGGACGATGTCAAAAATCTCGATAGCCGCAGCATCAATATCATCAAACTGGTACACTCGCTTATTTTTGTGTTTGTCGTACTCTTCAACTTCAAACGTTTTTTTGTCGGGAAAAAATTTTACTTGGCAAATAACCTTTCCGTTTACTTCAAACTGTCTTTGCGGAAAGTCATCGTAGTCCGTCATATTTTGCATGGATTGCAATCTTTGAATAATGCCCATTAATTGTGACATGTTTAAAACCCCTTTCTTTGGGAGACACACTAATTATAAAAGAAGCACCTTTCACATTGCAAACTGTTTTTCTTGCTTGTGCTAAATTTGCCACTCCTTTATTTTCCAGGGGTAAAAAAACCTTGATTTTGCAGGGAAATAAAATCCGAAGCCAGTCACCGGCATTTTGCGAAAGGCTCACTGACAATAAAAAGTGAAAAAAGCAGGCTGTCAGCCTGCATCATTCATCTTCTTTCATATTTAATAAGGATTCATTCAATTTTTCAAGTGAGCGGATAATTGTTTTCTTGCGGTTATAGCCTTTGACATTCACCGATACCGTATTCATGCTCGTAAACACTTGTCCCCATGAGCCATACGGTTTAAAACCGTAAATATATATTTTAATGACTCCTGATTTTGTCGGCAGGAAAAGAGCTTCATAAGTGTTGTTTTTTAACATTTTAATCCCCTTCCATCGTTCTTCCCAGCCAATGTTATATAAAGTATCCCATCATACGAATGTTTGGTCTGACAAAGTAAATATACACTTGAAGCCTTGTGTTTTCAAGTGTAAATTCTTTTTAATAAAATCAATGAATGAAATGTTTGTGGTCAAAGAAATAATCAAACTGGGTGAATCTTTATAACATAACATAAAATCGCCACTCTTTTTAAAATAGACGTGAAGTTTTTTCGGAAAACTGCTGGAACAATGTACCGAAGTTTCGTACCGAACGAACGGATCAAGAAAAAAATCCTCCAGTCTGCCATTATTCAGATATAGCGCGCCAAAACTGACCACTCCGAAGCCAGTGGTATCTTTCCAACAGATCTATAAAATGTTATAATAATGTCAAATTCAATCAATCTCAAGAAAGGGGAACTTTCTGTGGACCTGGATTCCAATAAGACGCACCCATTGCCGCCGACGATTGAAAACCTTTCACAAGCCATTTTTACCGTCAACAGACATGCGAAAACCGCCATTAACCCCAAATTTTTATATAAACTGAAAAAAACGGCTATTGACAAAATGATTCAAGAAAAAAAAGCGACAAAGACAGGACTGCATTTTTCAAGAAATCCGAGATTCAGCCAACAGCAATCAGATGTTTTGGTAAAATGCGGTGATTACACCTTTCACATACCGCCCACTAAAGAGGATTTTCAACGTTTACCCCATTTAGGCCATCTTGATCAACATTCCCGCAATCCTAAAACCCGAATGCCGCTTAATACAGCAAAGAAGCTTTTACAAGAATATACAGGTCTTAAAGAAACCAAACAAAACCCCCATCGTCCAGAAAGAAAGAAGCCTACATTTAAAAAATTGGGCGACAGCTTTTTTTAATAGGCTAAGACCGTCTGTGCAGGCTGTCTGAAAAAGATACAGCCTTTACGGGAAGAGCTGCCTCCTTCAAGGAGACAGCGAAATCGTAAAAATATGTTAAGCGGCTTGGGGCAAAGCCGTTTAATCTTTTTGATACCGTTCATGTCATAAAAGTCAATGACTTGTTTCATCCTTCCAATGGATCGTACTTCTTGCATTTTACCATACTCGAAGTGGCTTTCATGTCGCTGTCAAGACATCGCCAATACGCGACATCCTCTCTGCTTCACTAACCATTCGTTACACACTCAAATAATGCATTTTGAAATCCGAGATCCCTATGAAAATGCTTCATTTATACATGGAAGCGCCGCATGCAGGTTCTGAAAACTCCGTGAATGATGTGAAGCATGACTTCTTTGGGGGCTTGTAAAAGGAAAACCCCCAATGAGTGAGCTTGTCGCCTGTCTACTCATTGGGAGCACATCATTGTTTGATGGGGTATTTACTTCCAATACTTAATCAATGCCTGTGTTCCGCTTTCTTCTTCTCCTTTTTTCGCAATAGCTTCATACATTTGTTTGGCCAATTCCAATCCCGGAAGCTTCAAATCCATTTTATCTGCTTCCTCAAGAGCGATGCCCATATCTTTGATAAAGTGCTTAACAAAAAACCCAGGCGAATAATCTTCTTTTAAAACCCTGGGAAGCAGGTTGGACATCGACCAGCTTCCGGCCGCGCCCGTGCTGATCGATTGGAGCATTTTCTCCGGATCTAGCCCTGCTTTTCTTGCATAAATGAGCGCTTCCATGACGCCAATCATGTTCGATGCAATGGCAATTTGGTTGCACATCTTCGTATGCTGGCCCGCCCCGGCCTCGCCTTGATAAACAATATTGTTTCCAAGGATTTCCAAAATCGGCTTAAGCTGTTCGAAAGTCTCTTTTGACCCGCCTGCCATAATGGAAAGCGTTCCGTTTTTCGCCCCGATATCACCGCCTGATACGGGCGCATCGAGCGCTCCAATACCGCGTCTTTGCGCCTCTTGAGCAATCTTTTTGGCAAGTGTCGGTGTTGAAGTCGTCATATCGACCACTATTTTTCCTTTGGAAGCCCCATTAAAAATCCCGTCATCACCAAAATAAACATGCTCCACATCATGCGGATAACCGACCATCGTTATAATGACATTTGCATCACTTGCCACCTCTTTGGGGCTTACTTTCCATTCGGTCCCTTCCCTGATCAAATCTTCAGCTTTTTCTTTCGTGCGTGTATGAATAAGAACACGGTAACCATGTTTTTGCAAATTCCGCACCATTGATTTTCCCATGACACCGATTCCAATAAAGCCGATCACTGCATCCATTGTAAAAACCGCCTTTCTTTTTATATGGATCTTAACTTGCCGCCGTCAACGATAAAAGTATTTCCAGTCATATATGTATTTCCGTCTGATGCGAGAAATACGACAACTTTCGCAAATTCTTCCGGTTTCCCGTCCCTGCCAAGTGGTATGCTCCTTTTCGCTCTTTCTTCAATAATATCAACGTGAACCCCTTCCCTATCTGCCTGGGCACGATCAAGCTCCTTCACTCTTTCCGTTGCGATTCTGCCCGGCCCCACCGTATTGACCAAAATATGATAAGGCGCAAGCTCTTGAGACAATGTTTTGGAGAGCCCGACAATCCCAAGCCTGAATGTATTGGATAAAATCAATCCTGGAATAGGTTCCTTAATGGAGGACGAGGCGATATTCACAATTCTCCCACCCTGTCTCTTTAAGTAAGGGAGTGCTTCCCTAATCGTCCTAATATAAGATAATAAATTAAGCTGGAATGAATAGGCCCAATCTTCATCCGTCATGTCCTCAAACCCGCCCGCCGGAGGACCACCTGCATTATTCACCAAAATATCGATGCCGCCGAACTTCTCAGCCGTATATTGGACTGCCTGCTGAATATCGGACGGCTTCAAGATATCGCAAACGGTATATCCGGCAGATCCTTCCTTTAACCTATTTAACTTTGAAACTACAGTTTTGAGTCTTTCTTCATTACGGCTGGCAAGCATTACTTTCGCACCCTCTAAGACAAATTGCTCCGCTATTGCCCTGCCAAGCCCTTTGCTTGCTGCCATAACGAGCACTCTTTTCCCCGCTAAGCCGAGATCCATGTCTCTTCACCCCTCGTTAAATAATAATGTTCAACAAGCGCTTAACCGCTTTTTGATCCATTCACCTCCTATCCTTAAGTATAATGAAAAAAGAATCGGTTGCCGCCTTTTCCGCATCCGGCATATTATTTTAACAATTATAAAAATTATATCTATTTTAATCCGAAAAATAAACAAAAAAACCGGAAGGCAATTGCGGCCTTCCGACAAAATAGGGGGAAAAATGAGATTGACATGACTACTAAAAAGCAAGATCAGTCATGGTTATTATTCTATACCACATTTTTTACTTTATACTCCTTCTTTTGAAGATTTTTTTGTTTCAATTATATTACAATTTTTTAAAATTCCTAATTCCTTCTATTGGATAATTGACAGTTGTTTCGTTTTCCGTTTTACTGTACATATTCGCGTAAAAACATGATTTAAAAAAGTAGCATTGTGTCATATTTGCACTTTCATAAAATATAGTGCAAACTATGTAAAAAAACATAAGGGGGAAGCCAATGAAAATTGCCAAAGTCGGAGACTTGATTGAATTCAGGGGAGGCCTTCAAGGAATTGTGGAAAAAATTAATGACAACTCGGTCATTGTTGATTTAACGTATATGAAAAACTACCGTGAACTTGAACTGGAAGAAAAAACGGTCGTCAACCATAAAAAATATAAAATCATTAAAGAATCTGTGGGGTTATAAGAAGCAAGCACCATGCTTGCTTCTCTTTCATGCCAATGATACCATAGAAAATTGTCGAAAAATGGAGTCCAGAAAGGAATTTACATATTCAAATGAGTAAAAAATGGATTGATGTTAAACTGGCCGGCGGAGTCTTTTTGGCCTACTTGCTTGTTTTTGTTGCCTTTGATAGAACAGATGTGTTCTGGTATTTATATACAGCCGCCATCTTGTTTCTGATCAGTTACTCTATCATTCATGAACCATTGGACGATGAAGCACCTACAAAACAATATATCACGTATGGCGTCATATCGGGGATCGCCCTTTATGTATTATTTTTCATTGGAGATTGGGTGTTGGGAATTATACCGAATCCGTTATCTGAACAAGTGGATAGCGTTTACACCCATTTTAGCTTTGAATTTTTTTGGCATTATTTAGTCCTCGTTTTTATTATGATTCCTGGAGAAGAAATTTTTTGGCGGGGATTTGTCCTAAAAAAATTGCTGGTTTGGCTAAATCCAATTGGCGCCATCTTTGCGGGAGCGCTACTGAATGGAGCGGCATTTTATTTTACCGGTTATTTTATCTTGGTGATTGCCGCCTTCGTCAGCGGACTTGTGTGGGGTTGGCTATATATTTGGAAAAGAAGCATTCGACTCGTCATCCTGTCCCATTTAACATTTAATTTGTTACTCTTGATTCTCTTCCCTCTTCAATAATAGAAAAGCATTTCTTCTATCGTTTGTGAAAAAGGTCTATATGTTTGTTTTGGATTGTATGCCCCGAGAAAAATATCTACCATACTTGCAAGTGGGGACTTTTGTCATAAAAGCCCCTCCTCTACCTCTTTTTATCGAAGCATGTTTTGCAGATTATTTTCCCTTCATTCTGTATGTATGCTTTGATTTCAGTCATACCTCGGCTTTTCGGGTAGCGCATCTTCAAGTAAATCTCTTCATAAGGCTGAATTTCTTTTTTGCATACAGAACATTGGGCAGTCAATTGAAACATAACTAACCATACTCCTCCCTATTGCTCGGCTTTTTATATATACGGTGTAACGAATAGAATAGTTTCATATTGCAATGTTCTTCATGACTACCTTCCAATGTCCCTCACCCAAAACTTTTCCATATATATAGGAGCATTTTCGCATATGAAACAACCTCCCCTTCGCCCCTTTGCACCCAGCCGCTTAAAGGGTATTTTGAGATGATCAACGATAAAAAGCCCTCAATTCAATAAACGGCCGGAATAGACAGTCGTTTTTATGGAGACACTTTCGCCGGCTTTATCAACAACAACAGCAAAAAGCCAATGCTCACATAGCCGAATAACGGATACAACAAACCGAGCAGCTTGCCATATTTTACAAGACTAATCAAACAAAACACGATAAACAGGAACAGAATGATCCATAAGGGGTTGGCCGGAACGTATTGATGGAGCTGACGTTCAATCCCATATGTATTGCCAATCAATGTTGTAAAAATTTCTCCATATATAATGAGGATATATATAAGATAAAGACTTCCTGCCGACTCATGAACAATCACCGCCATCGGAATTTCAAACATCCTGGGATCACGCAACACGGATAAACAGATATGGCTGGAAATTAGCAGGACGGTGAGAAATACCCCTCCCATCACCCCACCCCATTTGACTGTTTTTCTGTCATTTATTTCTGCAGCAAGGGGAACTAGTACAGCTTGAGCCAAAGCAAGATTAAAGCCGGCATACGAAATGGCTGACAACACTGCAAACCACCCATTACCTGCATCTTCTACTTGAAACCATAATGTAACATTCCCCCCAGGGACAATATGAAAAAGGACGGCTGTATTAAAGGCGATCATCATTGGAACAACAATCACATTAATCGCCAACAGCCCTTTTATCCCGGCAGCCATAATAACCAGACCAATAAACGTGGTTAAGAGCATGCCGGAAAATTTGGGGAAATTCAACTGCTCGACAAACAATGCTTCCGCACCCGCCAGCATTACTCCACAAACGCCTACAAGCATAACTAATAGAAATAGATTAATAAACTTCGCCAACTTTTTTCCAAACAAATATTCATTTAATTGTTCAAATGATGTCGCTTTAATATCAATTGACAACAACATGATTTTTGAACCGAGGATTACGAACAAAAATCCTGCCATCAGGATTGACAACAAGCCAAGAAAACCAAACCGTGTAAAAAACTCTACAATTTCCCTTCCTGTTGCAAATCCCGCACCAATGACGGTTCCTACGTAAACGGCAGCCACTTGACATACATCTATCCAATTCTTCACGGCTCATCCCCCTTAGAAAAATCGTATGATGGCTTGCCCAAAAAAATTTGCAAAATGAGTAAAAAAGAGTTGAAAGTCAAAATTGGTCAGTGTATAATGAAATCAAAGGTCAAAGTTAGTCAATGTCAAAGGACCTTTTTTATATCATTAAATGGTCAAAGAAGATCAAAAAAATAACAAATGGAGGTTTGGTGTATATGTTTTGCAGTAAATGTAAGGAAAAACAAGCAAACATTCATCTCCACGTCAATATTAACGGACAAAAGCAAACGATGGCATTATGTTCAGAATGCTATGCGTCGGAAAAACAACAACTCGGTGCATTAGGAGGCGTCCCATTTAAAAGTCAATTTGGCAGCTTTGATGATTTATTTAAACAATTCCCCGGAATGAATCAGCCATTTGGGCAAAACATGGGCGTATCCCAAAAAGAAAGAAGCACAACAGGACGCGGCGGAGGATTTCTTGATCAGCACGGTCATAACTTAAACGATGCCGCCAGAGCCGGACTGGTCGACCCTGTAATTGGCCGCGAGGAAGAAATAAACCGGGTCATCGAAATATTGAACCGGCGAACGAAAAACAATCCGGTGCTCATCGGTGAGCCAGGTGTCGGAAAAACTGCTATCGCGGAAGGGTTGGCGCTGAAAATTGTTGAAGGAAAAGTGCCCGCCAAACTAAAAAACAAGGAAGTCTATTTGCTTGATGTGGCATCTCTTGTCGCCAATACCGGTATTCGCGGACAGTTTGAAGAGCGGATGAAACAACTCATCACAGAGCTTCAAAGCCGCAAAAACATCCTGTTGTTCATTGATGAAGTGCATCTTCTTGTTGGAGCCGGATCCGCTGAAGGATCGATGGATGCCGGGAATATTTTAAAACCGGCGCTCGCACGTGGAGAATTGCAAGTCATCGGGGCCACGACACTAAAAGAATATCGACAAATTGAAAAAGACGCCGCACTGGAAAGGCGCTTCCAGCCGGTTCAGGTCGGAGAGCCATCTTCAGACAAGGCCCTGGAAATCTTGAAAGGATTAAAAGAGAAATATGAAAACTACCATGATGTAACGTTTACAGACGAAGCGTTAAAAGCATGCGTAGAACTATCAAGCCGCTACATTCAGGATCGCTACCTGCCTGACAAAGCAATCGACTTAATGGATGAAGCCGGCTCCAAACTCAACTTGACGATTCAAGATACAGATAAAGAGTCGCTCCAACAACGCTTTGCCGAAATTGAGAAAGAAAAGCAAGCGGCCCTTGCCAAAGAAGATTATGAAACGGCAGCAAAACTTCGAGACGAAGAAATGGATCTCGAAAAACTTCTTAAAGAAGAGTCTCCAGAAAAGCGGGTTGTCGTAGACGTCCGCCATATTCAGGAAATCGTAGCGAAAAAAACGGGCATTCCCGTCGGCAAGCTCGAATCAGATGAACAGAAAAAAATGAAACACTTGGAAAAAGCTCTGGGGGCAAAAGTCATCGGACAAGAGGAAGCCGTTCAAAAAGTAGCTAAAGCCATTCGCCGTAGCAGAGCCGGATTAAAAGCGAAAAGCCGCCCGATTGGTTCGTTCCTGTTTGTAGGACCCACAGGGGTTGGTAAAACAGAGCTTACAAAGGTACTGGCTGAAGAACTATTTGGCACAAAAGACGCGTATATTCGCCTGGACATGAGCGAATATATGGAAAAACACAGCGTTTCAAAACTGATCGGTTCCCCTCCGGGCTATGTCGGCCATGAGGAAGCCGGACAGCTTACAGAACGAGTGCGCCGCAACCCGTACAGCATTATATTGCTTGACGAAATCGAAAAAGCGCACCCGGACGTTCAACACATGTTCCTGCAAATTTTAGAAGATGGCAGATTGACTGACAGCCAAGGCCGGACAGTCAGCTTTAAAGATACAGTCATCATCATGACGAGCAATGCAGGAACAGGCGAAAAGCAAATTCATGTGGGATTTGGCCAAAGTAATGCATTAAAAGAGACAAGCATTCTTGACAAGCTCGGTGCATTTTTCAAGCCGGAATTTCTTAACCGCTTCGATGCGATTATCGAATTTAACTCACTTGAAAAAGAACATCTCTTGAAAATAGTTGATCTGTTACTTGCTGAACTGGCTGGGACACTTTCCGAACAAGGAATCACGATCACGATTTCCGATCAGGTAAAAGAAAAACTAACGGAATTGGGCTACCACCCTCAATACGGGGCACGTCCTCTCCGCAGAGCCATTCAGGAGCATTTGGAGGATCAAATATCCGACTACATTTTAGACCATGAAAATGTTCAAGATCTGCACGCAGTTGTGGAAAACGGACAAATCAAAGTCATCCAAAAAGAAGTTGCCTAATACGAGGCAATCCCAGGCCGTCGAGCGTTTCTCGACGGTCTTTTTATCGAGAAAAAAACTTGTGTTTGTAAAAAGTGTAAGCTTTTTTCGAGGACACGGCTGTCTGAGCTCGCCAACAGAACAGTTTCACTTTAAGCCTTTTCGATTTCGGTGAATTTAAGGAGACGGGCCATGTCTGAGCAAGCACTGGTCACTTTCAATCTTAAGCTTTGTTCTGCTTCAATCAGGAACTAAAAACCCGCTCATTGATGTTTCGTTTATCTAGCAGTGGAGTCTCCTTTTTATACATCACCAAAGTGGGATTTAGAGGTTTGCAGGCGAAGAAAGTCACATCATGTGCACCTCCCCCTCCCACTGATTGAGCTTGTATATTCATTATTTCACTTAACGTGTCCATGGCGAAAATTATCCCAGTGTATAATACGCAAGCATTTAGCGTAGTCAAAATATGTAGACTCCCGCGGGAATAGCTCGAGCTGAAGATCCCGCAGGAAAGCGAAATATGTTGACGTAGCGATGATAGGGATTTTTTTACACAAATAAACCGAACAATTATAAATGAATTGTTCGGTTTTGCTATTTCGTATTTGCTTATGTCCCATTCTCTTTTTTATCGTTTTTTACTGTATGAATTATATTCTCGGGGTTTGCAATCTATTAGGACGACCGTATATGGTTTTGACGAAATGGTTTGGAAAATAATACGAATGACTTCTTTAGAGCATGTCTCACTTTTTTAGAAACTGTGCCAGTTTGAAAGTCCCGATAATATTCATTTAACAACTGGTCAAGCTCACGGCTGCATCTCACTGTTTCCTCGGCATTCAGTCCATATTTATTGCCAATAAAAAACATTTCTTCGCGTTTTTCCTGAATTTTTGCCAACAAGATTTGCTTTTCCATCCTACCGTAACCCATCGTTCGTTCTCCCCCGCCAATTATTTTCCTTTTCAACTTCCTCATTATCTCAAAAGTCTCTATTTTTGTAAACGCCTGAAAACGACCAGTCACACTTTTGACATATTTGTGGTTCATTATAATACTCCTTCCAATTTTAGCAAAATCTCTTTTTTATCAACTTGATTTCCAGCATATCCCATGAGTGACTTGTTCTTCCCAACTACCCGATGACAAGGGATAATAATAGGAATTGGGTTTCTTCTGTTCGCCTGTCCAACAGCTCTTACCGCTTGCTCATTACCGATCCACTTTGCGATTTCTCCATAGGTTCGCGTTTGGCCGTACGGAATTTCCAACAATTTACTCCACACCATTTTTTGAAATGATGTACCATGTAAAAATAACGGCACGTTAAATAATTGAATTGTGCCTTTAAAATACTGATCCAATTGCCGCTCCGCTTCTTTGAGGATGGAATGTTCGGCATTTTCCACGGGTTTGGTGGCTGTTTGTAGAAACTTGTCCCATCCAAACGTAATACCCGTAACTGCCTCATCCGTCCCTGTTATGACAAGTTGTCCAATTGGACTGTCCATAGTTGTATAATACATTCTCTAGACTCCTTACCTCATTTTGTTATAATATGGCAAATGAAAATATCATATGTTTGTTAAACGACGTAAAGGGAAAATATAGGCTGACTTAATAAATGAATCAAGCAGGTGATTGCATATGGATAAAAGAGACAGTTATTTTGATAATGCCAAAACCCTTTTAATCTTTCTTGTTGTGTTTGGTCATTTGATCCAATCCTACATTGAAACAAACGCTTTTATATCCTACTTGTATAATTTTATTTATACGTTTCATATGCCCGCCTTTATCATCATATCAGGATTTTTTGCCAAAGGAATATATGAGAAAGGCTATATTTGGAAAATAACAAAAAAGTTAATCATTCCATATATTCTGTTCCAAGGACTTTACGCTGTTTTTTATTACTTTTTGCACAAAGAAGATACTTTTCGTTTTGAACTGCTTGACCCAAAATGGTCGCTTAGGTTCTTAATTAGCCTCTTTTTCTGGAATATTTTGCTTTTGGTCTTTAACAAATTTAAACCGGCCGTGGCTTTAACAATTACCATTGCAATCGGCCTTGCTGCCGGATATGCCGATTGGATTACGAATTATCTCAGTTTATCAAGAACGCTCGTTTTCTTTCCTTTTTTCCTGGCGGGATACTTTTTAAACAAAGACGACTTTCAGATGTTACGATCCAATAAGGCAAAAGTTGTGGCGGCGACTGTCATGTTCGTAGTAACAATTGGAATCGTCTATTTTTCGGACTTAGATGAAAAATGGTTCTTCGGGTCAAAGCCATATGGTGAACTGGAAAGTGAAGCCATTTTGGGAATGTTGAAGCGAACCGGCATATACACACTTCAGTTTTTGATGGCTGGAAGTTTCTTTGCTTTCGTTTCTCGCCGACGCTTCTTTTTTACAAGGTGGGGAAGAAATACACTGTACGTTTACTTGCTTCATGGCTTTATCATTCGCTTGTTTAGAGGAAGCAGTTTGGAGGATTATCTAAACCAAACACTGACCCTACCTGTTCTGATTTTCGCCAGTTTCGTTTTAACCGCCATCCTTTCCAGCAAATATGTAACGAGTTTGACACAGCCGTTCATAGAATTAAGAATGTCAAAGTTGAAAAAGTTTTTCGAGCAGCTGAGAAAAGAATATAGAGCACTAAGACATTCCTGAAGCCTCCCCATTAAAATGGGGAGGTTCTAAATTTTCAAGGTTTTTCGTAGTCCTTTTTTCTAATTCGTTGTATTTGGTCTTTATCCTGCTATATTCGCTCGACATTTTTCGTGAAATTGTGGTTTCCCCCTTTCTCCGCTAAAATAGAAAAAGAGTGTCAAAAAAAGGAGTTGCCATGTTTCATGAAAGTAATCGCAAGTACTTTAAACGCGAAATTTATCCATACAAATTTAGCCATCCGATATTTAAAAGCATACGCTGCACCGGAATTTGAAGTCGAAATAGCTGAATACACGATCAATGATCCGGTTTTAAATATTGCATCCGACTTATTTGCCAAAAAACCGGACGTGATCGGCTTCAGTTGTTATATATGGAACATTGAAGAAACAGTGAAAGTGATTCAAATTTTGCGTAAGATCCTGCCGGATGCGGTCCTCATTTTGGGTGGCCCGGAAGTTTCGTACGACGTAATTTATTGGCTTAAACGATTGCCGGAAATCAATTATATTGTCATCGGTGAAGGTGAAGCTACCTTTAAAGAACTGCTTGCACATTTGGCGGGTGGAAAAACAATCACGGATGTGATGGGGATCGGCTTTATGGAAAACGGAAAGCCGGTAATCAATCCGATCCGTCCGAAAATTGACTTGCGTGAAATGCCTTCCCCTTTTCGTTTTCCAGAAGACATACCGAATCTGTCCAAGCGGGTCACATACATTGAGACAAGCCGTGGCTGTCCCTTCAGCTGCCAATTCTGCCTCTCCTCCATCGAGGTCGGAGTCCGTTATTTTAACCGGGAGAACATAAAAGAAGATATCCGGTATTTAATGAAAAATGGCGCTAAAACGATCAAATTTGTTGACCGCACTTTTAATATTAGCCGGAGCTATGCAATGGAAATGTTTCAGTTTTTAATTGATGAACACGTGCCGGGCACCGTATTCCAGTTTGAAATCACCGGCGATATTATGCGCCCTGAAGTGATTGAATTTTTGAATGAAAACGCACCAAAAGGGCTATTCCGCTTTGAAATCGGCGTCCAATCTACAAATGATTTGACGAACGAACTCGTTAAAAGAAGGCAAAATTTCGAGAAGTTGACAAGGACTGTGACCATGGTAAAAGACGGGGGAAAAATTGTTCAGCACCTCGACCTGATTGCGGGCCTCCCGGAAGAAGATTACAATTCCTTTAGAAAAACATTTAATGACGTATTTGCCTTAAAACCGGAAGAGTTGCAGCTCGGCTTTTTAAAAATGCTGAGGGGGACCGGCCTGAGAATATCGGCCAAGCAATTCGGCTATACGTATATGGACCATGCACCATATGAAATCCTCGGTAACAACGTCATTGACTTTAACGACATTCTTAAAATTAAGCAAGTGGAAGATGTGCTTGAAAAATATTGGAACAACCATCGCATGGATAACGCTGTTGAATATATCGTTTCAACTTGTTTTGAAACTCCCTTCGATTTCTTCCAACGGTTTGGAGCATATTGGGATCAGCAAGGCTGGTCGAGAATAGGCCATCAACTTGAGGATTTATTCATTCGTCTCCAGCAGTTTTTGAGGGTAGAGAATGTGGAGGGAAGAGCGATAGCTGAAGGACTCATGAAGTTTGACTATTTGTTGAACATCCGCTACAAACCAAGAAAACCATGGTGGAAACCTTCCTTAAAAAAAGAAGAAAAAGCCTATATTTACAAGGCTGTACTCGCTAAACCCGAAATGGCCGGCAGCGCGTTTGCCCGTCTGCAGTTAAAGGAAAGGGATTTATTTAAGCATACGATCCTTGAACTATTTCCATTCAGCATCTCAGATTATCTTCAATCTGGCCGGATCGTTTCACAGCCATCCATGGCCCTCGTTTATTTTGACCCGGCCGATGGAAGATCATCTTTGTTCCCTTTAGCAAAAAAACAGGCTACAAAC
Source organism: Siminovitchia thermophila (assembly GCF_016909185.1). Taxonomy (GTDB): domain Bacteria; phylum Bacillota; class Bacilli; order Bacillales; family Bacillaceae_C; genus Siminovitchia; species Siminovitchia thermophila. The sequence goes on along the minus strand of NZ_JAFBFH010000036.1, from coordinate 28,995 downwards.
ATGCGCAAGCGTCTTATTCATGACATTTAAACACCAAAAACCGGCCCTAGAGCCGGTTTTTGAAACTATATATAATTGCTAACTTGGGAACTTTTTACAAAAGCTCTTTTCTGAGCTGTTCGGGAGATTTCGGAGACAGGAGACCGACAGGTACATCAAATACCGTCTTGGCGCCAATTTGCCCCAGGGCATTCAACCGATAGGCCGCCCTTGCGTAAGCAACCAAAATGCTTGAAGTAAATTCCGGGTTGCTGTCAAGCTTTAGAGAATACTCGACAATTTGATTCGTTCCTTCTCCGGTCTTTCCGCTTCGGATCACAAATCCGCCGTGAAGCATTTTAGCATGATTTTTCTCCAGCTCTTCTTTTGAAATAAAGTGTACGGTTGTCTCATAATCGGCGAAGTAATTTGGCATTGTTTTGATTTCTTTCTCAATCCTACCTAAATCCGCTCCTTCTTCCGCTACAACGTAACATTCGCGCAAATGCTTTTCCCTAGTGGTCAGTTCAGGATTTTCCCCTCTTCTTACGCGTTCAACAGCTTCTTCAATCGGAATTGTATATTGCACGGCGCCTTTTACGCCTTCAATTCTGCGAACAGCATCGGAATGGCCCTGGCTGAGTCCTTTTCCCCAGAACGTATATGTCGCCCCTTCAGGAAGAATCGCTTCTCCCATCAGCCTGTTTAGAGAAAACATGCCCGGATCCCAACCGACGGAAATAATGCTTGTTTTTTTGCCGGATATTGCCGCTTCATTCACCGCACTGTAATATTCAGGTATTTTCGCATGTGTGTCATAGCTGTCAATTGTATTAAACAGCTTGGCAAACTCTGGCCCCTGCTCGGGAAGGTCTGTTGCGGATCCTCCGCATAAAATCATGACATCAATATCGTTCACATATGATTCAGCATCGGAAATATGCAACACTTTGACTTGTGGATTCTTCACATGAACATCTTCCGGGTTTCTGCGCGAAAAAACAGCAACAAGCTCCATATCCCGATTTTGCTCGATAGCCGCTTCTGTACCGCGTCCCAAATTTCCATAACCAACAATGCCTATTTTGATTTTTTCCATTGTCATGCCTCCTTGAAATTTTGACTAGCCAATGATGACCCGTTCTTTCGGATAATGGAAGTCCGGTTCCTTTTCATTGCTTGACATAATGAACAAGAATGATAAAATCCCGACTCTGCCAATGAACATTAATATGATCAACAGCCATTTTCCCGTATTGGTTAAATCGGCTGTTATCCCCATGGAAGCCCCGCACGTACCAAAAGCGGAGGAAACTTCAAATATAATGGCCAACAAACTGGCATCTTCCGTATAAGATAAAATAATGATGGAAATGCCATATAACAAAACCGCAAGCAATAGAACGACAAGCGATTTAATCACATCAGCCTGGTGAATCTCTCTTTTAAAGACTTTAATGGACCTGTTCCCTCTTGCATAATGATAAAGAAATAATATATTTAAGGCAAAAGTGGTTGTACGAATGCCGCCTCCGACAGAGCTTGGCGAAGCTCCGATAAACATGAGGGCCGACATGAAAAGTACTGTCGAATGATGAAGGTCGTTAATATCGAGCGTTAATAATCCGGCACTTCTCATCGTAGTTGATTGAAACAAAGCATAAAAGAATGATTCATGCCAAGATTTTCCGACAAAATACCCGTTAAACTCTAAAAAAATAATCACAATCGTTCCAAAACCCAACAATAAAAAATAGGTGGAAGTGGTAATTTTCGTAAAAAGAGAGAATTGAAAGCGATTTTTCAACGGCTTGTTAAATAAGAAGTTTTTCACTTCAATCCATACAGGAAAGCCAATGGCGCCAAGAATGATCAGGATGATTGTAACAAACTGGACAAAATAGTCCCGGGCAAAAGGAATTAAAGATTGTCCAGTAATATCGAACCCCGCATTCGTTGTCGCACTGACAGCAGCAAACAGCCCCTGAAGAAAAGCCTCCTGCCATGTTGGAAAATAGTTCAAATAATAAACGCCAAGCACAAGCGCCCCGAGAACTTCAATTAGTAAAATCAAGGCAACAATTTGCCTGAGCAAACTGACTAACCCCGAAAAATTAAGCTGATTTTGATCCGTCTTAATCAATTGCCTTTGCTTTAGCCCGATTTTTTTTCCGAAAATAAGCCAAAAAAATGTACTTATTGTCATAATGCCGATCCCGCCGATTTGAAGGGCAAAGATCAAAATAAAAATACCTGTTATTGTAAACGTTTCTGATAAGTCAACAGTTGTCAAACCCGTGACACTAACGGAGCTGGCTGCAACGAAGACAGCATCCATTGCCGACCAGTCAGCTCCCTTTTGCCTGGCGACCGGAAGGCTTAAAAGTATCGACACAACCGCAACTGCCATTATATAGTAGGAAACCAATAACCGGAACGGTGTCAGGGCGAGTCTGTATAATTTTTGTTTATGTATCGGTTTGTCATTCATCATATTCAATTTCCTTTTTGTTACTCATTCTTACATATTAAGCAAAAAAGTATTAAAAAGAAAGAATTATTCACCACGATTTCAGAAAAAAATGGATTGATTTTAGCCATATAGGAAGTTATGCACCAATATACAGCATGTTCCAGCATGGTTTACACTTTGCGCGGAATAATAAAAATTAAGCCAAACAAAGAGAAAGGAGGAATAGGTATGGGACAGCAAAGCAATCAATTGCTTGTTCCTGGCGTGGAACAATTTTTGGACAACGTGAAATACGAAATAGCTCAGGAATTCGGTGTTACTCTTGGATCCGACACAGCAGCGAGGGCAAATGGCTCCGTAGGCGGAGAAATCACTAAGCGCCTTGTGAAACAAGCACAAGTACAATTATCCAACCAACAAAGCGACAGCTAAGACAGCTAAAGTCTAACGCCAATTAACGCCAACTTCCCTAACTTGGATAATACCAGGTATAAATGATACTTCACCGTCCCCAAATATATACCCCATAAAAGGGAATATCAAATATAGAGGCGGGGGCTGGGGTATAAGTTGAAAGCCTGATTAATATTCGTAAAAATCGTGAGAATAAAACCGCGTGAAATCAAGGTTTTTAAACTTGATTCCATGCGGTTTGTTTCATTTTTACATGGTTATGTCCCGGTCCCTTTCCTTTGAGCACAATAAGCGTTGAATAACCGTTTTTTCGATTATCTCCGTATACGAGCTTTGATCGTTTTTCCCATTAAAATGGGAACGAGCACCTCGGCCTGATGACCACTGCTTCGATTATCCCCATAGAACAGGCTCGATCACTGCCATCTCTTATGACCGTTTTTTCCATTTCCCCCATAAAACGGAAATGAGCACTTCGGCCTGATGACCACTTTCCATGTATCCCCATGGAACGGCAGTGATCGCCTCGGTTTATTGATTTTGGCCGCTTCTTTAATCATCCCCCAGGGGCTGGCGTGGTCCCGTCACTAAAGGAGCTTTTTCAAACTCGTGCTATTGATCGCGATACACCATAAGCGGTCTTCCATTTATTTAGATTCTTGTAAGACATTCTTTTTCGATAGAAAATATCCACCGGCTGCAATGACAACCAGGACGATCCAGAATGTAAGCTTCCATTCCGCTGATTCGGGAAAATGCTTGTTTAAAATACCAAGATTTGGATGTGACAATGTTAACACAGCCAATTTTACCCCGACCCATCCAACGATCAGAAATGCGGCTGTCTCCAAACCAGGATATTTGGCCAACAAACGCACAAAGGTTGTGGCGGCAAAACGCATAATGATTACTCCGATAAGGCCGCCAAGTAACATGACAATAAATTGGCCTCCGTCTATGCCCCCTACTTGAAACCATCCTGTCGGCTTCAATGTAACAGCAAGAACAACCGCTGCAAGCATGGAATCAATCGCAAAAGCAATGTCGGCAATTTCAACTTTAATCACCGTCGGCCAAAATGAGTGGGATTTTTTGTTCTTTACTTTTTCCGGTTTACTTTCATTACCATTAGCCGAATACTTTTTCACAATGTGATGAACAGATAAAAATAATAAATAAGCTGCACCAAGCGCTTGTATTTGCCATACATTAACTAAAAAAGTGATAAGGAATAAGGCGATAAATCGAAAAATAAATGCACCAAACAAGCCGTAAAACAACGCCTTTTTCTGTTTATCCCTTGGCAAATGCTTGACCATGACAGCCATGACGACCGCATTGTCCGCGGCCAAAATCCCTTCCAGTCCCACTAAAATAACCAGGACCCATAAATACTCCAGTAGCATAGAAAAATCCAAAGAAATCCCTCCAATATAGTATAGACATTCCACCGGGCATTTAAAATGGATTTTTCAAGAAAACAAAAAGACCCCTGCCCGATGGGCAAAGGTCTTGCTAGACATTTATCATGCCAACAAAGCCGGTGAAGCGTAACCTTCACGAATTGACGACTTTGTTGCAGATGCAGGTAAACGCATCTGCTGCTACTCCCCTTCACTAAAAGCCAAGCCTATTAAACTATTAGTATTATAAAACACAATGGATCAAATTTCAATGGTTATCATGAGGTTTTTTTATTTTTTTTATTCATTTTTCTTGTTTCCGGGTCAAACAGACTATAAACAACCGGAATAACAAATAAAGTAAGGAAGGTACTGCTGACGAGTCCCCCGATGACCGCTACCCCCATTGGCTGGTTCATTTCTGTTCCTTCACCGATTCCAAGTGCAAGCGGAACAAGCCCCAAAATGGTCGTTAATGCTGTCATCAAAATAGGACGAGCCCTGTCTTTTACAGAAATGACAAGCGCATCGTAGCTTGACATTCCGTCCCTTTTTCGTTGATTTATATAGTCAACGATCACAATGGCATTATTTACGACGATTCCCGCCAATATAATGATACCAATCAATGCTGGTATGCTGAGCGGCATTTGCGCCAAAAATAGCGCAATCATTACACCGATCGCCATAAGTGGCACTGTAAACATGATGACAAACGGATATTTGAATGATTCGAATTGGGCAGCCATGACAATATAGACAAGGATAATGGCCAGGATAAACGCCATCATCATGTCACTGATGGAGTCTTCAAGCAGCTCTGACTCCCCGCTGTATGTGATTTCTGTTCCGTCTTCCAAGTTAAGGTCGGCTATTTTCTCATTAACTCTTTTCGTGATATCTCCTAAATTGGTATCCGTACTGTATTTTACTGTAAATTCCACAGAGTTTTGCTGGTTGATTCGCTGGATTTCAACCGGCCCTTCACCTACTTTGACTGTTGCCACATCTTTTAATTCCGTATAGGTTCCGTCCGGCTTTTTAATCAATACCGTTTTCAGCTTATCGAGATTTCTTGTTACTTGTTCATCGTATTGAACGAAAACCCCATATACATCGGAGTTTTCACCAATTATTTGCGCTGCCTGCACACCGCGTGTTACATCGTTGACGATGGTTGCGATTTGTGCTGGAGCTAGTCCGGCTTCAAACGCTTTTTCCCTGTCAATCGTCATTTGGACTTCCTCAACTGTTTCCGCGGTGCTCGTCATGAGGGATGTCACATGATCCAACTGGCCAAGCGCTTTATAAATTTTATCGGTATTTTTATCTAAACGCTCTTTATCCGTATCGCTCACATTAAATGTCAAGGTTTGTGCTTCCATGCCGGAAGCAGTGTCTACTTGAAACGTAAGTTTCGTTCCTTTTTTTGCCTTCTCCACCTCTTTTTCCAATTCCGACTTAAGATCTTCAACATAATGAAACAGTGATATGTCTCTATCCTCTAGAGATTGCATCTTTACATAAATCTCTGCCGTATTTGCTTTCGAACTGCCTTGGAAGGAGGCTTCCTGAGTAGAACCAATCAAGCTGACATACGTATTGACGGCCTTATCATCTTTTAAGCGGTCCTCAATCAATTTGACAACTTTCTCCGTTTCAGACAAAGCGGCGCCATTTTCCAGCTCCACATTCATGCTGAAAAATCCTTCATCCGTTGGAGGTAAAAACTGCATACCTACTGTTGATATTCCAGCGGCTCCTCCAACAAAGAGCAGTAGAGAGACGAGCAAGACGACGAAGCGGTGCCTTAAGGACCAGCGAATGGAACGGTCCAGCCATCTAAACGTCTTGGACCTGCGTCGCCTTGCCTCATGATTGGCTGGCGGCTTTTTCAACACCCTGCTGGCAAGCATCGGAACAACAGTCAAGGCGACGAATAGTGATGCAAAAAGGCTAAATGAAATGGTTAGAGCGAATTCTTTAAACAATTGACCTAAAAGACCACTGATAAATACAACGGGCAGGAACACGGCAACCGTGGTTAAAGTGGAAGCCGTAATGGCACCTGCGATCTCTTTGGCACCTTCTCTCGCGGCAGTTTTCGGATCTTTTCCCATCGAAAGATGCCGATAAATATTTTCAATGACAACAATGGCATTATCAACAAGCATACCGATGCCAAGCGCAAGCCCACCGAGAGTCATAATATTCAATGCGAAATCCGAAAAATAGATTAAAACAAACGTCACGATAACGGAATAAGGGATCGCAATGCCAATAATGAGTGGACTTTTTACACTTCGTAAGAATAAAAACAATACGAGCATTGCCAGCGCTCCCCCGATGATGAGGGAAGAAGAAATGTTTCCGATAGCAATCCTAATATAATCCCCTTGGTCAAAAAGAATATCTGCTTCAATGTCTTTAAATTGGTCTTTTTGAAGCAATGTTTTTAATTCTTTTTGAAAATCCTTTGAGACGCTTGCTGTATTCGCATCTGATTCCTGCAAAACACTGACTAGAACAGACGGCAATTCATTTGTCCGTGTAATTGTTTTTTCCTCTTGCTTCTGCAGGTTCACAGTGGCCACGTCACGTATCTGAATTTTTTCGCCGCTTGCCGGATTGATTGTAACGGAAAGGTTTTCGATATCTTTAGGAGATTGAAGGCTGCTAATAATGCGTGTTGTCAATTCCTTTCCATCCGTTAACACAGTTTCGCCGGGCATTGACACATTGCTCGCTTGAACCACATTCACAATATCCGACTGGGAGAGCCCATAGTCTCTCAGTTTGTTTTGGTCAAGCGTGATCCGGATTTCTTCAGTTAGCGTTCCGGACACATTCACGCTCGCTACGCCTTTCACTCTTTTCAGTTCCGTTGTTAATTGATCGGCAAGCCTTTTTAAGGAGTCCTCATCCGTATTGGATTTTAGTGAAAGCTGAATGACCGGAAATTGCGATGGATCAAACTTTAATAATCTCGGTTTTTCCGCATCGGCAGGAACCGGAGTCTGATCAATTCTTTGCAGTATATCGTTTTGAACATCATCAATCGAAGTGGACCATGAAAACTCCAACAAAACCAAGTTAGATCCATCCTCGGAAAATGATTGTATATTTTTAATGCCCGGTAGTGTGGATAAGTTTGCTTCCAGCGGTTTAGTAATCTTTTCAACCACTTCCTCCGGACTTGCCCCCTCATAAGACGTCACTACAACGGCAATGGGGGGATTAATATCTGGTATTAATTTCAGCGGAATTTTTAGAAGTGAGACGATTCCGAGTATAACAACGAGAAACATTGTAACGATTGTAAAAACCGGTCTTCTAATCGAAAAATGGCTCAGGTTCACAAAAAGTACTCCTTTCGGTATGTCTAAACACCTTCCATTATATCAATGTATCCTCCAAGTTCATAAACATAAAACATAGTAGTTTTAAACATATTTTCTCACACAAACAAAGCAAGACGCCCAAAGGCGTCTGGTCGCTGCCATCCAACCTTGCCGGTCCAAATGGAATCAGGGATTGTCCGATAAGTAATATTGCTGCTTGAAAATTTCAAAAAAAACCCAAGAATGCTGTATATTCAACTTTCTTGGGTGTTACCTTTTAGTGCAATACTAGACAGCCTCTTTTTGGTGGGACATTTTTATCTTATGAACGAAGTCTTTCGAGGAGTTGGGAGAATTCGACGAATGCTTTTCTCCAACAGCGCTTGGGGACTTTGGCATTCGCAAACGACTTTCGCTTCGCTTTTCAACATGTTCGCCAGTGCATTTTCCCAACATAAAAAGCACCCACCGAATCGCTCAGTGAATGCCTGGGATTATTACTTTACATCTTTTACCGAATGATCCGATGCCGTCACTTTAAGCACGGCTATCCGGTTGCGGTTCGTGGCAATGATGTAAATAGCGGTAAATATAATGGCCAAGGCTATGATGGACCCAAGATTAAACAACCCTTTCTGGGAGTACCATACAATGGCATAACCGATGGAGCCGGTTAACAGCGCATAATACGTAAACGGGAATAATGTTTTTCGAATAACCGTTCCCTCTTTGCCAAGCAAACCAACAACGGCGGATGCGGCTACAACATTATGGACGCAAATCATGTTTCCCGCCGCACCGCCAACAGATTGCAAAGCGACAATCCAAGTCGGATCGACGCCAATCTGTGATCCAACGTCATATTGAAAAAGGGAAAACATCATGTTGCTCACCGTATTGCTTCCTGCAATAAATGCTCCGAGGCCCCCAATAAAGGTGGCAAAAAACGGCCAGTACTCCCCGGCAAGTGCCGCAACACCGTTGGCAAGCTCTATCGGCATTCGTTCATAGCCCGCTTCTCCACCGCCGCTATTCAGAAATACTTGCACCATCGGGACAGTAAAAATGAGAGCAGTAGATGCAGCCAAAGCCGTTTTTCCGGATTGCGCCCACGACCTGTAGTAAGCGCTTCCATTCATTCCATGTAAGAAGTATGTGATGAAAGAAACGATAATGAAAATGGTGCCCGGCGAATAGAGCGGCTGAAAGCTTGCTGTAATGCCCGAATCAAACATATTTTCAAATGCGATTGTCCATGACTGGGCCCACTCCATAAACGGCAAGGTCTTTAATCTGGTCAAAACGAGGAAAATCCCAACTAGAATGTAAGGGGACCAGGCACGAATCATTGACATGGAGCCGCTTTTATGAGCGATGTCTTTTATAACAACTGTTCCTTTCCAATCAGAGTCCCATTTGGATTCATCTTCAAAATTCCATGCCTCTTCTTTCGGGGGCACAAACAGCCCTTTTTTGGCCGCCAATACGACAATGATCAGGCCGACCAATCCGCCCGTCATAGATGGAAACTCGGGACCAAGAACATTTGCTACGATCACGTACGGAATCGTCATGGCAAATGCAGCGAACAACGCAAACTTCCATACTTGAATTCCTTCTGAAAATGATTTGTTTTTACCAAAAAATCGTGTCATGAGCGATACAACAAATAGTGGAACGAATGTGCCGGCTATCATGTGCAAAATGGCCGTCTTGCCGCCAATCACCGTGACCAACTGCAGAAAGTCATTGCTAATGCCGGGGTCTGCCGAGAGCCCTGTTTGAACCCCGACAAGCACCGGGGTTCCCACTGCCCCAAAAGTTACCGGGGTACTTTGAATCACCATGCCCGCCACAACTGCCGCCATAGCGGGGAATCCCAAACCGACAAGGAGCGGAACGGCAACAGCCGCAGGCGTTCCAAACCCGGCAGACCCCTCGATAAAAGAGCCAAATAACCAGGCAATAATGATAACCTGGATTCGCCGGTCTTCCGAAATATCCGTAAATCCTTGGCGAATTGTTTTAATGCCGCCGCTCTCTTGGAGCGTATTCAACAATAAAATGGCGCCAAAAATGATGTATAAGAGGGTAAAGGCGACAACAACGCCATTAATTGTCGCGGCCCCAACATTTGCTCCTGGAACTTGCCACACAAAAAGCGCCAATGCGGCTGCCAGAATATAAGAAATGGGCATAGCCCTGCTGGCAGGCCACCTCAACCCAACAAGAAACACACCTACAGCAAGAATCGGCAATAGAGATAAAAAAGCAAGCAAGCCTGTACTCACCAAAAAACTCCTTTCAAAGTGAATTTTTTATATGCCTTCTTCTTGTGGTGAATGTATTATGGTTATTTTTTCTGAAGTTCTTGTTTTATCTCGGCGCAACGGCCAGGGGTTGGAAACATTTTTCCCGCATTTAACAGATTATCCGGATTAAATACCCGGCGGATATTTATTTGGGCAGTTATTTCATCATCTGTAAAAACGAAGCGCATTTCTTCCTTTTTCTCGATCCCCACACCATGTTCACCTGTAATCGTGCCGCCTGCATCGGCGCATGCCTTTAAACAGGCGCTTCCCGCTTCGATCGCCTTTTCGGTTTCGCCCGGAATCCGCGAATCAAACAGGACAAGCGGATGAAGGTTCCCATCTCCCGCGTGAAAAATATTGGCGATCCTTAATCCATGCTCTTTACTGATGTGATGAATCTTTTTCAATACTTGAGGTAATTTGCTTCGTGGTATAACTCCATCCTGGACGAGGTAATCGTTCGAAATAGCCCCCATCGCTCCAAAGCCTGTTTTCCGGTTCGCCCACCATCTTTCTCTTTCTTGTTCATTTTTGGCCACCCTCACCTCCCTCACATTTCTGTTTCTGCATACTTCTAATATTTGTTCAATCTGTTCCTCGATTCCCGCGGCGATTCCATCGACTTCTATTAATAATACAGCCGCGATGTCCCGGGGATGCCCAACCGGAAAAGCGGCAGACTCCACACCTTCGATCGCGATTTTATCCATCATTTCCAATGCAGCCGGAACAATTCCTGCCGAAATAATGTCGGATACCGCCTGGCTTCCGTCTTCTATCCGGTCAAAATAGGCCAGTACCGTTTGCTTTGATTCCGGATTTTTTAATAGCCTGATTGTAATTTTTGTCACGATGCCCAGCGTTCCTTCAGACCCCGTTAACAGCCCAAGCAAATCATAGCCCGGTTCATCGGGAATGCCGTTTTTTCCAATCTCCATTATCTCTCCATTCGGTAAAACGACCTCCAATCCCAAAATATGATTGGTCGTCACCCCATATTTCAGACAATGTGCACCACCGGCATTTTCAGCAACATTGCCCCCAATCGTACAGCAATATTGACTGGATGGATCAGGAGCATAATAATAATCTTTATTTGCAACAGAACGGGTTAATTGCAAGTTAATAAAACCTGGCTCCACGACCGCTCGCCTATTTTCAAGATCAACACTTAAAAGGCGTTTCATTCTTGTCAAACTGATGATCACTTCTCCATTAAGCGGAATCGCTCCTCCGCTCAAGCCCGTGCCTGCCCCGCGCGCCAAAAACGGTAAATTGTTTTCAGCGCAATATTTGACGACTGCTGCCACTTCTTCTGTATTTTCAGGAAAAACAACCGCCTTGGGCAAAAATCTCTGAATCGTAAAACCGTCACAATCATAAGCGGCCAAATCAACTTTTTTGTATAAAATAGGATTAGGTCCCGATAAAAGAGATGCCAAGTTTTGTATATGAGGATCGGCCACTTTTATGTTTCTTGTTTTCATCATTTCACCCCCTCTTTTTCTTTTTGATAGGCTAAATCAAGCAATTGGACTGTATGAACGATCTCCTGTCGTCGTCCGTGCCTTTGGACACCGAGTGCCATTTGGAGCATGCACCCTGGATTTCCCATAGATATAATGTCCACATCGTGGGGAACATTGCTCATTTTGCTTGCCAATATCGCATCCGCCATTTCGGGATTCGTAATATTATAGATTCCCGCGCTTCCGCAGCAGCGGTCAGCATTGGGCATTTCTACGATTTCCACACCAGGAATAGCCTGCAAAATGTCCCGGGGTTCCTTCGAAATGCCTTGCCCGTGTACCAAGTGGCACGCATCATGGTACGTTACTCGCTTGTGAATTTCGGCTGTTGGTTTTTCGTATCCAATATCATGCAAATATTCCGATATATCCTTTATCTTGTTGGAAAAGACTTCCGCACGTTCTTTCCACTCCTGGTCAAAGCGGAACAACTCGGGATATTCTTTCATCATTGACCCACATCCGGCAGCATTCACCACAATCGTTTCTGTCTCTGCAAATGCTTGAATATTTTGTTTCGCCAGCTTTCTTCCCATTTCCCTATCACCGGCATGAACATGAAGCGCGCCACAGCATGTCTGATTTTTAGGAATCGTCACATCGACTCCATTTCTATTTAAGACATGAATCGTTGCCTCGTTCACATCACTGAACATGATATCCATTATGCAGCCGGTTAACAGGGCGGCTTCACCCTTTTTCTCTGTCTTTGTCTTGATCACGTCTTCATTTTTATATTTCTTTTGAACGGCCTGCTGTTCAATAACCGGCATGATCCCTTCCATTTCAACAAGATGCTTGGGCATTACACGGATCAAGCCGGTTTTTCTTACGACTGTTTGTATCCCGCTTTTTTGATACAGCTTTAACATCCCGCCAATCTTTTGCATTCGAGCGGGATATGGGAACAAGCTTTCCAAAAATAATTTACTCACAATATTTTTCCAGCCTGTTAAAGGCATGGCCTGCCGAATCTGTCCTCTTGCTTCCTCGATCAGCCCGCCCACATTGACATCTGCGGGACACGCCGTAGTACAAGCCCGGCAATCTAAACAATCAAACACTGGATGAACCAAATCCTCATTTACTTCCAGCCTGCCTTCAGCAACCGATTGAATGAGATGGACGCGCCCCCGCGGTGAATGCTGTTCCTGCCCTGTTATTTCATATGTTGGACATGACTCCAAACACATGCCACAGTGTACGCAATCTGCCCACTTATTGGGATCAGGGGGATCTTGCCAAAGATAGTTGCCCAGCCGTATTTCCTCACATGCAGGGGTTTGTTGAGCTTCCCTTTGCTTTTCTGCAGACAATTATATCCCTCCCACAAATCTGTGCCGATTTAATATTCCTTTTGGATCAACCTCTTTTTTCATCCCTTCCAGCAAGAAAAAGTAAGACGGTTTTTCTCCCCAAACTTGAATCTCCTTTCTATAAGATAACGGCAAATGTGTGATAACGGCATAGCCGCCAAGCTGTTCCGCCTTTGTTCTCATCTGGTGAATGGCCGCAACCACTTTCTCTGCCTCTCCATAAAAATTGATTTTGCAGAGCCCATGCCCCAAACCTCCATGAGCCTTGAGTTGTATGTTTTGCGAGTGTTCCAGTTTCATGGTTTCGTTGATAATCTCTACAACGTCCATGTTGACGACGCCTATTTTGACAGCCGCCTGAAAAACGTTTTGACCCTTATTTCCTTTGGAATAAAAGGAATCCCAAAATTGTTTTGTTTCCCCTTCAGACAGTATGGACAGTTCAGAGTCCGAAGGCTTCATTGCCTTGAGCATGTTTTCTTGATAAAGAACCGAACTTTCTACATCTTCAAAGCTGACAACCAAAGTTGTGCATGCATATCCTGTTAATGTAGCGGCCATTGTTGGGTTCAGCAATTCAATGGCAACAGGCTCAATCATGACATCCAAAAGCTGTGAGGCAAATCGGCGTATCTCTTTCATCTGATTAGCCGGGAAACTGATAAAAGCAACGCTTTCGCACTTTGGTAGAGGACGCAACTTAAATGTCACTTCCGAAATAACCCCAAGAGTTCCCATTGAGCCGATAAATAACTTATTCATGTCATACCCCGCTACATTTTTCACCACTTTTCCGCCGGTGCGGATTATTTTTCCATCTGGATAAACGATTCTCATCCCGATGACAGCATCCCGCGCGGCGCCGTATCTAAATCGTTTCGGCCCGCTGTCATTGGCGGCAATCACCCCGCCCACCGTTGCTTCTTCGGGAAAAAAAGGATCGACGGCCACTTTTTGATAATAATCGGCAAGATACTGCTGCAATTCGCCAAATACGGTTCCTGCCCTCACCGTCACGGTCATATCACCTTGAACATGTTCAACAACCCCAGTATAGGATTTTGTCGATATCAATATATCAGCTTGTTCCGTTAAACCGCCAAATCCTCTTTTCGTTCCCGCTCCCATGACAGAAACGGTTTGTCCCGATGTGTTGGCATAAGCCAAAATATCAGCCATTTCCTGCTCAGTTTTGGGGTAAATCGTCACTTTTCCTCCATTGCCAAGATGGAGTTCATCATCTTCCCCATCAAAAATGCGATCTTCAGGAATAACTGCCTTTAAATGAGAGAGAATACTTGCTGTCGTCATTTCATCCACCCCAATCTACGAAGTCCTGTTTTCTCCATTTAATCATTAAAATTCTTTGTATTCAAGCAATTTTTAGAATATACTAAACAGTTTAACCACAAAAAAACTCACCCAAGTAAGGATGAGAAATATACATTGTTTAAAGTGAAACCATTTTTTCCAATCATTCATCATGCCTTTGCCAATTCCACCATCTTCGCGGAAATGCGATCTACAGGCATAATATGATCCACGCACCCCAGTTGAACGGCTGATTTCGGCATACCATAGACAACGCAAGTTTTTTCAGATTCGGCAATGGTTGTCGCGGCGCCTTCCTCTTTGCCTTTTTGCATCCCTTTCGCTCCATCACTGCCCATGCCGGTCATAATAATATAGTGGCGTTTTAACTTTTTCAGCTTGGAAACAGAATCAAATAAAACATCGACAGATGGGCGATGCCCATTCCGTTGCGGCTCCTTGTTCAGCACGATTCGATAGCCATTGATGGTTTGACGGACTTCCATATGATAATCTCCCGGTGCAATATAAACCGTACCACCCCGGATGATTTCATTGTTTTCAGCTTCAGTCACGGTGACATTGGAAATGTCGTTTAATCTTTTCGCCAAATAATGAGTGAATTTAGGCGGCATATGCTGAACAACCAATACCGGACAATGAAAATCAGGCGGGAGCTCAGTAATGACGGTTTCGAGCGCTTTTGGCCCGCCTGTGGATGTCCCGATGGCAAATATTTGGTTAAACGTTGTATTGACAGGACCCGGATGAAGAATGGGATCTTTTTTTATCTTTTTTGCGGGTGCGAATCTACGTTTAGGCCGATCTTTCGAAAGCGGCGCCTTGGCAACCGCTTTGACTTTTGTAAGTAGTTCATCTCTTACACGAAACATATCCACTGAGATAGAGCCCGACGGTTTTTGGATAAAGTCTACAGCTCCGAGCTGCAAGGCTTTAATTGTTTCATATGCTCCCTTATCGGTAAGAGAACTTACCATAAGGGTAGGAGTAGGGAAGTTTTTCATAATTTGCTCAAGTGCTGATAGGCCATCCATTTTCGGCATCTCAATATCCATGGTTATGACGTCAGGCTTAAGTTCTTTTGTTAATTCCATTGCCTCCAGCCCGTTTTTGGCGATCCCGACCACTTCCAGCAAGGGATCTTGATTAATCAGTTCTGAAATGAGTTTACGCATAAACATGGAGTCATCAACAACAAGCACCCTGATTTTTAACACCTGAAACCTCTCCTATACTTTCATATAAAAAAACGTCTCTGTTTCCTTTAACTGATATTTTCCGGGTTGAAAAATCTGCTCGGCCCCTCCGACAAAAAGGTATCCTCCTTTATTCAGCGATCTGCTAAATTTATGAAAAAGATCGTCCTTTGCTTCATCAGTAAAGTAGATTAATACATTCCGGCAAATAATCAAATCAAAACCTCCTGGAAAAGGTTCTGACAATAAGTCTTGCTTTTTGAATTCTACCTTTCTTTTGATCTCATCCCTCACTTTGAAATGGTCACCCGCATCCTGAAAAAAAGATTTGATTTGAGCAGGAGACAGGTTTTTCAATGAGCTTTCCTCATATTCTCCACGTTTTGCTTTATCAAGGACTTTTTGATTAATATCCGTGGCCAAAACCCGAAAATCTTTTACATTGTTGAGGGAAGACAATACCATCGCCGCACTATAAGGTTCCTCCCCAGTTGAACAAGCGGCACTCCAGCAATGAATGACATCATTTTGTGACAACAGCCTGGGAATAATTTTTTTCTCCAGTATTTCCCATCTCATGGGGTTACGAAAAAATTCTGTCACGTTGATCGTCATATGATCTAAAAACTCATCAAATAGAAATTCATTATTGATCATCCCAACGAACAAATCATCGAAGGTGGAAAAGCCCTTTCTTGTTTTAAAAGCAGTCAACCTTCGCTTCATTTGATCCTCTTTATAGAGCTGCAAATCTATATTGGTCCTCTTTTTGATCTTCAGCACAAATTGCTCATAATCTTTCTCCAAATCAATCACTTTTGGCATGGTTTTACCTTCAGCTCCATCGGGATTTTATTCTTCATACAGAAGCGTTAGTTCAATAGATCCCGTATTATTGATGGACAGAGCGGTGTATAAAGCTTTCATCTCTGTTCCTGACACCTCGATAGATTGGCCTACCACTAACGTTGGAGGTGTGATATTCATGGAAAAACCCTTCTCCATAAAAATAGTCATGGCATTGCCACAAATCATATTCCCCAGTTCCAAAAGTGCGCTTTGAGCCATTTGATCCAAGTTTTCAGTCGGCATCCCCATCATTGTAGAAGAGATCTCCAGCCCAACCTGTAAAGGAATTCTAAAAATGATTTGTCCGCGGACATCACCTGTTATGCCTATCATAGCGAGTACATCTTCCGATGTTGGTGTTGCTGCTTGGCTGTTGTCCCCGGTTTCTTGACAAGACATTTGAAATTGTTCAAACACATGTGTTGATGCTTTTAAAAAAGGTTCTAAACTAATTGTATTCATAAGTTCCATCCTCACATTCATTTCTCGCTACCAAAAAAGAGTTACTGAACCTTGTTTACTTTTCACCAATCTTTTTGATAGCTGCACTCATTCTTTGCGGATCAATTGGCTTAACGATAAAATCGGAGGCTCCTGCAATGATGGCATCTTTAACCATTGACTCCTGCCCCATAGCTGATGAAATAAGAACCTTGGCTTTGGGATCAAGTTCCCTTATTTCCTTGGTGGCGGTGATCCCGTCTTTGTTTGGCATCGTGATATCCATCGTAACCAAATCAGGATTTAATTCTTTGTACTTCTCTACCGCATCATTGCCATCAACAGCTTCTCCCACCACTTCGTGGCCAAACTCTTCCAACATCTTTCGTAAAGTCATGCGCATAAAAGCAGCATCATCCACAATTAAAATCCTCATAATTCCATTCCCCTATTCTGATTTCATGTTTATTCGTCATTAACAACCCTGGAAATACCGGCAACTTCCAGTATTAATTCAACTCTACCATCACCCAAAATGGTAGCTCCTGATATATATTTAATTTTGCCGATATATTTTCCTAATGATTTTACAACGATTTCTTGGTTGCCGTGCAGTTCATCCACCATTAAAGCGATTCTTTTTTCACCCAAACCTACAATGACAAGCGGAACCTGCCTGTTATTTCGATCTTTTCTGGGAATCTGTAATAAATCGTTCAACCATACGACAGGTAAAACTTGCTCCCTGATCACCACAATGGATTTTCCTTTTATCGTTTGGATGGAATCCAGAGGTACTCGTACAATCTCCAGGACGTTGCTCATCGGGATGATAAAGGTTCTCTCGCCTATGCCCACAATCAGCCCTGTAATAATCGCCAATGTTAACGGAAGTTTGATTTTAAAAATGGTGCCTTTCCCCAGTTTTGAGTCCAGTTCAATGATTCCATTTAAACTTTCAATGTGGTTTCGGACGATGTCCATGCCCACTCCTCTTCCGGAAACATCACTGACATTCGCAACAGTCGAGAATCCCGGGCGAAAAATTAAATGTATCGCCTCTTCATCTGTCATTGCCTCGGCTTCTTCTGTGGTGATCAGTTCTTTTTTAATGGCGGAAGCTTTTATTTTCTCGGGGTTTATTCCCGCGCCATCATCTTCCACGGTAATGACAACCTGATTTTCCTCGTGGTAGGCATTAATACGTAAAAGGCCCTTTTCAGGCTTATTATTCTTGATTCGCTCCTCAGTGGATTCAAGTCCATGATCCACCGCATTTCGTATTAAGTGGATGAGCGGATCGCCAATCTTTTCAATAACTGTCCGGTCCAATTCTGTTTCTTGGCCTTCAATGACCAAATCTATTTCTTTGTTCAAAGAATGGGAAAGATCACGTACCATTCTCGGGAACCGGCTGAATAATTGACCTATCGGAAGCATCCGAACTTTCATCACGCTTTCCTGGAGCTCTCCGATTACCCGGCCAATGTGATCAGTTACCTGATCCAGTTCTTCAATCGCTTCTGCCCCGGAGTTTTGTCTGCCTAAATCGCTCGCCACTTGTTTGATCCTTGTTTGGTCGATCACCAATTCACCGACCAAGTTCATTAAGTGCTCCAATCGGTCTACATCCACTCGAATCGTCTGTTTCGTCTGTTTCCTCTGCTTTGCCTCATCCTGCCTTTTGCGCGTAACCTTAGGCTTTTTTTCTGCAGATCCGCTATCCGAACGAGTCTTTTTGACTGGTTTGCTTTGCGCTTCGCTCCTTGCAGTAAACGGGACTACACTTACATCTGCAACTTCGTTCATGGATTGAAGCAAGTCTTTGATGTCCTCGGCATCTTGCTGTGTAGCGATCAGGAAGTAAACATTCTGAAAGTCAGCGTCAACTTCGCTGTCCATTGCGGGGAGGGTTTGTATCATCTCTCCCCATGATTGCAACTCATTATAAATTAAAAAAGCACGAACTGATTTCATTCCGCAGTCAGGAGATATTTTTACTTCAACTTGAAAAATACGCAATCCTTTTTCCTTTAAAGCTTGAGCTTTGCGATGCGTTTCCGCGGTGAACAAAGCAGCCGTTTCTCCCTTGCCTTCAGGTTGTCCAGAAGCATTGCCACCACCGGTTCCCTGGGAAAATGATTGCACTTCCTTTATAAGCGGAGCGACATCCGTTCTTTGTTCTTCCTCAGAAACAATTTCATCTTTTAGCTGTCTTAATTGATCGAGACATTTAAACAAAAGGTCAATTAATGCTTCGCTTACATGTAAGCGATTATTCCGGACATGGTCCAATAAATGTTCCATCGCATGGGTTAATTTGGCCATGTCATCGAATCCCATCGTCGCGGAGGACCCTTTTATCGTATGGGCGGCACGGAAAAGCTTTTGGATCACTTCCTTGGATTCTCCATCTTCTTCAAGCGCCAATACTTCCTGATCCATTATTTGCAGTTGTTCGTCCACCTCATCGATAAAAACGCCCAAAAACTCGGTTAAATCGAATGTTTCCATGTTTTTCACCACCTATTGCCCAAGAAGTTCATTTAAATTTAATACAGCAACCAATTCTTCCCCTGAAGTCCCGATTCCACTAATAAAAGATTTATCAATATTACCGTGATCCCCGGACGATGGCTGTAAATCATCAAACGTTGTCACCCGGCTTACTCGGTCGACCACAATGCCTACCATTTCGCCTTCATAGCTGACGACTATAATTCTAGTATCTTTTGTGTATTTTTCTTCAGGCAAGTCAAATCGGTGTCTCAGGCTGATAACCGGAATAACGATGCCTCGCAGATTAATAACTCCTTTTATATATTCTTTGGAGTTTGGGATGACGGTAGTATCCTGCATTTTGATGATTTCTTTTATTTCATTGATTTTGATGCCATATAATTCTTCCCCAATGGCGAAAGAAATATATTTTTCCTGTTGGATCGTTTCCATCGTTTCACCCACTCTCACTCTTCTTTTACAGGCGCTTAAACATTTACTTCTTTTTACAAAATTTCGTTTTTACCTTCATGGCAAAATGTTCACAATGGCGATTGCAAGCCGCTTACTCCAACACTTTCTTTACATCTACATCACTTAGCAGTGTTTCCAAATCCAAGATTGTGATCGTTTGATCATCATGATGATAAACTCCTTTGATCCATTCACTCTGAGATGAGTGAGGGGCAGGGGCTATATACTCTTCCGGCAGAAACTTCACCTGATCCACATCATCTACCACAAACCCGCTTTCCTTGATATTGTTGTTCAAAACGATTATGCGGGTTGTTGACACTAATTCATTTTCCTTTTCCAAAAACATTCGATGCAAGCTAACAATCGGTATGACTTTTTCTCTAAAATGAATGACACCCAAAAACTCGTCTTTTGAATTGGGAACCCATTTCACAGTCCTCATTCTGGTAATTTCAAATACATCTTGAATGGAGATGGCAAAATATTTATCATTAATCGCAAAAACAACATATTGATCATTGATCGGATTCATTCAAACCTCCCCTTTCAAAAAATAAAAACAGAACCCCTACTACTTTTCAAAGGTTCTCCAAATATGTAAAGCGGCAGATTCCACAGAGGTCTTTACGACATACAGGAACATTGACATCCTCTATTCAATATTTATCTCGTGCCTGTTTACAAAACTGGATATCTCATATCATTTTTATCGACATACATGACACTTTCTTTAGAATGCAGGGAGTTTTTTTACTATTCAAACAGTTCGTTTGCACATCTCCATCCGCCCCCTTTAGGCAAACATTCCGCAAACGGCTGTTGGATTGCTGCAATGATTCCCTTAAACACGTCTAATATTTTTGGTGCTTTCATGAACTTGACGAACCCGGCAATCTCGGCAACAAACTTTTCATAGTGAAACAATTCTCAAATCATTTTAAGCCCTAAACACTTCCTTCAAACTCACTATAACGCCTTTTTAAATGAACAATGCTGGCATCCCCCGCCATCTGCCCATTATCCTTACAAAAAGAATAAAGGAAAGTTTACAAGATAATTTTAAAAATACTACATAAAATTTGATAATTCAACGGAAACATGTTATTTTTTACCTAGGCATAAAGACTCATTTTTATTGGCTTTAGAAATTAAAAAAGATCAAGCGGCGGGACGATCGCCCCGTATAGCAAAAAAATATAAAACAAATTCCTTGTAAAACTAAATAATATGATTAACATAGCCGATATAAATAATTGCAGGCAAAATATTAAACATAATAATGTGTATGATGAATCGTATTTTTCATTTCATAAAGCAAGAAGCTGGTTAAAGTGGATCAAGGAATGGGGAGGAAGCAGGATGGCATTGTTCGGTTTGGTAAAAAAAAGTGGCAAATCCGATAAAACAGTAAAAACACTCAAAAGCAGGGGAACGGGTGATATTGACATTCAGGATGCCCGTCTCATAGCCAAAATGAAGATGATCGATTTAAGTAAATCTGATTTGGATATCATCAAAAGCATTCAGCCACTAATCGAAAAGAATATTGATCTATTGGTGAATACTTTCTATGACACTATTTTAAATCTTGATCATTTAAAAGAAATGGTTCTAAAACACAGTACGGTGGATAGACTAAAAAAGACGTTAAGAAGACATATGATTGAATTGTTTGACGGCAATATTGACAAGAATTTTATCAATAAAAGACTGAAGGTAGCCAATATACATTTTAAAATAGGGCTTGAACCTTCTTGGTATATGGGGGCTTTCCAAAATATACAAAATTCACTTACCCAGATTATTTTTAAAGAAGTGCAATCCAAAGGGGAGCTTCTGAGCGTGATTGACGCGGTGCAAAAGGTATTGAGCTTTGAACAACAAATTGTGCTTGAAGCATACCATCAAGAACAAATGGAACAGTTAAGCGTTCAGTTCGAAGAAGGGAAATCCTACTTGAAAAATAAAATGACAGCTGTCAGTGAAGACCTTGTGGCACTTGCTGAGCAAAATCAGGCTTCTGTTGAAACGTTAAGCATAAGCATTGATGAAGTCAATCAAACAACGGCTGAAAGTAACGAAAAAGCCATATTGGCTAGAGACTTTGCCAGTGATGGCCAAAACAATTTAAATGAACTCCTTGAAAAGATCAACTTTATGGAAGAACTGTCAAAGGAAATGATTGAAAGTATCCATAAGCTGGGAGAGTCTTCCGAAAAAATCTCAAATGTCATATATATGGTCCAAGATATAGCCGAACAAACAAACGTCTTGGCTTTAAACTCCGCCATAGAGGCGGCAAGAGCCGGAGAACATGGCAGGGGATTTGCTGTACTTGCCCAGGAAGTGCAAAAGCTTGCTGAACAAACAAAAGATTCCATTACTCAAATACATGAATTAATCACCACTTCCAACAACCATAAAGAGCGGGTCATCGAATCTTTGGAACAGGTGGAAAACGCAGTGCAATCCGGTATTACCTCTTCAAGAGACACCTATGAATCGTTCCAAAAAATAGTCCAGTCCGTACAACAAAACAGCATTACCGCAACGGAAGTGCAAGAACAAGTAAAAGTTCTAATCAAAGTTGTAAAGGAAATTGAACATGCGACTTCGATCGTGGCCGAATCTGCCGAAGAATTGAATGAAGCAGCCATAAAGGCGTAAAATAGAGCTGACTGCTGCTTGATCATGACTATTGAAGGCAGGAACCTGAATTGCACCCCAATTGTGAGATGCGCGTCTGACAATTGGCGGTGCTTTTATTATGTCTATATGTAGAGGCAAGGCCGTATAAAACCGTTACAAAACGATCGTGCTGGAAATGAAGAAACCCATTGAGTCGGCTGAAATATGAGTGACAGGTGAATGAAAAGGATGTGAAAATTTCCATTGAATTTCAGAAATGAACTCGGCCACCTCTTTCTTATGAAAATAAAGCCTTATACAAATGAAACCGCATGAAATCAAATGTAAAAACCTTGATTTCATGCGGTTTATTTTCACGATTGGACAAACAGCAATTCGTTTTCAACTTAT
The DNA here is from genome assembly GCF_016909185.1 of Siminovitchia thermophila. Classification (GTDB taxonomy): domain Bacteria; phylum Bacillota; class Bacilli; order Bacillales; family Bacillaceae_C; genus Siminovitchia; species Siminovitchia thermophila. The sequence goes on along the minus strand of NZ_JAFBFH010000036.1, from coordinate 6,392 downwards.
GGTCGAACCTCTCACTTTCCACCTTCCGGCTTCTTGATTTTAGCGCGGTGTTCCAAAAATCCGGTTCCGAGCACGACCCCGACCACAATCAACAAAAACCCGATCCATTGGATGGAATAAATTTTTTCTCCGAGAAATACAGCAGCCCCAACCAACGAAAAGAAGGGAGACAAGTTAAGAAAAAGAGCAGCCTGGCCTGCTCCAATTCTCTGAATGGCATAGTTATACAAAAGATGGCCCATTGCCGTCGCAATGGAACCAGACGCAAAAAACACGAGCCAGGCCATGAGAGTCCCCGTTTTCAAGGAAGCCAATCCTTCAGGTTCAACCGTGACGCTAAGGACGAATAACATAACGGATCCCATCAACATGGACAACCCCGTCAAAGATTGCGAACCTACCGAGTTTGCCATTTTATTAATTAAAATAAAACTGGCCGCTTGAGTAAGAACGGCGAGAAAAATGAATATATCCCCAATGGAAAATTGCAATGCCGCTCCCGGCTTGGCAAGCATGATCAAAGCCACTCCCGAGAACCCAAAAACCAAACCAAGAATCCGAAAAACCGTCAGACGGTCGCCAAGAAAAAGAGCAGCCGCGACGGTCGTAACAATGGGCACCGAGCCAAGAATCAAGCCTCCATTGGCCGCGCTTGTATACTTTAGTCCGACAGATAAAAAAGCATGGTGGCCAAGAACTCCAAAAACAGCAACACACGCAATCATCAGTATGTTTTTAAATGAAAGCCTTTGAATTTTATTGCGATAAAATAGCAACGGCGAGAGTGTTAAAAAAGCGAGAAAAATGCGTAAAGACGTAATTGTCACCGGAGAGAAGTGGCTGACGATAATTTTAATCGCAGTGACATTAAACCCCCAAACGATCATGAGTACAAATAACAAAATGTATAGCAAAAAGCTGTTCATCTGATACCGCCTGCCAATCCGTCATCGTTCAATTTCCTATATCATACTACCACACTATTGGATAGAAAGACTATTTATTTACCCGGACGCCTTGGGAAACCATCCATACGAGATACATAAACAGAAAATATCCAATCGTCGAATACCAATGATGCCAGCTTTCTGTATGCCGAAGTAATCCGGCGGATTCCGCCAACATTTCAAATACCGCGGCTGCAAGACCCAATCCCAAGTAGAAAAGACATCTTCCCTTCCTGGACATGTGCTTTCCCATATACAAAAACAGTAACGTGAATAACGGCAAAGCAACCAGTGTAAAAAACACATCGATAGGAAAAACATCCGAAAACGGCCGTTTGGGAAACTCATATAACCCTTTACCAACCAATAACAAATCCAAATATGTCGCGATAAGGCAGCCAAATACAATCGCCGTAAAATAAGAAGGCCTCCTATTTCGAAAATGCTGTTTTGGCGGAGGCCGCAAACTCGAGATTTTCCAGCGTTTCACAGTAATCATCTTCTATGTCCCCACTCTTTTTTTCATGATCTTTTTCCAAGTAGTAGATGACGTCCCAGCGATTAAACCAGTCCCCTTCTTCCGCATCTTCTTGAACAACATTTTTCCAGGCAAATTCCAGTCTTGGGCTATAAAATCGTGGAAATCCTTTTTTCAATTGGCATTTCTTTAATCTTTTATAAATAGTGCCCGGCAACCCTTCATGCACATCGTTGAAAAGATGCGGCCAATAGTCTTTCCTTGATCCTGTATGCGGCTGGGCGATACACCATCCCAACACCTTTCGCCACAAACGCTGGTCAGAAAATAACAGACGATATAAGTGCTTACCAAGTACAATGCGTTCATGAAGCGAGCCGAAATAATCAAGTGTCATTCCGACAAGCGCGGTTCCTCCTTCATGATCCGGCTCTGAATACGGAAACAGAATATGGTTGAATGAAAGCAGTTCCTGTAAAAGAAATTCAAACGTATAAAGTACTTTCTCTTGATACACCGGATTTTTTACAACTCGCTTTTCTAGATAACTCTGTTCATTGATGACCTGGGCAATCGCCAACGTATAGCTGTCTCCTCTATTCCAAAAGTCATTCCACACTACTTCCATAAAAACGGATACATGCAAATAGGGCAACAAATAAAATAAATTCCTATTTTGTTTCACGGATTCCGCATAAAGTAGAAACTGGGGATAGATGTCCTGGAAGATGAGCCAATTTCCCCTCTCTAAAAAAAGGAAATAGTCTTCCCTCCGTCTTTCATTTAATAGCTTTACAAGCAATTCTCCTTTTAGATCCGTCATATTCCAACCACCGTTCCGAGAAACGACATGACCTAAAAAAGCCCAATGGATTTCCGGGTAATGCAGATAAAAATTCAGGTAAGCCATTGTTCTTGTCACATTATTGAGATTTAAAGCGGCGGTTTGGGCTTTTATTTGCTCCAACAGCATCTTGTCTTTACTCGGCAAGACTGCCGATTCGCAAGATGAAGGGGTACCCTCTTTTTTCTTCAATTGATTTTTCATGGGGATAAGATGGTCAGAGAGCTTTTTTTTCGTTAGTTTTTTTTTAACAAAAAACTCCTTCACCCCCAAACCGCATTCTTTTTCCCCGCAAGAATAAATATGAAACATACACATAGCAAGCAAGGAGTTGGTTTTAATTGAAATTTGAACACGTTGAGATGACCATCCGGCGCATCACCGAAGAGCTGAAAGCCCGCCAATCTTCTGATGGGTCGTGGAATTTCCCTTTTGAAACGGGGACTTCCACCGACGCGTATATGATTATTTTATTAAGGACGCTGGAAATAAATGATGAAGATTTAATCCGCGAATTGACTCAACGCCTCCTCAGCAGGCAAGAAAAGAATGGGGCATGGAAACTTTATTACGATGAAGGAGACGGAAATTTAACGGCTACAGTGGAAGCATACTATGCACTCCTTTATTCCACCTATTATTCGACATCAGATCCACAAATGCGGGCAGCCAAAAAGTTTATTGTCAAGAATGGCGGAATTCAAAAATCCCATATGTTTACAAAAATAATGCTTGCGTTAACCGGACAATATCAATGGCCGGCTTTTTTCCCCATACCCGTAGAATTGATCTTGCTTCCCCTCTCTTTTCCAATCCATTTTTATGACATTTCAGTATTTGGCCGGGCCAACCTCGCCCCCATCATGATTTTGGCAACAAAAAAATACAGTAAAAAAACAAAATACAGTCCAGATCTTTCGCATTTATTTACATCCAGATCGAGTGATTTCTATTCAAACGAAGAGCTCCGAAAGCTGAAAACAATCGCCGATTATATGGAAAAAGCGGTTAAATACCTCATCGGCCTGCCATTTCAGCTTCGCCAATCGGCCATTGAGCGAACAAAGCAATATATGCTTACACACATCGAACCGGATGGCACGTTAAACAGCTACTTCAGTGCCACTTTTCTCATGATTTTTGCTTTGCTTTCGCTTGGTAGCCGAAAAGATGCCCCCCTCATTACCAAAGCGATTGACGGCTTAAAAAGAATGAGATGTACTATCAAGGGTCACACCCATATGCAATACACAACAGCCAATGTGTGGAATACCTCTCTCATTTCATTTGCCATGCAAAGCGCGGGAATTTCACCATCAGATCCCGCTATCCAAAAAGCGAACAGGTATTTACTGGAGAAACAGCATATCAAATTCGGCGATTGGGCTATTCGTAATTCCGGTGTTATGCCCGGTGGATGGGGTTTCTCGGACATCAATACATTTAACCCGGATGTGGATGACACTACTGCATCTTTGAGGGCGCTGTCCGCTACGGTCCAATCTGCCACAATTCGGGAATCATGGAACCGCGGTGTGTCATGGAGTCTTTCCATGCAAAATCGTGATGGCGGCTGGCCGGCATTCGAAAAAAATATCGATAAAAAGATATGGAACCTGCTCCCGATCGAAGGAAACAAGTTTCTCATTTCAGATGCCAGCAGTGCGGACCTGACCGGAAGGACACTTGAGTTTCTCGGTCATTATACGAATTTGCCGAAAAAACACCGAATTGTAAAGAACGGAACAAACTGGCTTCTTACCAACCAGAGAAAAGACGGCACCTGGTATGGCCGCTGGGGAATTTGCTATATATATGGAACATGGGCGGCAATGACCGGCCTTTTGGCAGCTGGGATAAATCCGGAGGAAAAACATATTCAAAAAGCGCTGCATTGGTTGAAGCACATTCAAAATGAAGACGGCGGCTGGGGGGAATCTTGTCATAGTGACCAGAAAAATCAGTATATACCCCTAGGAGCAAGCAACATTACTCAAACTTCCTGGGCGTTGGACAGTCTCATTGCTGCCGAAGCCAAACCTTCAAGGGAAATCAATTTCGGCATCGATTATCTATTACAAAAATACGACCAAAAGGACTGGACGGATGACTATCCCGTCGGTCAGGGTATGGGCGGCGCATTTTATATCCATTATCACAGTTACCGCTACATCTTTCCTTTAATAAGCTTAACGAACTACGTAAAAAAGTATAAAAATCAATGAAAATGCCCATTTGAACTATTTTGAAACAGGAAAAACACCTTCAAAGTGTCAAATTTAAGGGTGTTCAACTGTTCATTTCCATTAAAGACAGATGAATTCTTTGAACGCGAATAAATACAGGGCGTCATGATATTTGAAAAAGAGCCGCCAAACGCCGCCGTAACTCGGATGTTGAGCAGCCTTGAAGGTGATTTATCCCGCATGTAAGGTGCCATATACACCACTTCAAGACCTGAGTTGATACAAAAGGTCTAAGTGGAAGAAAACGGCACTTAAATGCCCGATTCGTTCAACTAACATTCAGTAGGAGGTGGAAGAAAACGCCTGCTGAATGAAGATTCACTTTATATAAGATGGATATTATTGATGTAATAAAACCAAATATTTGAACCATTACCTCACGTGATTTCAAGTATTAAAAAGCATTTATCACCACAGAAAGAAAATCGCTATGGCTTGATGATGAAAGGGCATTTCCTGCAAAATATAGGAAATTTTGCTACACTTAGGTTATCTAGTGTCACGAAATGATTCACTAACTGGCGGAATTATAGAATATAGAGAGAATTGATAAGTATAGAAATTGACCTTTCTTGAGGGAGCGGATAGAGTGCTTTTAGATTCTGTTGAAAAACCTTTGAGTAACTTGCGTGAAGAAAATGGAACAGGAACAATAATAAAGGAGTATATACAAATTAACGGAGTAAGACAAGGAATCATCATTGAATCTTTAAATAAAGGAAACCCATTATTATTATTTTTACATGGCGGGCCTGGATTTCCTGTCTATCCTATTATTAAAGCTCACGATATTAGGCTTGAGCAATTTTTTGACGTCTGTTACTGGGATCAAAGAGGAGCAGGAATGTCTTACCATGTTAAAGACGCTAAAAAACAACTAACGGTTGAACAGTTAGTTGACGATACGATACAAGTAATAAACTATTTGAGAAATAAATATTCACAAGACAAAGTTTTTCTGCTTGGACATTCATGGGGCACTTTTCTTGGGAGCCTTGTGGCAAGAGACAAACCTGAGCTTTTCCACGCCTATATTGGTATTGGTCAAATAGGGTCAGCAAAAGAATCTGAAAAAGAGACCTATCACTTTATCTTGCAAACCGCGATAGCTAAACGTGACAACCGTGCGCAAAAACAAATAGAAAAAGTTGCATTTAACGATACATATTACAAAAATCGTTCATATGGTGCTATTAGAGAAAAGTTTACAAACAAGTATGGAGGTGGGTTTAAGCGTACCGGGTATTCACATTTTAAAATACTAAAACATGTTTTTACTTGCCCACATTATTCTTTTCAAGAACGAATGAATATTTTCCCAGGGAGTATTTACAGCTATCAGTCATTAGGTCATATCATGGCTACAACCGATTTAGTAGAACTTATTCCAACACTCAACCTCCCTGTCTTTATACTCCAGGGTGTCCATGATTATCAAACAACATACACCCAAGCTAAACGCTTTTATGACTCAATTGAAGCTCCATACAAGAAAATGTACACTTTTCATCATTCCGCACACGCTCCTTTTATTGAGGAGGAAGAGCGCTTTTATACGATTATGCAGAATGATGTTTTGGAAATTATGAAAAGGTAATGACAAATTGATCTATTTGAGAAAATAACAGTAAAAATCCTAACGGTGCTTTTGCGGGAAAAAGAATGTCGATATGGCAGTTTCCTAGCGTAATTAAAATATTGCTTGAGCGGGTACATCTAGAAAAACCTAAAATAGCTTTTACAATTATGATTGTTTTGAATACAAGAAATATCTTTAAGGATTGTTTATGGCAAACTAATAATGTAGGGATTGGCATTTAATTTATGTATGGCCCGTAGGGCATACATAAATTAAATACGCCACTTGCCAACTCCTC
>NZ_JAFBFH010000035.1 GCF_016909185.1 Siminovitchia thermophila | reverse complement strand
ATCTTCTTCTTTTTCGACCATGATTTCAGCATGCTGGGCTTCGTCCGTCAACCCAACGAAAATATTTAAATGCTCTGTTAAAATTTTGGCTCCAAGTGAAATAGCCTCTTCCGGACTGATACTTCCGTTTGTCCATACATCCAATGACAGCTTATCGAAGTTTGTCATTTGGCCGACACGTGTGTTTTCCACTTGATAATTGACGCGCGATACAGGTGTATAAATTGAGTCGATCGGTATAACGCCAATCGGTAAATCATCGCGCTTGTTCATATCAGCGGGCGTATATCCGCGGCCTCTTTTGGCTGTCATGCGAACTCGAAAGTTGCCGTTTTCGGCTAATGTGGCAATATGCAGATCCGGATTTAGTATTTCTACATCACTGTCATGCATAATGTCCGATGCTTTCACTGCGCCTTCGCCTTGTGCATCTATTTCCAACGTTTTTTCTTCGTCAGAATAAATCTTGAGAGCTAGTTTCTTAAGATTAAGGATGATAGAGGTAACATCTTCGACGACACCTTCTATGGTTGAAAATTCATGCTGTACCCCTTCGACCTGAATCGAGGTGATCGCTGCACCTGGGAGTGAGGATAATAGAATACGACGCAAGGAGTTACCCAATGTTGTACCATACCCACGCTCAAGCGGTTCGACAACGAACTTTCCATAATTAGCATCATCGCTGATCTCAATCGTTTCTATTTTCGGCTTTTCAATCTCGATCATTCACATATACCCTCCTTCAAAACGTCGAAATTCCGGCGGCCCGAAATTCCCCATGCTACATTTGTCTGTGCAACAACTTGATGAGGAACAAATTGAATGTAACCATAAATTCATATATTACCCCATTATAGACAGGTAATACCGAATTTATACAAATTCATTATACACGACGACGTTTTGGCGGACGGCATCCGTTATGAGGAACAGGTGTTACATCACGGATTGCTGTTACCTCAAGTCCTGCGGCTTGAAGAGCACGAATTGCCGCTTCACGGCCTGCACCTGGTCCTTTTACAGTAACTTCCAAAGACCTCATGCCATGCTCCATCGAAACTTTCGCAGCTGTTTCTGCAGCCATCTGGGCAGCAAATGGAGTAGATTTACGGGAACCTTTAAATCCAAGCGCACCAGCTGAAGACCAGGAAACGGCATTTCCTTGCGCATCTGTAATCGTTACGATTGTATTGTTAAATGTAGAGCGAATATGCGCGATCCCTGTTTCTATATTTTTTTTCACACGACGTTTACGAGTATTCGTTTTACGTGCCATTGTATATAACCTCCTTTACCTATTATTTTTTCTTGCCCGCTACAGTTTTACGAGGGCCTTTTCGAGTCCGTGCGTTATTTTTCGTGTTTTGTCCACGCACCGGCAGTCCGCGGCGATGGCGAAGCCCCCGATAAGAGCCGATTTCCATCAAACGTTTAATGTTTAAAGACACTTCACGGCGAAGGTCTCCTTCAACTTTTAAACCGTCAACGATATTACGGATTTTATCCAATTCGTCATCCGTCAAGTCTCTAACGCGTGTATCTTCGGAAACACCCGCTTCCTTGAGAACTTCGATAGCTGTATTTTTTCCGATACCGTAAATATATGTGAGCGCAATAACGACGCGCTTTTCACGTGGAATGTCCACTCCGGCTATACGTGCCATAAGTTTTGCACCTCCTTATTATCCTTGTTTTTGTTTATGTTTCGGATTTTCACAGATTATCATAACTTTGCCTTTTCTACGGATAATTTTGCACTTCTCGCAGATCGGCTTTACTGATGGCCTTACTTTCATTTTTTTAAAACCTCCTTAACAGCCTGAAGTGCACTACTTAAAGCGGTATGTGATTCTTCCCCGTGTCAAATCATATGGAGAAAGCTCTACAGTTACTTTATCACCAGGCAAAATACGGATGAAGTGCATACGGATTTTACCCGATACATGCGCAAGTACCGTATGGCCATTTTCTAATTCTACCTTAAACATGGCATTTGGCAAAGTGTCTACTACCTTGCCTTCAACTTCAATGACGTCTTCTTTCGCCATCCAACTCGTCTCCCTTCTCTAAGTCTTCCAAAACTTCTTCCACAAATTTTCCAAGAGCCCATCGTAACTTCCCATTGGTGACCCGCCCAGTTTCCAACAAGCTTCTGCGTACTTCTTCATTCATGTAGTCTTGGCACTGAAGATGTTGAATGTTTTTCTTTTTGGGACTGTCAAATTTTCTTTTTTCCCCATCCGCGATGAATACAAACTTATCATCCAACCGCTGGATTACAACCGCGTATTGTCCCGCATCCCGTCCTTTTTGGATCTGGACAATCTGGCCTATTTGGGGATTCGAATCAGACTCTTTCAACGAGATCACCTGCGCTCACAGTTTTGTCAAAATCTCAAAACCGGTTTCCGTAATGGCTATTGTATGTTCAAAATGCGCACACATTTTCCCGTCAACTGTCACGACAGTCCAATTGTCCGGAAGCGTCTTTACATAGCGGCTCCCCGCATTGACCATCGGCTCAATAGCCAGTGCCATTCCGGGCTTCAAGCGCGGTCCTTTATCAGGTGGACCATAATTGGGAATTTGCGGATCTTCATGTAAGCTTTGACCAATCCCATGCCCTACATACTCACGGACAATGGAAAAACCTTCTGCTTCCACAAATGTTTGTATCGCATGAGAAATATTTGAAAGACGAGCGCCCGGCTTGGCTTGTTCCAATCCCATATAGAGGGATTTTTCCGTAACATCGAGCAGCTTTTGCGTTTCATCATCGATCTTGCCCACTGCATAGGTCCATGCCGAATCACCGTGGTACCCGCTATATTCGGCTCCAATGTCCAGGCTGACGATGTCACCCTCGTTCAGAACACGGTCTCCGGGTATGCCATGGACAAGCTCCTCGTTGACCGAAACACAGATGCTCCCGCTAAATCCGTTATAGCCTAAAAAAGAAGGATGTGCACCTTGTTGCCTGATAAAGCTTTCAGCAATGCTATCTAATTGTTTCGTCGTAATACCAGGCTGAATATGCTTCTTCAACTCTTGATGAGTCATGGCAACAATTCGTCCGGCTTCTCTCATTAATTTAATTTCTCGGGGTGTTTTTGTAATAATCATTATTTCAAATCCTTTAAAAGAGCATCAATGTCAGAGAATACTTGATCAATATGCTGCTGGCCATTGATGTTTTTTAAATAGCCTTTCCCGCGATAGAAATCCAGAAGCGGCTGCACCTGTTTCATGTTAACGTCGAGTCTGTTTTGGACCGTTTCTTCGTTGTCATCTTTGCGCTGATACAATTCTCCGCCGCAACGGTCACATACACCAGGCTCTTTTGGCGGATTAAAGATCAGATGGTAGGTGGTGCCGCATTCCTTACAGATTCGGCGGCCTGTTAACCGCTCTACCAATATATCTGCATCTACATCAATGTTAAAGACATAGTCGATTTTTTTTCCAAGCTCAGACAATATATTTTCAAGGGCTTCTGCTTGTGGCACTGTTCTGGGAAAACCGTCAAGAAGGAAGCCATGTTCGCAATCTGTTTTGCCTAAACGTTCACGAACGATACCAATTGTTACTTCATCGGGAACGAGCTCCCCTTTATCCATAAAGGATTTCGCCTTAAGTCCCAATTCCGTTCCCTCATTCATTGCTGCGCGGAACATATCTCCTGTTGAAATATGAGGAATTTGATATTTGTCAACAATCTTATCGGCCTGTGTACCTTTTCCAGCACCAGGAAGTCCCATTAACACTAAATTCATTCAAATCTCGCCCCTCTGCAACCACTCGGGCTTAACCGCCCGCATGTTATTTAATGAAACCTTTGTAATGGCGCTTTACTAGCTGAGCTTCCAGTTGTTTCATCGTTTCAAGCGCAACACCGACCACAATGAGCAATCCTGTACCGCCGATTTGGGCTGCCTCCGGCAAGCCGGCAAATTTAATAAAAAATACAGGCAGAATGGAAATCACCGCAAGAAACAGCGCTCCGACAAATGTCAGTCTATATAGTACACGCGTCAGGTATTCTTGCGTATTTTTCCCTGGACGTATACCAGGTATATAACCGCCTTGCTTTTTCAGGTTTTCGGAGACTTTTTCCGGATTCACCTGAACAAAGGCGTAAAAATAAGTAAAGGCGATAATCAAAACGACAAAAATAGTCATGCCGATAGGCTTTGTATGATCAAAATAAGATTGGATCGTACTGGCCGTATCACCTGAACCAAAAAATGTCACGACTGTTTGTGGTGCTACTAAAAACGCGCTTGCGAAGATAACTGGAATAACTCCAGCGGCATTCACCTTTAACGGCAAATGTGTATTTTGTCCGCCGACAGGGTTGCGTCCATCCATGCGCTTTGCATATTGGATTGGAATTTTACGCAATGCCTGCTGGACAAATACGACGCCAACAATGATTGCGACGACTGCGAGCAGGATAAGCAGCATGACGACAATTCGAATGAATAGTTGTTCTCCTGCACCTTCAAATTGCGTTGCATAGATCTGGTTTACTGCATTAGGAATGCCCGCGACGATTCCGGCGAAAATAAGAATGGAAATTCCGTTGCCGGCGCCATTTGCCGTAATTTGCTCGCCCAGCCACATCAGGAATGCTGTTCCTGCTGTCAGGACGACGGCAATCGTAACATACGTGCCAAATCCAGGATCCTTTATCAGTTGAAGCTGTGTCATTCGGTTAAAGCCAAAAGACATGCCTATTGCTTGTATAAATGCTAATACAATGGTGAAATAGCGGGTGAATTGTGCCAGTTTACGGCGCCCGACTTCACCTTGCTTGGACCACTCCGTAAATTTTGGCACAACATCCATTTGCAACAGTTGCACGATGATGGATGCTGTAATATATGGCATAATGCCCATCGCAAAAATAGAGAAATTTTGAAGGGCACCTCCACCAAAAATATTCATGAAACCAAACAAACTCGCCTGATCCTGCAATTTAAGCACATCGGCATCTACATTCGGTACGGGGATAAAAGCCCCGATTCGAAACACAACCAGCATTAACAGCGTAAAAATGATCTTTTTTCTAATATCCTTTACACGCAACAGGTTGGAGATTGTCTGGAACATTAAATCACCTCAGTAGTACCGCCTGCTGCTTCAATTGCTTCTTTGGCGGCAGAGGAGAATTTATTTGCTTTTACAGTCAACTTTTTCTCGATATTGCCTTTTGCAAGGATTTTAACTCCAGACTTTTCGTTGCGGACGACTCCTGTTTCAATGAGGAGCTCCGGCGTCACTTCCGTGCCTTCTTCGAAACGATTGAGTACATCAAGATTCACAATCGCATATTCCTTGCGGTTAATATTTGTGAAACCGCGCTTTGGTAAACGTTGGAATAAAGGTGTTTGGCCACCCTCAAATCCCGGCCGTACTCCGCCGCCTGAACGGGCATTTTGTCCTTTATGTCCTCTGCCGGCTGTTTTTCCGTTGCCAGAGCCAATTCCGCGCCCAACCCGGTTGCGTTCTTTGCGGGCTCCTTCAGCAGGTTTTAACTCATGCAATTTCATTCTGGACACCTCCTTCTTCCTTTTGCTCTTACTGTTCTTTGACCGTTACAAGATGGGAAACTTTGTTAATCATTCCCCTGATCGCCGGATTGTCATTATGCTCTACTGTTTGGTTGATTTTGCGCAAACCGAGCGCTTCGACAGTGTCACGCTGATCTTTCGTACGGCCGATCAAGCTGCGAGTGAGGGTGATTGTTAATTTTTGAGCCATGATCTTCCCCTCCTTAACCTAACAATTCTTCGACTGATTTGTTACGTAACTTCGCTACGTCTTCAGCTCGTTTTAGATTTTTAATTCCTTCGATTGTTGCTCGAACCATATTAATCGGCGTGCTGGAACCAAGAGATTTTGAAGTGATATCAGCAATGCCGGACAATTCTAATACCGCACGAACCGGTCCGCCGGCAATTACTCCCGTACCTTCGTTGGCAGGTTTGAGAAGAATTTGTCCTCCGCCGTAACGTCCGATAATTTCATGTGGAATCGTAGAACCAACGAGAGGCACTTCGATCATATTCTTTTTCGCATCTTCGATCGCTTTGCGGATTGCTTCAGGAACTTCCTGGGCTTTACCAGTACCGAATCCAACGTGACCATTTTTGTCACCGACAACAACAAGCGCGGTAAAGCGGAAGCGCCGTCCACCTTTCACAACTTTTGCGACACGGTTTACTGTAACTACACGTTCTTCTAAATCAAGTTTGTTCGCATCAATTTGACGCATGTAGTTCGTCCCTCCTTTTAATTAGAATTCTAGGCCATTTTCACGAGCAGAATCAGCCAATGCTTTTACACGTCCATGGTACAAATAACCACCGCGGTCGAATACGACTGACTTGATGCCCTTTTCAACTGCGCGTTTGGCAATGAGCTCTCCTACTTTTTGCGCGGCTTCCACGTTACCCGCCGCTTCGAGGCCGAGGTCTTTTTCTTGCGTAGAAGCACTGGCAATTGTTACTCCCTTTTCATCATCGATCAATTGGGCATAAATATTTTTATTGGAACGATACACGCTTAAGCGCGGGCGCTCTGCTGTACCGCTTAATTTCACACGGACACGCGCATGTCTTTTCTTGCGTACTTTATTCTTATCGAGCTTGGTAATCATGCGAGTCACTCCTTTCAGTACCTAGCGGCTTTATTTACCTGTTTTTCCTTCTTTGCGGCGGACGTATTCACCTTCGTAACGAATACCTTTGCCTTTGTACGGCTCAGGCGGGCGTACCGCACGGATGTCAGCAGCCAAGGCTCCTACTCTTTCTTTATTGTAACCTTTAACGACTACTTTTGTGTTGGATGGAACATCAATTTCGATGCCATCTTCCGGATTGAATTCAACAGGATGTGAATAACCTACGTTTAATACGAGCTTTTTACCTTGTTTTTGGGCACGGTATCCAACTCCGACCAGTTCAAGCGACTTTTCAAAGCCCTTTGATACTCCTTCCACCATGTTCGCAAGCAAAGAACGGGTTGTTCCGTGCATGGAGCGATGGTCTTTTGCATCAGATGGACGGGAAACCGTGATCGTATTATCTTCAATGTTGATGTTCATTTCGGAATGAAAGTTATTTGTAAGCTCACCTTTTGGACCTTTGACAGTAACTTTATTTCCGTCCTTTGTCACTGTTACGCCAGAAGGGATTTCAATTGGTTTGTTACCAATACGGGACATTTTTACACCTCCGTTCTTGTATGAGAAATTACCAGACGTATGCGAGTACCTCGCCGCCAACTTGTTTTGCTCTCGCATCTTTATCGGACAATACGCCTTGAGACGTAGAAACAATCGCAATTCCAAGGCCGTTTAATACTTTTGGCACTTCATTCGCTTTTGCATATACGCGAAGGCCTGGTTTGCTGATGCGTTTTAGTCCGGTAATAACGCGCTCGTTATTAGCTCCGTATTTAAGGAAAATGCGAAGGATACCTTGCTTGTTATCTTCTATAAACTCAACGTCACGAATGAAACCTTCTTTTTTCAATATTTCTGCGATTTCTTTCTTGATGTTGGAAGCAGGAACCTCCAAAGTTTCGTGACGAACCATATTCGCATTGCGAATTCTTGTCAGTAAATCTGCTATCGGATCAGTCATTACCATTTATATTTACCTCCTTCCCAGTTTCGGTCTTACCAGCTGGCTTTTTTGACGCCAGGAATTTGACCTTTGTAGGCCAACTCGCGGAAACAAATCCGGCATAGTTTAAATTTGCGAAGGACAGAGTGCGGACGGCCGCATCGTTCGCAACGAGTGTATTCTTGCACTTTGAATTTTGGTGTGCGTTTTTGCTTCACAACCATAGATTTTTTAGCCACTATTTCGCCTCCCTTTTATTTTGATTACTTTTGAAACGGCATTCCGAATCCGGCAAGAAGTTCACGAGCTTCTTCGTCCGTTTTAGCCGTAGTGACGATCACAATATCCATACCACGAACTTTGCTGACTTTATCGTAATCAATTTCTGGGAAAATGAGTTGTTCTTTAATGCCTAATGTATAGTTGCCGCGTCCGTCAAATGCTTTTTTGGAAATTCCACGGAAGTCGCGTACACGCGGAAGCGAAACGGAAACGAGTTTGTCGAAAAAGTCATACATGCGTTTGCCACGAAGCGTAACCTTCGCGCCGATCGGCATGCCTTCCCGTAGGCGGAAGCCCGCAATAGATTTTTTTGCTCTTGTGACAACCGGCTTTTGTCCTGTGATCAAAGCCAATTCTTCAACGGCGTTATCGAGCAATTTTGCATTCTGAACAGCATCGCCAACACCCATGTTCACAACGATCTTTTCAATTTTAGGTACTTCCATTACAGATTTATAGTTAAACTTGCTCATGAGAGCAGGAGTGATTTCTTTTTGAAATTTTTCCTTTAGGCGGCTCATGTCGTGTACCTCCCTTCACTAAACAGTTTTTACGTCATCTAATATTTCGCCTGATTTTTTGGCTACACGAACACTTTTTTCTTTTTCGCTGCCATCTTTCATTTTAATTGTTACTCTTTTATAGCCGACTCTTGTCGGTTCATTCGTTTTTGGATCAATGACCATTACGTTAGACACATGGATTGCTGCTTCTTTTTCAAAGATCCCGCCTTGAGGATTGTCTTGGGAAGGTTTGGCGTGTTTTTTCACAATGTTGACGCCTTCTACAAGTACACGTTCCTTTTTAGGGAATGCGGCAAGCACGGTGCCTGTTTTTCCTTTGTCTTTTCCAGTAATAATCATTACTTTATCGCCTTTTTTGACATGCATTCAAGCGCACCTCCTTATGACCTAAATGTAATTCCTTAAAGAACTTCAGGAGCCAAAGATATGATTTTCATGAAGTTTTTATCGCGAAGTTCGCGGGCAACCGGTCCGAAGATACGAGTTCCTCGAGGCGCTTTATCATCACGGATAATGACACATGCATTTTCGTCGAATTTGATGTAAGAACCATCCGGACGACGGGCTCCACTTTTTGTCCGTACAATAACAGCCTTTACGACGTCGCCTTTTTTGACAACGCCCCCAGGTGTTGCATTTTTCACTGTGCACACGATGACATCCCCAATATTAGCCGTTTTACGGCCGGATCCGCCAAGCACTTTAATGGTTAATACTTCACGGGCGCCAGAGTTGTCAGCCACCTTTAAACGGGATTCTTGTTGAATCATCTCATTTTACCTCCCTTCGGAAATCGTATATATCCGAAAAAATGTTGATTATATAATGACGGCTTTTTCTACGACCTCTACGAGGCGGAAGCGTTTTGTAGCCGATAGCGGGCGAGTTTCCATAATCCGGACGATGTCCCCTACTTTTGCTTCGTTTTGCTCATCATGAGCCTTGAGCTTTTTCGAGTACTTCACGCGTTTGCCGTACAAAGAGTGCTTTTTATACGTTTCGACCATTACTGTGATGGTTTTATCCATCTTGTCGGAAACAACCCGGCCAGTATACACTTTACGTTGGTTGCGTTCACTCATATCGCAAACCTCCTATCATTATCGATTGTTAACCCCAATCTCTCTTTCGCGGACGATTGTTTTCATCCGAGCGATATCTTTGCGTACTTCTCTGATGCGGGCGGTATTTTCAAGTTGCCCAGTCGCCAGTTGAAAGCGAAGGTTAAATAGTTCTTCTTTTAAAGACTTAATATTTTGTTCTATTTCGGCAGTGGTTAATTCACGTATTTCATTAGCCTTCATCTCGTTCACCACCAATTTCTTCTCGTTTAACAAACTTGCACTTTACTGGAAGTTTGTGAGACGCCAGACGAAGTGCTTCACGCGCAACTTCTTCAGGTACCCCGGCAATTTCAAACATGATTTTTCCTGGTTTTACAACAGCTACCCAGCCTTCTGGAGCCCCTTTACCGGAACCCATGCGGACCTCCAATGGCTTTGCAGTATAAGGTTTGTGCGGGAAAATTTTAATCCATACTTTACCGCCACGTTTCATGTAACGGGTCATGGCAATCCTGGCAGCTTCAATTTGGCGGTTTGTGATCCAAGAAGCTTCCAAAGCCTGTAATCCATATTCGCCAAAGCTTACTTCCGTGCCGCCTTTTGCCTGGCCACGCATTTTTCCGCGATGCTCGCGGCGATACTTTACACGTTTAGGCATTAACATGATTATTTTCCTCCTTCCTCGGACTTTTTCTTTTCTGGAAGGACCTCTCCACGGTAAATCCATACTTTTACGCCAAGCTTGCCGTAAGTTGTGTCGGCTTCCGCATGTGCATAATCGATATCTGCGCGAAGTGTATGAAGTGGGACTGTTCCTTCGCTATAATGTTCAGAACGGGCAATATCTGCTCCGCCCAAGCGCCCGGAAACCATTGTTTTGACTCCTTGTGCGCCTGCACGCATTGTCCGTTGAATCGCTTGTTTTTGAGCACGGCGAAACGAAATCCGGCTTTCAAGCTGACGAGCGATGTTCTCTGCGACAAGTTTTGCATCCAAGTCCGCTTTTTTAATTTCAACAATATTGATGTGTACCCGTTTGTTTGTTAATTTGTTTAATGCTTTACGAAGTGCTTCTACTTCACTTCCACCTTTACCAATCACCATTCCAGGTTTGGCAGTGTGGACCGTAATATTGAGGCGGTTTGCAGCGCGCTCGATTTCAACACTGGAAACAGATGCATCCGCAAGCCGATTTTCGATATACTCACGCACCTTTATATCTTCGTGCAATAAAGTTGCGAATTCCTTGTCAGCGTACCATTTAGATTCCCAATCACGAATGATGCCAATTCGCATTCCGATCGGATTAACTTTTTGACCCACGATTTATCCCTCCTTCTTTTCTGATACCACAATCGTAATGTGGCTTGTGCGCTTATTGATCTGGCTTGCCCGTCCTTGCGCACGCGGTCTGAAGCGTTTCATTGTCGGACCTTCGTCTACGTAAGCTTCGGATATTAAAAGATTGTCAATGTCCATATCATAGTTATGCTCTGCATTTGCTACAGCGGATTTCAAAAGCTTTTCCACGATGGGAGAGGCGGCTTTTGGTGTCAGCTTCAAAATGGCAACTGCTTCGCCTACTTGCTTTCCTCGAATTAAATCGACGACAAGGCGTGCTTTACGAGGAGCAATACGAACTGTTCTGGCAACAGCTTTTGCTTGCATCAGGGGGTTCCCTCCTCTCATTAGCGTCTAGTTTTTTTGTCATCTGCGGCATGGCCCCGATAAGTTCTTGACGGAGCAAATTCACCCAACTTATGGCCTACCATATCTTCACTGATATAGACCGGAACATGCTTGCGTCCATCATATACCGCAATGGTATGTCCGATGAATGATGGAAAAATGGTAGAACGGCGTGACCACGTTTTAATGACTTGCTTTTTATTATCTTCATTTAGCTTTTCGATTTTTTTCAATAAATGATCATCTGCAAAAGGCCCTTTTTTCAGGCTGCGTCCCATGCTAGTACCTCCCTTCGTGATTGCGCTACGGTCCGGCGATTGAACCGTAGGACAATCCCGTTACTTTTTGCGTCGGCGTACAATGAATTTATCCGACTTGTTTGTTTTCTTCCGTGTTTTGTAACCGATCGTTGGTTTGCCCCAAGGTGTAACCGGAGATTTAAGTCCGATTGGCGTTTTGCCTTCACCACCGCCATGCGGGTGATCGTTAGGGTTCTTAACGGAACCGCGAACGTGAGGTCTTTTGCCCAACCAGCGGGAACGGCCGGCTTTACCTACTGTTACGAGCTCGTGTTGTTCATTTCCCACTTGACCGATTGTTGCGCGGCAAGCGGCTAAAATCATGCGTACTTCACCTGAATTCAAACGGACAAGAACGTATTTTGTTCCTTCTTTACCAAGAACCTGCGCAGAAGTGCCCGCTGAACGTACCAACTGCCCGCCTTTGCCAGGCTTCATTTCAATGTTGTGAACGACCGTACCGACAGGAATATTTGCCAAAGGCAAAGCATTTCCGACTTTAATGTCTGCATCCGGTCCGGACATGACTTCCATGCCCACCTGTAAATTTTTTGGTGCTAAGATGTAGCGTTTTTCACCATCAACATAGTGGATCAACGCGATGTTTGCGGAACGGTTCGGATCATATTCGATTGTAGCAACGCGTCCAGGTATACCATCTTTGTTGCGTTTAAAGTCGATGACCCTGTATTGACGCTTATGACCGCCGCCGCGATGACGAACTGTAGTCCTACCTTGATTATTGCGGCCGCCTTTTCTATTAAGAGGCGCAAGCAATGATTTTTCCGGGGTATCTGTTGTGATCTCGGAAAAATCCAAACTTGTCATCCCGCGACGTCCGTTGGAGGTAGGTTTGTATTTTTTGATCGCCATGTTTTTCCCTCCTCTTCTATTATTGGAAAAGCTCTATTAGGCTTCGAAAAAGTCGATTTCTTTGCTGTCTGGTGTTAACGTGACAATTGCTTTGCGACGTTTTTTCGTATAGCCCGCAAATCGGCCTACACGCTTGTATTTGCCTTTATAATTCATTACGTTCACTTTTGCCACTTTTACGTCAAAAATGTTTTCTACCGCATCTTTTACTTGCGTTTTATTCGCTTTGACGTCTACTTCAAAAGTATATTTTTTGTCTGCCGTCAAATCCATAGAACGTTCAGTGATGATGGGGCGCTTAACTATATCACGTGCATCCATTACCCAAGCACCTCCTCCACTTTTTCAACTGCAGCTTTCGTCAAGACCAATGAGTTATGGCCAACGACATCGAGTACGTTGAGACTGTCTGCATCAATCACTGTTACTCCTGGAATATTCCGCGCTGATAAAGCTACGTTCTCTTCTGTGCTTTCCGTTACGAACAATGCTTTTTTGCCAACTGGAAGATTATTGAGCACTTTTACAAATTCTTTTGTTTTCGGCGCGTCAAACGATAACGCCTCGACAACGAGTACATTTTCTTCCTGTGCTTTCGCGGATAAAGCCGACTTGATCGCTAGGCGGCGCATCTTTTTAGGCAATTTATAGCTGTAGCTGCGTGGAGCAGGACCAAATACAGTTCCGCCTCCGCGCCATTGTGGCGAACGAATCGATCCCTGGCGTGCCCGCCCGGTTCCTTTTTGGCGCCATGGCTTTCTTCCTCCGCCTCGCACTTCCGAACGTGTTTTTACTTTTGCAGTTCCTTGTCTTAATGAAGCTCTTTGCATGATGATTGCTTCGAACAAGACATGATTGTTTGGTTCGATTCCAAAGATGGCATCGTTGAGATCAACCTCCCCAACCTTGGAACCTTCTTGATTAAAAAGGCTTGCTTTTGGCATGCTTTATTCCTCCTTTCTTCCAATTTAGCTTTATTTCGCTTTTACTCCGGATTTAACTTCCAACATCGCTTTTTTCGGACCTGGAACGTTTCCTTTGACTAAAATCAAGTTGCGTTCAGCATCTACTTTAACGATTGGAAGGTTTTGAACTGTAACTTTTTCGCCACCCATACGGCCAGGGAGCGCTTTTTGTTTAAATACTTTAGCGGGGTCAACAGGACCCATTGATCCCGGACGGCGATGGAAACGGGAACCGTGCGTCATTGGCCCGCGGGCCTGCCCGTGGCGTTTGATGACACCTTGGAAACCTTTCCCTTTAGAAATTCCTGTTACATCTACCAAATCGCCTTCTGCGAATATATCAACTTTAATCTCCTGACCAACTTCGAACTCACTTATATTAACTCCGTTCAACTCACGGATGAAGCGCTTAGGTGCAGTATTTGCTTTTGCAACATGCCCCTTCTCAGGTTTGTTGGCAAGCTTTTCACGCTTATCTTCAAAGCCGATCTGAATGGCTTCGTAACCGTCTGATTCAACCGTTTTCTTTTGAAGAACCACATTTGGAGCCGCCTCAATTACTGTTACAGGGATCAAACGTCCATCTTCAGCAAAAATCTGCGTCATACCAATTTTTCTTCCTAAGATTCCTTTGCCCATGAGTCACACCTCCTGTATGAATTTCAATTTTTTCCTTATAATTTAATTTCAATGTCCACTCCGGACGGCAAATCAAGTCTCATCAGTGAATCTACCGTTTGTGGTGTAGGACTGATAATATCGATTAAACGCTTATGTGTGCGCATTTCAAATTGCTCGCGGGAATCTTTATATTTGTGTACCGCGCGCAAGATTGTGTAGACAGATTTTTCAGTTGGAAGCGGGATAGGCCCCGAAACATTCGCACCTGAACGTTTTGCCGTTTCTACAATCTTCTCTGCTGACTGATCCAAAATTCTATGATCATATGCTTTTAATCTGATTCTGATCTTTTGTTTTGCCATTACTTTCCCTCCTTTTCGCCTATTTTTCAAAAATAGACTTGCTCCATGAAAATTTCCCCATACACTCGCCATGGCAAAGCGGCCGGGTGTATCGGCAACCTTCCACATCATTGCAGTCAAAAACCAACATTATACATTATACATATAATAATTGGTCAATGCAATATGAAATTAAAAAACAGCCTCTTAAAATAAGAACTGTTTCATTATACAGGTGTTCAAAGCATTTTTCAAACACCCGGGCATTTTAAAAAGTAAGGAATATATCTCAAGACTGTTTTATTAAAATGTATAAGGTGTTTACAAAAGAGCAGAGTTTGTATATGCTGGTTAATAAGTTTACCAAGGGAAACTTTTTTTACCGAACGAACAATTCTGACGCTATTTATAAATATCAAATACAAAGGAAGGTGAAGGTTATGGCGGATCAAGTTGTATCCGTGCGTAATCTGTCTGTATCTTATTACGGGAAGGAGGTTCTCAAAAATATTAATTTTACGTGCGAACGTGGAAAGCTCATAGGTATTATCGGACCAAACGGCGCGGGAAAATCAACGTTGATCAAAGCATCTCTGGGCTTGGTTCCCAAAAGCAGTGGACAAGTCACCATTGGCGGGAGGCCGCTGAAGGAAGTGAGAAACAAAATTGCCTATGTTCCACAGCGGGCAAATATTGACTGGGATTTCCCAATCATTGTCAAAGATACCGTTCTATTAGGAACATATCCAAATCTGGGACTTTTCCGCCGTCCGTCGAAAGCGGACAAAAAATGGGCTTTGGAATGCCTGGAAAAAGTGGGGATGGAAGACTTTACAAAAAACCAGATCGGAGAACTGTCAGGAGGTCAACAACAACGGGTATTTCTGGCACGGGCGCTCGCACAGCGAGCTGAATACTTCTTCCTTGACGAGCCCTTTGTCGGGGTTGATGTGGCAAGTGAGGAAGTCATTGTCAATATCTTAAAATCATTGAGGGATGAAGGAAAAACCGTATTCGTCGTTCACCACGATTTGACAAAAGTGGAAAGCTACTTTGATGACCTTATTCTCATTAATAAAGAATTAATTGGCGCAGGTCCTGTTGATCGGATCTTCCGACCCGAGTTGATGCAGGCAGCTTACAAGTCTCCTGTCCATATGTTTGAAAGTTTGGGGGTCGGCATGTAATGGCGTTTATTCAAGATTTAATGACGTATGAATTTTTACAGAAGGCCTTTATTACTTCCATTATGGTGGGCATCATTTGTGGAGTAATTGGAAGTTTCATTGTTTTGCGCGGAATGGCATTAATGGGTGATGCCATTGCGCACGCTGTTTTACCTGGAGTCGCGATTTCGTACATGCTTGGTATCAATTTTTTTTACGGCGCCGTAGCAACTGGCGCTTTGACATCACTAGGCATCGGACTGATAAGCCAAAACAGCCGTATTAAAAATGACTCTTCGATCGGCCTTGTCTTTTCAGCCGCATTTGCCTTGGGAATTATTTTAATCACTTTAGCCCAAAGTGCGACGGACTTGACACAGATCCTGTTCGGAAATGTATTGTCGGTCAGAGCTTCTGACATGTGGGTCACACTCATTATCGGAGCCGTGGTCGTTCTTGTTGTTGTTTTGTTTTACAAAGAATTGCTTGTCTCAAGCTTTGATGAAACGATGGCTGCTGCTTATGGGCTCAAAACGAGACTGATCCATTATTTGATCATGGTACTTCTTACACTTGTCACTGTCGCTTCCTTGCAGACCGTAGGTGTCGTTCTTGTTGTATCCATGTTAATTACTCCGGCATCTACTGCCTATCTGCTGACAAACCGGCTGTCAACCATGATTCTACTTGCCGCAATATTTGGAGCACTGTCTTCGATTATCGGATTATATTTTAGTTTTGTTTATAACCTGCCTTCCGGACCCGTGATCGCCCTGGCGACAACAGCGATTTTTCTTGTTGCATTTCTGTTGTCTCCCAAGCAAGGAATTCTGTGGAGGAAGATAAAGTGAAACTTCATTCAGTAGGAGTTTTCTTCCATCTCCTACTGAATGTTAGTTGAACCGATCGGGCATTTAGGTGCCGTTTTCTCCCACTTGGATCTTTTGATATTCACTCGAGATTTTGAAGTGGCAGCCTTACGGCACCTTATATGCGGGAAAAAAATGAACAGGCAGAAAGCTTCGCTAGGCTAATTGCATGGGAGCAACCGGAAACAGGTATCACATAAGAAATATTTTATTTGAAAAGGAGTTTTGCAGATTGAAGAAATTATTGAAATGGATTGGACTGGCGAGCATAGTGGCTTTGTTGCTTACGGCTTGTGGAAATGAAAAACCGGCATCAGAGGCGGGCGGAAAACCGGCATCCAAAAAGGACGAACCCTTAAAGATTGTCACTTCCTTTACAATAATTCAAGACCTTGCAAAGGAAATTGGCGGAGAGGATGTCGAGGTGCACAATTTAGTTCCAACAGGCACGGATCCCCATGAATATGAGCCGCTGCCGGAGGACATTAAAAAGGCTACTGATGCGGATGTGCTCTTCTATAACGGTTTGAATCTGGAAGGAGGCAAGGACGGCTGGTTCTATAAAATGGTAGATTCTGTTGGGCAGAAGGAGGAAAATGTGTTCAATTTGACAGAAAGCATAGAACCGATGTATATCAGCAGTAAAGATGGCAAAGAAGAGGAAATGAATCCACATGCCTTTATCGATCCCAATGTAGGAATCCAAATGGCTGAGGCGATGAGGGACGCTTTAATCGAAGTAGACTCTGATAATAAGGAGAAATATGAAAAACGCGGGAATGAGTACATTGAAAAGTTGAAGGAGATTGAACAGAAGTACTCAGAGGAAATTGAAAAGATCCCTGAAGAAGATCGCATTTTAGTAACGAGTGAGCGCGCATTCCAATATATGGCCAAACGTTACGGGTTAAAAGAGGCCTATATATGGGCAATTGACACAGAGGAAAACGGCTCGCCCTCACAGATTAAGTCACTTGTTCAATTCATTAAAGAGCATAATGTGCCTGTTCTCTTCCTTGAATCTAACGTTGACCCGCGTCCGATGGAGACTGTTTCAAAAGAATCCGGAATCCCTATTTATGAAAAACCAATCTATTCCGATGAGATTGGCAAGCCTGGTGATGAAGTTGATACTTATATCAAGTATTTGGAATACAATATTAACATCATTGCTGATGGCCTGAGCAGATCATAAGTGATGAAAAAAGCAAAGCGCTAAAGTCGATTCGCACTGGCATAACTCAAATATTGAGGCGGCTACCTCGTTGAGCCGCCTCAACAAAACTGCTTCCTTTCTTTGTTAAAAAGCTCCCAAGTTTCATCAAGGGAGTGTGGGTGATGACCGTTTTTTCGTTTATCTGCGCTGACCAGGCGCGATACTACTGGTCTAATGACGATCTTTTTTCATTTGTCTCCGCTGTTCGAACACGACTCCAGCGGTCTGATGACCGTTTTTCATTTATCCCCGCTGTCTTTTGAACAGATGATCTTCCACTGGAATTCAGTACGTAAGAAATACAAAGGCAAAGCACCCCTTGAATATGAAAAACACACAAAGTCAATGCCTACGATTAATTGTTCCGCAGGATCTGAAGGTGAGCCTGAGAAATTCCGTGTGGAGTTTGGGGCCGTGGCTATGGATCACAAGCGGGCATCCGTCAATACTTTCGAGAGCGGATTTCATAAATAAAAATCAGATGGGTGACCTATGGGTCGGTTTTTCGGCCCATAGGTCACCTCTTCTTCTATGTAAAAACGTTGTGCTACCAACATTTGTGAATTTCATTTTTTTAGACAGCTCTTAATAAGTCTTGGCCGGGTTAATGATGAAAAGGGACAACACCCATTTTTTTGCACAAAAAAGAGCAGGGAGTGATCAGTTCCCTGCTCTATATTTGTTTTTTATTTGCCCTTTAGGCAATGCATTACTTTTCGATAGATGCAACGACGCCCGCGCCTACAGTACGCCCACCTTCACGAATTGAGAATTTGGTTCCTTCTTCAATCGCGATTGGGGAGATAAGCTCAACAGTCATTTCGACGTTATCGCCAGGCATAACCATTTCTACTCCATCAGGAAGGTTGATGATTCCAGTTACGTCCGTTGTACGGAAGTAGAACTGTGGACGGTAGTTCGAGAAGAATGGAGTGTGACGTCCACCCTCTTCTTTAGAAAGAACATAAACTTCCGCTTTAAATTTTGTATGGGGAGTAATGGAACCTGGTTGAGCCAACACTTGGCCACGCTGAATTTCGTCACGGGAAACACCGCGAAGAAGGGCACCGATGTTGTCTCCAGCTTCAGCATAGTCAAGAAGCTTACGGAACATTTCAACTCCGGTAACAATTGTTTTCTTGGATTCATCAGCAAGACCAATGATCTCTACTTCATCGCCAACTTTTACTTGACCGCGCTCTACACGACCCGTTGCAACTGTTCCACGTCCAGTAATAGAGAATACGTCCTCAATCGGCATCATGAAAGGTTTGTCAGTTTCACGCTCTGGAGTTGGGATATAAGAGTCAACTGCATCCATTAATTCAACAATTTTATCTTCCCACTCAGCTTCGCCTTCAAGAGCTTTAAGAGCTGAACCTTTGATAACAGGAACGTCATCGCCAGGGAAATCATATTCGGAAAGAAGATCACGGATCTCCATTTCTACCAATTCTAATAGTTCTTCATCGTCAACCATGTCACATTTGTTCATGAATACAACGATGTAAGGAACGCCAACTTGACGGGAAAGAAGGATATGCTCACGAGTTTGCGGCATTGGACCATCCGCTGCAGACACAACAAGAATTGCGCCGTCCATTTGTGCAGCACCAGTGATCATGTTTTTAACATAGTCAGCGTGTCCTGGGCAGTCTACGTGTGCATAGTGGCGTTTGTCAGTTTCATACTCCACGTGGGAAGTAGAGATAGTAATTCCACGCTCGCGCTCTTCAGGAGCGTTGTCGATCATGTCATAACCTTTTGCTTCACCGCCGCCGCGTTTAGACATAACAGTTGTAATTGCAGCAGTCAAAGTTGTTTTACCATGGTCAACGTGTCCGATTGTACCAATATTCGCATGTTCTTTGGAACGATCAAATTTTTCCTTAGCCATTAGGAAATCCTCCTTTATAATTAAAAAATATTAAGTATGATAGAGCGCCTTAAAGCCGGGAGGATTCCCGTCTTTAAAGCTGCCCGGACATCTATAAGTAGTTATACTTGATAGACGTTGTAAAATCAATTATTCACCGCTATTTTTTTTGATAATCTCTTCAGCAATTGATTTAGGTACTTCTTCATAGTGATCAAAGTGCATTGTATACGTTCCACGCCCTTGTGTGTTAGAACGAAGGGTTGTCGCATATCCGAACATTTCGGAAAGAGGGACAAATGCTCTTACAACCTGTGCATTTCCTCTTGCTTCCATTCCTTCAACACGGCCGCGGCGGGAAGTAACGTCACCCATAATATCACCTAGATATTCTTCAGGTACAATGACTTCAACTTTCATGATTGGTTCCAAGATAACCGGGTTACATTTTTTCGCAGCATTTCTTAAAGCGAGTGAAGCTGCGATTTTAAAGGCCATTTCACTTGAGTCAACATCGTGGTATGAACCATCGTACAATTTGGCTTTTATGTCGATGAGCGGGTATCCCGCCAAAATTCCGTTGCTCATCGCATCTTCCAGGCCGGCCTGAACCGCTGGAATATATTCACGAGGAACAACACCCCCGACGATGGCATTTTCAAATTCAAAGCCTTCGCCTTCTTCAAGCGGTGAAAACTCGATCCAGACGTGCCCGTACTGGCCGCGTCCACCAGATTGGCGTACAAATTTTCCTTCCACTTGAGCTGTGGAACGGAAAGTTTCACGATAAGAAACTTGCGGCGCACCAACATTTGCTTCAACTTTAAACTCCCGCTTTAAGCGGTCAACGATAATGTCAAGGTGAAGCTCACCCATTCCGGCAATAATAACTTGGCCTGTCTCAGGGTTCGTTTCTGCACGGAAAGTCGGGTCCTCTTCTTGAAGTTTGGCAAGAGCAGCGCCCATTTTGTCTTGATCGGCCTTTGACTTGGGTTCGATCGCAACTTCAATGACCGGCTCTGGGAATTCCATGGACTCCAAGATAACGAGGTTTTTCTCGTCACAAAGAGTGTCGCCTGTGCTCGTATCTTTTAAGCCTACTGCCGCGGCAATATCACCGCTGTAAGCAGTTGAAATTTCTTCACGGTGGTTCGCATGCATTTGCAGGATGCGTCCGATCCGTTCGCGTTTGCCTTTTGTTGAGTTTTGAACGTAAGAGCCGGACTCAAGCGTTCCGGAATATACCCGGAAGAATGTAAGGCGTCCTACATATGGGTCTGTCATGACTTTAAATGCAAGAGCGGAAAAAGGTTCGTTGTCATCGGCATGACGCTCTACCTCTTCCTCCGTTCCCGGCACAATTCCTTTAATGGACTCGATATCCGTAGGAGCTGGCAAGTAGTCAATAACTGCATCAAGAACTGGCTGAACGCCCTTATTTTTGAAGGCTGTTCCGCAAAGAACAGGATAGAATTCAACTTTTAGTGTTGCAGCACGAATAGCTGCTTTCAACTCTTCAGTCGTAATTTCTTCGCCCTCAAGATATTTCATCATGAGTTCTTCATCAAAATCGGATACGGCTTCTATTAAGTTGGCGCGCATTTCCTCTGCTTTATCTTTCAAGTCATCAGGAATTTCAGATTCGGTTGCATCTAGCACGTCGCCTTCATAAATCCACGCCTTCATTTCCACAAGGTCCACTATACCCCTAAAATTGTCTTCTGCACCTATAGGAAGCTGAATTGCATGGGCATTTGCCTGTAATCGGTCATGGATTGTTTTGATCGCATACTCAAAGTCAGCGCCAATTTTGTCCATTTTATTTACAAAGACGATACGTGGTACACCGTAAGTTGTCGCCTGCCGCCAAACTGTTTCTGTTTGCGGCTCGACACCTGACTGGGCGTCAAGAACAGTTACGGCGCCATCAAGGACCCGCAAAGAACGTTCAACTTCAACTGTGAAGTCTACGTGGCCAGGAGTATCGATAATGTTGACACGGTAACCTTTCCACTCTGCCGTTGTAGCAGCGGATGTAATCGTAATACCGCGTTCCTGTTCCTGCTCCATCCAGTCCATTTGCGAGGCACCTTCGTGAGTCTCACCCACTTTATGAATGCGTCCCGTATAGAAAAGTATGCGCTCTGTTGTTGTTGTTTTACCGGCATCAATGTGAGCCATGATTCCGATATTACGAGTCTTTTCTAAGGAGAACTCTCTAGGCATCTCGTATTTCTCCTTCCTGGAATGTATAAATGATTAGTGGTAAAAATCTTTTTATGCTTACCAGCGATAATGAGCAAACGCTCTGTTCGCTTCCGCCATTTTATGAGTGTCTTCACGCTTTTTAACTGAAGCGCCGCTGTTGTTGGCAGCATCAAGAATTTCATTCGCCAAACGCTCTTCCATTGTTTTTTCTCCACGAAGGCGGGCGTAGTTTACTAACCAGCGCAATCCAAGCGTAGATCGGCGCTCTGGGCGTACTTCTATCGGCACTTGGTAGTTGGCGCCACCAACACGGCGAGCTCTTACTTCCAATACAGGCATGATGTTTTTAAGCGCCTGTTCAAACACTTCCATTGGGTCTTTGCCGGATTTTTCTTGAACAATATCGAATGCTGAATATAGGATAGACTGTGCTTTTCCTCTTTTTCCGTCTATCATAAGTTTGTTGATCAAACGAGTAACAAGCTTAGAGTTATAGATCGGATCAGGGAGAACATCCCTCTTGGGAACAGATCCTTTACGTGGCATTGAGTTTCCTCCTTTCGCGATTCGTTAAAACATTGTAGAATGATCGATTATTTTTTGTCTTTAGGGCGTTTTGTTCCGTATTTCGAACGGCTTTGTGCACGGTTTTCCACGCCAGCAGTGTCAAGAGCACCGCGTACAATATGGTAACGTACACCTGGCAAGTCTTTAACACGTCCGCCGCGGATCAACACAACGCTGTGTTCTTGCAGGTTATGCCCTATTCCAGGAATGTATGCAGTTACCTCAATTCCATTAGTCAAACGGACACGGGCATATTTACGAAGTGCAGAGTTCGGCTTTTTAGGCGTCATTGTTCCTACACGAGTACATACACCGCGTTTTTGAGGGGATGATACGTCAGTCGTTGTTTTCTTAAAGCTGTTGTATCCTTTATTCAGCGCAGGAGAGTCAGAAGTAGTTACTTTAGACTTTCTTGGCTTACGAACCAATTGATTGATTGTAGGCACTGTTTGCTCCTCCTTTCATGATTTTACTAGTCCCACACATCCAGGTGGTTCTTTTTTAGGCAAAAAACAAGTTTTTGCAGATATTGGTTTCCTGCAAAAACACCATTAGTGAGTAATAGCAACGGTTGCCGCTCCCACTTCAATTCCGCACGCTTTGCCCAACCGTTTCATCGAGTCGACTTTTGTAACGGGCACATTCGCTTCGTTGGCGGTTTGAATGATGTTTCCGATGATGCGCGGATCTGCATCCTCGGCGACAATTACTTCAATCACGTGTCCGGACTTCAGAGCTCTCAACGTTTGCTTTGTTCCTATAATTACATTTGTAGCCTGTGACACTTTTTCATAAGACAATGTGTATATCCTCCAAAGTAACAGGTTAATGATAGGATCACCTTGAATATATTATCATCTGATATTTTCAATGTCAACATAAATCAGAGAAATTTATTGATATAACCCGCCAGCCTGAAAGCTGGCGGATTGTTGTTATTGATTATTGTGATTCCACGTTTACTGTTTCTTCCCGCTCCTCAACTACGGCTCTTGCTTTCCTGTAACGCTGCATGCCTGTTCCTGCAGGAACGAGTTTTCCAATAATGACATTTTCTTTTAACCCGAGCAGTTCATCCCGCTTGCCTTTGATGGCGGCATCGGTCAGGACTCGTGTCGTTTCCTGGAAGGAAGCGGCAGACAAGAATGAATCAGTTTCAAGTGATGCTTTCGTAATACCAAGCAAAATCGGACGGCCGATTGCCGGCGTTTTCCCTTCCAAGAGGGCTTTTTCATTTGCATCTGTAAACTGATGAATGTCAAGAAGCGTTCCAGGCAGTACGTCTGTATCCCCTGCGTCGGTTACTCTGACTTTGCGGAGCATTTGCCGCACCATTACCTCAATATGCTTATCCCCAATTTCAACACCTTGCATACGGTAAACCTTTTGTACTTCAAGCAACAGATATTCTTGTACTGCGGCAACATCGCGCGCGCGCAGAAGTTCTTTAGGATCAATCGACCCTTCAGTCAATTCCTGCCCTCGCTCCACGCGATCATTGACGGCAACACTCAAGCGGGCCGTATAAGGAGCATTGTACGTTTTGCTTTCGATTTCGCCTTGGACGACGATTTCGTGCTGACGGTCACGACCTTCGTTAATGGCAGTAACAACGCCGCTGATTTCCGAGATAACCGCCTGCCCTTTCGGATTTCTCGCTTCAAACAACTCTTGAATACGAGGAAGACCTTGCGTGATATCGTCCCCCGCCACACCCCCGGTATGGAATGTTCTCATTGTTAGCTGGGTACCAGGCTCACCAATCGATTGGGCAGCGATGATTCCGACCGCTTCTCCCACATCAACAACAGAACCGGTGGCCAGGTTGCGGCCATAACATTTTTTACATACACCGTGGCGCGTGTTACACGTAAATGCAGAGCGAATCCATACTTTTTCAATGCCTGCGTTGACGATTTCCTTGGCCGAATCCTCGGTAATCAACGTATTTTCTCTCATGATGACTTCTCCTGTTTCAGGATGAACGATCTTCTTGCGAGAAAAGCGGCCAATCAACCTCTCTTCCAGGGACTCAATTTCTTCGGATCCGTCTTTTAGTGCCCCTACGAGAAGTCCGCGGTCTGTTCCACAGTCATCCTCACGAACAATGACGTCTTGAGCTACATCGACGAGACGCCTTGTCAAGTATCCGGAGTCGGCAGTCTTAAGCGCTGTATCCGCCAAACCTTTACGAGCTCCGTGTGTTGAAATAAAGTACTCGAGTACCGTCAATCCTTCACGGAAGCTTGATTTGATCGGAAGTTCAATGATTCGTCCAGCCGGGTTCGCCATCAGCCCGCGCATTCCTGCCAGCTGGGTAAAGTTGGACGGGTTACCACGGGCACCGGAATCACTCATCATGTAGATCGGGTTCAGGTTATCAAGAGATTCCATCAATTTATCTTGTATATCGTCTTTCGCTGCGCTCCAAATGGAAATAACACGGTCATAGCGCTCTTCATCTGTAATCAAACCACGCTTGAATTGCTTCATGACATTATCGACTTTCTTTTGAGCCTCTTCCAAAATCGTCTCTTTTTCTGCCAAAACAACAATGTCAGAAACACCAACAGTAATTCCGGCTTTTGTAGAATATCTGAAGCCGAGATTCTTCATCCGGTCAAGCATTTTGGAGGTTTCGGTAATCTTGAATCTCTTAAAGATTTCCGAAATGATGTTACCGAGTATTTTTTTCTTGAACGGCTGCACGATCGGTTGCTTTTTAATATATTCACGAACGTTCTCTGTTGGAGAAACAAAGTATTTGTCAGGGGTATTTCCTTCCAAATTCTCGATCGTCGGTTCGTTAATGAACGGGAACGAAGGTGGTAAAATCTCGTTGAAAATGACTTTCCCGACAGTTGTAATAAGCAATTTCTTACGCTGTTCGTCTGTAAACCTTTCGTTCTTCAGCGCCTCGGCATGAATGGCGATCCGGGAATGAAGATGTACGTAACCGTTATGGTACGCAAGAAGCGCCTCATTCTGATCGGTAAAAATCATTCCTTCGCCCATGGCACCTTCACGCTCAAGTGTCAAATAATAGTTGCCGAGAACCATGTCTTGTGATGGCGTAACGACCGGTTTTCCGTCCCTTGGATTCAGGATGTTTTGGGCCGCGAGCATCAGCAACCTTGCTTCAGCCTGCGCTTCAGCCGAAAGCGGCACGTGTACAGCCATTTGGTCGCCATCAAAGTCCGCATTGTAAGCCGTACAAACAAGTGGGTGAAGGCGAATAGCTCTGCCTTCTACAAGTGTCGGCTCAAATGCTTGGATTCCAAGTCTGTGTAATGTCGGCGCGCGGTTCAATAGAACCGGATGTTCCCGAATTACTTCCTCAAGTACATCCCAAACCTCGGGATGAACTCGTTCGATTTTGCGTTTTGCGCTTTTTATATTGTGTGCAAGACCTTTTTCCACAAGCTCTTTCATGACAAAAGGTTTGAACAGTTCAAGAGCCATTTCTTTCGGAAGCCCGCACTGGTACATTTTCAGGTTCGGGCCTACAACAATAACCGAACGTCCTGAGTAGTCAACACGCTTACCGAGCAAGTTTTGACGAAAACGTCCTTGCTTTCCTTTCAACATGTGGGAAAGTGATTTAAGCGGGCGGTTTCCAGGCCCCGTTACCGGGCGCCCTCTTCGGCCGTTGTCAATCAAAGCATCTACCGCTTCTTGAAGCATCCGCTTTTCATTTTGTACGATAATACCCGGAGCGCCCAAATCTAATAGCCGTTTTAGGCGATTATTTCGGTTAATAACCCGCCGGTATAAATCGTTCAAATCTGAAGTTGCAAAGCGGCCGCCCTCCAGCTGCACCATGGGGCGCAGTTCAGGAGGAATAACCGGTAGCACATCGAGCACCATCCAGTCCGGATGATTTCCGGAATGTCGAAAAGCTTCCAGTACCTCAAGACGCCTGATGGCGCGCGTACGACGCTGGCCCTGCGCCGTTTTCAGCTCTTCTTTTAGTTGATCCACTTCTTTGTCAAGATCGATATCCTGCAAAAGCTTTTTGATCGCTTCTGCGCCCATGGATGCATGGAATTGCGTTCCATATTTTTCACGGTACGCACGGTATTCCCTTTCAGATAAAAGTTGTTTCTTTTCTAGAGTCGTATCTCCCGGATCTGTCACAACATAAGATGCGAAGTAAATAATTTCTTCCAACGCTCTTGGTGACATATCAAGGAGAAGCCCCATTCGGCTCGGAATCCCTTTAAAATACCAAATGTGAGAGACGGGAGCGGCGAGCTCAATATGGCCCATGCGCTCGCGGCGAACTTTCGCCCTTGTTACTTCAACGCCGCACCGATCACAAACAACGCCTTTGTAACGTACACGCTTGTATTTACCGCAATGACACTCCCAATCCTTCGTCGGTCCGAAAATACGCTCACAGAAAAGGCCGTCTTTTTCTGGCTTAAGTGTTCTATAGTTGATCGTTTCCGGCTTTTTCACTTCCCCATACGACCATGAACGAATCTTATCTGGTGAAGCAAGGCCTATTTTCATATACTCAAAATTGTTTACATCCAACAAGGAGCCTACCTCCCTTTTCCTATCAGGTTTAACCCTTATTGCCTTGACGAATTGATTATTCCTTTGTCGCAGCTGTTTCTTCCACTTTGGTTTCCGGGGCAATGTTTAACGTATCTGCTTGATGAACGTCATCTTCATCCTCAAGCTCGCGCATTTCAATCTCCTGTTCGTCACCCGATAAAATTTTGACGTCCATTCCGAGGCTTTGCAATTCTTTGATCAATACTTTGAATGATTCAGGGACGCCCGGTTCCGGTACATTCTCCCCCTTAACAATTGCCTCATATGTTTTAACGCGACCGACAACATCGTCGGACTTGACTGTCAAGATTTCCTGAAGCGTATAAGCAGCTCCATATGCTTCCAGTGCCCATACTTCCATCTCGCCGAAACGCTGGCCGCCAAATTGGGCCTTACCGCCGAGCGGCTGCTGTGTAACGAGTGAGTATGGCCCGGTGGAACGGGCATGCAGTTTGTCGTCAACCATGTGAGCCAATTTCAGCATATACATGACACCGACGGAAACTCTCGTATCAAACGGTTCTCCCGTCCTTCCATCGTATAGGACTGTTTTTGCGTCAGAAGCCATACCGGCTTCTTCAATCGTATCCCAAACGTCTTCTTCAGTGGCTCCATCAAAAACGGGTGAAGCCATGTGCAGGCCGAGATTTCTTGCCGCCATTCCCAGGTGTAGTTCCAATACTTGTCCGATGTTCATCCTTGATGGAACTCCGAGCGGGTTAAGCATGACATCCACTGGGGTGCCGTCAGGCATAAACGGCATATCCTCTTCAGGCAATATTCGGGAAATGACCCCTTTGTTTCCGTGGCGTCCAGCCATTTTATCTCCTTCGGAGATCTTTCTCTTCTGGACAATGTACACTCTAACAAGCTGGTTTACTCCAGGAGCCAATTCGTCACCGTCTTCACGGTTGAAAACTTTTACATCAAGAACAATCCCGCCTCCGCCGTGCGGTACTCTGAGTGACGTATCGCGGACTTCACGCGCTTTCTCCCCAAAAATGGCATGAAGGAGGCGTTCCTCAGCGGTTAATTCGGTAACGCCTTTTGGGGTCACCTTGCCGACGAGCAAATCGCCGTCTTTGACTTCCGCACCAATGCGGATAATACCGCGTTCATCGAGATTTTTAAGAGCCTCTTCCCCAACATTTGGAATGTCTCTTGTCATTTCTTCGGGGCCAAGTTTCGTATCGCGGGCCTCGGATTCATATTCTTCAATATGAATGGATGTATATACATCGTCTTTTACAAGACGTTCACTCATAATAATGGCATCCTCATAGTTGTAGCCTTCCCATGTCATGAATGCGACTAGGACGTTGCGGCCAAGGGCGAGTTCCCCTTGATCCATGGAAGGTCCGTCTGCAAGGATTTCGCCTTTCGTTACATGATCGCCGACACTTACAATTGGGCGCTGATTGTAACAAGTTCCCTGGTTGGAACGGATAAACTTAAGCAGGCGATATTTATCAAGGTCGCCTTTGACTTCTACGCCGTCGAGTGTTTGAATGCGACGCACCCAGATTTCCCGCGCTTCAATATGTTCGACAACGCCGTCATGTTTACAAATAACGGCCGCGCCCGAATCTTTTGCTGAAACATATTCCATTCCAGTTCCGACAAGCGGAGCTTCCGGCTTCATAAGCGGAACAGCTTGCCTCTGCATGTTCGCACCCATCAACGCGCGGTTGGAGTCATCGTTTTCCAAGAACGGGATACACGCTGTTGCAGCAGATACAACTTGTTTTGGAGAGACGTCCATATAGTCGACACGCTCTCTTTTAACAACTGTATTTTCTCCACGGAAACGGGCAATCACTTCCTCATTGACAAAGGCGCCATTTTCATCCAGTAGAGCATTTGCTTGTGCAACAACGTAGTTGTCCTCTTCATCGGCTGTCAAATAATCAATGCGATCCGTGACAAGCCCCGTCTCGGGATCGATCCGGCGGTACGGTGTTTCAATAAAACCGAAGCGGTTGACTTTCGCATAAGTGGAGAGCGAGTTGATTAAGCCGATGTTCGGGCCCTCAGGCGTTTCAATCGGACACATGCGTCCATAGTGGGAATAGTGGACATCTCGGACTTCCATGCCCGCACGCTCACGGGTTAAACCACCTGGTCCAAGTGCCGACAGCCTGCGCTTATGCGTTAATTCCGCAAGCGGATTCGTCTGGTCCATGAATTGTGATAACTGGGAGCTTCCGAAAAATTCTTTAATAGAAGCAATGACCGGGCGTATATTGATTAATTGCTGTGGGGTGATCGTATTAATGTCCTGTATGGACATACGCTCGCGTACAACTCGCTCCATACGGGACAAACCGATTCTGAATTGGTTTTGAAGCAATTCTCCGACAGACCTTAAACGCCGGTTTCCCAAATGGTCAATATCGTCCGTATCGCCGACACCATACAGCAAATCAAAGAAATAGCTGATGGATGCAATAATATCGGCAGGCGTAATATTTTTGATTTCTTCTTCAATAAAGGCATTTCCTATTACATTAATGACTTTTTCTTCGTCATCGTTAGGAGCATATATTTTAACTGTTTGCACGATGATATCATCTTCCACTACGCCGCCATGACTATTGTATGTTTTAAATCCTGCTCCCTTTTCAAGGAATGGGATCAATTTATCCAACGTGCGGCGGTCAAGGATCGCTCCTTTTTCCGCGATGATTTCACCTGTTTCCGGATCGGCAAGCGTTTCGGCGAGCCGTTGTCCGAACAATCGGTTCTTTATATGGAGTTTTTTATTGATTTTATAACGTCCAACATTCGCCAAGTCGTATCTTTTTGGATCAAAGAAACGGGAGATCAGCAAGCTTTTGGCATTTTCCACTGTTGGGGGCTCGCCTGGACGAAGGCGTTCATAAATTTCGAGAAGCGCTTTTTCCACGCTCTCCGTATTGTCTTTTTCAAGCGTATTTCTTAAATAGTCATTATCTCCGATTAGTTCGATGATTTCTTGATCAGAACCAAAACCAAGTGCGCGCAAAAGAACCGTTACCGGCAATTTTCTTGTCCGATCAATCCGGACATACACTACATCTTTTGCATCTGTTTCATACTCGAGCCATGCTCCGCGGTTTGGTATGACCGTGGCCGTAAACCCTTTTTTGCCGTTTTTGTCAATTTTGGCGCTATAATAAACGCTCGGTGACCGAACGAGCTGAGAAACAATGACACGTTCTGCTCCATTGATGATAAATGTTCCCATTTCTGTCATCAACGGAAAGTCACCCATGAAGACATCCTGGTCTTTTACTTCGCCTGTTTCTTTATTTAAAAGGCGCAATTTGACCCGAAGCGGCGCAGAGTATGTGGCATCACGCTCTTTTGCTTCCTCTACGGAGTATTTCTGTTCGCCGAGACTATAATCAATAAATTCCAAAGATAAGTTCCCGGCAAAGTCTTCGATTGGGGAGATGTCTTGAAACATTTCCTTTAAGCCCTCATCAAGAAACCATTGATAGGATGAAGATTGGATTTCAATTAGATTTGGCAGCTCCAATACTTCACTAATGCGGGCAAAGCTTCTGCGTTTGCGGTGCCGTCCGTACTGAACAAGTTGACCTGTCAACTGTTTCACCCCTCAAATCATGCATTTTAATGATTGATTTCCAACCAAAAAGACTGGAAGATACAAATCATCAGACAAAAAGAAAAATGGTTTTGCTTTGAAAACCACAATTTACCCGAGACAAACTTATATTTATTCATTTTTTCCATAAAAGCCATTGATTATACGTCAAAATTATCTTTTTGGCCATTTTATGGAGAACAGTATATTGGCATTTTACAATGCTATCATAAAAGTGGTGAAGAATCAAATTTTTATTGCTTTAAAAATAAAATATCCTTTTTTCTTGGCGACAACTTCCACAGCGCCAAAAAGCTCTTCTAATTTTACTTTTGTGGAAGGTGCGCCTTGCTTCTTTTGGATCACGACCCACAGCTCCCCGCCTGGCGCCAAATGAGAGAAACTGCCTTCAAATATGGCAAACACGACTTGCTTTCCGGCCCTAATAGGCGGATTCGTCAAAATGGCGGCAAAGTTTTTTTCCTGTATACTTTGAAAACCGGAGCTCTCATATATTTTCACATTTTCAATGTGATTTGCTTGGGCATTCTCTTTGGCTAATCTGAGCGCCCGCTCGTTTACATCAATCATGTGAACATGTCTTCCGGGATACTCCTTTGCGATGCTCAATCCAATCGGACCATAGCCGCAACCGACATCAAGCAAAGGCCC
Source organism: Siminovitchia thermophila (assembly GCF_016909185.1). Classification (GTDB taxonomy): domain Bacteria; phylum Bacillota; class Bacilli; order Bacillales; family Bacillaceae_C; genus Siminovitchia; species Siminovitchia thermophila. The sequence continues at coordinate 19,146 of NZ_JAFBFH010000035.1, read as the reverse complement.
TTCTATTTCAGGCATGGAAAAAGAATCGACGAGCAACCTGGAACCAAAATCGACTTCATTTTTGGAAAAAACACCCCGGTCTGTTTGGAAGTGAAATTTATGCCCTCGCAATACCGCTGTCCAAACGGTTGGTTCACTCTCCGTTTCCGGCGTGCGCGAATAATAATGATCCGTCATTTGGCTACCTCCGTGAACGTGCGAAAAAAGCCCGCCTTAAATGGACGAGCTTTTCCCCAACACAATCATTACTTAACTTCCACTTCAGCTCCAGCTTCTTCAAGCTTCGCTTTCAGTTCTTCTGCTTCTTCTTTAGATGCACCTTCTTTGACTGGTTTAGGCGCGTTATCAACAAGCTCTTTCGCTTCTTTCAGGCCAAGACCTGTAATTTCACGAACCGCTTTGATTACTTTGATTTTTTGTCCTCCAGCGTTTGCTAGGATTACATCAAACTCAGTTTGTTCAGCAGCAGCTTCACCAGCAGCAGCTCCACCCGCTACAGCAACTGGAGCAGCGGCTGTTACACCAAACTCTTCTTCAATGGCTTTTACTAATTCATTTAATTCAAGAACTGTCATTTCTTTGACAGCTTCAATAATTTGTTCTTTCGTCATGATTTTTTTCCTCCATCATTTGATTTAAATCGTTTGTATTCCGTACCCATTTCTTGGCGCTATCAGCGGTTCCATTCATGAGGTTCCTAATGATAACCTCTCTGGTTGACGCAAAATGCTTCGCCGATCGCAAAGCGCCCTTACTTTTTTACGCACCTTGCTCTTCTTTTTGCTCCGCAACAGCTTTTGTAGCAAGCGCGAGGTTGCGAACCGGAGCTTGAAGAACGCTAAGCAACATAGAAAGTAAGCCTTCGCGGGAAGGAAGATTTGCAAGTGCCTTAATGTCTTCGACAGTAGCAATGTTTCCTTCTATGACCCCTGCTTTGATTTCCAGAGCTTCATGGTCTTTTGCGAAATTATTTAAAATTTTCGCAGGTGTTACAACATCTTCTGTACTGAACGCAATTGCATTCGGACCAACCAATGTTTCATTTAGCTCAGCCAGACCGGCAGCTTCTGCGGCACGACGAGTCATTGAGTTTTTATAAACTTTATATTCGACTCCAGCATCACGCAACTGTTTGCGAAGTTCTGTTACTTCGGCAACGTTCAATCCGCGGTAGTCAACAATGACTGTAGATACACTCGCTTTTAATTTCTCGGTAATTTCATCAACTATTTGTTTCTTTTGTTCAATTACTTTGCTCACCTTTACACCTCCCAAAGTTCAGATGAACATTTATACCATAAAAAAACCTCCAAGCGGCAGACTGGAGGTTTCAATGCGTTCAATCATTTCGGACAGATTGAAAAAATATATCGCAATGACCTCGGCAGGAAATTAAGCTTATCGGCACCTGCTGTCTACGGTACAAATGTTTTCATTCAATTTTTCAGCAAAAATATTCTACCAAATTCACTGTTTATTGTCAACTTATGCTTTGACAGAAACAGATGTCGGGTCAATTTTAATGCCAGGGCCCATTGTCGAAGTGATCGTTACATTTTTCATGTAAGTGCCTTTGGCGGCAGCCGGCTTCGCTTTTAAGAGCGTGTCAAAAATGGTAACGAAGTTTTCTTCCAATTTGGCGGAATCAAAGGACACTTTGCCGATTGGAACGTGGATAATCCCAGCTTTATCCAAACGATACTCTACTTTACCCGCTTTGATTTCATTAACCGCTTTGCCTACATCAAATGTAACAGTTCCTGTTTTCGGGTTAGGCATTAAGCCTTTGGGACCGAGTGTGCGTCCAAGTTTGCCCACTTCACCCATCATATCAGGCGTTGCGACAACGACATCAAAGTCGAGCCAGCCTTGGTTGATTTTATTGATGTATTCTGCGTCTCCGACATAATCAGCTCCAGCAGCTTCTGCTTCCTTCGCTTTTTCGCCTTTGGCAAAGACGAGCACACGTTGCGTTTTACCAGTGCCGTTAGGCAGTACAACAGCACCGCGAATTTGCTGATCCGCTTTTTTCGGGTCTACCCCGAGGCGGAATGCCACTTCTACTGTCGCGTCAAATTTTGCATGATCTGTTTTTTTGACGAGTTCAATCGCTTCGGAAACTGCATAAGCTTTTGAACGGTCGACAAGCTTTAAAGCTTCAATATATTTCTTGCCTTTTTTAGCCATTATAATATCCTCCTATATTGTGGTTATAGCGGAATAACCTCCCACGAAGAAGGTTGCAGATTGATATAAAATCCTGCAACCACCAACAATCAGTCTTCTATCTTGATTCCCATGCTGCGCGCAGTGCCTTCAACCATGAGCATTGCCGCTTCCACATTCGCCGCATTTAAATCCGGCATTTTTAATTCAGCGATTTCTCTCACTTTATCACGTTTAATGACAGCCACCGTATTCTTGTTTGGTTCACCGGAACCAGAGTCGATACCTGCTGCTTTTTTAAGCAAAACAGCCGCCGGTGGAGTTTTTGTAATGAATGTAAAAGAACGATCCTCAAACACTGTGATTTCAACAGGAATAATAAGTCCTGCTTGATCTTGTGTACGGGCGTTAAACTCTTTACAGAAGCCCATGATGTTCACACCTGCCTGACCGAGCGCCGGTCCGACTGGCGGTGCGGGATTCGCTTTTCCAGCAGGGATTTGCAATTTAACAACCTTAATGACTTTTTTAGCCACGAGACACACCTCCTTAAGTCCGTGATGTGGTAATAGGGTTTTCCCCTCCCACTCATAAAGCTGTCTTTTTAAAGACAGACTAACCTAAAGAATATTACCACTTTTAACAGCAAAATTCAAGCTGTTGAAAATCATATTTTTTCAATTTGGGTAAAATCGAGTTCCACGGGCGTTTCCCTGCCAAACATGTTGACAAGAACTCTCGCTTTCCCCTTATCTTGATCCAATGACTCTATCTTTCCAGTATAACTGGCAAACGGGCCTTCTTTTACCGTAACCGTTTCCCCTTGTTCAAACTGGACATCAACCTGGGTCTTTTCGAGGCCCATTCTCTTTAATATATAGTTGATTTCTTCAGGCAACAGCGGCGTCGGCTTTGATCCTGAACCAGCAGAACCGACAAACCCCGTCACACCCGGAGTGTTCCGAACAACATACCATGAGTCATCCGTCATAATAATTTCCACGAGCACATAACCGGGAAAAACTTTTTTCTTGACTGTTTTCTTTTTGCCGTTTTTCATGGCCGTTTCTTCATCTTCGGGAACGATGACACGGAAAATCTTGTCTTGCATCCCCATAGATTCTACCCTTTTTTCCAAATTTGCCTTTACCTTATTCTCGTATCCCGAATAAGTGTGGACAACATACCAATTTTTTTCCATGGATTAGGACTGTTCGTCCTTCCCTCCCTATTAATTGTAAAATGTAAGCCAAATGAAAAAACCCGTCGATCGGGCTTTGATGTACGGTGCAATATAGGATTGATAACATTATACCATGCGGTGTTTGCTTATATACAGTTTATCGATTAATTATTTATAAATCGAGAATAAGGCGAATCGATTTGGAAATGACTAGATCAATACCGGCAAAAAATAAGGCAAGTATAATAACAGTTGAAATAACGGTGATGGTATATCCCGTAAGTTCTTTCCGCTTCGGCCAGCTTACTTTTCTCATCTCTGAGCTGACGTTACGGAAAAATTGAGTTATGCTTGACATGGATCAAACCTCCAACATGAAATGCGACGGATTACTTCGTTTCTTGATGAAGCGTGTGGGCGTTGCAATGCCGGCAATGCTTCTTCAATGTTAACCGCTTGTCTGAACCGTCTTTTGAATTGTCCGTGGTATAGTTTCGCAAGCCGCACTCGGTGCAGGCCAATGTGATTTTTTTCTTCATGTATGATAGCACCTATAATCTCGATATATCTCATAAAAAATACCATAGAGAAATAAGGCTGTCAACATGACAGCCGGGTTTTACAGAGTTTTTACAGAGTTTTTACAGACTAATTTCACGCAATTCCATATAGCGTTCCAGCTTCCGTTTGACTCTTTGAAGAGCATTGTCTATCGACTTTACGTGACGGTCGAGTTCATCAGAGATTTCCTGATATGTCCTTCCATCCAAATAAAGCGCCAGCACTTTTCTCTCAAGATCGCTTAAAAGCTCGGTCATTTTATCTTCAATACTATTAAACTTCTCCCGATGAATGAGCAACTCTTCGGGATCCATATTTTTGGCGCCAGAAATAACGTCCATCAGCGTACGGTCAGAATCTTCATCATAAATTGGCTTGTCCAAGGAAACGTAGGAGTTAAGTGGAATATGTTTTTGACGAGTGGCAGTTTTGATAGCGGTAATAATTTGCCGTGTAATACATAGCTCCGCAAAAGCTTTAAACGAGGTGAGCTTTTCTTCCTTATAATCCCTAATTGCTTTGTAAAGACCGATCATACCTTCCTGAATAATATCTTCACTGTCCGCTCCTATTAGAAAATAAGAGCGCGCTTTAGCCCTGACGAAGTTACGATATTTTTTGATAAGGTAATCAAGTGCTTCGCTTTCTCCTTTGTGGACTAATTCTATTAAAGCCTCATCTTCTAGCAAATCGAACCCGACATCTTGATCAATTTTCATGTATGAGATCACTCTTATCCCCCGTCCTTTAAACCGTCGATTAGAAATATTATACATGACTGAAAATTCTAACGTCAACTGGTCATTTTTTTCCCCGCCGCCACTTTTCGAAGATTTCTGTCAGATCTTGACTAAGAATGATTTTTCCAGTTGGTGCTTGAACTCGAGTTTTTTCGATTCTGCTTTCTATTTTTCGCTCGGTATCTTCTATTTCTTTTAACAGTTCCCTAGCGGAAATGCGCAAGGCTCCCTGACCAAAAATCACCCATTGCTCTGTAAAATCGGACGTCGCCACGTAAATTTTATTGCGGATATGATGTAGCTCCATCGCCAGCTTTTCTATTCTCTCATCTGCGGTTTCTTCCGATTTTGTATAAATGACCTCCACCTTATGGTTCAAGTATTTCTTTTCATTGCCGCGTACATGGTAAGCATCAAAGACGACAATGACTTTCAAACCGGTAAACCCCTGATAATCAGCCAGCAATTCAATAAGCCGGTCCCGGGCCGCTGCAAGATCCTTCTTTTTTAATTCAATGAGTTCAGGCCATGCTCCGATCATGTTGTAACCGTCAACAATAAGGATGTCCATTCCTTCACCCCCGCAGCGGCTGTCGCTTCCGGTATACTTCATACATTAGCAAAGCGGCCGCCACTGAAGCATTCAATGAAGTGACATGCCCAGCCATTGGCAAATGAATGAAAAAGTCACATTTTTCCTTTACAAGGCGGCCTATTCCTCTTCCTTCACTTCCAATGACGAGCGCAAGAGGAAGAGAGGCATCCATCATGCGGTAATCTTGACTCTTCTTTGCTTCTGTTCCAAACACCCAAACCCCGCGGTCTTTCAACTCATCAATCGTACGAGCGATATTCGTTACACGGGCGACCGGCACATGCTCAATCGCACCAGTTGAGAGCTTGGCCACCGTGGCGGTCAAGCCAACCGCCCGCCTTTTCGGAATGATGATGCCGTGGACCCCCGCTGCATCGGCTGTCCTTAAAATGGACCCCAAATTATGTGGATCCTCCAGTTCATCCAAGATGAGAAAAAAAGGATCTTCACCTTTTTCTTCCGCACGCTTAAACAAGTCGTCAATCTCCGCATATTGATAAGCGGCCACTTCAGCGATGACACCTTGGTGATTTTCTTTTGTCATTTGATCTAGTTTTTGTTTTGGAACAAATTGAATCTGGACCTTTTTTTCATTTGCTAGTTGGATGATTGGCCTCATCTGCCCTTTTTGGGAGCCTTCGGCAATCCAAATTTTATGCATATCGCGACCGGATTTTAAAGCTTCCAAAACTGGGTTTTTTCCGGCAATCCATTGCCCGCTCATGCCAGGCCGCCTCCTTTTTTCTCTTTTTCAACACTCTTGATGGCCATTTGGACAATTTCAAAAAGCCGCTCCCGCTCATCCGCCAAATACAGCCATCCGATTAGCGCTTCAAAAGCCGTGCTGTGCCTGTATGTTTGGACATCGGTGTTTTTCGGGATTGTTCCAGACTTGGCGTTTCGGCCGCGTCTGATGATCTCTAATTCCTGTTCCCTCAGGCATCCATTATCGACCAAGGTTTTCAACGTGGCGGCCTGCGCTTTTGCTGACACGAAGCGGGTGGCTTCTGAATGAAGCCGATGAGGCCTTGTTTTTCCGCTTGCAATCAAGTGCCGTCTGATAAATACGTCGTAAATAGCATCCCCCATATAGGCAAGAGCCAGGCTGTTTAGTTGTTTATAATCTATATTTAGCTGCGGGAGCTGCATCATGTTATCCTCGCTTCCATCTAGTACCTTGTGCGGTATCTTCCAAAATAATGTTCATATCCTTTAAACGGTCGCGTATTTCATCGGCGAGCTTGAAATTGCGTTCTTTCCGCGCCTCATTTCGCTGCTTAATCAACTGTTCAATTTCCTCATCCAGCAATTCTTCGGTTTCCAGTTCCAATCCGAGCACGGAAAAAAGTTCCTCAAATTCCTTCATGAAGGCCTCTATGACAGTTGTTGAGGTGTTTTTCTCCCTCAAATAGTAATTGGCGTGTTTGGCCAGTTCAAACAGGACAGAAATACCATCTGCCGTGTTAAAGTCGTCGTCCATCTTTTCGATAAACTCATCATGGAGCGCTTTGATCTGATCAAGCCACTTCTGATCGCCATCCGCCAAATTGGCGCTGACCCCATGGCGGTGCTTCAAGTTTTGATACGCTGTTTTCAGCCTTTCCAATCCTGCTCCCGCATTGGCAAACAATTCTTCGGAGTAGTTAATAGGGTTGCGGTAATGGACAGACAGCATGAAAAACCGTAAGACTTGTGGATCATGTTCCCTAATAATATCATTGACGAGGACAAAGTTGCCGAGAGATTTTGACATTTTTTCATTCTCGATATTAATATACCCGTTATGCATCCAGTAGCGAGCAAACATTTTCCCCGTCAGCGCTTCGGATTGGGCGATTTCATTTTCATGGTGAGGGAATGTCAAGTCCTGGCCGCCGGCATGAATATCAATCGTATCTCCCAAATACTTTCTCGCCATGGCGGAACACTCGATATGCCAGCCCGGACGGCCTTTTCCCCATGGACTATCCCAACTGATTTCCCCTTCTTTTGCCGCTTTCCATAACGCAAAATCAAGTGGATCCTCTTTTAACTCCCCCGGTTGAATACGCGCGCCAACTTTTAAATCGTCAACCGATTGGTGGGAAAGCTTCCCGTATCCATCAAACTCTCTTGTTCTAAAATATACATCGCCGCCGGACTCATAAGCATATCCCTTTTCGATAAGCGCCTCAATAAACTGGATAATCTCATCCATATTTTCGGTTACGCGCGGATGAGCATCCGCTTTCTTGCAACCGAGCGCTGATGTATCTGCAAAAAATGCCTCGATAAAACGCTCGGCCACCGTTATAGCGTCCACCCCAAGCTCCTTGGCGGCCTTGATAATTTTGTCATCGACGTCCGTAAAATTCGATACGAAGTGTACTTCATAGCCGCGGTATTCCAAGTAGCGGCGAACTGTGTCGAAAACTATTGCAGGCCGGGCATTCCCGATATGAATATAGTTGTAAACGGTCGGCCCGCAAACGTACATTTTTACTTTTCCTTCTTCTAACGGAATGAATGTCTCTTTCTTTCGTGTTAGTGTATTATAAATTTTAATTGTCATCCCGAATGGCTCCTCTCCCGTTTCATTGCAGCAATTTCGGACTGCAGGCGTTCAATTTCCTTTTCCATGGCTGAACAGCGGTCCGCAATGGGATCCGGCAAATCACTGTGGTTAAGATCCCTTTTCAGCCTTACCCCATCCTGTATGACGACCCGTCCAGGTATTCCGACAACCGTTGAGTTGGGCGGCACGTCTTTCAACACGACCGATCCGGCTCCCACTTTTGAATACTCTCCAATTGTAATATTCCCCAGCACCTTCGCTCCAGTCGCAATTAAGGCATGATCTTTGATCGTCGGGTGCCGCTTTCCTTTTTCCTTCCCTGTTCCTCCAAGCGTTACTCCTTGATATACCGTTACATCATCACCAATTTCACAAGTTTCCCCAATGACAACCCCCATGCCATGGTCTATAAAAAATCTGCGGCCTATTTTCGCTCCCGGATGTATTTCAATCCCTGTAAAAAATCGGTTGATTTGAGAAATGAGCCGCGCGATAAAAAACATCTTTCTTTTGAAGAACATGTGGGCGATCCTATGCGCCCAAACAGCATGCAAACCGGAATATGTTAACACAACCTCCACGACCGACCGGGCAGCCGGATCTTGATCAAACACCGTATTAATATCTTCCTTCATTCGCTTGAACATCGACTTCACTCCTCTCTATAAGTGCGTGTATTGAACCCTTGCCATCGACAATGAAACTTGCTCCCATACCCAATCGCACTCTATTGATAAGCTTGCCGCTAAGAAACACAAAAAACGCCTCCGATCAATCAGAGACGCTTTTTTCGCGCGGTTCCACTCTGGTTGGATTCCAGCAATCAAATTGCTTTACACCCCAGCTCTTCCTTTATAACGGCAAGGGGACCCGCTTGGACCTACTGGGAATTTCCGTTCGGCACAAGGCTCAGAGGGGCATTTTCAAAAATCGAGTGGCTTGAACCGTTCTCAGCCGGCGGCGGTTCTCTCTGATCAGCATCGACTTTTTACTTTTCCTCTTCAACGCTTTTTTCTATAACTTTAATATATTACATTTTGAGCATTTTGTTAAAAAATCAAACGCTCCAACCGTCTTTTTACTTTTTCCTTTCCTAAAAGCTCAATGGCATTCGGTAATTCAGGGCCGCGGGTAGCACCCGTAACGGCGACCCGAATCGGCATAAATAGCTTTTTCCCTTTATGGCCAGTTGCTTTTTGGACGTTCTTCATTGCCTGTTTAATCCCGGCCGCTTCAAATGGTTCCAGAACCGAAATTTGATCATAAAATGCTTGGAGAACTTCCGGCACCTGCTCTTCTTCCAACACAGCTTTGGCATCATCATCAAACTCTATGTCATTTTGGAAAAATTGTTTAGACAGTTCAACAATTTCTGCACCATAGCTCATTTGCTCCTGATACAGGGCAACCAGTTTTCTTGCCCAATCCATTTCTTCTTTAGTAGGCTTTTCGCTTATAAAGCCTGCTTTTTGAAGATGTGGCAAAGATAATTCGACTACTTTCTCCAAATCCAGCTTTTTCATATATTGGTTATTCATCCAGGCAAGTTTGTGCTTGTCGAATAATGCTGGAGATTTCGACAATCGACTAGCGTCAAAAATGTCGATAAATTCTTCTTTCGAAAAAATTTCCTCTTCCCCTTCGGGAGACCAGCCAAGCATCGCAATAAAATTAAATAATGCTTCCGGCAAATAACCTAATTCGGCGTATTGTTCAATAAACTGGATGATCGACTCATCCCGCTTGCTTAATTTTCTCCGGCTTTCATTAACGATCAACGTCATATGCCCAAATACCGGAGGTTCCCAGCCAAATGCTTCGTAAACCATCAACTGCTTCGGAGTATTGGAAATATGGTCGTCTCCGCGCAACACATGACTGATTTCCATTAAATGATCATCAACAGCAACCGCGAAGTTATAAGTCGGAATGCCATCTTTTTTCACAATGACGAAATCACCGATTCCATCAGAATCGAAAGAAACCTCGTCTTTTACCATATCCTTAAAAGTATACGTTTTTCCGGGTAGAACTTTAAAGCGGACACTCGGCTTTCGCCCCTCGGCTTCAAGCTGTTTCCGTTGTTCATCTGTTAAATGGCGACATTTCCCGGAATAGCGCGGCATCTCTTTGCGGGCGATTTGCGCTTCGCGCTCCGCTTCCAATTCTTCTTCCGTACAGTAGCATTTATAAACCAAGCCCTGTTCCAAAAGAGTATTATAATATTCTTCGTATATGTGATTCCTCTCGGACTGCCGATAGGGACCATATCCCCCGTCTTTATCAATGCTTTCGTCCCAGTCAATGCCTAACCATTTTAAATATGTAAGCTGGCTTTGCTCGCCACCTTCTATATTTCTTTTCTGGTCCGTATCCTCAATTCTGATAATAAATTTTCCGCCCTTGTTGCGGGCAAACAAATAATTAAATAATGCTGTACGCGCGTTTCCGATATGAAGATGTCCCGTCGGACTCGGCGCATAGCGTACCCGTATGTCATTTGACATCACTTGCTGCCTCCTCAAAGTTCCAAATCAAGTTTGAAACTCTTCATTCTTCTTATATTTTACAACAGTTTAGCCTTTGTTGAAAGGTGGCGTGCTTTAATTGTTTTTTTGAATCAATAAAACAGCCATGGCGGCAATTCCTTCCCCGCGCCCTACAAAACCAAGCTTTTCCGTCGTCGTTGCTTTTACATTGACACGGGCTTTGTCCGCCTCCAACAAACCGGCGATCCGCTCTCTCATCTGTTCAATATAGGGCGCCATTTTCGGTTTTTGCGCCATAATGGTACAGTCAACATTTACAAGATCGTAACCCTTTTGTTTGACAAGCCGCCAAACATCTTCAAGCAGAAGGGCGGAATCCAAATCTTTATTCGCCATATCAGTGTCCGGAAAATGCCTGCCAATATCTCCTTCTCCAATGGCTCCCAGTGCTGCATCCGCAATCGTATGGAGAAGAACATCTGCATCTGAGTGGCCAATTAACCCTTTTTCATAAGGAATTTCAATTCCGCCAATGATGAGCGGCCGTTTGTCGGCAAATTGATGTACATCAAAACCTTGTCCAATTCTTAACATATAAGCCTCTCCCTATCCATCAAGTTGTGCGCGTTTTTCTAAAATGGCTCTGGCAAAATATAAATCCTCAGGGGTCGTAATTTTTATATTATCGTAATCACTTTTAATGATTTTAATCGAAATATCCCCTTTTTTTTCAACAAGCGATGCTTCATCCGTGCCCAAGTACCCTTCAGCTCTCGCCCATTCGTGAGCCTGCTGCAAAATGGGCAAACGAAAAGCTTGTGGTGTTTGTACTTGCCACAAGCTGCTACGGTCAATGGTTTGAACAACTTCATGGTCAACCGCTTGTTTAATCGTATCTTTTACAGGCACCGCTGCGATGGCCGCGCCGGAACGCACCGCCTCACTCACAAGTTGTTTAATGACCGGGCGGCGGATAAATGGGCGGGCGCCGTCATGGACTAAAACAATGCCCGTCGATACAGCTTTTAAACCATTATAAACGCTATGCTGCCGCTCTGCCCCACCATACACAAACGCCAGTTTTTTTTCATAAGGCGAACCCACTGTCATTTCCCGAAAAATCTTTTCTTCCTTGGGTTGTATCACTACAATCATTTTGGAACAATCCGGTTCTCCTGCAAACACCTCGAGTGTATGCAAAATAATCGGACGCTCATTTAATTCCAACAATAATTTGTTTTTCCCCGCTCCCATTCTTGTACCCGATCCGGCAGCGGGGATGATGACATCATACTCCACCTAGTCCAAACCCCTGTCTATAGCGCTTTTTCCAGTAATTTAGGCTTCGCAAAAATCATTCGCCCAGCCGATGTTTGCAATACGCTTGTTACAACCACGTCAATTCTTTTGCCAATGTAGTCTCTTCCTTCTTCTACGACAATCATCGTTCCGTCGTCAAGATAGGCCACACCCTGGTTATACTCTTTTCCGTCCTTGATGACCTGAACATTGAGTTCTTCTCCTGGCAAGACGACTGGTTTTACCGCGTTTGCCAAATCATTTATGTTCAAAACAGAAACGTTTTGAATCTCACATACTTTATTTAAGTTAAAATCGTTTGTTACAACGATGCCGTTCAATAGTTTTGCCAGTTTGACAAGCTTGCTGTCCACTTCCTGAACATCTTCAAAGTCGCCTTCATACATCTCGACCTCAATTTCGACTTCCTTTTGTATCCGATTCAGGGTATCTAAACCGCGCCTTCCCCTATTTCTTTTCAAAGCATCGGATGAATCGGCTATATGCTGAAGCTCCGCCAACACAAAATGGGGGATAACAAGAGTTCCTTCCAAAAACCCTGTTTGGCAAATATCGGCGATTCTCCCATCAATAATGACACTCGTATCGAGGATTTTCAACCTTTTTGATGCATGTTCTTGATCTTCACCCAAGTCACCGGCAGCTTTCTTTTTGCCGGCTCGGTTGAACGAAAATAAGTTCGTCAGTTCATCGCGCTTTTTAAACCCGACTTGAAATCCGAGATAGCCGAGCAACAGCGTAAGTAAAATCGGAACAAACTCGTTCACAATGGGTATCTCAATATGATTGATGGCCAGTCCGGCCAAAAATGCAACGATCAATCCGAAAGTAAGACCCAAACTTCCAAACAATATATCAGTGACCGGAGCCTTTACAATCCGGTCTTCAAACCATTTGACCAAGTTGACCACATGGTCAACTGCCCAAAATGTAATGATATAAAAAATAATAGCACCCAAAATAGCAGTAACAAACGTATTATTTATCCAAATAATTTCGTCAAGAGATGCCAATTTTAAAAGTTCGGGAACTAGAAAAATGCCAAGCATTCCTCCAAAAAGCAAAAAACATGCCTGGACAATTCGCTTTAACATGCTTTCACCTCCTTGTTTTAATTATAAGCAAATTAAGCGATTTAAAAACGTGACGAATTGATTATTTTACGAATTCAAAAGCAAAATGGTTTCAAATATTATACTTAAATAGCTTTAAGACCTATCTTTTCTTCATTTTTACTTTAACAAAAGTATGGTACATCTCCATTTCAGACATATGACAATTAGGTAAATTATGAAGGTAGAAATGCTTGCTGTAATGCTTCCTCCACCGTATCTACACCAATAAGCCGAATCCCTTCCGGAACCTTCCAGCCTCCGATATTTTTGGCGGGAACCAATATCCGGGTGAATCCCAGCTTTGCAGCTTCCTGTACCCGCTGCTCAATTCGGGATACGCGCCTTACCTCCCCTGTTAAACCAACTTCTCCAATCAGGCAATCTGCGGGTCTGGTAGGCTGATCGCGAAAACTCGATGCAATACTAACCGCTACCGCCAGGTCAATTGCCGGCTCGTCTAGTTTTACTCCTCCAGCCACTTTGAGATAAGCATCCTGGTTTTGCAATAAAAGGCCTACCCGCTTTTCCAAAACGGCCATCAGCAGCGAAACGCGATTATGGTCAATACCTGTTGCCATTCGGCGGGGATTTCCATAGCTTGTAGGAGAAATCAGGGCTTGAACCTCTACAAGGACAGGCCTTGTCCCCTCCATCGAAGCAACTACGGTTGAACCAGATGCTCCTTTTGAACGTTCTTCCAGGAAAATTTCCGAAGGATTTTCCACTTGCTCTAATCCCGACTCTTTCATTTCAAAAATCCCTATTTCATTCGTAGAACCGAACCTGTTTTTGACGGCCCGCAAAATCCTGTATGTGTGGTGGCGTTCTCCTTCAAAATAGAGAACAGTATCAACCATATGCTCCAAAAGACGCGGCCCCGCAATCGCTCCTTCTTTCGTTACATGTCCAACGATAAAAATCGCGATTCCTTTCGTTTTTGCTATTTTCATTAATTCGCCGGTACACTCACGGACTTGCGAAACGCTGCCTGGTGCAGAAGTTACTTCAGGATGATAGACGGTTTGAATCGAATCCACCACTACAAAATCTGGAGATAAATTTAAAATGGTTTGATGAATCAACTCCAAATTCGTTTCAGCAAAAAGGTAAAGCTCTGATGAAGTGACATGTAGCCGGTTGGCTCGCAATTTTGTTTGTTTCACCGATTCCTCTCCGGATATATATAGAACTTTTTTATTCAATTCAGCCAGTTGGGAAGAAGTTTGGAGCAGAAGGGTCGATTTGCCAATTCCTGGATCTCCCCCGATCAGGACGAGCGAGCCGGGAACGACACCTCCGCCCAAAACGCGGTTGAATTCTGTTGACTTTGTCTCAACGCGGGGCTCTATGTCTGTTTGAATGGAGGTAATAGGCGAAGGTTGAGAAGTCGTATCCGAGGCAGTATGATGGAGTGCTCCCCGTCTCGTTTTTCCGGTTATATTGACTTCTTCCACCATTTGGTTCCACTCGCCACAGCCTGGGCAGCGGCCCATCCATTTTGGTGATTCATAGCCGCAACTTTGGCACATGAACTTTGTTTTTCTTTTCGCCATAGTTTCTCCTCCCTAGCAGTCATACAAAAGATGGGGTACAAGATTGATCTCTATGTACCCCCGTTTCATTAAGACAATGACTCTTCTTTTGTTTTAACGACAAATTCGTCGTCCTCAACATCAATCAGTACATGTTGACCTATTTTAATTGTTCCTTTCAACAGTTCTTCTGAGAGACGGTCTTCAACGAACTTTTGAATTGCTCTTCTAAGCGGCCTTGCACCATATTCTGGATCAAACCCTTCTTCGGCAATTTTTTCCTGGGCCCGTTCAGTTAATTCAAGATCCATTTCCTGTTCCTTCAAACGCTTGATAAGCTGATTAACCATGAGAGTGGCAATTTTCTTCAAGTGTGTTTTCTCCAAAGCATGGAATACAATCATTTCGTCGATCCGGTTTAAAAATTCGGGGCGGAACGCTTTTTTCAATTCCTCTAACACTTGGCCTTTCATGTCCTTGTAGCTTTGCTCCCCATCTTGGACTGCGAAACCGACATATTTATTCCGCTGCAAAGCCTGTGCTCCGACGTTTGACGTTAGGATGAGCACTGTATTCCGGAAGTCGACTGTCCTACCTTTGGAATCGGTCAACCGCCCATCTTCCAGAACTTGAAGCAAAATATTAAAAACATCAGGATGTGCTTTTTCTATTTCATCGAGCAAGATAACCGAGTACGGCTTTCTTCGAACTTTTTCTGTCAACTGTCCGCCCTCTTCAAAGCCGACATATCCCGGAGGCGAACCAACAAGCCTAGAGGTGGAATGTTTCTCCATATATTCGGACATATCCAGACGGATGATGGCATCCTCATCGCCGAACATAGCTTCCGCCAATGCGCGGGCCAGTTCCGTCTTTCCGACACCTGTTGGGCCAAGGAAGATAAAAGATCCAATCGGCCTTTTGGGATCTTTCAATCCTGCACGCGCTCTTCTAACCGCTTTGGCAACCGCTTTTACAGCCTCTTCCTGGCCAATCACACGAGAATGGAGGATTTCCTCTAAATTAAGCAATCTTTCCGTCTCGGTAGAAGCAAGCTTCGATACAGGAACCCCCGTCCAGCTTGATACGACTTGGGCAATGTCTTCCACCGTGACTTCTGTATTTTCCTGTCCTTGTTTTTCTTTCCAAGACTTCTTCGTTTCCTCCAATTCTTCGCGGAGTCTTTGTTCTGTATCCCGCAATGATGCAGCCTTTTCAAATTCCTGGCTTTGGACAGCCGCATCTTTCTCTTTACGGATCATTTCAAGCTTTTGCTCGAGCTCTTTTAAATTGGGAGGTGTCGTATAGGAACGAAGTCGCACTTTTGAACCGGCTTCATCGATCAGATCGATGGCTTTATCCGGCAGAAAACGGTCTGAAATATAGCGGTCAGACAATTTTACCGCGGCTTCAATCGCTTCGTCTGTAATAGAAACACGGTGATGCGCTTCATAACGGTCGCGTAGGCCTTCCAAAATTTGAATGGATTCTTCGACTGTTGGTTCATCAACCTGTATTGGCTGAAAGCGCCGCTCAAGTGCTGCATCTTTTTCAATATACTTTCGGTATTCATCCAATGTTGTAGCACCAATGCACTGCAACTCTCCGCGAGCCAAAGAAGGTTTCAAAATATTGGAAGCGTCTATCGCTCCTTCAGCTCCACCGGCACCAATCAATGTATGAAGTTCGTCAATAAATAAAATAATATTGCCTGCCTGCCTAATTTCATCCATCACTTTTTTCAAGCGGTCTTCAAACTCGCCACGATATTTTGTCCCCGCAACAACTGTTCCCATATCCAGTGTCATGACTCTCTTGTCACGGAGCGTTTCAGGCACTTCGTTATTGATAATTTGCTGAGCAAGACCTTCAGCGATCGCTGTTTTCCCTACGCCTGGCTCTCCGATAAGAACCGGGTTATTTTTTGTCCGCCTGCTGAGTACCTCAATGACGCGTTGGATCTCCTTGTTCCGGCCGATCACCGGGTCCAGGCTCCCTTCCCTGGCTATTGCTGTTAAATCGCGGGCCAAACTGTCCAGTGTCGGCGTATTGGCGCTAGAAGCATTTCCACCGCCATGTGTGCTGGCCTCATTGCTCCCTAAAAGTTGGAGAACTTGCTGTCGCGCTTTGTTGAGGCTGACACCCAGATTATTTAAGACTCGCGCCGCTACACCTTCACCTTCACGAATTAGTCCAAGCAAAACATGTTCCGTGCCCACATATGAATGGCCGAGTTTTCTTGCTTCATCCATCGAAAGCTCCATTACTTTTTTGGCCCGTGGGGTATAGTGGATCGTCTGAGACGTATCTTTTCCGCGTCCAATCAAGTTTTCAACTTCTTTTTGAATTTTTTCTGGACCGAGACCAAGTCCGTATAACGCCTTGGCTGCAATTCCTTCCCCTTCTCTGACAAGACCGAGTAAAATATGCTCAGTGCCAATATTTCCATGGCCCAAGCGAACTGCCTCTTCCTGGGAAAGGGCCAATACTTTTTGTGCTCTCTCTGTAAAACGACCAAACATCATGCTAATCTCCTCCTGTCCGTTTCTCTTCAAGCTTTAAACGTTCCCTGATTAACGCCGCTCTTTTTATATCCCGTTCAACAGGTCGAAGCGGCCCTCCTGCATATTGTTGTAAAAATCCTGGTTGTGTCAAAATCATGAGTTCATTTAATATGTTTCTTGAAAGATGAGTAATATATCCTGTATCTATGCCCAATCTGACGTCAGATAAACATTCTGCCGCCTCTTTTGTTTCAATAATTCTGCAATTGGCCAAGATCCCGTATGATCGGAACACTTTGTCTTCTAATTGTATGTTTGATGTTTTCACTAATGCTTCACGGGCTGCCCTTTCTTGGGCCACAATTTGATGAACAACACCTATTAGGTCGCCCACAATATCCTCTTCAGACTTCCCTAATGTAATTTGGTTGGAGATCTGGAATATGTTTCCCAGAGCCTCACTGCCCTCTCCATATATTCCCCTCACGACAAGTCCCAACTGGTTGATGGCTGGGATAATCTGATTCATTTGACGAGTAAGAATCAGAGCAGGCAAATGAACCATGACGGATGCGCGCAATCCAGTTCCAACATTAGTCGGACATGTAGTTAAGTAGCCAAACTGCTCATCAAACGCATAATCAACATGTTCTTCCAACAGGTCATCAATTTTACTTGCGCGTTCCAATGCCTCCATAATTTGCAAGCCCGGATAGAGGCATTGTATCCTGATGTGATCTTCCTCATTGATCATAACGCTGACGTCTTCTTTTTCGGAAAGGAAGACTGCTCCATGGGTTGCTTGCTCCGCCAACCTTGGACTAATCAAATACTTTTCCACGAGCACTCTTTTTTGCAAATCTTTTAATCCGTCAATTTCCAAAAATTCCAATGCACCGTAGTCGCGGAAAGCATGTACTTGGATCGTTTCATTTATTTTATGAATAATTTCCCTCGCTTCCTCATTGCTAAACAACGTAGGAAACTTATAATTTCGCAGATTTCGGGCCAATCTGATGCGGGAGCTTAAAATAATATCCGAATCAGGGCCTTCCGAACTCATCCAAGAACTGAGAGCTTGATTAAGAAACTTTTCGAGACTCATTCGCTTTTATCCTCCCCTTCATGCAATTTTTTTTCAAGGGAGCGAATTTGATCGCGTACTTCTGCGGCTTTTTCAAATTCTTCCTGCCGAACCAAAAAACCGAGTTTCTCTTTTAACAACTCTATTTCTTTTTTCAAATGCAAAGATCCGCCAATCCTTGTAGGCACTTTCCCTCCATGTGCCATATTCCCACTGTGCAGTCTTTTAATGATGGGGGCAAGCTGGTGCCGAAATGTTTTATAACAGTTTGCACATCCGAATCGCCCAACCTTGGCAAATTGCGGGTAAGTCATCTTGCAAACTTCACACTGAAGCACTCCTCCGGAAATCGATTCCGGAGCCGCTTGCTGATAAGCGGGATCAATATTCAATAGTCCGGCAAGCATATCGTTGATCGAAAAGCCGGTCCCTCCTTGAAGCAAATAAAGTTCCCCTTTTTCCTGTGCACAGCGCTCACACAGCTGAATAACGGTTTTCTCCCCATTCACAACTTTCGTAAAATGCAGGGAGGCCGGCCTTTCTTTACACTCTTGACAAACCATAATAGCCATCCTCCTTTTCCCCTAATCATATTTAATCGACAACAGCATCGCTTTTAACATACGAGCGCGCAGCTCGTCTCTTTCCGGTAAATCGATGTGTAATACTGTCCGGTCAATCACGTTTAGCATTAATTTTGCCTCGCGTTCGTTCAGTATTTTTTCCTCCAATAGTCGCATAATAACATCTTCCGCTCTTGTTTGAGAGATCTTTTTCCCAATCAGCACTTTTAATTGATCAATTAGATGGGCCTGATTATGAATTTTCACCCTGGAAATTCGGATATAACCGCCTCCCCCCCGCTTGCTCTCTACCATATATCCTCTTTCCATCGTAAAACGGGTGTTAATCACATAATTAATTTGCGAGGGAACACATTGAAACTTATCAGCCACCTCGCTTCTCTTTATTTCTACGATTTCGCCTTCACTAAGTTCCAATACTTTTTTTAAATATTCCTCGATAATATCTGACACATTCCGCATCATCAAGCCGCCTCCCTGACTTTATGCTTGACTTTGACTATATTTGACTTAAATTATACACGAAAAAAAGCCTCTTTTGCAATCAGATCGGTCATCTATATTTTTGCCTTTTTCCGACAAAATAAAACCAAAGCAAAAAAATGGCTATTTCGGAATAAAACAGAAAAAACATAGAGCGTATCCACTCTATGTTTTCGCTTGCCCGGCAACGTCCTGCTCTCACAAGGGGAAGCCCCTCATTACCATCGGCGCGCGAA
>NZ_JAFBFH010000034.1 GCF_016909185.1 Siminovitchia thermophila | reverse complement strand
AGAATACTTCTTTTACATAAGTATAAAAAAATTGGAAGTCATGTTGGGTAGGGTGAGATTCCATCTCACTCCACCCCAACATTTGACATAGAACCCCTTTTTTAAATCGATCCCCAAACCGAGAGTACACTAAGCCAAAGATAATAATACCTGTAAATAAAATCAAACCAATAATGAATAGTAAATTGTTTTGTAATATGTCGCTTAATAACCAAAATACCATGCTTACTGACAAAGCTAGCAACGTTTTTCCATAGAATTTACTCAACGCCAGTTTATCGTACTCTGCTTTTTCCTTTTTTGATAGTGTATTAAATCCTGCAATAAGAAACATTCCTTTTCCATTCAATAGAAACACACCTAAAACAGCAAATAAAAAAATACCCATGCTTAACAATAACATGTTAACACCTCCAAAAAGTTAAGTGTCCAATAATACGTACGGGTGCGTATTAAAAAAGTTTCCCCGATAAAAGAAAGACTTATAACAATATATAAACTAAACGGATACCCAACAGGAATATAACGATGTAACCGATAAATTTCTAATTTCATTCCATCTACTTTGTGGGTAGTGTCAGCTACGCTGGTATTACCCCAAATTGAGAGAAAACGAGATGGCCACTGGGGGATCAACTGCCGGAAGGCTTGCGACGCATAGGAGGTACTAGTGCAAGCGAAGCGACTGGAACAAGGAAAGCTTTGACAGCACCGCCAACACATTTAGAAAAAATGGAAGCGCTTCCTTTAGGGGGCGCCAACTTGAGCTTACCAAATAGGAAGTGTAACCTTATTACCGGTGGGGGAATAAAGGTGCACCGGCTAAAAATAGCCAACCCTGTTGATTTGAAATTCAATTTGCTTGAAATGCAAAAGATGCATCACCCCTTGTAGGCGTTCGTCATATTATGTAATAGAACATGGATGGGGGGGTGCAGTACAGCGTGAACAAATTGCAAACGAAACATTTTTCTGTCACCATTTTGCCTCCTGCAACGGTTTATCATCCGGTAGATGGACGGAAATATACATTCATTTTATCGGATCATTCATCAAACCGCTATTTGGCCATTGGCTATAAGTATGCATTAAACTTATTAAACGTTCATCATGATCAGGAAGATATTTTAACCGCTGAATGGAGACCCGAACTCGGAGAATATGTCATGAAAGGTAACATTTGTTTAAGCGATAAGGAAAATGATGTATTTGCCGTTCGTGAAAAATTAAAACAATATGAGAAAATGCTCCCGGAAGCAATATCTTTTATTATACATGCTGACAGATCATTTTATTCTCATGTGCCATGGCTGCTCGACGCACCTATATATATGGAATTCACTTCATTGGATCGGCACGTTCGGACTACACAATATATGGGAACACCGCGCCAATACTTGAACAACAAAAAAACACAGGCCAGTTCATAACCTGTGTTTTTTTGTTTGTCTCACTATTTAAAGTATACTTTGGTTTTGAGACAAAATGCATTTTCCTGCCTGTACTTCCTATAATATATATTATGTAAACTAAAAACAAAATGCCAAACCAGTTATACAAGCAAGCCTTCATTTGTTTTTTAGCCGGCTGTCCTCCATTCCCTCTTTGGCAGGAAATCCTTACCGGAAATCAATATGAATACCATTCAAGAAAAACATCCTTTTCTATTACACTCAAAATACATGGTTTGCTATTTGATTATAACCTTTTCCCCAATATGGATGACCTATCCAAGTTCCCATATGACTCGTTTGATTGTTTCTATTTATATCTTTTAGTGTGATCACGCCGATTACTTTGCGGTCTTCGTTTAAGATAACCCTTGAATATTGCTTTCCTAATTTTTCCTGTTCCAGAATAAAATTGATAAAATCCTCAGTACCTTTTAAGGATGTATGGTCTTCGCTAAGACCTAAAGCATCCTTAACTTCAGGTTCTGAAGATAGCTCTGAGATAGACCTGGCATATTGTAACTCGTGAGGAACCAAGAATACTTTTAACATCTTGTTGTCCTCCTTTTTACATTTAATCGGATAATCGGAAATTCCCAAATTTTTTCCAGCCGGCTCATTTTTTATTATGGTCAGCCGGCTGCTCTCCATTAGACTCTGCAGTTATAAGGGTGTTTTTTAGCAAAAGCAAGAAATTTTACTTCATAAATCACAATGGTTGTCTAGCTATCTGCTGATTCATCGAGCGATACGCAAAATGATTTGTAGGCCCCTGTCCCTTCCCAATACCGAGGGTATGTTTAATGGCGGCGGAAATAAATTCTTTTCCTACTGTAACAGCTTCCTTTATACTTTTTTGCTTTGCAAGCTCCGCCGTAATAACTGCTGAAAACGTACAACCTGTTCCATGAGTATGCTTCGTATCAAAACGGGGAGAAACAAACTCCTCAAAGTTCTCGTCAAAGTATAGAACATCGCGGGCTTCTCCGTCCCTGTGCCCGCCTTTTACGATGGCTGCTTTAGCTCCATATACTTGGACAATTTCTTTGGCGGCATCACGCATCTGCTGTAAAGTTTCTATGGATTTCCCGATTATTACTTCTGCTTCCGGGATATTGGGCGTAATCACCGTCGCTTGTGGAATCAATAACTTTTTAAGATGATCAATAGCATCCTGATAAAGCAAATGATGCCCGCTTTTGGCGACCATAACCGGGTCCATCACATATGATTGAATATTTGCCGCTTTCAACTTTTCAGCTACTAGTTCAATAATGTCTATACTTGCAAGCATACCGGTTTTTACGGCATCAGGCTTGATGTCTTCAATTACACAGTCTATTTGCTGAGAAATATTATTTTGGGACATTTCCTCAAAGCTTTTAACACCGAGTGTGTTTTGGGCCACAACCGATGTAATCACAGCCATTCCATACACTCCCTGTTCCTGGAAGGCTTTTAAGTCTGCATGAATACCTGCTCCTCCGGTTGGATCTGTTCCCGCAATTGAAAGTGCTTTATAAATTTCTGTCAACAACGTTCCTCTCCTTTAGCTATGTTTAACGGTTTCAGTTATGATCTTAATAAATGATCGCTTTTACTGAGGCTGATCCTAATAAAACACCTGTCTCCGATAATAGTTTATAGTAGTACATTGACTTTAGCCAATAAAAATGAACTTGTCCTATCTATCTCTAGTCATTGTTTGATCAACTACAACAGGCCAAGCAGGTTCAAGATAGTGATGCCCGTCTTTTGGAGCGAACAATGCTCCCACTTACGATTGGTCAACGTGATTTTTTGTTCAATATAAAATACTTTACCCCAAAATAAAGAAATAGCATCACCCAAATGGTGATCCAAACAAACACATTATTTACAATAAATATGGCAACAGCCCCGATTAAAATCAATATAAAATCTATTTTGTTTTCAAGTTTTTTCTGTCTCACTACAAAAACGATAAGCGAAATCGTTATTAAGAGCATCATCATATCAATTATTTGCATTGGTACCATTAACCCCCTATATAAAAGGATAGCATAATATTATTGAATTGATAGCGAAAATAAAGGACCTTCCATTATTTCAACGCGATATTTAGATGAAAAAGGGGATGGCGCAGAAAGTCAGCTGTCACTGACTTTTTGTACCATCCCAGCCGTTAGGTTCTTTTTAAAAAAATGAACTTCTGTATCTGTCAGCTCGCCTATACGATGTGTTAAGCTTTACAATTCATATTGTTCTTTTGCTAAATCTAACAACCCTTTATTATTTAAATAGGATTCAGGAACTAAAAATGTTACGGTCACCACCCCAGGATGGCGGCCAATTTCAATAGCCCCGTTAATTGTAGCTCTATTCATCACTTCCGGCACCGTAATGCCGAAAAAGTTGGCAGCCCGTTCCATGCCATTCGTTGTCGCGTCATTTAAATTAGCGCCTGTGCCTACAAATGATATGGGACATAAATCTTCGATTTCATTCATATTCCATTGTTTTGCTAATTGTTTGGCGCGCAGTTTTTCTTGTTCGGTAAAAGGCTTGGCCAAATAAGGTAAATCCTCTTCCACTGGTAAAAGGATCGGACCTTCCAGTTGCATATTTTTTAATACTCGTACTTGCAGGTTCACGATACCCGCAACATCTGCTGTATGTCCGGCGATTTCTCCGTCTCCTTGCATAGCATGCATATCACCGAGATAGACACCGCCACCTTTTACCTTAACTGGGCAAATGAGTATCGCGCCCTCTCGCACACGATTAATATCCATATGGCCATCAGTTCTATCCTCAAGTTGCTCTTCGGTAATTCCATAATCATGCGGCGCATTCAATAAAAATTGCCCAAAATCCCCAGCATTATGAGAGTCTGGCATCGGTCTTGCGGGAACAGTGCCTAGTTGCCCTAAAAACGCCCGGATTCTCGCCATCGTCGCAGGCATATCATGAGGTGCAAAAGTCACTATTGGATTTTGAATAGATTGCTCCGGCGTACACATGTATTTTCTGCCATCTTTGGCTACCGTTTCCGCTGCTTCTTTCGTAAGGGTCAGACCCATTGTTTTTTGATCATCGAAAGCAATCGTATAAGCATGTGTAAAATCAAATGGAGTAATATCAGTATCACAAGTTTTACAATGGATGGCCGTATTACCAATTCCTTTAATAACTGTCTCGGGATTGACCGTGTTACAGACGGGGCAAATTGCGGCGACAAACGGATCGCCATTAAAACGCCCTTCCACTGGCTTATCGTTTCCAGATGCCGTCGCCATGGAAGTGATTTCGATTGATTTAATATAAATAACAATGGCGTCGCCTACTTCGGCACCTTCCACATACACTGGTTTTGTAACTTCATGTCCTCCTTTTAAAGCAGGCGTTATCATGGGTCCCCAACAACCAGGCGTTGTATTGGCGACGATATATCCTCCATCTTGAACGACATACTCCATTTCTTTATTGGGATCAAGTATTCCATCTGTAAATTTATTGACAAATACAGTCTGCTTTGCGTTCATATTTGTTCAACCTTTCCCCTTTTAGGTTTTATGGAAGCTGTAAGTGAAAAAATGGTAATTGATAAAAGTCAACTATATTGAAATCCTTTTCCCTAAGCGCAGACAAACACCTTGTTCCTATCAGTGTATGTTCTTTTATAGTCCCTCCTACTGCCAGTTTTTATAGAACTTCGAAGTGAAAAAGAAGAAAAACCTTCTCAGCAGCTCCTTATATAAATTTGGTTATATGTTCATTCTACCTAATGATTGGCTCCGTGTGGTGGTGTATATGTTAATTTTTTATAAACCTTTTGATGAAAATGATAATTCTTGGCTGCCCTAATGAGATATTGAAAGTCAGGATGGAAGGTCGCCCCTATTGGAACATAGCAGCTTTCAAAAAATAGTAGATGGCAAAGCAACAATAAGCATACCGTCTACTAATTAACAGTACGAGTTATTTCAGATCCATTAACGGTTAAAAATGGGCGGTGATTGACCTGGAAATGGTAACATTGCGCATAGTAAAAATGACATTGAGCAATTAAGCGATGATGTTAAAGAATTTTATTTGCTTTATAACTCTATTAGTGAAGAAAATTCAGGTCATTTAAATGAAGAAGATGTTTTGGCAGTTGTGGTGAAATCCTCGAAGTAGTAGGAAACAGTACACCCAGTGGCAATTATACGCTTATTCAGTTATTGGATCCTAAATATTATAAATTTTCTAATCATTGGTATTCATGGGACTGGATGGAGCATTGCCATTGCAGTGCTAAAAAATTGGGGAAAGAGCCCAACGTGGGTTACTTTGAGGATTGCAGCAGTACCAGCTTTGGAGCAGCTGGGCTTAAAGCCTGTAAATTGAAAAGGGAAAGGTGTCATTCTCCACTTGCTTTCTTTATTACATGATCGTCGGACCAACCTCCATTTGACTTGTTTACAGTTGTTCAGGTTCCCTTCGCTTTTATGTCTATGATGATTCATATTTTCTTCCAATTGTTCAGATCCTATATCATTTTTATGAAGATGTACCTAATACCAAGTGTAACTTTTGTATGACGCAAAAGCAACATGCCAATGTTTTTCATTGGAATTACTTTGTAGGATCATCAGCAAAAAATGAAGAAATTCCTTAACCGAATTCCTTCATTTTTTTTGGGAAGAAAGGGCGCCCAGTCCTCTCCCTGCACCATTTCAAATTTATTATCAAACCTTTATTACAAAATTGGCCGCCTAACATGAATTCGGCTCAAAGTTTAAAAATGCGGGGTCAAGCTTTTTCACACATTTTTTTTGGTTCAAATGACCGTTATTGTGTGGACATTTGAACCAAAATCTTTGTCATTAATGCCGAAATATTGATAAGAGGATTATTCAACCGTTTGACCTTTGATTTAAATCCGTATCCACATAAAGGTCGCTGCGTGTTTTACCAACATGAAGCTCAATGGGCAATACCGAATCATGTAGGCCTTTCGGTTTTATGTCTTTAATGATTCATATTTTCCTCCGTTTGCATAGCCCCATGATTAGCAGGCTCATCGGTGTTTGAATTCATATTTGCATATAGACTGTAGCCCGCGATCACTGCCCCAAGATAAACGATACCGGTAACGAGCCAAATCAAAACACTTCGTTTCATAGGTGTTTCCTCCATTCTGAATCCAAAACTAAGCCTTTAACTTGATTCTCTGTAGCCTTAGTGCGTTAAGCACAACTGATACAGAACTAAAAGCCATCGCTGCTCCGGCAAGCCACGGGGCCAAGAAACCGGCTGCGGCAATCGGTATGCCCAAACTGTTGTATGCCAGCGCCCAGAACAGATTCTGCTTAATATTGATGATGGTTTTTTTGCTCATGAAAATCGCATCGGCGATACTGTTTAAGTCACCGCGGATAAGCGTGATATCCGCCGCTTCCATTGCGACATCGGTGCCTGTACCAATCGCCATTCCGATATCAGCGGTTGCCAATGCCGGAGCATCATTGATTCCATCTCCCACCATGGCTACTTTTTTCCCCGCCTGTTGCAGCTTTTTCACTTCTTCTGCCTTGCCTTCAGGCAGTACTTCCGCAATGACATGCTTGATACCGACTTGTTCGGCGATCGCATGGGCGGTTGCGGTATTGTCCCCGGTGATCATGACGACATCCAATTCCATCTCTAGCAAACGGGCAATCGCTTCTTTCGATGTTTCTTTAATCGTATCGGATACGGCAACGATGCCTGCATAACGGTTATCGACAGCCACCAACATAGCCGTTTTCCCTTGTTTCTCCAATTCCTCCATTTTTGGCAGGTGCTCTTGAATATGGATGGCATGTTTAGCCATCAACCTGCGTGTGCCGACCAGTAATTGTTTGCCATCGACCGTTGATTGTATCCCGAAACCGGGGATGGCTTCAAATTCGTCCGGTGAGCCCAGTTCAATCCCTTTCTCCTTGATTCCCTCAACAATCGCTTGGGCAAGGGGATGTTCTGAATTTCTTTCTGCAGTGCCGACAAGCATTAAAAATTCGCTTTCGTCCATACCTTCCGCCAATATCACATCTGTCAACGAAGGTTCCCCATTGGTCACTGTACCGGTTTTATCAAGAATAATCGTGTCTAACTGATGAGTCGTTTCAAGGTGTTCTCCACCTTTAAATAAAATCCCGAATTCCGCAGCGCGCCCTGATCCTGCCATGATGGATGTGGGGGTGGCCAATCCGAGAGCACATGGGCAGGCAATGACCAGTACAGCAATGAATTTTTCAAGGGCAACCGCAAACTCTCCCGGACTCACCGCAAAATACCACACAAGGAAAGTGACAATCGCGATCCCCACAACAATGGGAACAAAAATACCCGAGATGACGTCGGCCATGCGCTGAATCGGCGCTTTGGAACCTTGGGCTTCTTCTACTACCTTAATAATTTGTGCAAGGGCCGTCTCTTTTCCAACTTTGGTTGCTTTGATTTTTAAGAAGCCGTTTTTATTAATCGTTGACCCAATCACCGTGTCGCCAATGGTTTTATCGACTGGAACGCTTTCCCCGGTTAACATGGATTCATCAAGCGCCGATTGACCTTCAACAATTTCGCCGTCAACCGGTACTTTTTCCCCCGGCTTTATATAAACAATATCGCCTTGTAAAACTTCTTCAACCGGAATCGTCATTTCCTGGCCGTCACGAACGACTGTTGCGTTTTTGGCTTGCAATCCCATTAACTTCTTAATGGCTTCTGAAGACCTGCCTTTGGCCTTCGCCTCAAACAGCTTGCCCAAAATGATCAAAGTAATCAGTACGGCACTTGTCTCGTAATAGAGTTCAACCATATGGGCATCTGATCCAATCGACCTGATGCTTAAATACAGACTATAGAAATAGGCGGCTGAAGTACCTAATGCAACAAGCACATCCATATTGGCGCTTTTATTGCGCAACGCTTTATACGCCCCGACATAAAATTGTCCGCCTACAATAAATTGAACAGGTGTGGCAAGCGCGAATTGAACCCATGGATTCATAAACATGTCAGGGAGCCAAATGAAAGACGTAAACTCAAAGTGGCTGACCATGGCCCATAACAATGGAAAAGACAAGATGGCGGAAAAAAGAAACTTTCCGAACTGTTTTTCGATCTCCTTTGTCCGATGATCTACTTGTTCCCCCGCTTTTTCTTGCTTTTGCTCCAGGGTATAGCCAAGCTTTTTGATCGCTTCTTTCATATCGGGAATAGAAACCTGATCAGGATTATATTCCACAAGAGCTGTTTCCATAGCAAAGTTCACGGCGGCCTTATCCACACCATCCAGCCTGTTTAGCTTTTTTTCAATTTTATTGGCACAGGCAGCACACGTCATTCCCGAAATATCAAACTCGACTTTTTTAGTTACAACGTCATACCCCAGTGAATGGATTTTCTCCTTAAATTGCGATACATCTACTTTTTCCGGATCATACGTAATTTTGGTTTTTTCGATCGCCAAGTTTACGTTTGCTTCTTCTACGCCTTCCATCCTCTTCAAGCCTTTTTCAATTTTGGTTGCACAAGCGGCGCAGGTCATCCCTGATATTTGCAGCGTTGTTTCCTTTTGACTCACATTCATCACTCCCGATGCTCATACTGTAGTGGGGTATATTTCGTTCAATAAATAAATCGTGCCACAAACTGCACGATTTATTTTATTTCCTTTTGATTCAGATGGTTACACCACATCGTATCCCTGGTCCTCAATGACATCTTTAATAGCTTGCAAACTGATAGAATTCGCATCAAAAGAAACATCGACTTTTCCTTCATTCAGATGGACTTTGACAGATCGAACACCGTCCAGTTTTCCGACTTCGCCCTCAATCGAATTTACGCAGTGGCCGCAAGACATCCCTTTTACATGCAATGTTTGTTGTTCCATACAATCATTCCTCCCATTTGGTGGTTTTATTTTACATTACCCCTGTATGGTAATGAAATAACGCTCCAAGAAAAAAACAGTGTAAAAACACCACTATCATTTTTCCTTGTTATGGCAATTTTATTCCTTTCACAAATCAATTTACCATACCCCAGATAGGTATGTCAATAAAAATGTGTGCCGGCATAACGGCACTGGCATTTTTTATAGGGACTTGGAAAAACGTTTAAATACTTCCATCAATTCTTGGATGGCACTTTCTCCGTCTCCATCTTTAACCGCATCCGCTACACAATGTTGTGTATGCTTTTCCAACAGTTGAAGCCCCACCTTATTCATGGCGGCATTAATGGCGGATATTTGGGTTAAAATGTCCACACAATAACGGTCATTTTCGATCATGCTTTGAATACCGCGGACTTGGCCTTCAATCCGTTTTAACCGGTTAATCAATTGTTCTTTTTCTTTAGAGGATCGGTGTGTAACTTTAATTTCATCCGTATTGTTCATCAAGCTCACCCTCTTCTGGTCAAAATATTAAAATACGTTACGGGGGTACCCACATTCATTGTACCATAAAATCCACCTGCATGTATTATTTGTTGATTCATCATCAATTTAAACGAAATCGGGCTCGCCTTTATTCAGTCAGGTGTTGTACCATTTTCTTCCGGGCGTACAAAAGGTATCCTGTTTGGATGCACAGGTAAATAGCCGCGATGATAAAAAAGTGCAGAGCGATATCAAGGTTTTTCATTATTCCGCCACTATCTGTCGTCATAATAACAATAAATAGGAACGCCAAGGTCGATCCAAGAATGGCGGGTAAAAAAAACAACATCATTAACTCTTGGGTAATCATTCT
Organism: Siminovitchia thermophila; assembly: GCF_016909185.1. GTDB lineage: Bacteria > Bacillota > Bacilli > Bacillales > Bacillaceae_C > Siminovitchia > Siminovitchia thermophila. The sequence goes on along the minus strand of NZ_JAFBFH010000034.1, from coordinate 41,380 downwards.
TTTTACTTCCTTTAAAGTAATCCCGATTTTATATATTTTTTTAAATTTTCCCTTCTCCTGCTCAATGTCGGCAAAAATATGTAAGTATAGGAGAATAAACGACCCAAAGAAAAAAATGATACTGATAAATGTCATCACAAAAAACAATATGCCATTGACGTTTTTACTGGAATGGTAGTCCTCCACTTTGGAAATAATCTGAAATAATTCTTCTTCAGAAATATGTTCTGTCCGAACATCAGTGATCGGCGGAGTAGATTGATTATAACTTGTAAACCGTTTGCCCAATTCCTCCACCGCATCCATGGAGCTTTCCCAGTTTTCTACATTTATTAAATGAATCGTTGATTCAAAACCTTTTACATTGTTTAGCAGATACTCCCATTCGGCATTGCTTACAACGAGAATGTCATTAAGTCCAAGATTAGAATTCATTTCATTTCTTATAATCGTTTCCTTCAGCGAATAGCTTATCTGTTTCGTTCCACTTGTCAAACTAATCCCTTCTTCATAATCACTATTGCTTTCTCCGTAATCCGGATTCTCATTCATAAAATACAAATACTCACGAGGTCCGACAGTCTTCTGATCGGAAGTTAATTGATTAAAATGATCCACTGGCATAAACACATATTGGTATTGCCAATCCCATTTTGTTTTTTTGTAATAGGTATAGACTGGGATTTCCAGGTGCTTCTGAACCCGATTTTCCTTCCGGTCCAAAAGCGAATAGACCTCTTCCATAGGAATATTATTTTTTGTTTCGGTTTGAATAAAAGCGATATCGTAAGGGTTTCTTTCTAACGCTTCTTTTTTGGCTGATTGGTAAAAAGCCAATAATACGGTGGTAAAAAAGAGGGTCACCATGATCATGACCGTCACAAGCATCAATACCGATGTCAATTGTTTAAATCTATAATCAAGGCTCGTCAAAAATAACAATCTGCGATAATAAAAAGGCTTGTTTCTTTTCGCAAGCTCGATAAAAAAGCTGGTAAATTGATAAAGGCTTAAGTACAATCCTCCCAATAACGTACCCGTCCACAAAAGCACGAGTCCATCGGTAGCCTGTGAAAACGTGAAATAAAAAAACAAGAGAGAACCAATCATGACCACGAACCCAAAACCGCCCAGCACTGGACTTTTCATCTTGATCGTTTCTGCCACCTTGTTACTTTTCAACGTTTGAATCACGTTGCGATGAAGCGTTCGAAATAAGGAGTATCCGACGGCTGTCGAAAAAACCGCTAAAAAAGCAATGAGCGTATACAACAGCATTTTCCCGCTTATATGAAAAGGAATTTCTTGCAATCCTACACTATTCATTAATATCAGAAAGAAAAGCCGGGAAAAGACGGCGCCCCCCAGAATGCCGGAAAAAATGGATAAAAGCGCAATAACACCATTTTCCAAAAGTAGCACTTTGGCGATGTCACGCTTAGTCATTCCCAATGTCATGAAAAGCCCGAATTCACTTCCCCTTCGTTTCATAAAGATATTGTGGGAATAGCCAATGAAAAAAATAGTAAAAACGACTAGAGCGACGGCCGGGATCATTAAAGCACCCTGTAACCCTTCTAATATTTTTGCCTGTTCGATCCGCTCGTTAAAATACACAGTGGAAAACATGAAGAAGAACATAATGGCAAAACTGTTGCACAAAAAATAAAAGAGATACTTCTTATATTGAACTTTTGCCATTTTCCACACGATTTGATTAAAAGTCATGGGTTCTTCCTCCCAAAACGGCAAGATTATCCATGATCTGGTTTAAAAATTCTTTCCTCGTCCCCTTTTTGACAATATGGGAATGGATGAGGCCGTCTTTTATAAAGACCACTTTTTGACAGTAACTTGCGGCAAAAACGTCATGGGTGACAAGAAGAATCGTTGTCGAAAGGTCGCGTACAATTTTTTCAAAGCATTCCATGATCGCCGCCGCCGATTTGGAATCCAGATTTCCGGTTGGTTCATCGGCAAATAGGATGCTCGGTTCATTCACCAGCGCGCGGCTAACCGCTGTTCTTTGCTGCTGGCCACCGGATATGTGATAGGGATACTTGTGTAAAATATCCTCTATATCAAATAAGCGGGCGAGCTTTTGCACCTTTTCTTCCATTGCGCCAGCGCTTTTGTGTTCCAGCACCATGGGCAACATGATATTTTCTTTAACTGTTAAGCTATCCAATAAATTAAATTCTTGAAATACAAAACCCAATTGCCTGCGGCGATACAAGGCTAAGTCATCTCCTGACATTTCGCTGATGAAATGCCCCGCAAGCATCACTTCTCCCGAAGTAGGCCGATCAATTCCGCTCAATACGTTCAGCAGGGTTGTTTTGCCGCTTCCGGACGGGCCCATGATTGCAATAAAATCTCCTTTATTCATAGAAAGGCTCACTCCCCTGAGTGCTGTTGTGGCGCCTTCTCCACTGGCTTCTCCGTAAACTTTCGTTATCTTGTTAGCCTCTAAAATAACCATGTTGCTTCCCCCTGTTTCAACAAACTGCCATCCCTCTACATCCTAATATACAAACATCATCCGATCCATCGCTTACACTAAAAATACCTTACAAAAATGTAAGGTAACGATACGACCGAAAAGGACTGCCACAGAAAATCAATTTTCACTGATTTTGTGGACGCGCCTGATCGATTCCATTTTCTTTTATATTATCTCTACGGATTTAACATACTAAACTGATTCACATAAGAGTGTGAAACGGACTCTTCATCGGTCCCAGGGGGTATTCAACCTTTCTTCACTTCTACTATAAAAAAATAGTAGCACAAATCCTGGCCTTGGTGGGTACTACTAATGTTAGTATGTTTTATTCCTGGTTATTGGTCAGGTTTTTTTCCGGATACGTAACGGATCGTGACCGTTGTACCTTCGGCAACTTTGGAGTGTATCATGATCGTATGGCCAAGTCTGTCCGCGATTTTCTTGCAGAGATAAAGCCCGATCCCTGTTGAATTTGGAAATTGCCGGCCATTTTCGCCCGTAAAAAATGGCTGAAACACCCTTTCCAGATCATAAGATGGGATGCCCACTCCTTCATCCGTTATGGATAATGTTGTAACCTCTTCTATTTCTTCAATGTGAAAAATAAGTTTTTTACTTCCGTTTTTTGCGCTTGAGTATTTGATTGCGTTAGAGATGATTTGGTCCAATAACAATTCGTTCCATTTCAAGTCGCTAACAATGTAAGCGGCCGTGCCAGCGAATTCAATGGAAGGAAATATGGATTGATAAATACATTCCCTTTTTCGGCCGTTGATTAATTTTCTCAAGGAAGCGAGTAAATCAATGGATTTTAATTCCAGGTCATTTTCAAAACTCTCCATTTTGATCATTGTCAAGCCTTGTTCGATCGATGTATGCAGCCGTTTATTTTCTTGCCGAATTTTTTCCAGCGCCTGAGCGGTTCCCGTTGCTTCTCCTTCCTTATGAATGATCAGTTCTATCACGGAAACAGGCGTTTTTAAATAATGCATCCAATGGGATAAAAAATACAACCTTTCCTTATTCTGTTCCTGCATTTCATGGAATGTGCCCCTATGTTCATGAATGGTTTTATGCAACAATTGCTGAAAGGCTTTTTGTTCTTCGGTATGCGGCTTTAACTCTACAAATTGATCCCTTAACATAAGCGCAATAGCACGGTTCGTTTGATAATAGCGGAGCCAGTCGATGATGAGATAGACCAATAATAAAAACACTGCAATGGATAGTGGATACAAAAATTCCGTGTTTGCTCCTTCGTTCAAATGAAAAAAAACAATCATGCATACCGTGTTCACCATATAAAAAACGATAAGAAGCGCTCTGTCTTTGAGGAATTTCAATAATATTTCTTTCAGCATCATAGTCCCTCATATACATCCGGATCCTGCAACATATAGCCCGCCCCTCTTCTGCTTTTGATCGTTTGACCTACTCCCAATTCAGAGAGTTTCTGCTTTATTCTGGCGATATTGACGGTGAGTGTATTATCATCGACAAAAGTAACCGAATCCCACACCTCTTCGATCAGCTCTTCCCTCGAGACAAACGCGCCGTGATGAGCCATCAACTTTTTTAGCAGTTTATATTCATTTTTGCTAAGCTCGACTTTTTTCCCGCGGCATGTCAAAGTCAGGTCTTTTGCATGAATACAAAGCGGGCCGGCACAAGTAGTTGAATCATCGTTTGTTGCATATTCCCCGTACACTCTCCGGATGGTTGCTTTGATTTTGGAGAGCAGTATGTCAAACGTAAACGGCTTCGTCATATAATCGTCAGCCCCAAGCTCAATCGCCATAATCTGGTCCAGTTCTTGACTCCGGGCAGAGAGGACCAAAATCGGAACTTTGGATTGCTGCCGAAAACTTCTGCACAAATAATAGCCATCATAATAAGGCAAGTTAATATCCAGCAAAACAAGATCAGGTCGGACTTCCGCAAACTCCTCTACTATATTCATAAAACTCTTTGGCTGATACACGACATATCCGTAGCGTTCCAAATGATTATGGATCAGTTCACCCAGCTGGACATCGTCTTCGATTAGAAATATTCTGTACACCGGTAATTCTCCTTTTTTTCAAAACCCGATATATAATAGTATCCCATATTAGATAATAGAATCACACAAACTCTATTATAATAGAAAAAAAGAAAACGACTCTGTTTTATGCGGAAATTTCCAAAGGACTAACATCTAGAAAGTACAGTAGATAGTCTGAAAGGAATTCGCGGTGCATTCTGAAATGGTTGATAAGGGACGCAAGGGTTCGGGGAAAACAATCGAAAATATTAAATATAATAAATCCAAAACCTCATTATCCGATCAAGAGTTTCATAAGGGAGCATTTGCCGTTGAATACTTTGTAAATTTACAGTTGCACTGTCCGTTTTGCTTACACTTAACATTACATGAAGAATATGAAAAACAGGTTTTTCAGGAAGAAGGCAAGGGTATAATGATATGATAAAACAAGTCATGTCCTATCTGTTTTTTAAATAAAAATGTAAGTTAAAACAGTAAGGAGAAGTCATAAAGCCACTGCTAAGTATGAAGTTTGTATGAAGGCGAAGGCTAACACTGAAGAGGTTTCCCAGCCTTTTCAATAGTATGACTTAATTTTTTAGGATCGTTTGCGAAAGTGGCCTTTTGACATGAATTTGGATACCTCATGTCAAATTGAATATAGTTCAATACTTAATTTACCAATCTCGAGTTATTTCCATTTGCTTTTTAAACATTATAAAATAAAACCAAATAACTCCGAAAATCGAAAGAGGTAATCCATTTGAAGTTTTTTAGAGCCCTTCTCATATGCTTGTTCATTGCAGGATGCTTTTTATATTTCCAAAATAAAGATCAAGCGGCAGCAGATGGCCCATCTATATTTAATGACATTTACTCTTACGTTGAAACGTTTAAAAACAAGCCGGAAATTGCCCAGCTTCTCGGTGAACTCGAAGATGGATTTCAGGCGCTTACTCAAAAGCTGAAAGAACTGGATTCAAATACGAATGAAAAGCCGGAACAGGAAGATGTGAATAATCCGGATCTCGAAACACCAGCCGAACAAACATTTTCCATTCATAATGTTGAAATTGGCGATACAAAAGAAGAAGTTGAAAAGCAGGTTGGAGCAGCCAAGCGCGCTTCTTCTAACGAATATGGCGTACAATGGCATGCTTATCATGAAAACTATCAGAACTTTTTTATGGCGGCATACGATGATCAAGGAAAAGTGGCCGGATTATATACGAATCAGGATTTGATTTCATCCAAACTGGGCATTAAAAGCAATGACACCAGACAATCCATTATTGAAAAACTTGGTGAACCGATCAAAGGGATTCAAAAAGGACTCGTCATGTATCAAGTTCAAAACAATGGCGAGTACAACATTTATGAGCTGGACAATAGCTATATTACCGTATTTTTCGACAAGCATGAAAACGATACGGTTACCGCTTTGCAAATCATCAGCAAGGATCTTGAACAGCAAAAACAAGATTTTTTTGCCGACGGTAATCAGGCGTTACAGGAAGGATTTGAGTATCAGCTCTTTGATCTTACAAATGCCGCAAGAGTTCAAAATGGCCTCTCGCCTCTTTCATGGGATGACCATGTCAAAATAACCGCACGCGATCACAGCGCGGATATGGCCAAAAACCGCTATTTTAGCCATGATAACTTGGATGGCCTTTCCCCATTTGATCGTTTAAAACAAGATCGCATCACTTATCAAGCGGCGGGAGAAAATATTGCTTCCGGGCAGGCCAGCAGTATTTTTGCCCATGAAGGATTAATGAACTCACTGGGCCATAGGGAAAATATATTAAGCACGAATTTTAACACTTTAGGAGTCGGGGTAGCCTTTGATTCCGATTCAAGGCCCTATTATACGGAAAATTTCTTAGGGAAATAATATGTCTATATAAAGTAAAATATGATCCAACCCAAAAATGCACATTTATAGTAAAATGCCAGCTCCTTATGCACCGACATATCTTAGTAATCTTTCCTTGTTCAAAACAGCATTCATGCTGATTGGTTTAGGATGTTTTATCGTTTCCCAATCAAATGGGCCGGTCATCTGTCCGACCATGACACTGCCCCCATCTTGATCCGCCACGTCCCATGAGTGTTTTGATTGGCTTAAACGATATAACCGTAAAAAATTTGAGAAAAATGCCCTATCGCTTTTGGACTCAAACAAAATAACATGTTGTTCGTCAAGCTCTAGAACTCATGAAATGGAAAAACCGATTTTCCCTACAAATAGGAAAATCGGTTTTTTACAAAGGGCAAGTCACTCTTTAAAAATGGTGGAAATCACCTGATCAGGCGTCATTTCACTCGTAATCTTATATGTGCCGGGACGCAAGCGATTTTCCACTCCTTTTTTCTCAACCTCTTTCGTGAATTGAAAGGCGTTCTCAACAATTTTTGCCTGTTCCAGCATTCTGCCGACATCGATGCTTGTCATGCCATCGGTTACGTTGATAATCACTTCATTAACGACTTCTTTTTGCGGTTCATTGGATGCTATTTCCTCTTGCGCTGCTTTTTTCGCTTTTTGCAAACTTTTATTATATTCTTCGGTCGTTTGTACCACATAGCCTGAAGATTCAAGTTCAGCCTTCATTTTTTCATCAGAAGGCTTGCTGGCGGAATCCGATTTGTCTTCCTTTGTTTGAGCTGGAGCTTTTGATGCCTCCGTTCCAATAGTGAAGTAGGCAGCACTGGAAATGGCGGTAGCCAGAAAAATGCCGGCTGCAAAGCTGCTCAGTCGGTTAAGTTTCATTTGCAACCTTTCTCCTTTCACTATTAGCTGTTATGTAGGGAGCAAGTATCTGCTTAATCTCGTTTTCCGTCATACGTGTTTTTTGAGCTATGCTTTCAATCGAATATTTGCGTTTATACAAATTGAGTACTGTACGCAAAGTTTCCCTTTCTTCTGAAGAAAGCTGTATTCCTGCTTTGTTGATCACAATCTCAATGTCATGCTCGATGTTTTGAATCATGTCCCGCAATTCATTTATTTCGTTCATGTTCGTTATGTGAAGCATATCAATTTCTTCTTGCCGGGCTTGTGACGCTTTGCGAGAAGAAGAAAAAGATATGATAAGCAACAACGCAGATACAGCAAACAAACCAGCCAACGTCCACTCCATCAGATAAAGTCATCCTCCTTTTGGGAATTTATGCTTGCTACAAATAATAATTATACATCTATCACGCCAATTTTTCGACTTGAATATTGTAAAAATGACAAAAAACACATGCGTTGGCAAAATCAACCTTATGAGAAAGAGCCTATCAATGGAAAACGGATCTGTTTTTTATAATGAGATTAATCTGTTACCGATCATCCAAGTCGGCTATAACCCCCTTGACGACAAGTTGTTCTTGATATTGTCATAGGCATTTTCTTTTTTTTCGATTTTGACTTTTCCGTTCAACTGTCATGTCAAAAACGGATTTTTTTAAAAACATCCAAATTAGCCATCAATGCTCTTAACCACAGTTGCCGCGGGCACGTCCGCCAGTAAGCAATCACCCTGCTGCAGATTCCCCCTATTAAAAGTGTTCTATGGACAGTCATACATCCTTTGACTGAACATTACGCGAAAATGCCTTAATAGTAGATAATTTCTTTTTTAAGTTGGCCCGATCCTGTTTCATTTTGTTCAACCGATTTGTTACCACTTTTTTTCCATATTCTTTGGGTGCGGAGGCGATTAAAATGACGTCTTCTTTATCCTTCAATGGCCAAACCCCCCAATAGTTTTTTTACAAAATAGCAATAAGCATATCCTTTCGCTTCCAGTATAGCATTGAGGATGTCATCTTGATAAGTTTGGAGTTTGTATTGATCCCATCCGCCCAATAATGGCAGATGAAAGCAAAAAATATAAGACCCCGCTTTAAATAGAAAATAACATGTCTTTTCCTCCACTGAATAGTAGAGTTTTTCATTATTCAGTTTATCATGGTACGTTTGTACAACATAGGAGGAACAATCATCCAAAGAAAAGCTTTCAGGAGTAGCTATTCCATCATATTCTATGCAGATCATGTCGTTATTCGTTTTTTCATATACTGTTACAGCATTTGAATCCATAATGGCACCTATGGATTCTTGATGATATTTCGTTTTTCTCGTAAATAGCTCAAACCCCGTCATCTGAGAGCGCAAGATAGTCAGAAAGCGCCTCCAATCCGTGATTCGCCCATTATCCAGTAAACTGATGAGTTCCAGGGAATTTTCATAGTAATCACCATACACTTGGACGTATTCAATACTTTGTTCAATTTCTGGACGAATATTTAACAATTGGATGCTTTCTTTAAATAAAGAAGAAAAATAGGCTTTCATATTAGAAACCATTTCAGTACCAATGGCACATCTTTCAAAATACACCCCTTTTTGTTCAGCATCGTATAAAAAATACCAAACATAAGCCTCAACATTGAAAGATTGAACATCCAAATACTGTTCTATTACACGTAACACGGAATCAGGTGCTTGATGATGTTCTTGTACATAGCGTTCAAGAGCTTTCAATATTTGAGGACGAATTTGTTGAAAATATGTGGTTAACACTTCATCAAATACATAAACAATTAAACGCTTCTTTTCGTGATATGCCCGCAAAAACTCAAGATGTGTGATTGTTTTTTCTTCATCCTCTAACATAGTGCCGGCTTTATCCGCGATAAAAAGAAGAAATATGTCACTTTTAGAAACATACTCTAAACAAGTCTGAACAGAATCTTCATGTATATATCTCATAGAATCCTCAAATCGTATAGGCTCATGCCCCATATGGCGGATTTCTTCAAATACAGAATTTCTTATGGGAGTCAGTGAATCTTGGGCAACAGAACTAATAAAAATAGCCGTCCGGTCCATGAATACTTCTCCTTCTTTTCCCTTTTAGGAATCTATTTACCATACAGACAAGAGATACCCGAGCTTCCATGCTTTGTTTATGAGCGGCAGCCAATAGGAAGAGTTCCATTTCCTCTTCATCCACTACCTGTAATTGATTTTTTGGACATGCCCGTTGGCTTTTTCCGGATATAAACAAAAGTTGATAGAGTACTGGATTGAATAAGGTATAAAAATGGCTACACCGTCACGCTTATATGAGTACGCAAGTTGAAACATACATCCCGAGCAGTAACCGGTCATGCTTTTTGCCGCATTCATCAGCTCAACTTCGTTCTTTTCTCAAATTCTTCCATCAGTTTGGGGTTTATTCCAACATGTCGTATGGTGAAGCAGTCAGTGTCAGGAGTCAATAACTTATGAGGAATTTCATTCCCGCTCTTTTTTGTCAGACACCTTTACCTTCAACTGAACATTCAATCAACATTTATCCTCTGCTTAGCAAACAATCAGTAAATAGCGATGGAACGACCGTGGTGTCCACATTCCCTCCCGACACAAGAGCAACAACTCTTTTCCCCTCCGCCTTTCTTTTCAATACCCCTGCAATTGACACTGCGCCTGATGGTTCAATGACCTGTTTCATGAGCGTAAAAACACTCGTAAATGCTTCTTTGATCTCGTTTTCTTCAACCAATACAATGTCATCGACATAGCGCTGCACAATTGGGAAAGTTAACTCTCCCGGAATGGAAGCGCGTAATCCGTCTGCGATTGTCGTGGTGGAACCAATGTTTATTCTTTTTCCTTCTTGAAAGGATTGATAGGTATCATCTGCGAGCGCCGGCTCTACACCTATAACACGGATTCTTGGATTTGATTCCTTCAAGGCCGTTGCGACACCGGAAATGAGACCGCCTCCACCAATCGGGACATATACTTCATCAATGTTGTCAAGCTGATCCAAGATTTCCAATCCGGCTGTTCCCTGACCTGCCATGATGTACGGGTGGTCATAAGGAGGGATGAAAGTTGCTCCGCTTTCTTTACATATGGATTGGGCACGGTCAATTCTTTCTCCTGATGTAGTACCGCAATGGTCAATTATTCCATTGTACGCCTCAATAGCTGCTTCCTTGCAACGGGCAATATCTTTGGGAACAACGATTGTTGAGCGAATTCCCAACACATTGGCAATATAAGCAACCGCCTGTCCGTGATTGCCAGAAGAAGCAGCCAATACATGTTTTACATGATGTTCGGATTCTTTGATCACTAGATTGGAAGCGCCCCGAATTTTAAACGAACCGGTTTTTTGCAAATGCTCACATTTTAAAAACAAGTCATTCCCGATTTTTTTCGATAATGTATTGGAATTCAGGACGGGGGTCCGCTTGACGACATGCGCAATTCTTTCTCTTGCTTCTTCAATATCTTTCAATGCAATCATTACTTCTCCTCCTTGGTGAAAAAATAGAAAACCCGGCGGCCACAGCCGAGTCTTCTTGTGAACGTTTTATTTCATGACTTGATCTTCCGACATGATCGTTTTAATATGTGCAACTGTATCCGGATCTTCAAGCCCGGTGATGTCTCCGGCGACGTCACCTTTTAATACAATCTCTTTTAATAAGCGACGCATGATTTTGCCGCTGACCGTTTTCGGCAATGACTCCGTAATAATCACTTGTTTTGGCTGGGCGATTTTCCCGATATTTTCAATAATAGCATCCGAAATTTTCTTTTTGATTTTCTCCTCATCGTCTGCTTGTTCCGACACCCTTACAAATATGAAAGGAACTTCTCCTTTTATAGGGTCCGGAACACCGATGACAGCGGCCTCCGCTACTCCAGGCGTTTCCAAGACAGCGCTCTCCATCTCCATGGTGCTGAGGCGGTGACCCGCAACATTAAAGGCATCATCAGAACGCCCCACGACCCAGAAATGCCCATCTTTATCTTTTAAAGCAATATCGCTGGCAAAATAAGCCCCTTCCACTTGACTGTAGTAGGTACGGTAATATCTTTCCGGTTCTTTCCAAAGGGTACGGCAAAGCATTGGGAATGGCGTCCGGATAACAAGATTTCCAAGGGTCATCGGAGGTACCGGTTTGCCTTCATGATCAACGACATCCATATGGATTCCAAGAAATTCCACCCCCGCTGAACCCGGTTTCATTGGAGTTAACCATGCGGCGCCGGCCAAAGGGGTTCCCGCCGTTTCCGTTTGGCCCCACGTATTATTGACATATACTTTCTTTTTCCCCAGCACTTCATATGTCCAATTCCATGTTTCGGGATCAAACGGTTCTCCCACCAGAGAAATGACATCCAGACAATCAAGATGATGCGGCTCGATCGCTTTTTCTCCCAAACTTTTCAACATGCGAAGAGCAGTTGGAGCTGTAAATAACTTCGTTACCCGGTATTTGTCAATTATTTGGTAAATGCGGTCTTTTTCAGGATAGTCCGGTGCGCCCTCATAAATGACAGTCGTCACCCCATTCGCAAGCGCTCCCGCAATGCCCCAAATATGCATCGTCAGCCAGCCGATATCTGCCGAACACCAGAATACGTCATCCCGTTGGAAGTCCATATGGTATTTCGCATAAATATAGTTTTGGACGACAAATGCGATCCCCGAGTGAACGACCCCTTTCGGTTTTCCTGTTGTTCCGCTCGTGTAAAAAACAATTCCTGGTTCATTTGCTTCCACACGTTCGGGTTCACATTCAATACTAACGGTTTTACGAATATCATGCCACCAGACATCGCGTTCTTCTTTCATATTTGGATTTGTATTCAACCGATTTACAACAAGCACATTCGTTACTGAAGGAATGGAATCGATCACACGATCTACTTTTTCTTTCAACGGAATGATTCTTCCGCGGCGATAGCTCGCATCGGCCGTTACCACTATTTTCGGCTCATAGTTGATTAACCGGTCTTTTAACGCTCTTTCAGAAAAACCTGAGAAAATAGAGTTGTATACAGCCCCGAGCCTGAAGCAAGCCAATACCGCAATGAATGCTTCAGCCAGATTAGGGAGATAAATGGCTACAGCATCCCCCTTTCGTACACCAAACGATTTGAGAGCGTTTGCAAATCGGTTTACTTCGGCAAGGAGCATATTGTACGTATAAAATTGTGAATCTCCATTTTCACCTTCCCAAATAATGGCTGTTTTATTTCCTGATCCATTGTCTATATGACGGTCCAACAAATTCACGCTGGCGTTGCTGATCCCGCCTTTAAAAAAAGAAAAGTCAGGAAGATCCCCGGATATCGTTTCTTCCCATCGTTGATACCAGAATAATTGTTCAGCAACTTCTTCCCAAAACTTTTCTGGATCTTTTTTGGACTTTTCCAAGATCATACCAAACGTTTCTTGGCTTCCATCTGCTGTTCGACGGATTTTTTCTTCCCGTGGCTGAATAAGTAAACTGTTTTCAACGACATTTTGAATACCGGCCGTGTCCATCACGTTTCCTCCTCATTTTGTTTTGTGCCTATCTTTTTTATTAATTCGAGTTTATTTTCTTTTTTCCTACTGAAGATTGTAAATTTTAAAAAATGATAACGTTTGCTTGTACGAATCATCGCGGTTTGTCTAAAATCATTCCTAAAAGAAAGTCAAAAACATGATTTCAAAAGCAAGTAAAGTCCCCATAGTGGAATGATTATGCTGTGTTAGCTTGCCTGATGATAAAATCTGGACGAAGGATGGGAGATAAAAGGGAAAAATCAAAAAACAGGCATCCATCGCGGGTGATAAATACGAAAGATGCCCGTGAAAAAGGTGATCAAACGGGGGATTGTGTTCACACAATGGGATAGCTCAAAATCAAAACAGATTGATACTTCGATGGACAGAGGGTCAATTAGTCGATCTTTCGAGCTTTTGTCACCTCTTTTCTATATTAAAAAGCACATACTCGCTTATTTTTTTTCAGTACTGAAATCACATTGTTTAAGAGGAACTACTTGTGTTTTCTTGACAAACTTGTACCCGAGCCATACAGCAATAAACAAAGGCAGGCCGATATAGGAAATAATGGCGCCATTCCAATCAATCTGACCTTGTGTGAAAGCGCTATAATTTTGTCCCAAAATGACAATGATGCACAAAACGAATGCAAAAATGGGGCCGAACGGGAACCATTTCGCGCGGTATGGCAGCTCCGCCAAATTGCGGCCTTGCGCTATAAAGGCTTTGCGAAAGCGGTAATGGCTAATGGCGATGCCGACCCAGGCGATGAATCCGGACATGCCCGAGGCATTTAAAAGCCAAATGTACACAGCTCCGTCACCGAAGAAAGAAGCGAGGAATGCCAGCGTCCCGACGAGGGATGTGGCGATCAATGCCCGGACCGGAACCCCGCGATGGTCCAGTTTTCCCAAAAATTTAGGTGCTTTCCCTTCTTTGGCCAAATCCCATAACATTCTTGTCGATGCATATAAGCCGGAACTTCCCGCCGACATGACGGCAGTCAAAATAATCGCATTCATCACAGAAGCGGCAAAAGCGACACCCGCCTGGTCGAATACAAGTGTAAAGGGACTCACGGTGACATCCTCGCTCGCAAGGCTTTCTGTCGTGTAAGGAATCAGAAGGCTGATAACAAGAATGGCAAATATATAGAAAAGCAGAATTCTCCAAAACACGGATCTAACCGCTTTCGGAATGGATTTGCCGGGATCTTTTGTTTCACCGGCAGCGACCCCAAAAAGCTCGGTTCCCTGAAAAGAGTAACCTGCGGCCATAAAGATGCCGAGTATTGTCATAAAGCCGCCATTAAACGGCCCTTCACCCACTGAAAAGTTTTTAAATCCGACGTACTCTCCTCCAATAATTCCAAAAATCATCAGTACGCCAATGACTAAAAATACGATGACCGTGACCACTTTGATCATCGAAAACCAATATTCCGACTCTCCAAACCCTTTTACAGACAAATAATTCAATAGAAAGATGATCCCCAGAAAAAGCGCGCTCCAAACAATGGAAGGGCTTTCAGGAAACCAGAACTTCATGATTAAGGTGACGGCTGCAAGCTCCGAGGCAATTGTAATTGCCCAGTTATACCAATAATTCCATCCAAGGGCAAAACCGAGCGCAGGATCAACAAATCGTGTCGCATATGTACTAAAAGAACCGGCAACAGGCAAGTATGCTGACATTTCAGCGAGACTTACCATTACAAAATAGACCATTAATCCGATGGCGGCGTATGCGGTGAGGGCTCCTGCTGGGCCGGCTGTATGGATGGCGGTTCCGCTGGCAAGAAAAAGGCCTGTTCCGATTGTGCCTCCAAGAGCGATCATCGTCAAGTGTCTCGACTTTAAATCACGCTTTAATTCCTGTGGCGCTTGTTGAACATTCTCCTCAGCTGTGATGACGATGGTTGATTTGGCGGTACTTGGCATGTGCTATATTTCCTCCTTTTATGGCTGAATCTGGATGAACTTTTCATGGCCACAACCATATTAAAAGTTATGGCCATATCGTTTTTTATTTGATGACATATAAAGTTTGCATTGTATCATCAGACGGGCTTTGGAAATAAGCGCCCATTTCATGCAACTGCCGTATAGTAGCCACATGGCTCTTTGTAATTTCTTCCCCGGGTGTCAGCAAGGGAATTCCTGGCGGATACGGCAACACCGTCTCCCCGCAAAGCGAACCGACTGCCTTTTCCAGACTCACTTTATGCCGCGGCTTATGGAAAGCATCCTGCAGTGAAACGTGGGGCTTGTATACTGACCCCTCTTCCGCAAACATGACTATGTCTTTTTGTTCCTGCTTTTGGCCGGGAGTTTCTTTCAGCTTGGCATCTATTGATTGGACGGCTTTGACAACCCTGTCAATATCCTCTTCTTTTTCATTGATCGAAAACAAAAAGACTATATTGCGGGGATCGCTGATTTCAGCCGTTGCCCCTTCCTCATAAAACATATCAAGTAACTGATAGCCGGTGACGGTTTCATTTTTGCAGGAGATAATCCATTTTAAAGGATCCCTATATTGAACTTCCTGGCTTCCTTCCCATATATTCAAAGATTGAAGCTCGGTTGCCAGACGGATACGTCTTTTTTCCAATCGTGCCACCGTCTCTGTTAATTGCTTCCTTCCTTTTTCCACCAAGTATCTTCGAGCTAGATCCAAAGAAGCAAGCAACGGATAAGAAGGACTTGTTGATTGGATCATGCCCAACACTTGGGCCAACCTTTCCCGCGATACCCGGTTGCCTCGCACATGCAGCATCGAAGCCATTGTCATCGCAGTCAGCATTTTGTGGGTCGATTGGACGACAACATCGGCGCCTTGCGCCAGTGCTGAGGGCGGTACTTCATCAGCGTGTCCGAAGTGAGCGCCATGTGCTTCATCCACAATGAGCGGAACACCTGCTTTATGACATGTCTCCGCTAATCCTGAAATGTTTTGGCTCATACCGTAGTAGTTTGGATTTGTTACCCAAACTGCTTTGACATGGGGATTTTTCTTTAATGCCTCTTCTATATAATACACATCCGACACCATGGCTGCCTTGGTGGTCGGCTCAATGGCCGGTGCTATATAAATGGGACGCGCTCCTGCTAATAACAGACCGTGAAAAACAGACTTGTGCATATTGCGCTGTACGAGTATTTGATCTCCCGGACTGCATAAAGTGAGTGCTGTCCCGATATTGCCAATCGTGCTCCCGCCGACAAGGAAAAATGTATGATCCGCTCCGAAAGCATTTGCGGCCAAAGCTTGTGCATCAGCAATGAAATCTGTCGGATGATGCAAATCATCTATGCCGACTGACTCTGTTGCATCAATTTTTAATATGTTTGAAAAATGGCCATAGCCTCCCTCATCAAAGACGCGCCCGTCCTTATGGCCCGGAACGTGCATAGATGTTCGCTTGCTTTCTTCATATTGACAGAGCGCTTCGTAAAGTGGCGCTTTTGAATGCTGCAATTCTTTTTCAACTGTGTTTTCTAATATTTCCAATGGTTGGCTCATGCGGAATTCTCCTTCCAAACGATGATTTATGTAAATAGAGGTTTGTTGAAACAGTGCTTCTTTTCCTCACATATCACGTGCAATTTACATGCCAATATCGGAAAGGAGTGCTAACATGTTGCCGTACCGGGACGTTCAGCCAAACAACAAGAAATTTCATTTCCGCAAACAAGTGAAAAATAAAAGAAACCGCCGGAAAATGGGCGGTTTCTTTTATTGGTTCAGTTTAGTCAGCTTATACTGCAATGTTTGACGGGGAATGCGAAGCAATCTGGCCGCCTGTTGGATATTTCCTCCCGTTTCCTTCATCGCTTCGTTGATCAAGCGAGTCTCTGTTTCCAGCAGCGCATCCCGGAGTGGCTCGATATGAGCAGGTGTTTCCGTCATAGCGCTATTGTCTCCGATATGATGTGGTATATGCTCCAACGTAATGATATCACCATCCATCATATTCATGGATGATTCAATCGCATGTTGCATTTCACGCACATTTCCCGGCCAGGAATATGTTGAAAATAAGCTTAATACCTCATCGGATAATCCTGTTACAAGTTTTCCAAACAGAAAATTGTACTTTTCGATAAAATGGTTGACCAATAATGGTATATCTTCTTTTCTTTCTCTGAGGGGCGGGATTTGCAAATGTATCACGTTTAAACGGTAATATAAATCTGCCCTCAGCGTTTTCTCCTCTATACATTTCTCTGCCGGCTCATTCATCGCGGCGATAATCCGGACATTGACACCCTGCTCTTTCATCCCGCCAACCCGGCGTATAAGGCCATTTTCCAGAACACGCAACAACTTTGCTTGAATATCCAGCGGCATTGAATTGATTTCATCCAGAAACAACGTTCCGCCATCTGCTATTTCAAACAAACCCGGACGATCAACGGCCCCTGTATAACTGCCTTTTACCGTTCCAAACAAAATACTTTCCAGCAGCGAAGACGGAATCGCTGCACAATTTTGCGCAATAAATGGAGCCGATTTTCTCGGGGATGCATTATGAATCGCCTGAACGAGCAATTCTTTTCCTGTCCCGGTTTCCCCGTAGATTAAGATAGGAGAGGATGTTGCCGCTGCTTTAAGCGCTTTCTCTTTTATCAATTTGAAACGGCCATTTTTCGTAATGATATCGGTCATTCGGTATTTGGCGCCTGTTTCATGTTGTTTGGCTTTTTTCTGACCATTTCCCGATTCGACTTTTGCCTGTAAATCGATCAGTTTTTCAGATAGCCGCTTTACTTTTGTCATATCTTTTGCAATTTCCACCGCGCCAAAAATGTCTCCATTTACCTTGATCGGCAGCGTGGTATTCACTGTATCGATTAGGACACCCCGCATATTGTAATAAGATTGATGTTGATTATAGATGGGCTGTCCGGTCTTAATCACTTTTAACAAAGTACTCGTTTCCACTGTCAAAGACGGAAATACATCCAGCAAGTGCTTGCCGAGTATATCTTCCCCTTCCAATCCGTCCAATTTGGCTGCCACATGATTATAGAAAATCGATACACCGTTTGCGTCTACTGCATGAATACCTTCGTCTATTGTGCTTAAAATAGCCTGGAGAATCTCTTTGTCTTTTGTTTCTGTCAAGTTGAGCAACATATTCGATTCCCCTTTTCTCGAAAATAAAAATGTGCCGAATTATTGTCAATGGTATGCCGGATTTTCGGCACACCCTTCATATTGATCAAATTGATTAGTAAAAAGATTCTATCATTCCGTTTTATCGCAACTTTACCATGTCATTCAGCAATTCTTTTATGCCAGCAATCAAATCCAGCGGGGTGACTCCGTAATGGGACAATGTATCCCCTTTTGTCTCTGCTGTCCTGGCGTGAAGAAAGCTTGCCGAAATCAATGCCTCGAGCGGTGGAGCCCCCTGTGCCAAGAAAGAAGCAATCAGACCGGTCAAAACGTCTCCACTGCCTCCCTTACCAAGGGCGTCATGTCCGTAAGGATTAATGTAAAGATCGCCGGCTGGTGTCGCAATGATGGAACGATGGCCTTTTAACAGCAAATACAGACGATGTTCTTGAGCAAAAGATTTAGCCACTTCCAAACGGTTTGTTTCCACCTCTTTTATGGATGTATGTAATAAACGGGCCATTTCCCCGGGGTGGGGTGTAAAAATTACTTGTCCCGGATAAGATGTCATCAAATGTAAATGGTCTCGCAGCAATGTCAGTGCGTCTGCATCAATGATGATAGGCTGTTCTCTGAACTTGTCCATGAGCGCTGCCAACCATTGTTCACCGTCTTGAAATCTGCCCATTCCCGGGCCGATGGCTGCTACATCATATTCGTCCAGTTTTAATGCAAGCTCTTCAATCGCTTTGGCGGAAAAATGCCCATTCTCACTGGCAAGCGGATAAAATAAAGCTTCTGGCAGTTGAGCCGCTGTTAATGGGTAAACACTTTCGGGAACAGCTGCCGTCACCAACCCTGCACCACTGTGAAGTGCCGCTTTCGCCGTAAAAATCGGCGCCCCTATATAGGAATGTGATCCCCCTATCACAACGACATGGCCAAATGTGCCTTTATGACCAGTTTGCGGCCTGGCGGGTAATGAAAGTGCTGCCAGGGAACGGGTGATTACTTTGGGCATCTCCAATTTCAATGTTTCGGCAATCAATGGAGGTATGGATATATCGACAGCCTTCCACTCCCCCACATATGCCGGACCTTCCCTAAGAAAAAATCCTTTCTTGGGACAAACAAATGTAATCGTCTTCGTCGCCTTGACGGCGATTCCTTCCACCCGTCCATTATCACTATTGACCCCTGAAGGAATATCAATTGATAAAATCCATTTTTCACTAGCTTGTTCATTTATGAGAGAAATCACTTGATCAAAAGGCTCCCTTACAGCCCCCTTCGCTCCAGTGCCGAGAATGGCATCGACAATGACATCTGCCTGTTTGATCATGTTTCGCAGTTCAGCAATGGAATGTTTCTCCAAATAGAAGATTGGCAGCCCTCTATTGACAAACACATCATAATGTATCCCAGCGTCCCCTTTGATACGGGACGGATCAACAAGCACCCATAAACAAGGGGCATAGCCCATGTCGAAAAGCCTGCGGGCAACGACAAATCCATCCCCGCCATTATTTCCGGCTCCGGCCAAAATAATCACTTTGGTTTTCTTGTCCGAAAAGTGACTGCTCACCTCTTCGGCAACCTTCGCTCCTGCGTTTTCCATCAATACCGCCCCAGGAAGACCAAGATTTTCTATCGCATATTGATCGATCAATTGCATTTCTCTTCGACCAGCAACAAACATGTCCCATCCCTCCTCATCCCCATTATAAACAACACAGTAACGGGTTTACGAGACATAAACACCAAAAAAAAGAACGAAGCATCGTAATCTGCTTCCGTCCTCAACGATTAAATGGCATTTTTTCTCTTTTTTAATTGCTTGCTGCGAAGTTGTCCACATGCGGCATCAATGTCCGTACCCTGTTCCATGCGAACACCGCAGTGGATGCCCCGCTTTTTCAAAGTATCGAAAAAAGTGCGAATGGCTTCAGGCTCACTTCTTTGATACTGGCCATGTTCATCAACCGGGTTGTAAGGGATCAAGTTTACATATGTGAGCTGCCGCCTTTTTGCGAGAAGATCAGCCAGCTCGCGCGCTTCTTTTTCAGTGTCATTGACATCCTTTAATAAGATATATTCGATCGTTACCCTTCGGTTCGTCTTTTCCAAAAAATAATCGAGTGCTTGCATTAACTTGTTAATTGGAAAAGCCCTGTTAATTTTCATGATTTGTGACCTTAATGCATCGTTTGGCGCATGCAGAGAAAGCGCCAGATTTACTTGCAAATTCTCGTCCGCAAAATCAACTATTTTGTGAGCAAGACCGCTAGTTGAGACGGTGATATGCCTGGCGCCGATAGCCAGCCCTTTCGGATTATTGACAACGCGCAAAAATTTCATCAAATTACTGTAATTGTCAAATGGTTCGCCAATTCCCATGACGACGATGTGGCTGACTCTCTCCTCTTTCCCTCTATCATCAAGAAATTCCTGTACTTTCATGATTTGCCCAACAATTTCGCCGCTCGTTAAATCCCGGCTTTTTTTCAGCAAGCCACTTGCACAAAAGCTGCAGCCAATATTACAGCCGACTTGAGTCGTAACACAAACAGAAAGACCGTAATGAAAACTCATCAGCACTGTTTCAATCAAATTGCCATCTTCAAGCTCAAACAAAAATTTGATCGTGCCGTCCTGGGATTCTTGCTTTAGTGCGAGCTTCAGCGGCTGAATGGTGAAGTGCTCTTCGAGTAATTGGATACAATCTTTATTCACGTTTTTCATATGAGAAAAGCTTTTGACGCGTTTTCGGTACAACCAGTCCCAGACTTGCTGCGCCCGAAACTTTTTTTGACCGTGATCCGCCAGCCAAGTCTCCAGCTGTTCGAACGTCATTCCATATATGGATGCCTTCATGATAAAAACCTCTTTTCAAAAAATCCAATGCTGTTATTATAATACTTTCATGAAGAAAAGAAAACCATCATTTGGCTTGATAACGCCGATTGCAATGTCCATCATGATGTAAATTGGTTTGTACGCAGTGATTTATGATGAATGCTCTTTCACATTTTGCCATTCGCGAATTTCGGCTTTTGCCAATCTCGTCCCCAACAAAAAAGCTGCCGCGATTAATCCAAAACATAGCCAAAGCGCTGCGGGAATGCTCCCAAAGCGATCTATAATGATTCCGCCCAGTCCCGGGCCAAGAATCTGGCCGACACCGAAAAATATCGTTACATATCCTAGCGCGATCGGTGCATAGAATTCATCTATTTGCTCCGTTGAAAGAGCTTGGGAAAGGGACAGCATGCCGATAAATGTGAGTCCCCAAAGAAACTGGCTTATGAAAAAACAACTTAAAACAGGTAAAAAGATCGGTATTAAAATGGAAATGCCGGCAATAAAAAGGTTGATAAGAAGTGCTCTTTTCCGTCCGATTTTATCCGAAATGGCTCCCCATAACGGACCGCTGACAATACTCATCAATCCGCCCAATGCCATAATTTGTCCAGCCGAATGACGATTCATCCCCGACTCCATTATATAACTGAATAAAAAACTTTGCGGGATAAGGTAGGCAAATCCTAAAAGTCCATACATGAAGCCGACCAATAGCACTCCTTTATGGAAATAAACGTCCTGGACAATAGAAACACCCCCTGTATCCCGCTGGTTTTCCGAATTCGGCGCATCCTCTAATGTTTTTGCGCCGATAATCCCCATGGCGATGGACAATATGCCAAATAATAACCAAAGATAGCGCCAGCCATCATCCGCAAACCAAGAAGTAAAATGCGGTACGAGCATACTGGAAATAAGCGTACCCAGCCCCATCCCGCTGATGGCGAACCCGATCATCACACCCCTGTTTTGTGGAAACCAGCCAACAAGAAGATTTATCATCGGCGTATATACAAAAGCCGTGCCAACGCCCAAAACAACCATCCCGATTAAAGACGTGAGGAAATCATTGACTACATATAAATACATAAGACCGGCAGCGACAAAAAACGTACCGATAATAATGAGGCGTTTAGATCCCCATTTTGAAGTCATGATTCCAACGAAAAGCACCATGCCCAAATACCCCAGTGCCGTGGAGGTCCCCAACATACCTGCCTGTTTATACGTCAATGACAAGCTGTCTTTCATAAATGGCATCAAGATGCCATATGACATTCGCGCAAAACCGGATGTACAGATTGTAATAAACATACTGACGAGCCCAAACAATAACATCCTGCTCTTCAGCATCCCCACCGCCTTATTTTGAAAAAATAAATTTTAACGATATTTCTAAATAGATTTACAATTATGCTTCATTATACCATGGTTAAAATCAAATAAGTGAATGGATTTTTTTTGGATGAGAAGGCAATTGACCGTCATTTTTTAGTTTACATAAAATAATTATGGTAACCTGGTGATCTTTGAGTTGGCTTTTGTTGACACATTGGTTGTGCACAAGCTACGATGGGGCTGTCTAAAAAGACCAATTTAGATTAGAGCAAATGCATTAAAATGTAAAACCCAAGAATGTTGATTTTACGGGAATCTTGGGTTTGTTTTTTTTAGTTTTCAAGCTGCAATGTTACTTTTTGGACGGCCCCCATCGTGTTGATCTATAGCCCTGTTCCGTTCACCTAAAAGACCACTGGCACTTGTTCCAAGCGATGATGGGGAGTCTTTCTTACTTTCCGCCAAAACTCCTTTTGGGCAAAATCTCTCCATTAAAAAAGCGCTTCTTGATGAAGCGGCTTTTCCCCAACTTTCCGGTCATGTCATTCACATCTGTGTCTTCCTTGTCATTTTACATCATGAAGCAAGATTCTCTAAAGCGACTCAAATATACGGACTGCTATGCTTGCAAAGGAAAATGGCAACCGCTATCAATCTATTAAGCTCGTGTAAAAGGCAGCTGTTCTGACAACGGCAGTTAAATTCTTGCTTTCTGCCATTTTCCTAGCAGGGATCCATCCGCATGGAGCATTCCAACATCTGATGGCGCTACATTATCCCTGGCTTGCCGCAGATGGCTTGTCAATGCTTTTCGAATATAGTTCCCATCGCATTGGGGAGCCGATATGACGCAGATACTGGAAGACGCTCTGTGCACGTTGCTTTCATTATTCGTCGTCGTTAAAATCTATGTTCAGGACTATTGTCTACTAATCCCGTGTTTTTTTACTAGCATGTTAGCAGAGAGCAGGGTGAAAAACACAAACACCATGATGGAGGAAAGGAAGATCCATCCTGCCGAAAACGTTCCAGATTGATCAACGATAAAACCAAAAAGCGGCGGCCCTATGACCGTTCCCCATGAACCAATCATAATGCTGAAGCCACTGGCTGCACCTGCTTGCTCCCTCGGTACAAGCTCAGTTGCGGCATTCATCCAAATTCCGTTAAAGCCTGATGTACAGAAGCCAAACATTATCGTAACGGGAACCATTACCCAAAAAGGAGTGTCAGCGGGAAGGAAAGCCACAAGCAGAGAAACGCAACCTGTTAACAAGGCAATGATCATCAAAATAATAATTCTTCTCCCATAAAATAATCGGTCGCTAATGATCCCCCACCCAATTCTCCCGAATGAACCACTCACATCTGAAATGACAAGCAGAAGTCCGGAAAGAAACAGGCTGATACCAAGCTTTTGATAGGCGAACAGGACGATGTATGTATTTAACATGAGTTGGCTTCCATTCAAGCCAGTAGCCCCCAGGCTGACAAGCAATAGCGGTTTATGTTTAAACATGTTTAAAAGGGAGGATAAAAAATGGCCGCGGTTCATCGAACCGTTTCTTTCCGCAACGCTCGGCGGTTCATGATAAAAACGAAACGACAATACGCCAACGAAGATTAATAAAACCGCTGCGCCAATGATGGCAGTCCGCCAGCCCCACGTGCCCGCAATGGGCAAAAGAACGAGTGCCGCCAGCGCAGAGCCGGCCGTTACCCCCATTTGCTTAATGCCCATTGCCGTGCCGCGTTTTTTGGAATCAAACCAATAAATAATTCCCTTATTTGACGTGGGATGGATTGTGCCGTATCCCACGCCTCCCAAAGCAATTAATAGAAGGATCAAAACAAAAGAAGACGTAAAGGTTGTAAGCAAAAATCCGCATCCCAGACAAAGACTCAACATTAACAGCAGTTTGCGGGAATCAATGCGATCCGCCACAATTCCGGCCGGTATAGCGGCGGCCATTTGTCCGAAAAAAAGAGCAGCGGGCAACATCCCGATTTGCGCTTTCGTAAGTGATAAATCTTCGCCGATCAACACACCCAGCGGTGATACACTTCTTCCAACGAAAGCAACGAGTACCTGTGCAGCAAAAAGCCAGCCGAGCATCCGCCAAGGTTCCAATGTGTAATTTGACTGTTGTGAAAAACTCGAAATGTTCATTATTAGGTTTCATCTCTTTTACTTATAAGTTATGATCATGAAGATTTCACGTGAAGTGATGTCATATTTTCCACCTTCTTTTGCTTTGCAGCCGTTGGCGGAACGATATACGAGCCAATCACCGCAATGAAAAAGTTAATAGCCAGACCAATCACACCGCCATGAACGCCCATAAACGTTTTGTGTCCTGTAAATGTCATCAAGCCCGCAACGAGGGCACCGATCAGCATCCCCCAAAAAACTGGCATGGCCGACATTCGTTTCCAATAAATGCCAAGGATAAACGCCGGAGCAACTTGAACTAATAATTCAAATTTTAACACAAAAATCTCATACAGTGTAGCTGGCGGATACCATGCAATCCAAAGCAAGACCACAATTACAATAATTCCAACAATTTTTCCGACCAGTACTTTTTTCCGTTCAGATGCCTGGTTGTTAATGAGTTTTCCATATATGTCATTTGAAATAAGCGAAGAAAAGCTTAATAATACCGAGTCTGCGGTTGAAACAATCGCAGCAACAATCCCGCCAAAAAAGAGAACCATCAACCAATAATATAACCCATTTATGGCGGCAACTTCATTGGCTATCATCCCGATTAACTGCTCGGATCCATCTCTGTCAAGCCCTGGAAAGAGGGCAATTCCTATAATTCCAACAATAAAGACCAAGCCGGTCGTAATCGGAGGCATCCAAGCCATTCGCGCAAAAGAACGCTTTAAAGTGCGTTCACTTTCCGCGGAATAAATTCGCTGAACCGCATGGGGATAAATCGCCGCTCCAAATCCAATCAACAGAAACATACTAAACCAATTTATCAATGTCATCATGTCGGGAACACCAACTTTGGCCGGTTCCGTTTCTGCGATCATTTTAGTCGTGCTGACAAAATCACCGCCGACTAAATACAGTGACCCTGCAAGTAAAGTGATAATACCTGCCATTAAGACGATACCTTGCATCACATCCGTGAACGCGACCGCTTTCATTCCTCCTAGCCACTCGTAAGTTAACATGACGAAAACGAAAGCAACGACGGCAATTTGATACGGTATGGTTCCCCCTGTCAGCCCCGACACCGCTTGTCCAATGGCCACCAGTTGCTCAAGCAAATAATTTCCCAGTCCCCAAAGCATGAGAAAAATGCTTAACAATGTAACCGCTTTCGATCGAAAGCGATAATCGATCCAATCCGTAGGAGTAACAAAGTTCTCTCTTTTTGAAATCACATACAGCCTTGGTGCGAAAAGCAAGTACACCCCGATAATAATCGTCATGAACGGCACCGATTGTAGCCATGAAAACCCTGTCCGGTACGCAGTTGGGGCATAACCAACCACCGTATTCCCACTGTATTGTGTGGCATAAAGGGTGAAGAAAAGGGCTATAATCCCAAGATTTTTTCCAGCCAAATAGTAACCGCTTAAACTATTATGTAAATCCTTTTCTCCACGTCCTGACCAATATCCGATCAGCAACATAATAAGTGCGTAAACAACAAGAATAATAATGCCATCCGTACCGGAAAACGTAAGACTCATTCCTTCAACTCCTTTTCCTTTTCTTCGATGTCTTCGACAATATGCCATTCATTCAAACATAGCCAGCTTAAATAAAAAGATAGAATGATCGCAAAGACTGCGGAAATAAATGCCCAAAAAGGAAAACCAAGAATAAACGGTTCAATGGAGCCAGTCGGCAAATACCACGGCACACCCCCAAGCAAGATCAGCACCAGCACAATCCAAATCCACTTTTTTTTGATGGGTTCTTTGATTTGGACTTTTCTCATATCTATCCCCTTTCTTTTCTATTACAACCCTATATGACAGACTTAAAAATTAAAGCGATTTTCCCCCTCCCTCCTTAGCCAATGACAGACCATTATATAATTGTTTTTTTCATTAATTCGTGAAGTTTTTCCTCACTATAATCAAGTAAACCCTTGTATATTTCTTGATTATGCTTGCCCCTCACTTCAGAGCCGGGATGTTTCACCTTCCCCGGAGTTCTTCCAAGCTTTGGGACGATCCCCGGCATAGGAAACTTTCCCAGCACCGGGTGGTCCACATCAATGATCATTTCTCTCGCCTTATATTGCGGATCTTGCACTATGTCTTTTGCCGAATAAATCAATCCGGAAGGCACACCCTTTTCAGCCAATATTTCAAGAGCTTCACTTGCCGACATTGTTTTTGTCCACTGTTCAATCCTAAAATCGAGTTCTTTCATATTTTGTCCGCGCGCAGCATGTGTCGCAAATTTTGAGTCCGCGGCCAGTTCCGGAGTTCCCATTGCTTCGGCAAGCCTGCGAAATACCCCATCCGCATTCGCGCCCATGACAATATACGTTCCGTCTTTCGTCGCATAAATATTGGAGGGCGCAATGCCGGGTAAAATATTTCCCGTGCGTTCACGAACATGGCCAGCCAGCAAATAGTCCGGAATTACACTTTCCATTACAGAAAAAACAGCTTCATACAAAGCCGTGTCCACAACTTGTCCTTTCCCGGAACGCTGTCGTTCTTGCAGGGCGATCAGACTTCCGATTGTGGCATATAATGCCGCCAGTGTGTCACCTATAGAAATCCCCACTCTTGTAGGCGGCCGATCAGGAAAGCCTGTTACATAGCGAAGCCCGCCCATCGCCTCACCCACGCTTCCAAACCCCGCCCGACCCTTATAAGGACCCGTTTGTCCGAATCCGGATGTGCGAGCCATAATAATTCCTGGATTGATTTCGGATAAAACCTCATATGATAAATTCCATCTTTCCATCGTTCCAGGCCGAAAATTTTCAATGATAATATCCGACTTTTCCACTAGTTCTTTAAAGATTTCTTGTCCCTCTTCAACCCTTAAATTGAGTGTAATTGATTTTTTATTTCGTGATTGAATCGGCCACCATAATCCGTGTCCATCTTTTTGTTTTCCCCATATTCTCATCGGATCTTCTTTGTCTGGAGCTTCGATTTTGACTACTTCTGCACCAAAATCTCCGAGTAACCGGCCTGTAAACGGACCGGCAAGCAGTGTCCCCAATTCTAGTACCCGTATCCCTTCCAAAGGCAACCTATCTTCACTCTTCATTTCATAAACCTCCATTTTTATCATGTTTGATGCTCGTTAAACACAGCGGTATCGACACATTTCTGCTTGTCATGAACATCCGGGGTCTTTCGGGGCGTAACAGGATTGCTGCACTACTTATTCTCTATTTCACTTATCATAGCAGTTTGTATACAAACCAGCAATGCTATTTTTTGTAATATGTAAATTTTCAGATAAACAGCTTATATAATCATCACAACTGTTTTATTTCGTTAAAAATGAGAAGTGTTTACCATTAAAATTTGATGTCTGTTTTCTCATTGTATACAATAAGGTTTATCTACAGCAATGGCGAGGTGTCGGAATGGAACCTTACAACCTAATAAAAGATGCCATTATAACGGGCAGGTTTGAACCGGGTAAAAGATTAACCGAGGAGGCATTGGCCGAAGAATATCATGTCAGCCGGACTCCTATTCGTGAAGCCATTAAAAAATTGGAAAATGATGGTTTAGTCACCCCTCTCAAACGTGGTGTCATTGTTCGAACATTTACCAAAGATGATATTCGCCAAATCTATGATTTACGGGCTCTTTTGGAAAGCTATGTTGCGAGCGAAGCCGCATTCTACCGTTCAGATGAAGATTTATGGAAAATGAAAGAATCCAATTCTTTATACAAAAAAGCAATTGACCAATATACAGAGGCGGATATTTCCAGCATTAAGAAAATTGTTCAAGCTAATAAACAATTTCATCAAGCCATCCTATCAGCGGCGAAAAATGAACACTTGGGTTTTCACTTGGCAAAAGTCGTTGTCGTCCCACTCGTTTTCCGCTCTTTCTACTCGTATCATGACCGTCAACTATACCGTTCGTATGAAGTCCATAACACCATTATGGAAGCCATTCGAAACCAGGAATTTGAAAGGGCAAAATCCGCCATGCAGGAGCATGTTTACGGGGCGCGCGATCATGTGTTGACCTTTTTGGAAAATAATTCAATGGAAAAGTGAAAGGAACGTTTATATGATTCGAATTTGTGAAGTTGGACCTCATGATGGCATTCAAAAAACCAAGCAAGAAGTTCAGTTCATTTCTACACTAATCAATGCTGGAATCAAAAATTCGAAGCGGTTTCATTTGTCAATCCTAAAGTCGTTCCACAAATGACCGATGCCAGAAGTGATGAAGCTTGTTCCAAGGGGAAACGGAGTTACACATATGCCGGCCTCGTTTTAAGCCGGTCAGGTCTTGAACACGCATTACATACAAGCGTTTTTACCTTGTGGTAGTTGGAAGCCACACCGAGAACAATGTGGCCGTTTTACATATGTTGCCGAACAGGCAGCTTTTTCCGAAATGAGGGAATAAAAAGCCCCGGCTGGTGCCATGCCTGACGGTATGGGCTTCCTGAAATGAATTCATCGCCCGATTGCAACAACCGATCAAGCAATTTGACCGATTGTATAATATAGGGGCCTTTATTTAACATCACTGCATCCGCCCGCTTTCCGTAAGAAGCGTCTGTTATTTCCGAACGGGCCGGGATGCCCTTCTTCGTCAATCGTTCCAAGATTCCTGTAGCCCATATCACCGGAATATGCGCGGCAGTACACATCGCCAAAATTTCATCCTGTATATGAGATAAATGTTCGGGCCCGGTTTCAATCACCAAGTCGCCCCTGGCGATCATTACAGCGAAACGCTGGAAGTTTAACCCTTCGATCATAATCCGGGCAAGGTGCTGAAAAGCTGATTTTGTTTCGATTTTTGCAATGACTGTTATGTTGTCCGCGGAAAGATGTTCAAGTTCCTTGCGAAGTTTGATTAAGTCATTGGGTCGATGAACAAACGATATACCAACCATATCGGCGTGTTTGGCAATAAACGGCAAATCTTGAAAGTCTTTTTCCGTAATGGCCGGCACATTCAAATCCACCAGTGAATCCGGCAAATTAATCCCTTTCCCCTCTTTTACTTTCGCATAGCCAATCGTCGGAAAATGAATTTTCACATCAATAAAATCTTTTTGTACTTGATGGACAATACCGTTGATTTTGCCATCATCAATAAAAATTCGGTCATCGGGCAGCACATTTTGGAACGCTTTTGGCAATGTGACGGGAACGCCGGCGGGTTCATGTTCGGTTGCCGCGTGTCCAGGACGTGCCTCATTTAGATACAATCGCAATATGTCTCCTCTTTTTACTTTTATGTCAACAGGACTGGGATTAATGGAATGAATCGAAAACTTGCCTGCTTTATGTTGAAAAACAACATGTTCATCAATCAGTGATGTTTGATCCACCGTAACTTTCATGCGGCTGTGACTGACACATTCATCAATTTTGAGTGTTCGCGGCCGATTTTTAACATCACGAAAAAAAATGTCATCTCCCTTTTGCGCTTCTTTGAACATATCCTTATTTCTTACAGCCAACACGAAAGTATTTTGGCCATCTATTCCTTTCATCACCTTCGATTCCGGGGCGGATAGATCAAGAAAACCAGAAACTTCCTTCCATTTTCCAGATAGGTCTGTAGGAACCTGTATTTTTAATGGCTTTTTTTCTTTATGAAAAGCTCCCAGTCTCACTTTGGGCCCTGCTAAGTCCATATATATTTTGCATGGAATGTGAAGCCTTTGTTCAGATTCCCGAACCATTTGTATGAGCGACTCCCAAATGTCCGGATGATCATGGGCACAATTAATCCGGGCAATTTCCATTCCATTGATTAATAAATGGTCCATTATGGATGGTTGATCAAGCATTCGCGAATCAAGGGTCACCATAATTCTTGTATGGCGGCCGCCGACAATATTCCCAAGGGCGAGATCGGTTCTGATCCGGGAAATCAGTCTGGCCTCAAACGGTGACAAAGCCGAAAGATGAGATGGAGGTAAAAAATGCACGCCCAGATTTTCCATTATTTTTTGTAACGTATACATGATATGAGGCAGTGACTCCCGAACAGATGAAAGTCCACGCTCCTTTAAAAGCATTTCCAAATCATTGATCGGATGCTTTTGAAGAGCATGGTATGCCAATAAGTTGTTCCTGCTTTTTTCACCTTGGCGTACCGGATACTGGGCAACAGCACGTTCCACTTCGGTCACCACTTGTTCATACAGAGATTGGATGCGGCTTGCCAGATCGGTCATTGTTCATATCACCTCCAGACGATTTCCCTGTCTAACGACATCCTATTTACATCATATGCTTTTCGAATGTTGTCCTTTATCCTTCTGCAAATGACAAACAAAAAAAGAGGCTTTTTTTGGCCTCTATGAATGTATTCACTGTCCGTTATCCCCTTCTGCGCCTTCTTCGTTCATTTTCACTTTTTTACATCCAACATAAATGCAGGAAAACAGATCCAATCCTTCTTGTGCTTTCATCATGCCTTTTAGATACGGTGTAAGCAAATCTTTAAAGTCTGCTTCCACACCTTCTTCCTCCAGAATGCCGTATACGTACATTTTTTTTTTCAGCAAATAAAAAAGCAACATTTCCGACGGCGCGTTCTTTTGAATCCACAACATTTAACACTTGAAAATGGGGTGTCATAATCTCCGGTGAAAAATAAATTTCCATCTGGCATACATACTCCTTTACGTAAACTTTAATTGTTCAAACAGCGTATCCCGTTTGTTGGAAGTCTCTTTTTTCCCCACTCTGATGAAAAACAGGCAAAGTATGGCCGCAAATAGCGTTAAACCAGCCGTTGTTAAAAACATTCCCGTCCGTGACCAATCCATTAAGGCACTGTACACGGGAGGTCCGACCGCCACGCCCAAAAATCTGACTGAGCCATACAATGACGTGACAAACCCTCTCCGATTGGCTGACACCGATCCGGTAATAAAGCTGTTGATGCAGGGAAGGACAAGTCCGGTTCCGATACTGCTAAACACGAGAATAGAGAAAAAGGGAATCAAGCTTTTAAAAAAAATCAGTGTAGAAAAAGAAGCGGTCATTAAAATAAGGCCGATGACAATAAGAGTCTTCATCAACTTCATCTTTTTGCCAATTTTGCTTCCCGTAAAATAAGAGGTTGTTGTCATAAACAATAAGGGAATCGCCAAAATCCCGCCTTTTAACAAGCCGTTAATGTCATAATCCTTTTCAAGAATATCTGAAATATAAAATAAAATGCCAAATAGTGTAAACAGGCAGGCTGCCCCTGCAAAGTAAGCAACAAACAACCAGCGCCCTTCCGTTTTGAAAACAGACAATAATCCCTTCACATATGTTCCTGCTGAAGGGGGTTTTTCTTCCTTCTTCTTTTCTTTGACAAAGAAAATGGTTAATAGTATGGAAATGAGACAGAAAATCGGGAAAGCAAAAAAGGCTGCATACCAAATAATGAGTGCCAACAAAGAGCCAAGAATCGGGCTAATCACTTTGCCAAACCCGTTGGATGCTTCCACCAGCCCCAAGACCTTGCTTTGTTCCCCGCCCTTAAACAGATCTCCCGTCAATGCCATCGCAATGGGCGCCGTTCCTGCTGCCCCGACCCCTTGCATTACCCGGCCCGCCAGTACCCATATGTACGCATTGGAAAACCAGGCTGATGCGGCACCGGCTAAAATTCCCCCGCTTCCATATAAGATCAGGGCCGGGATGATAACGGCTTTTCGGCTGAATCGGTCAGATAAATAGCCCAATACCGGAATCGCGATGGCTGCCGCCATGGAAAAGACAGTAATGACAAGGCTGACTTTAAATTGTGAAATATCCAGTTCTGCTTTCATCTTGGGCAGAATAGGTATTAACATGGAATTCCCTAGGACTAAAATAAGCGGGATTGAACTGATGGCAAGGATGGTCAACCCCTTGTTTCTTTTCTCAGGCATTTTCATTGTCCCTCGCTTTGGCGAAAAAAATTGTCCCGGTTATTATTTGATTTCCGCTTTCTTTTTATGCAGACGGCCAATGTCCCATCACCACATAATGATATACACGTTCAACCATATTTTGAATATCCTATCCTAGAATTACGGAGGAGGCGCTACCAATGGAGTTTCTATCTTTACCTGTAAGAACTTCAGGAAAAAGAACCTATGGCATTACATCCATAGCTGATTTTGGAATACCCACTGGAGAACTGGAAAACATATTGGCGGATTTCGGACAATTCATTGATATCGCCAAGTTGGCAATCGGCTCGGCCTATATTACTCCCAACATCAAGAAAAAAATAAATCTTTATCAACAATATGAAATCGATGTTTACTGTGGAGGGACATTGTTCGAAAAATGTTTTGTACAACATAAAATCCCCGAATATGCTTCTTATTTAAAAGAATTGGGTATTCACTGGATTGAAATATCTAACGGAACGATCGATATTCCGCTTCAAGACAGGCTGCGCCTCATCCAAGAATTGGAAGAAGAATTCCACATTATTGCCGAAGTCGGTTCAAAAGACGCGAATAAAGAAATGTCGGTATGTGACTGGAAAATGGAAGTGGCGCAATTATTAGAGGCAGGCTGCGACTATGTGATTACAGAAGGAAGGGATTCGGGGACATCGGGAATTTACGAAAAAAGCGGGGATATTAAATCTTATTTGATTCAAGAGTTGCTAAAAGAAATTGACAGCAAAAAGATTATTTTTGAAGCTCCCTTGCCCAAGCATCAAATGTATTTTATAAATGAAATTGGTCCGAATGTCAACTTGGGGAATGTGAAACCTGCGGATGTCTTGGTTCTGGAGGCGCAACGCTGCGGGCTGCGTTGTGAAACATTTTATGTGGAGGAGCGTGCATGCAAGTTAACATTTTAAGGCATCTTCCCACTGAATGGAATACACTGGGGAAGCTGCAAGGCAGACGAGATATACCCATCGCACCGGTAACACGGGAAGTACAAAGACAAATTGCCAAAAACCAAAGAAGCCTTTCTCGGCTCGGACCGTTTAGTAAAGTGCTGGCCAGCACATTGCAACGAACAGTTCAAACAGCCGAGCAATACGGTTATCGCCCCACCATTGACCCGTTGCTGGATGAATTGGATTTCGGTCCATTTGAAGGTATGCATAAATCTATATTATTTGAAACCTTTGGCGATAGATGGACCAGCAATCCGAAAGAGATTCAATTGGGGGAATCATTGAATGATCTAAAACAACGAATTGAATTATGTTTGGAAAAATATAAAAATCAAAAAAACGTGTTGATTTTTGGCCACGGTTCATGGGCGCGAGCTTTGATTTCGTACTATAATACCGGAGATATAAAAGAAATGAACAAAATATCTTTTGATAATAATGAGTTTATGACACTCAATTTCAATCATCGGACATTGGGGATCTTTTAAGATCTCCTTCTTTTTTACACGCGAGTGTCCATGTTCCAGCCCAGCTTTTTATTTTTTTCTCCAATAGGGGGTTAAAGCCAACATTTTGTGAAAGTTCAGCCCGTATATAAAATCAATGATGTTTGTGGATATCAATTGACAGACAATCGCAAAAATGACAATCTTATAATCTATCACGAGCGATGTAAGCAAAAAAATGCCCAAATTAATACACATCATCACTTTTCCAGGGCTCCAGTTTTTATGAAAGGCAATCATGAGTGCCGGTATAACCATTCCTCCGCTCGATGCCCCCGCCCTGATCAGCAGCCCCACTCCCAATCCAAAAAACAAGCTGCCAGCTAATAGATCGATTACAATATGCCCGTGGGGAAAAGTGACTTGGGCTGTTAAAACACTGATGGTCGCTGAGGTCGTGGCAACAGAAAGGATCGTTCGAAACGTCCATGTATAATTTAAGGCAAACAACAAAAATACGGCATTGGCGAGCCATAGAGAAAATCCGAGTGTTAAATCAAACCAGTGATTCAATAACAACGCTATGCCGGCTGCCCCTCCGGAAGGAATAGAATGTGGAAAAAGAAAGATGGACATGGACATCCCTTGCAAAAAAGCGCCGCCAAATAAACAAGCATATGTTAGGAATAGACGTCTCATAAGAAGTGGTCATTACCTTTTAAACGGACATTTATATCTTCCACATCGTTTCCCCTCCGAAAAAATTTCCTTCCTTGTCCATTTTATGAGCAAGTAAGAAGATTATGAAACATCGAGGAAATCTTACGGCTTTTCTTATTCATATACATCATCGGCGTTTTTGTAGCGCATCCTCTCAGATTGGACAGACTTGCGGTTTTTTCTTTTAGTGTTTGTTGTCGCGTCGTCATGGTGAAATGGTTGTTTGCTTGTTTGCTTTTCACTACCCGCCTTACGTTTCATAAAAAAACCTCCTCCTTTTCGGAATGGGATTATTATTTCCGGCTTTTTTAATTTTACCCATAATCAAAAACCACCACATCAGCAATTTATCGTTTAAGTAGTCCCGAACAGACGACAATACAATGAGTTGTCAAGTATGTTATCTACATGGCGGGAGCCATGTTAATCGTCTTTTGTTCAGAAGCTTTTCCACTATATTTTTGTTAAAAGCATAATAGGCGATTTGAATGATTAAAAAATGAGTATCTCAGCCTTGTGAAATACTCATCCAAATTATTTTTCAATAAAATGCAATTTCGTTAAGTTCAATAGTAGCAACAATTCTGGCCGCCAAATCCTTTGAGCTTGGAAAAAAGCGCTTTAAGATTTGTATCTTTCATTTGTCGATGAACATGATTAACCTCATCATCGAGCCTATGGATCACATAGCAATAAACTCTTGCATGCCTGGCAACAGCTTGGATATCTCGGCATTTGGATTGAGGGCTTATTTTTGCAACGGTGAAAATTCATGTACCCACACTTTCATCTTGGGAGACCACGGCATGCCTGGATGCAGCTTCAATATATTTTCTTTATACTTTTCCAGACTTTCATAGCCTTCTTGTTGCGCATGCTCGTCCTTCATCTCTCCCAGTGATTGGGAATATACATTATGAACGACAAATTGATATCCATTCAAATCCATCACTTCGCCAATGTCTGCATATCGTCCATTTCTTCGTGTTGCGGTTTTGATTCCTTTAATGACATTTTCAACATCTCTTTTTACAGTAACAAGTCTTTCAATCGTACATGTTTTTGGGGGAAGCTCTCGATTTTTATCTGTAGTCGTCATGTCAATCACCTTATTTCTTTTATTATTTAAGATATATTTTAACATAGCCGAAATATAAAGAGTCATAAAAAACAAAGGGCTATGCTACTCTTAGCCTTGCTACTTCATGTTCCACCTTTTTGATATGTGCGGGTGTTCTCCAGTAGGTGGATCTTATAGCCGTTTGCCTATTGGCTTTTGGCGGATTTCTTCTATCCGAGCTTTTACTTTTCCAGTTGCGAAAGCAGTTCTTTTAGTTCGCGGTAGATTGCGGCTATTTCAACGATTTTCATGCGGACTAGGCCACTCGAAGAAGGCGCGACAAAATCAATTGTTCCAGGGACAACCGAACGCTGTTGCTTCCCCCAGGGAATGTTCTTTTGCCTGCTGAATTGCTCATAGACTCCCTTCCCAACAAAACAAGCGATCTTCGGCTTATATCGGCTTATTTTTTGAATTAATGCTTTTCTACCCGCCTCATATTCTGCTTTTGTAAGTTCCGCGGCATTTTTCGTCGGTTTTGCCACAATATTTGTCAAGCCATATCCCAAATCAAGAAGTTTGTAATCTTCTTCAGACGAGTATTTCCTTTCCGTAAGCCCCGACAGTTGCAATATGGTCCAAAAGCGATTTGTCGGATTCGCATAATGGTGTCCTGTCTCACCGGAGCGAATACTGGGGTTAAAGCCAATAAACAACACTCGCAAATTTTCTTTTATATGGTCTGGTATCGATTCCAATTACATGCCTCCCTTGAATGGAAAAAGCCTCCGAAGCACATATTTCAGCTTTTTAGAGGCTTTATTTTTTCGTTATTGAACTGTCACTCGCCAACCAAATGGATCTTCGACCTTACCTGTTTGTATGCCGGTTAACGCATCATATATTTTTTTGGCCAACTCTCCCGTTTTTCCATCGTTAATGATAAGTTTTTCGCTTTTCCAAAATAACTCGCCAATAGGTGAAATAACGGCTGCAGTACCGGTTCCAAACGCTTCTTCGAGCTGTCCGTTTTTATACGCATCATAAATGTCGTCAATCGAAATTTTTCGTTCCGATACAGGGACATTCCAATGTTTCAGCAATTCGATGACCGATTTTCTGGTAATACCTTCCAAAATGCTGCCGCTTAGTTCCGGGGTTACCACTTCCCCGTTTATTTTGAAAAATACATTCATGCTGCCGACTTCTTCGATATATTTATTTTCTTTACCGTCCAGCCACAAAACTTGCGAATAGCCGGATTTTCCGGATTGCTTTTGGGCGAGCATGGCTCCGGCATAATTCCCGGCTGTTTTGGCATTTCCCGTTCCGCCCCTGACCGCCCGGACATACTCTTGCTCAACCGCTATCTTTACAGGATTTATCCCCTCTTTGTAAAAAGCACCAACAGGCGAAAGGATGATCATGAATGTATACGATTTTGACGGAGTCACGTCCAAATTGGGCTCCGTAGAAATGATGAACGGACGAATATAAAGGGCCATCCCTTCGACATTCGGAATCCATTCCCGGTCAATGTCAACAAGCTTCTGTAAAGCTTCCAAGGCAATTTCCTCATCGACCTGCGGGATACAGAGTCGTTCACATGACCGATTTAACCTTTTGATATTTTCTTCTGGTCTAAAAAGAAAGACTTCTTCATTTTCTGACAAATATGCTTTTAGTCCCTCAAAAACGGTTTGTCCGTAGTGAAAGATGGTTGCTGCTGGATCGAGCGTGATCGGTTGGTAAGGAACAATTCTTGGATGATGCCAACCTTGATCTTCCGTATAATCCATGACAAACATATGGTCCGTGAACGTTTTTCCAAATTGAAGGCTCGAAAAGGCGGGTTTTTCCTTTCGATTATCGCTAATTTCAACGGTAATTTGATTACTTTTCAAGATACTATCTCCTTCTCTCATAATCTGCTTATCTCTATTTAATCATTTTATTCCCGGATTTGTCCATCTCCATAAACATAAAACTTGGATGAGGTGAGGGCTTTTAATCCCATGGGACCCCGCGCGTGCAATTTTTGTGTGCTGATGCCAATTTCGGCCCCGTAACCAAATTCAAACCCATCTGTAAAACGGGTAGAAGCGTTGTGGTAAACCGCTGAGGCGTCAACGCTGCTTAAAAATTTCTCGGCATTGGCTTCGTTGCTGGTCACAATTGCTTCGGAGTGTTTTGTTCCGTATGTGTTAATATGGGCAATGGCCTCATCTACGGATTGAACAGTCTTTACACTGACTTGCAGGCCCAAGTATTCTGCTGCCCAGTCTTCTTCAGTGGCGCGTTTCGCACTTGGAAAGCTGGAACACACTTGCTCATCACCATAGATTTCCACTTGTTGTTCAGCAAGTTTTTCCAAAATCCCCTTGCCATTTTGCCGCAACCAATGCTCATGTATCAAAATGGACTCGGCCGCATTACATACTGAAGGCCTTTGTAATTTTGCATTTAAGACAATCTTTTCCGCCATTGTCTTATCAGCATGTTCATCAATATAGATATGACAATTTCCGGCACCTGTTTCAATGACTGGCACGGTAGATTCCCGAATGACTGTTTCAATGAGGTTTTTACCTCCACGGGGAATTAATACATCCAAATATTCGTTCAACCGAAAAAGTTCCCTCGCCGTTTCCCTGCTCATATCCTCGATCAATTGCACCCCGTCTGCCGGAATACTGCTTTTGTCAAGTGCTTGATGAATGATCTTGACGAGTGCCATATTCGAATATTTGGCAGATGAGCTTCCTCTTAAAATCACTGCGTTTCCAGTTTTCAGCGAGAGCGTGGCCGCATCGATGGTCACATTGGGTCTCGCTTCGTACACCATGCCGATCACACCGATGGGAACCCGTTTTTTCTGGATGGACAGACCGTTATCTTTTTGAATCGTCTCCAATGTTTCACCAATCGGATCTTGTAATTCAGTAAGCAACCTTACAGCATGCGCCATATCATTGATTCTTTTTTCATTCAGCATAATTCTGTCCAACACGGCATCGGACAAACCATTTTCTTTTCCCAACTGCAAATCTTTGGCATTTTCCGTCAAAATCAAGGCTTGTTGCGCCAACAACTGTTCTGCGATCAACTCCAAACCTTTGTTTTTCTCTGCCGTTGACAAATTCACCATCTTTAGGCTAGCCGCTTTTGCGGCCTTTCCCTTCCTCTTCACTTCGCCCGCTGTTACCTGTTCCATAATATCCATGTTTTTCATCCCCCTTTAAATTGATTAAACACTGACCCAACGGTTTCTATGAATAACCTCAACGGTCGGTATCAATGTTCTTTTGTTTATATTCGCTCGTTTACTTTGAATAAAATCTCGTAACTCATCCGCGGAACATTCCACCTCGCCCCGGCCAAGCAAGCCGCTGACACCAAATACTTCTACAACATCCCCTTTTTGAAATGTTCCTTTTACTTGATCTACGCCTGCGGGCAATAAACTGCTGCCCCTATACAAAATGGCTTCCTCCGCCCCTTCATCAACGTAGATTTTTCCGGAAGTCTCGGAGTGGAGCGCGATCCACTGGCGAATCGCATTAATAGAGCCGAGCGATTCATTTGTAATATAAGTTCCGTCTCCGCATCCCTTTAAAATCTGAAGCAGTTTATCTGTTCCTTCCCCTTTGCCGATAAAAACGGGAACTCCCAAAGATAACGCCGTTTTTGCCGCCAACAGCTTTGATTTCATGCCTCCTGTTCCGACCTTCGAACCCGTTCCGTTCGCCAAGGCAAGCAGTTCATCCGTAATTTCCTCGATTCTGTCAAATCTTTTGGCGTGTGGATTCGTCTGAGGGTTTGAATCATACAGACCGTTGATGTCCGTTAAAATAATCAGCATATCCGCATGAATAAAGCCGCTCACGAGGCTTGAGAGCATGTCATTGTCCCCGAATGTCAATTCATCCACAGCAACCGTATCGTTTTCATTAATAATCGGCAATAAACCGCGATCCAATAATTCTGTAATCGTGGCAAACGCATTTCTAAACCGCGATCTGTCCGCAAAGTCGCTCCTCGTTAAAAGCAGTTGGGCAGGAACAATGTGAAATTCGCTCAATTTTTCTGAATATAATTGGATGAGAAGGCTTTGTCCGACAGCAGCGGCAGCTTGGCGACCTTTGACCGTAACAGGGCGGGTCGGATATCCTAGCTTTTTAAAACCTGCCGCCACCGCCCCCGAAGAAACCAATATAACTTCATGTTTAGCCTTTTTTAAAGCTGCCAATGCGTACACATGATCCATAAACTTTGTTTGATCTATTTCCCCTTGGTCATTTGTCAAGGAGCTACTCCCTATTTTGACGACAATTCTTTTCTTTTTCATGATCCTTCTCCTCGTACATGATCCTTCAGTAAATAAATGGAAAATAAAATAGCCCTTCCATCCTTCCATAAGGACGAAAGAGCTTCTTCCGCGGTACCACCATTATTTGAGTGCCCGCAGGCACTCCTCTTTCCCTGATAACGCCAGGACGCGCCCGTGTTTGCACGGGACTCGGGAGGCAGGTTCGGCGGTTTTCTTGTGACGAAATCTTCCAGCTTATAAATTTCGCTCTCTTGCACAGAAAGATCCGCTTACTGATCCTCCGTTAACGTTCATAGTTTGTAACTCATTATGATGATTATCACGAAAAAAGTCAAGGGGCATTAGTTGACGAGAGCGCTTTTTTCCTTCTGTTGATCACTTTTCATATTTTATCCAGCAACTGCTTCAGTCTGGATCTCATATCTTCTGCCAGTTCGGGGATGGAGACCGCTCTTTCAAGTTCAGGCTTGTTAGTACGGTCGAAGAAAAACAAATGGTTTAAGTGAGCAACGGTCATCGCTGATTCCAGACGATCAGCCAATTTCACCGGACTATTTTCCGTAACTGTCCCCTCTTTAAGCACCCTTGCAAAATAACCTGTTTTTCCTGTTTGAATCACTTTATAAAACATGCCATTGACACGGTTAAAAATATCGATTTTGGCACATGGTATGCGGCCATGAGTAATTTGGACAGCCGCTTCGCCAATTTCTATTACATCTCCCACACATGCTTCGGTTTCCGGAAAATGGGCAATCGTGATGTTTTCGCCAAAAGCCGGTATGGAAAGCTCTCTTTCAACCAAATCGTTCCATTCTTCATAGTGTTCATATGGATAAAAACAAACCGCCCGATCATCCCCGCCATGATTCGCTTTATCAGCGACATCATCCCCTTGGAATCCGTTTTTTGCAAGGAAGACGGAGGCGACCGGCTTTTTTCGAATGCCAGACTTCACGACTTGTCCCTTTTGATTACTGACCAACTGGGGCAGGCCTACATTTAACGAATAAATCTTCAATTTAAGCACCTCCCGGTCATTTTTTCGACCAAATCGCAAACTATTATTTGATTATACCTTCTTTGGTGCATGAAGACGACATGTATGCTTCCATAAAACAGAAATAGCCGGCAAAAAACGCCGGCGAACGATCTTATGATCCGGAAATCCGCTTAGACGGACGCTTCCGCCCCCTGTTTCCACTTGTTATACCCGCCTGACAAATTAACGACATCTTTGATCCCTTGCGCTTGCAAAATACTGGCGGCTATTGCCGAACGGAAACCAGAAGCGCAATAAACAACAATCGGCTCCTCTTCCGGAATTTCATTCAGCCGTTTTGGCAATTGTCCCAGTGGAATATGAAGCGCGCCGGATATATGCCCCTGCTCCCACTCTTTTACATTACGAACGTCAAGGAAAGCGTATTTTTTAACATTTGAGCTGTTTTGAATAGATAAAGTCCATATAATTGTGTAAAAAGAATAGGTCACCATCATGACCATGTTACAATGTTTTCGACCAAGAAAAACACATGGAGGACATGATG
>NZ_JAFBFH010000033.1 GCF_016909185.1 Siminovitchia thermophila | reverse complement strand
CGTTATAAAGAATCATTAATACAGCAATAATTGGAGGCGACAAGTGGCATGCATTTTTAAATGCCATTTCATACATTTTTTACTTGCCAAATACACCTTTCATTTTATCAGATTATAAAAGAGAATATTTGTTCTTGTCAAACGAATTTGGTAGTTATATAACATGTATATATCAATTGCATATGTTATCTATAACCTTATAGACATTTATCCAATATTCTTGGTGTTATTGCCCTAACCGTATACATACATAATATTGATACTGTATTTACTTTATACATATACCATATGTACAACGGAAAACCATCATTGGCTCCGTTGATGATGAATCACGATTCTTTCAACTCGCAGATTAACATTCCAATTTTCTTCAATGAATCCATCAAAAGTTCAACTGGTGTTGCTTCTGTTTCTAATGCCTCCTGGATGATATCCAATAGCACTTCCTTTTGATCAGCAGTTAACTGTTTGCCTCCAAACTCTATTTCATTGGTAAAAAACAATTCTTCCAATGAAAGTGGTTCATTTGTATCCTTTGCATCTAATCCAAGCAGAACATTAACATCTACGTCAAGTCCTTCTGCAATATGTTGAAGTACCGAGAAAGTAGGTGTCTTTCGTTCACCACGCTCAAGCCTGTTTAAATATGAAGGCGTAACGTTACTTCGATCTGCTAATTGTTGCAATGAATAACCTTTGGCTAACCGAAGTTTTTTCAGCAACTTAGCAAAATCATCATTCAATTGTTTTCTACCTTTTCCCATTTCAATCTACTCCTTTTTTGATTTTTTCCATCTGGAAATCCTCATTTATTGATCGGAAGATCTTTATCATTATAGATTGGGAAAAGGGTTTGATAACTTCACTTTGGGTAGTAGATTAAGAATCTGATACTCAAATTAAAAAGAAGTAGAGTGAATATAACTCGCCCAACTTCTTTTTAATGCATATTTTTATACTTGATAAAGTTATAGTTTTAAAGAGAGAATTTTCCTTGTATCCATTTCCTGTTTTATATTTGAATATGCCATTTCGTAAAAATCAAACTGTTTTCTACCTTCTTTTTTACACTTCTCATTTACTATCTCGATAATCTTTATTCTATCTTCTTTTGGTGTGTTAATTCCAAATATAATAGCTTCTAAATCTTCGAAGTTGTATTCGAGCAGTCTATCTTTTGATTCACTGAACATTTCAAGAACACTACTCAAGATTATACGATATTCCCTCTCATGTGACCACGCAGGTAACTTATTCAAATATGCTGTTTCGAAGGACTCCCAGTGCCTACCCCTCCATTCTTCTTTATTTGAAAACAAATGTTCACTACAAATACTTCGCTCCCCTTTTTCATTTGTATACCATTGTCTTTCTAAATGACCGACTGGTAGTCTTCCAATATTTCTAAAGAAATCTAATTCGTCAAATTCATTGGAGTAAATCATCTTTTTTAATGGAAATTCTACTGTTCCATATGTATTTCCTGATGATGAAAATCCTGTAATTGTTTTTAATTTTAGTGTAGGTTTTTCTTGGTCTTTTATTTTGTACTTTAAACAAACCCCCCTATGATTATCCCCATAAGTCCCCCAAATAGACGAATTTGTACAATTATCCATAAAGCAAGCTATATACGCTTCTGGATAAGTTAAGGCTTTTATCGCTTCTATATACATCTGTGGAAATTCAACATATATATTCTGCATTTTAATTGAACTATTTAATTTAATGATATGTTGAAAATCCATTTCTTTCATGACTTCATGCACTGCTTTCATTAAATGTTCATACATTTCTTGACCGTCAGGTAATTCACTTATTTTTTCCCAAATCGTAAAGAAAGCATCTGCCTGCTCATTATCACTTTTTAATTCATTAATATCTCCTGATGTTGGAATAAATCCATGTTTAGCATCTACTTCAAAAACAGCATTTAATGCGTATCTAAATAAAAATTTTAAATGAACATACAGCTCTTCCGAATAAATTTTGTATGGATTTTTGATGATAAAACTTAGATAGGATTGAACAAAACGATTGGAAAAGAATACTTCGTATACTTCCTGAATACGTTCCCTATATAAATCTGTTGGCAAATTTTCTAAACTTTTATAGATTGGAATGTCGTCTTTTGTTATCTGTTCATTTTCTTCAGTTAATCTTGCCAGTGTAACTACATGCTCTAAGCATAGAAGATAATGCTTTAGCAAATTTCTCCACACAATTTCGTCTCCCCGCCAGAAATATCGACGCATTCCTTCCATTGGATCATTTAGTTGTTCAGGGTGTGCAAAGTATATCTGCTGTTTTTGTAACTCTTGAAATTCCCCGATTAAGTTTGACACAGTTCTAAACCTATACATCACCATCCGCCTTTCCTTCACTTCTTAAAGTTGATCAATTATTATTGTTTTAACTATTATTTCTTCTATTATATTGAAACTTCAATGTTTGGATTTTTAAATAAAAAGAACCACCCGAAGCCTGGAAAGCGGAGTGGTTCTAACATGGATCTACTTATTGCCGTACTGAACTTCAAGTTCATGTTCAGCAATGTTACACGATACTCACAATATCGTGCTTACCTACTATTATAACCATGAGTGACCATACATCAACTATAACTCTCCAAAAAACTTGAAACTGTTTTACCATAAAATATTATCCAGGGGATTGCTTAAAGTTGTTGGTGCTTTTGGGTAATTTTTTGGGATGGGAATTGGATT
Source organism: Siminovitchia thermophila (assembly GCF_016909185.1). Classification (GTDB taxonomy): domain Bacteria; phylum Bacillota; class Bacilli; order Bacillales; family Bacillaceae_C; genus Siminovitchia; species Siminovitchia thermophila. The sequence continues at coordinate 53,579 of NZ_JAFBFH010000033.1, read as the reverse complement.
GATGCCAAGTTGACTCAACTTTTTCAGGCGGTTTCGAAATGTGGAGTCTGTCAAGGATTTTAACGGAGTATCAATGCTGTGAGAAGAGACTTGTTTCAAAAATCCAATCAGCTTATTTTTATTGGAATCAGTGAGGGGGGATTTTCGTATTCGTTTTCGTGCTTCCTCTAACTTATAAAAATCTCCAGCGTGGTAAATGGGAGACATATATTTACGGAAATAATCTCGATAAACTTCTTCTTTCATATATTCCTTTAATTTCTTAGGCCGACTATTCCCTTTGTCCTTTCTTGCCATATAATTAATATGATCTTGTAAAATCCGTACTTCAAATCTTAATACGTTTTTTTCATACTCCTGGATTTCTTCCTTTTTGAACATTCGTTCTTCTTCTTTAGAATAAACTACAGCTTGTACCGATTTAGATGAATGATAAACTGTCGTTTCATACTTTTGAAAGACACCTTCTGCATCAAGCTTACCTATATACTTTTTTTGATAACGATGTGATTTAGTAAGCTTCTGATACAAGTGGAGCAGAAGCTCTCGGTGGTGCTTTTCCTTTACAATCACATCGTATCGGTAATCAATTCTTTGCAAAATATGATGTTTGAAATGCGAAAAATGTCTAAAGAGAATCCAAAGAATATTTTTTATCTCTTGTTCTATTAAAGGATAGTCATCTTCCGTCAGATCAGACTTACCAAGAAGAAGAATCGCATCTATGAACATATATAATTTCCATTGTCCGTTCCCTTTGTTTGAAATATGAATAGTGACTCCTTTGAACCTACCGCCATAGTGATCAGCGAAGTAATCATTCAAATGCCTGTAGTAAATATTAAACCTCTTTTGTAAATCCATCACTTCATAGTATTCGATAGGGAAAAACAACTTAATTGTATGAATCACCTTCTCCACCTCCAAGTGAATCTTGGGAGGCTGGAACCCTTTGTACACCAAGGGTTTACTGTTACATTTTTGCACCCAGCCCCACTATATTTATCCTTCCTTGCCCCCAAAATCAAATGGGCTACTGACAATATAGCGAAGAAGTCAAGTTGAAATAAATAGGTTTTATGTTCGAGCTGGTTCGAGCTGTTGATTCCATTAATTGTTGTAACACTCAATTAACTATTGACATTAGGCAAAATATTTCTTATTATATTTTATAGAATTTTTTATATAACATATTTTGATAGATTATAGACTGTTTTACTTAGATACATGAACAATTCAATAGGTGTATTTGTTTCAAGGGGAGGAGTACGCCCTCTTGCTTAACTACCTATTGTGATTTTTTGTATATCTAAGTAATACAGTCTTTTTGTTTTTATGCTGAAAGTGAATAATGTTAGTTTATTATCGCCTCCTCCTTACTTTAATACTTTAGCAAACGAAACCTCAGACACATTTGCTATTTACTTTTTTTCATAGACTCCTATAATCTGAGTTGTAAATGTCATAACCTCTTTGACGACGCACTATCCCCGAAACAAAACCCCGAAAGAAAGGAAGATTCATTTGCAAAACAACTATATCTTTGACTTCGACACCCATTATAAAGAACTGATTTTTGGTGAAAAAGATAAACAAAAAATAAAGGCAAATAACTTTCTACACCTACTTGTGGATTTGATTATCGACAATCTCGATGAATATCAAAAGACAACAGAAAGAAAGGAGAAAGTATCTTGAAAAAAGCAGTTGGTTATTTAAGGGTAAGTACAGATATTCAACTTGATGGCTATTCTATTCCTAAGCAAGATCGGGAAGTAAGAAGACATTGCGAGTATGCCAATTTTGAATTACTGAAAATCTACAATGAGGGATCAGGTTCTGGATCTTCTATAAAAGAAAGACCTGAATTTAGGCAACTTCTTCATGACGTTCTTTCTAATGAGAAGGAATCTATCTATATTGTTGTATGGAAGCTGGATCGGTTTGCTCGTAATTTGAAAGAAGCAATGTGTTTATTAGATGAAATCCACAAAAAGGGTCACTACTTGGTTAGTATTTCTGAAGGAATTAACACTGAAACGGAGGGATCTATACTTTTACTCCAGGTTTTATTTGCAATGGCAGAGAACGAACGACGGAACATTTTATTCCATTGTAAAAATGGAATGAAAGAACGTGCGGAAAAGGGCCTTTTTAACGGCGGAAGGGTGTTTGGTTATTCTTCTACACCTGCAAAGAAGCTTCAAATTAATGAAGCTGAAGCGAAAATTGTTAGATTTATTTTTGATAGGTATGTGGTAGATGGATGGGGATATAAAAAAATCGCCTCCTATCTGAATAACCATTATACTTCGGATGAAGATAATTCAAGAAGTTGGAGTATCTTTTCTATAAAATCAATCGTAACCAACCCTATTTACGCTGGTTTTATACGATGGGGTGAAAAAGGGAAAGAACGGAAAATTTACAAAGGGCAACACCACGCAATTATTAGTGAAGAGCAATGGTTTAAAGCACAAAGCTCTTATAGTAAACGTAGCTATCAGCCTGTTAAAATTCATAAGGGTTCATACTTTTTATCTGGTTTCCTTAAATGTCCAGAATGCAATTCTTCAATGGTTCAGCACAAATCATCAGGTGGCAAATATCTTTATTATCAATGCAGTCAAAATAAGAATAAAGGTTTATGTAAAGCAAATTTAATCAATAAAAACGATGCTGAACAGAAAGTCCTCACTGAACTATCCTCGAAATTAAAAGCCACCGAAATAAGAATATTCCTATCTTCGAAATTATCCTCCCAATTAAAGTTAGATATACAACCCAAACATGAGCAAATAAAATTCTTTAAAAAGCGATTAAAGGAATTACAAACAAATAAAAATCAGTTATTCGATTTATTTTACAAACAGATAATTGACGAAGACGCATTTTCCGATCAACTTAGTCATTTACAAAGTTCCGAGAGGGATATCAATGATAAACTAAAAAGAGTGGAATCAAGCATTGAATTAGAAAATAATTTGAATGTAGGGTTAATTGTTAATAACATTTTAGATAACTTTGAACAGTTTTTTCAGTCATTAGATGATATAAAGAAAAAGGAGCTATTGAAGGAAATCATTCAAGATATTCAAGTTACAACCGTTCCCCTTGGGAAAAAGAGAGTGAAAAGGGTCGTGAAACAAATCAATTATCACTTTGAAATAAATTCTATTTCAAAACTTGTGTCATAATATAATTTCTCTGTTGGGAAAGAGAACATTCTTTCCCTTTTTCTTTTTCCATTATACACTGTTATCGAAAGGAGGCATTTTAATGAATGAAATAAAACGAGTCGCAATTTATTGTCGTGTCTCTACGGAAGAGCAGGCAACAGAGGGTTACAGTATTACAGCTCAACTACAAACCCTTCGCAATTATGCAGGTCTGTATGGTTGGCAAGTGGTAAAAGAATATGTCGATGAAGGGGTCAGTGGTAAAAACATTTCAGGTCGCCCCGCTATGCAACAATTGGTGGTTGACGTGGAGAAAGATGAGTTCGATGCCGTTCTTGTTTGGAAAATCTCTCGGCTATCCCGTAACATGTTAGATACACTGACTGTGCTGGATAAGTTTGAAGAAAATAGTGTTAAATTTATCTCTTACTCAGAGAACTTTGACACTGGAAGTCCCATCGGCCGACTTGTTGTGCAATTAATGGCTTCCATTGCCGAAATGGAACGCAATACACTGTCAGAAAATGTAAAACTTGGCATGAAACAGCGTGCTTTGGAAGGGTCCTGGAACGGCGGGGTCTGCTTTGGCTACGATTCTGTTAAAAAGGAACTTGTTATGAATGAAAAAGAAGCAAAAGTTGTACAACTTATCTATGAGCTATACCTTTCAGGAAAAGGATTAAAAGCAATTGCAAACCACTTAAACAAGCATGGCTTTCGGACAAAAAGAAACAGATACTTTTCTATCAATGGGGTCGCTCAAATATTAGATAATCCCATTTATGTTGGAAAGATCAGTTGGCTTAAAGTTGAAAACTGGGATACAAAGCGACGGAAAGGTAAAAATCCCAATCCTATTCTTGTAGATGGCAAACACGAAGCCATTATTACCGAGGAACTTTGGCATTTGGTGCAAGCCAGAAGAAAGAGCAAGTCATTTAAGCAACGCCAATCAAATGAGCCATTTTTATTAAGTAGTCTTCTTCGTTGTCCTGACTGTGGGCAAGGTATGGTTCCTTCTATTACTACCTATACACGCAAAGATGGGACAAAACGAAAACATCGTTATTATGTCTGTTCTGACTTCCATAATAAAGGGTCATCTGCCTGTAGATCTAATGGTATCAAAGCATATGAAGCGGAAAATCAAGTGTTTGAGCGAATTGTAAATTTCCTTGCCAACAAGGAATACTTCATCTCAACAATTCAATCATTAAATAAGCAATCTGTTCACTCCATTTCCGTACTTAAGAGGGACTTAGAGCAAATTGAAAAGAAGCTAATAGACATACAACAGCTTCAAGAAAAGTATTTAGAAGCATTTGAACAAAACCTCTTCCCTGTCGCCATCTTACAAGAGCGACTGCAACAGGTTGCTAAAGAAAAAACGGAACTTGAACAAAAGAAAAATGAACTCAGCATACAACTAAGTTCATCAGATACAAAAGTCATTCCACATGAATTGGTTCGATTTCTATTAGAAAAGTTTGTAGAAGTCTACCAAAGCTCCTCAAGAGAAGAAAAAAAGCAGTTGCTACAGCTACTCATAGGTAAAATTTCAATAAGGCAACTGGAGAATCGTTCAAGAACTATTCATCAGGTTGAACTGGATTTCGATTTTACAGAGGTCAATTTATCAAAGACTTTTACGCTTATTCATTTGCTATATCGTGAAACGGATAAAGAAGTTGCATTTTCTCAACCAATACCCGCTTCCGACAACAAAATACCACCTTATCTACAACTTTTTTTGCCTCTATTTGTGGTACGGTTCCCCCTTTATTATCCTAAACGCCCTGTACACCTGTTCCACCAATATTAATCGCATTAACTGATGTGGAAAAGTCATTTTAGAAAAAGACAAAGCCTCATCGGCGCGTTTCATCACTTCCGCACTCAAGCCGAGTGAGCCTCCTATGACAAAGACGATTTTGCTTTTGCCGGTTGTGGCAAGGTAGTCGAAGCGTGCTGCGAGTTCTTCGGAGGATTTCATGGTGCCTTCGATGGAGAGGGCGATGACGTGGGCGTTGGGGCTGATTTTGGAAAGGATCCGGTCTCCTTCTTTCTTCTTTATTTGTTCCATTTGGGTTGGGCTTAAGTTTTCGGGGGCTTTTTCATCGGGGAGTTCGATGATGTTTAATTTGGCGTACGCTGTGAGGCGCTTGAGGTATTCGTCAATTCCTTGTTTTAAGTATTTTTCTTTCAGTTTTCCGACGGAAATGATGGTGATATTCATAGCTGTTCCCCTTCTCTGAAGTTATACACAAGTTGAAAACATGAAACAAACAACTTATTCACATACCTTATCCACATATCCACATAAACTATCCACATTTAGTATGGGAATATTAGTTCCCTACAAGATATTCAGCGTGCTTTTTGCAGTATTCACAAGTTGTGGACAAGTTTTTTCCTTCTTCTAATTTTTCAAGTTTGGGAAAGGTTTCGTGCTCATCCACGATGACATCCAATGCCAGTTCAACGTGCTCGCCGCAACAATAAATCATATAATAACCTCCTTTCCGTTTATATCATCATGTAATCATGACCATAAAAAATCGTTTTGAACATGGATTTCGTATCGCTTTCTGGATAACTCTTCTTTTTTTAAAAAATAATTAGTATTTCTCGAGATCGCAATTGAATTTTGAAGGCGCGCGATTCTCTCAGAAAGACTCGCCATCTTTATAAAATACTCTTTCCGATATTACTCGCAACTTTTTGGAAATACTTTCGACTTTCTTGATTACTTGCGACTTATCGAAATTACTGTCCACTTTCTCGATTTACTTGCGACCTATCGAAATTACTGTCCACTTTCTCGATTTACTTGCGACCTATCGAAATTACTACCGACTTTCTCAATTTACTCGCCACCTATCGAAACACTATCCACTTTCTCGATTTACTCGCAACTTCCCAAAATATACTATCGACTTTCTCTTAAATACTCGCCACTTTCTTTATCCACAGATTATTTTACCATTAAATCAGAAAAGCGGGAAAGCCTCATTTGGCTGTTCCCGCTTAACATTTTATAATCTGGCTTCATCCGTCAGCTTGATAGTGGTTTTTTCTTTTTTGCCGCCTCTATAGTACGTGACATCCATCGAATCGCCGACTTTTTTCGTGTTGTATAAATGTTTTCTGAGCGCAATGACATTGTCCACTTTTTGTCCGTCCAGTTCAACGATGACGTCCAATTCTTCCAATCCTGCCTTTCCAGCAGGTGAATTGGCCATAACGGACTCGATCATCACACCAGTAGTTACGTCTTTCGGCAATTTCAGTGTTTCCTGCTGATGATAGGCGGATACTTCTGCGACATCACGCAATGTGACGCCCATCGACGGGCGTTTGACTTCACCGTATTTTTCTAGGTCTTCAATAATTGGAATAACATAGTTGATCGGAATCGAGAAGCCAATGCCTTCTACTGTGCTTTGCGCAATTTTCATGGAGTTGATGCCAACGACCTGCCCTGCAATATTGACAAGCGCTCCACCGCTATTGCCGGGGTTAATGGCGGCATCTGTCTGGATGACTTCCGCATTCCAGTCAGCCACACCGTCTCCGTTAATATCGACGGGCACCGCCCGATTGACTCCGGAAATAATGCCTTGGGTCACGGATCCGGCAAATTCGAGTCCAAGCGGATTTCCGATTGCCATGACCTGCTCCCCGATTTTCAAAGCGTCAGAGTCGCCGAATTCTGTTACGGCGTCATCGGCAATTCCATCGGCATCTATCTCAACGACCGCCAAATCTGTCCATATATCGCCTCCAAGCTGTTTCCCGGAAACTTTTTTGCCGTCTGACAGGGTCACTTCCAGTTGCGAAGAGCCTTGGACCACATGGTTGTTCGTTACGATAAGCGCTTTGTCCCCCGCTTTCTTATAAATGACTCCTGATCCTACCCCTGCCGCTTCCTGGCCCTCCCCGCCAGACCAAAATTTTGCCGTTTGAATATTGGTGATGCCTACCACACCTTTTCCGGCTTTTTCCACTGCCTCGGTTATGTCTGTCGTGACATCAAGTGAGACATTCTTGGATGGGTGATCCGTTTTGCCTCTATTTTCTTCAATCGCTGCATTGTTTTGGTTCGGGGGTTCATTCCAATCTAATGCTGGAAAGAGCAGGGCCATTAAAAGCGCGCCGATGATTCCGCCGATGATTCCTGAAAAGAATCCGCCTCTTTTCTTTTTAAAGCGGTTAGGGCTGTGATCATCGTAAAGTCCCACTAGACACCATTCCTTTCTTTTGCTACGTTCCATTCCCCAAAAGGTTTTCCCTTCATATTCCTTATTATAATGCGCAAAGCGACAGAAATTAAATAATAAACGTTTTCTATTTTGTAAATAGCTTAGGGTGTGGACAAAAAAATGAAAACAGGCAGCCAACCGCCGCGTGTTTTCATTATCTATTCCTGTATTTACGCTTATTTAAACATTTTTTATACGGCTGCGAGGTCGGTCGGTATGTAAGGATCGGTATCAAACAGTCTGACATGGCTTCCCACTTCAATTCCCCGGGACGCCAGCGTCTGGGTAACGCTCATCCGTGCCAGGTCTTTCATGTTATTGTCACGGCTTAAATGGGCGAGGTAAATGCGTTTTGTCCGGTCGCCAATAACCTCGCTCATCGCCAAAGCCGCGTCTTCATTGGAGACATGTCCAACATCGCTTAATATTCTCCGTTTCACGTTCCACGGGTATCTTCCCATCCGCAGCATCTCAATATCATGGTTGCTTTCAAAAATATACGTATCCGCATCAGCGATCATCCCTTTCATCCGATCGCTGACATAACCTGTATCCGTGATCAAGACGAGCTTTTTCCCTTCAGACCGAAAAATGTAAAACATTGGTTCAGCAGCATCGTGCGAGACGCCGAAAGATTCAATGTCGAGGCTTCCGAAAGATTTGACAGCTTCCACTTCAAAAACAAATTTTTGATCAGTCACCACTTCCCCGAGCATGCCGTCCATTGCCTTCCACGTTTTTTCATTCGCATAGATGGGAAGCCGGTATTTTCTGGCCATGACACCCAGGCCCTTAATATGGTCGCTATGTTCATGGGTAACAAGGATGCCATCTAGCTTTGCTGGATCGCGTCCAATTTTCTCCATTAATTCCCCGATTTTTTTGCAACTGACTCCGGCGTCTACAAGAAAGGAGTGTTTATTTGTCTCAATATAAAAGGCGTTTCCCGAACTGCCGCTGGCCAAAACACTAAATTGCATCGACATGTACTTGTTCACTCCAATTTCACTTTTTCTTCGTCACCGGGATTCACTTCGATAATTTGTCCCTCAAATGCATTGACTAACAACTGCTCTTTTTCTTTCTCATGTTCCACGACAATACACCACGTCGGTGTCAATACTTGGGTAGCTTCCATGTTTACGACAGTGTAATAGCCGAGTTTCGCTTCAACCACTTTACTTCCCGGCTTCATCAGCCCATTGCGATAAATCGCTTCAACTGCCCGAATGGCAGGAAGCACTTCTTCTTTTTCACTGATCGGTTCAATCTTTTCTAGCATCGTCTGTTTATAAGACTGAACTTCTCCTGATTTAGTGACTGTAAACTCCAGGCTTGCGCTTTTATTTATGAAAAATGGCTTTTCCTGGTGTTTCTGAAAATACGTAATGATCCCAGCTGTTTCATCATGATAGCCAAACACATATTGCTCACCAAATAACACTTCATTTTTAATGAATTGATCCAATTCGGACGTGTCGAAATTTTTTCCGATTTTCACTGGTGTCTTTAGTTCCGATTGGATCATCGTCCGATCGGTGCTGTTTATCGTTTGATTGTTCAATTTCTCCAATTCTTCATCCGTAAATGTTTTCGTATTGGCGCTCATGTAATGATCAGCAAAGGTTTCCTTTGGAATACTGCTATAATCAATGTCGTCATTTTTTAAGCTTTCTTCCAATGAGACATCCATTTTGACTTCCAGCTGATTGATCCGTTCCTTGTTCAACAACTGGCTCAGGAGGAAAACATCGAGAGTCAGGAATGCGATGATAAAGATGCTTTTCAGTCTACTCCAGTCCATGTTATTCCCCCTTTATTTCCTCAGTATCAAGACGTAGCCATGAACCTGCGTACAAGTAATACCAGGAAGGTTCCAGCGTCAATAACTTGGGATTTTCGGGATCTTTTACAAGTCCGTAACCAATAATGAATTCTTGGATTAAATCGACTTTAATATCCGGATTGGAAAGCAATTCGTCCATTGCTTCTTTTCCGGATGGCAATGTCACAACCTTAGGGGCGGGAAGTGGAATATCCAGAATAAAATAAGGTCTCTCATACTGGTAAATTTCTTCTTTTCCCCAAGTTAGCTCCATTTTCGTCATACCTTCTTGGCTGAATACGGGGTACCCTTTTATAAACAATAAAAACTTTATGTTTTTATCATACGGGTCCATGCTGAGATAACGGTAATTATCAGTCCAGCCTGCATGCTCATTGACAAAATTAATACTTCTCTCCAAAACATTCATGTCTTCACTTTTTATCCTAGTATTAATGGTCTGGCTCGGATTCACGTAAAAAAACATGTTCGTCAAGTAGTCAACGGTCATGAGGCTCGTCCCATCCGTATATTTTGCGCCATCCGTGATCGAATCTCTCCGCACATAGTCCGGATCTTTAAATAGCGCATTTTTGAAGCTTTCGGGTTCAATGTAGTCGGAGTAGTATTTATAACGCGGAACCTCTATTTGTTCGGATGGAAGAAACTTGATTCTCCCATCGGGAAGATTGTATGCCTGGTAAGCGTCATATTTTGTTTTACTCTTTTCCAAATGGTTGAACAATGAAACAAGCTGATCATGATTAACATGGCTTTCATATACCTTTCCATCTTTTGTGGAAATGAAATATACTGACCCGTCTTCTTGCTTTTCACTATCCAGGCGGATGACAATCCGGTTGAATGCTCCATAAGGAAGATTGTTGGACTCAAACCGCAAAACCCTTTTATACACATCAAATGGGACAAGGTCGGGAAAGATGATTTCTATATTTTCTCCAGACTCGGAAAGCTTGCGAATTTGGGTAGGCGAATAAACGACTGGATCGCTGAAATCGTAAAATGTCCAGCCGTTTAATTCGGCAAGTAATTGATCAATATGTTCGTCCTTGCCCGTCCCATAGTGGTCTTTTTGGAAATGAAACAAAACCCCCACCGGTTTGATTAAATCCGCCACATCTTTCGGATCGGAGATGGATACTTCGTGAACATTTTTTTCTTCACTAAATTCATATTTCGGCTGGTACGTCCATAAATTCCATGTCAACACAACACTCGTTAAGACAAGGAAAAAAAGCAGGAACGATTTCATGTTTTCGTAATTCACGACCAATCATCCTTTTGTTCAGGATCGTAAGGAAGCGTGAAAATAATGGCCGTACCTTTTCCTTCCACGCTTCTTGCCCAAATATGACCTCCATGGGCTGCTATCATTTCTTTTGCAATGGCAAGGCCCAGGCCGGTTCCACCCAACCTTCTTGTTCGCGCCTTATCGACTCTGTAAAAACGGTCAAATACTTTCTCTATATTTTCCTTTGGAATGCCAAGACCTTGGTCTCTTACACTTACCTCAATTTTATCATCGAGTTCTTTCAGCTTAAAAGTAATCTGGCCGCCTTCCGGAGAATATTTGAGCGCATTCGAGATAATATTATCCAACACTTGTGTCAGCTTATCTTCATCTATTTCCACAAAAATGACCTTGTCGGGAAGTTGGCGCCTAAAGGAAACGTTCCGGTCTTTCGCCATTTCAAAACGGTCAATGATTGAACTGAAAAAGGAGACAAAATCCACCCAAGTTTTATTCATCTCATAGTCCTTGCTGTCCATTTTCGAGAGCTTCAACAAGTCATTGACCAGGCGGATCATCCGTTCCGTTTCATTTTGTGTGACATTCAGAAAATGAGGAGCCAACTCTTTGTCATGAAGCGCTCCATCAGACAATGCTTCAAGATAGCTGCGCATGGTTGTCAGTGGGGTTCTCAGTTCGTGCGAAACGTTTGAAACAAATTCTCTCCGATCTGCCTCGATTTTCTCCTCCTCTGTTACATCATGCAACACAACGATAAGCCCATTGATGAACCCGGTGTCACGTTGTATGACTGAAAAGTTCGCCCGTAAAATAAAAGGAGATTCATTTGTACTGTAATCGAGAACAATCGGTTCCTGCTGTTCCAGCAAGTCCTCAAAACTGTCTTTATCCTCAAAGAAAAGCAGTTCGGTAATAGGGTGGGAAATGACTGTTTCACGTGAAACTGAGAGCATTTTGGCCGCTTGTTCATTGATCAAAATGATACGGCCTTTCCTATCCGTCGCAATAACTCCGTCCGTCATGTTGGAAAGAACTGTGGAAAGCTTTCTCCGTTCCCCTTCCGTCATCGCCTGAGCCTCTTGGAGCTTTCTCGTCAAGTGATTAAACGAAAGAGCAAGCTTGCCAATTTCATCATCACCATAAACACGGACTTTGCGCGAAAAGTTGCCTTTAGCCATGGCAACGGCCTGCCTTTTCATATCAGAAATCGGCCTTGTAATCGTGCGCGCGACCAAAATCCCGAGTATTGCCGTAATGAACATGGCGATTAATGTTGCCGAAATAAATATTTGGTTGATCTCTTCCAGCTGGTCAAATACGGTTTCAATTTTGGCAACAAGATAAATGGCTCCGACCACTTCTCCTCCAGATTTGATCGGAGTCGTCAATATCCATACGCGATCTTTTGATGGTTTATCTATAAAAATATTGTCTTCTTTCTTCCCGCCAGCCAAAATCCTCTTTACCATGACATCTGTTGTTTTCTGTCCAACAATGCCCTGGTTATTTCTTTCAGACGTTCCGACAACGATATTTCTGTTATTAATGACGCGAACCTCGGAGATATCCTCCCCTGAAAAGTCAAAAAGCAGTTTGCGTACTTCTTCCTCGAGCGAAGGAGCCTCTTCATCTGTCCTGTCTTTCTTCATCTCTTCGCTCAGGCTGTACTCTAATAATGGAAGCCTGCCTTCTATCGAGTGCTTAAAGTTTGTAATCAACTGTTCTTCCAGTTTTCCGATAAAATATACACCGATAATTTGCATGGCAATCATAATCAGCAATAAATAAATCGTTACGAACTTAACATGGATTGAACGGAAAAAACCTACTTTTTCCATAAAGACTACTCCTGTTCAGGCACACGCAAATAATAGCCGACCCCTCTTCTGGTTACAATCCATGTTGGATGGCTTGGGTTGTCTTCAATTTTCTCGCGAAGACGCCGCACAGTAACGTCCACAGTCCGCACGTCTCCGAAGTAATCATATCCCCATACCGTTTGGAGCAAATGCTCGCGGGTCATGACTTGACCACTATGTTTGGCCAGATAATGAAGGAGTTCAAACTCGCGATGTGTCAGTTCAATTGTTTCACCATTTTTGGAAACAACGTAAGCATTGGGATGAATCGTAAGTGCACCAATATTAATTTCATCGTTCTCATCCTCCGCCGATTGCTCGGCGATTTGCGAGTGGCGGCGCAAGTTTGCCTTCACGCGTGCGATCAGTTCCCTTGTGCTGAATGGTTTTGTGACATAATCGTCCGCACCCAATTCCAATCCTAGCACTTTATCAATTTCCGAATCTTTTGCCGTCAGCATAATAATAGGCATGTCGTATTTTTTACGCACTTCGCGGCATACTTCCATGCCATCCCGGTTCGGAAGCATAATGTCCAATAGAATCATATCCGGTTGCATTTCTTCCACAAGCTTTAATGCCTCATCGCCATCATAGGCGCATTGCACAGAAAATCCCTCTTTTTTCAGGTTAAACTGGAGAATATCAGCAATTGGCTTCTCGTCATCAACTACCAGGATTTTCTTATCCACGGCCCCATCTCCTCTTTCATCATTCATTCTATATTTTAGTAAATTATATTTTTCCTCTTAATCTCTCTATTTTAGCACAAATAAAGGACCCGTTCCAAAAGCGCCCGAATCCTTTTTATACCAGTCACCCTGCTATTGATACAAAAACTTTGTTCATAAAAAGTAAAAAAAGCACTACGAGAGCCATCGTCGTCGCAATGCTTTTTAAAATAAAAGTTAGTGATAATATTAACATATGAAATGCGGATCAGCAAGATATTTCGACAAATTCTTTTAGGCTGTCTCTTTCATGTCACTATTTTCATGTTGTTTTTAATCTATGCCTGTTCCCTTTGTTTTATGAACACTTCTTGTGATAGATGATTTTTTACTGTCTCTTTTCCCGCCTTATAATATTCTATTATCGCAGGAAACTCTCGCGCGTATCTCTTGTATCTTTGCGGCTATAAAGGGCTGGCCACATTGTCCCCACGCTGGAAGTTTCCTACCATGTTTTTTGTGCACGAAAGGATGTGAACCGTTTTCGGTTCCTATTCCCGGATTCACTTTATACGAAACTCACGCACATCCAGTTCCAAACGTATTCAGCCCTATTCCCGGATTCATTTTTTATCAATCTCACGCATCCAGTCCAGTTCCATGTAGCGGTGAAAAGTCCTCATGCCTAAAAAGAGGCTGAACAGCAGTGATGTCGATCACGATGTTCAACCTCTTTTTCAAATTTCACTTTATCTCCAAACACTTCTTATGACATTTGTTTGCGAGCGATCAGGCCCCACGGAGAAAATGGAAAGTGTGACGCCGGTTAATTGCGAAACGCGCTCCAGGTAATGGCGTGCGTTGGCAGGAAGCTCATCGAGTGTTTTGCAGCCGGTGATGTCTTCTGTCCAGCCAGGCAATTCTTCGTAAACAGGCTTGCACTCTTTCAAGATGTTCAAGTTAGCAGGGTATTCTGTAATCATTGTGCCTTTATAATCATACGCCGTGCAAATTTTCAATGTTTGAATACCCGTCAATACGTCAATGGAATTCAACGACAGGTCTGTAAGGCCGCTGACACGGCGGGCATGCCTGACCACAACGCTGTCAAACCAGCCAACACGGCGCGGGCGTCCGGTCGTCGTTCCGTACTCACGGCCGACCTCGCGGATTTGATCGCCAATCTCATCTTTCAATTCAGTCGGAAACGGGCCATCTCCCACTCTTGACGTATACGCCTTACATACACCGACAACATGGTCAATTTTCGTCGGCCCCACGCCGGAACCGATCGTCACACCGCCTGCGACCGGGTTGGATGAGGTTACAAATGGATATGTTCCCTGGTCAATATCAAGCATGACCCCTTGCGCTCCCTCAAAGAGGACACGCTTGCCTTCATCCAATGCATCATTCAGCACAACAGATGTATCACACACATACTCCTTGAACTGTTGTCCGTACTCATAATATTCATCCAAAATATCTTCCAGTTTAAAACCGTCTGTTTCATAAAAACGCTCAAGAAGCCGGTTTTTCTCTTCCAGGTTGCGCGTCAGTTTTTCTTCGAACACTTCCCTGTCCAGCAGATCGGCAATCCGAATGCCGACACGTGCCGCTTTGTCCATATACGCGGGACCGATTCCTTTTTTTGTCGTACCGATTTTGTTAGCGCCCTTACGTTCTTCTTCCACTTCGTCAATTTTCAGATGATAAGGCAAAATAACGTGAGCCCTGTTGCTAATTCTTAAATTATCCGTTGAAACAGCATGGCCATGCAAATATTCCAGCTCTTTTACAAGCGCTTTCGGATCAACCACCATGCCGTTTCCAATTACACTGATTTTATCTTTATAAAAAATTCCCGACGGAATTAAATGCAGTTTATATGTAACGTTGTTAAATTGAATTGTGTGGCCTGCATTGTTGCCTCCTTGATAACGGGCAATCACTTCTGCATTTTCTGATAAAAAGTCCGTAATTTTCCCTTTTCCTTCATCTCCCCATTGCGTTCCGACAACCACTACTGATGACATGCAAAAAGCACCTCCGCTGGCTCAAAAATGAACCCTAATATGAATTAATTATATTTTATCAATGGGCCTTGCCTAGAGTCAAGCCAAAAGGCGAACATTAACAATTGAACTATCATAATTTGTTCGTCTTTAAAGCAAGGTTCTCCCTCATTTATTATAACCTACTTGGTAAAGGTTTTAACAGTATTCTTCACTTGCTCCCTTTCCCAAAAAGAAGAGGCGGGCCAAGTCATATAGCGAATAAGACCAAAAAGCGCTAAACGCCATCTCTGCCCTGTTTCTTGATACTGCAGGGTCTTTTACGGCACATCAACCTCCTTATATACGCAGTTGGTAAGTCTTTTCCTAAGTGTTTGTAACACGAATTTTTCATAAACTGATAAGTGCCGATTCCAGTTCATCATACTCATTCTCCGAACAGTTTTTCTATTAGCCACACTGTCTTCTTGATATGTAATTCACATCCATCCATGCTCCTCTGCCTTCCCGAATCATCTATTCTAGTCGGAAAAGTGGCCCTCAAATGTCTGCTTATGCTCCAACATAAAAAATTCATTCGCCATTAAATACTGAATGTTCTGTATCATATATTATATATTTACAAATTACTTTTACTGCTTTAAGATTAATTTTCAATAGGAGGTACAAAAGATGGAAATGTCTTTTATAAACCCAAAGTCGTTAAAAGCACAATCCTATCACGTCATTAAAGAGGCAATCATCAAGGGGGTTTTAACCGATCATGAAGTACTAACTGAAAATAAAGCCAAGGAGTTATTTGGTATAAGCAGAACACCATTTAGAGAGGCCATCCAAAGATTAGAAGCGGAAGAATGGCTCATATCAATTCCTTATAAAGGCACTTATGTAAGCCCTTTAACGATGAAGGATGTAGATGATATTTTAGAAGTGAGGTTAATATTTGAAACCGCAATGGCAAAAAAAGTGGCAGAAACGATTACTAGTGAACAAATTGAACAACTTCAAAACATCATCAATAAAATGGAATCGGTCTCAACGAAACAATCCGACTACGAGTTTACTTTAATAGATCAAGAATTTCATAAAACCATCAACCATTTTGGCAATAATAAAAAGATGGTCTCCATAAGTGATCAAGTGTATGACTTGATGCGCAGAATCGCGATGAAAGTTTTAAAAAGTCCGATCAGACGAACAGAAGTGATTGATGAACATTTGAAAGTGTTAGAAGGATTACAAACGAATCATGTGGAAAAAACTTTGGCTCACCATTATGATCGGGTGAGATTTGAAGCGCAAAAATACTTTTCAACTTTATAAAGGATGGATGTTACATGAAGCATAATTACCGCTATCAAATTATGTTAATGATGGTTTTGATGGTGATCATCAACTATATCGATAGAGGAGCCATTTCATACGCACAAAAAGATATTATTGGCGAGTATGGATTTGACCCTATTTCATGGGGAGCCGTACTAGGATATTTTGGATTCGGATATTTATTCGGTTCTCTCTTCGGAGGAATTCTCGCGGATAAGAAAGGACCCAAATTTGTTTGGATTTTTATCGGAATTGGCTGGTCCTTGTTTGTCATCGCCACTGCATTTGCCGGAGATATTGGTATGGCCCTGTTTGGCGGCTCTGCTCTAACCGGATTTGCCATCATTCGTATCTTATTTGGATTTGCCGAAGGGCCGACGTTTTCAACCATTAATAAAACAAATGCGAACTGGGCAACACCCAGAGAACGTGGATTTGCTGTATCCTTGGGGTTATTAGGAACTCCGCTCGGGGCATTGTTAACAGCGCCTGCCGCAGTTGGGCTATTATCTGTCACAAGCTGGAAAATGATGTTTATTATTTTGGGCAGCCTGGGAATTGTATGGGTTTTCATATGGGCAAAAATGTTTACGGATTTACCCGAGCAAAACCCGAATGTATCAAAGGAAGAGTTGGAAAAAATCCGCTCTGTAAAAGATTTATTGCCAAATGAAAAAGTCGTTAGTAAGCATGATGATTCAATTAAATGGTATCATTTCTTTAAAAATCCGACACTCGTTTTTAATGCTTTAGGCTATTTTGCTTTCCAATATATTAACTTTTTATTGCTTACTTGGACTCCGAAATACTTACAAGATCAATTTGGCTTTCAGTTATCATCTCTTTGGTATTTGGGAATGATTCCTTGGATTGGAGCCTGTTTTACCGTATTGCTTGGCGGAAAAATTTCCGACTACTTGCGTCTCAAAACAGGAAGTCTGCGAATCGCGAGGTCTGGACTGGCCGTTGTTTCATTGTTATTGACAGCTATATGTTTCATGTTGATCCCTACCGCAAACACCATTGTCGGTGTTATGGTCTTGATGTGTATCGGGAATGCGTTTAATTCACTTCCAAATTCTGTTTATTGGTCGGTTATTATTGATACGGAACCGAGCCGAGCAGGTACATTTGGCGGCATTACACACTTTATTACCAATACAGCTACCATTATAGCCCCGATATTAACCGGGTTTTTAGTTGTCAGTTTTGGTTACACTTCGATGTTTGTGGCAGCTGCGATCGCATCCGGCGCAGGAATGATTGCAATGCTCTTTGTGAAACCTGGTCAACGGCAAGTAACGAATACATTAAGTAAGGCGGAAGCGTAATATGGATATTTTATCAATTTCAAAATTAATGAAAAAGAAAGAATTATCACCTGTTGAATTGGTAAAAGAAACTTTGCATAAAATTGCGATAGAAAATCCAAAATGCAATGCCTTTATTACGGTTGCAGAAGAAGAATCTTTACAAACCGCCAAAAAACTCGAACAGGAGTTATTGTCCGGCAAAATAAGAAGCCCGCTTCACGGCATCCCTATTGCCATAAAAGATTTAATTTTTACAAAAGGGATTCGGACAACAATGGGTTCGAAACTATATGAACAATTTATCCCCGACACGGATGCAACGGTTGTCCAAAAATTAAAAGATGCCGGTGCGGTAATAATAGGAAAAACGAATACACATGAATTTGCTTATGGACCAATCGGTGACCGATCCTATTTTGGGCCGTGCCGCAATCCGCATCATTTAGATAAAATTACCGGCGGATCGAGCAGTGGCTCAGGCGCCGCTGTTGCCTCCGGCATGGTCACTGGCGCTTTAGGAACCGATACAGGCGGATCTATCCGGATTCCATCCTCGGCGTGCGGAATTGTCGGGATGAAGCCGACCTTTGGGCTGGTGAGCAAAAAAGGATCATTTCCTCTGGCTTATACTCTTGATCATATTGGACCGATGACCAAGAATATAAAGGATAACGCGTTATTGCTAAACGTTATAGCCGGATATGATTCAGAGGATCCGTACTCTTTGAAAATGGAAAAAAAGGACTACTCCTCTTTGATTGGCCAAGATGTAAAAGGAAAAACGTTAGGTATTCCCTCTTATTATTTTGATTTCATCGCCGAAGAAGTGCACGCAGAGGTCATTCATTGCATCCATATGTATGAAGAACTCGGTGTCATCATTAAGAAAGTGGATATTCCTATTTTGGATAAAATCGCAATAGCGCAAAGTATAACGATTCAATCAGAAGCTGCGGCGGTACATGAAGATACTATCCAAAACCACAAAGGCGATGTAGACGATGAGGTATTTGAAAGATTAGTCGCAAGTCAAGCTATTAAAGGCTATGAATATGTGCAATCACAAGTCGAAAGAAGCCAGTTAATTGCCGAATATAATCAGGTCTTTGATGACGTCGATGTATTGCTCACTCCGACACTCCCTATTCTACCAACTAATATTGGCCAGCGGGAAGTACAAATTCAAGGCCAAACGGAAGCTGTTCGCCATGCATTGTTAAGATTGACATCGCCAACAAACTATACAGGCAATCCGTCTTTGTCGCTTCCTTGCGGCTTATCCATGCATAACCTGCCAATTGGCGTTCAATTCATTGCAAAACATGGTGATGAAGCTGAATTATATCAGTTTGGCTATGCTTTGGAACAAAGCGGATTGTATCAAGACAGATTTCAAGATGCTTTTCCACAAAAATAAATGGGGAGCTGTCTAAAAAGTCCATTTTAGAATACATGAACTAACATTTAAAACCCAAGAATGTTGATTTTACAGTATTCTTGGGTTGGTTTTTTAAACTTTCAAGCTGAAATATTACTTTCCGGACAGCACCTCTGGTTATTTTATTAGAAATTCGCTTTTTAAACATAAAGGACAGCCATGAAAGTGACGAGGCTATATTGGCGTCAAAAGGCACAAATAAAAGCACTCCGAATACGAAGTGCTCAATCGCTATGCGCCAGGCGGCGCGGCGGAATCGTCAAACCTTCTCTCTAAATTGACGAATTTATTATATTCTTTGACAAAGGCAAGCTGGACGGTCCCGGTCGGGCCGTTCCTCTGTTTCGCTATAATGATTTCAATGATATTTTTGTTTTCTGATTCCTGATCATAATAATCTTCGCGGAACAGGAATGCCACAATATCAGCATCCTGCTCGATACTTCCCGACTCCCTGATGTCAGACATGATCGGGCGCTTGTCCTGACGCTGTTCCACACCACGGGACAACTGGGATAAGGCAATGACGGGAACTTCCAATTCACGGGCCAATGCCTTTAATGAACGGGAAATCTCCGATACTTCCTGCTGCCGGTTTTCTTTAGCACGTCCGCTGCCCTGAATAAGCTGCAAATAATCAATCAAGATCATCCCAAGACCGTGTTCCTGTTTCAGCCTGCGGCATTTGGAACGGATTTCACTAATACGGATTCCAGGGGTATCGTCAATATAGATACCGGAATTGGACAAGCTCCCCATTGCCATCGTCAACTTACGCCAATCCTCATCTGTCAGTGCCCCTGTTCTTAAATTTTGGGCATCGATATTGCCTTCGGCACAAAGCATACGCATGACGAGCTGCTCTGCCCCCATCTCCAGGCTAAAGATCGCGACATTTTCATCGGTTTTTGTTCCAACGTTCTGCGCGATATTCAATGCAAAAGCCGTTTTACCGACTGATGGACGGGCGGCAACAATGATCAGATCATTTCGCTGGAAGCCTGCGGTCATCCTGTCCAGTTCAGAGAATCCCGTAGGAATCCCGGTAATTTCCCCTTTACGGTTGTGAAGCATTTCAATATTGTCATATGTTCGGACGAGAATATCTTTTATGTTTTGAAAAGCGCTGGCGTTCTTCCGCTGGGCTACTTCCATAATGCTTTTTTCGGCTTCATCGAGCAGTTCTTCCACTTCGTCTTCCCGTGTGTAGCCGTTCGTGGCAATGTCAGTGGCCGTACGGATTAAACGGCGCAGGAGCGCTTTTTCTTCCACGATCCGGGCATAATAACCAATATTAGCGGCTGTGGGCACCGATATGGAGAGTTCACTTAAATAAGAAACTCCTCCTACATCTTCCAGCAGTTTGGATGCCGCCAATTTTTCGGTTACCGTGACAAGATCCACCGCTTTTCCCGATTCGTTTAATTCAATCATCACTTCAAAAATTTTCTGGTGGGCGCTCCGGTAAAAATCTTCGGGCACAAGGATTTCCGATGCTAATACGATCGCTGAAGGCTCAAGAAAAACAGCACCGATCACTGCCTGTTCCGCTTCAATATTTTGCGGTGGCGTACGGTCTATTAATAAATCATTCACTGTTCAATCCCCCTCCCTGCTCCCGCATAAAACATGCCATAGAAAAAATGTGACCGGTATCCGGATCACATTTTAAATACTTATTCCATTTTACCATGAAATGATATGGAGACATATATGAATTTCAGTTTTGCTCTTTTACATGTACATTGAGTGTTGCCGTTACTTCAGGATGGACTTTGACCGGTACTTTCGTCACTCCAAGTGAACGGATCGGCTGGTCAAGTTCAATTTTTCTTCGATCGACCTTAACATTATGCGTTTTTTTCAATTCATCAGCAATCTGTTTATTCGTAATCGATCCGAACAGTCTTCCGCCTTCTCCCGACTTTGCTGTGATTTCCACGGAGATTTTTTCAAGTTTTTCCTTTAATTGTCTAGATTCTTCCAACAGCTCTTTTTCTCTCTGTTTTTCTTTTTTCTGCTGGTTTTCAAGCGCCTTTAAATTTCCGGGAGTTGCTTCGATTGCCAAGCCTTGTTTAAATAAAAAGTTTTGTGCATAGCCGACAGCAACATCTTTGATTTCCCCTTTTTTTCCTCTTCCCTTGACATCTTTTAAAAAAATGACTTTCATGAAGATTGACCTCCCTCGAAATATTCATCCAACACTTGCCTTAATTGCAACTCGGCTTCCAAAACGGATACATCCGTCAGTTGGACAGCTGCGTTCGACAAGTGGCCTCCTCCGCCCAACATTTCCATAACGATTTGAACATTTACTTCACCGAGTGAACGGGCGCTGATGCCGACAGTGTTTTCATCTCTCTTTGAAATAACGAATGAGGCATTTACACCTTCCATCGTCAGCAGCGTATCCGCTGTTTGGGCAATCATGATCGGATTATAAATCACATCATCCGCACCCGTCGCAATCGCAATCCCATCACCGTAAAATTCCATTGTTTCTATCAATTTCGCCCGCTTTACATACGATTCCACATCTTCTTTCAGAAACTTTTGCACAAGAACCGTGTCCGCCCCGCGTGACCTTAAATAAGAAGCCGCATCAAATGTTCGGGAACCTGTCCTAAGCGTAAAACTTTTAGTATCTACAATAATGCCAGAAAGAAGAGCGGTTGCCTCAAGTCGATGCAGTTTTTTTCCTTTGGGCTGGTATTCCAACAGTTCTGTAACAAGCTCTGAGGTGGATGAAGCATACGGCTCCATATAGACAAGCAACGGCTTATTGATAAAATCTTCACTTCGTCGATGGTGATCGATGACAACGATCCGATCCGTTTTACCTAACAGTTTTTCTTCAATAACGAGAGATGGCTTATGTGTGTCCACAACAACGAGCAATGTATCTTCCGTCGCAATTTCCAAGGCATCTTCCGGTGTAATGAGCCTTGTATAAATATCGGGTTCATTTTTTAATTCCTCAATCAGCCTTCTGACACTCTGGTCTATTTCGTCAAAATCGATCACAATATAGCCTTCCCGATGATTCATATGGGCGGCTTTTCTAATACCGATTGCCGCACCGATAGCGTCCATATCGGGATATTTATGCCCCATGACAATGACCTTGTCGCTTTCTGTAATCAAATCCTTCAAGGCATGGGAAATGACCCGTGCGCGAACCCGCGTTCTTTTTTCCATCGGATTGGTCTTCCCGCCATAAAATTTCAATTTCCCGTTCGGCAATTTCATGGCAACCTGGTCGCCTCCGCGTCCAAGCGCGAGATCCAGGCTTGATTGCGATAAAGCGCCGAGTTCAGGAAAGGATGATACCCCCAGCCCAACACCGATACTGAGCGTTAAAGGCACATGTTGCTTTGCTGTCGTTTCCCTCACGGTATCTAAAATAGAAAACTTTTCCTGCTCCAATTGCTTGAGAATTTTTTCATTTAATAAAATAATAAACCGGTCGGATGATGTTCTTTTCAGGAAGATGTCCCGCTCTATGGCCCAATTATTTAAAAGCGCCGTAACGGTGCTGTTCAGTTCACTTTTCGTTTGGTCATTCATTCCTTGTGTAGCGTCATCGTAATTATCAATTAAAATGGTCGCGATAACCTGACGTTCTTCTTGATACCGTTTGGCCGTATCTATTTCTTCTGTCACATCAAAAAAATAAAGAAGGCGTTCTTCATTTTTTACTTGGACACGGTATTTCCGCTCATTTAATGTGACAATATCCGTCGCTCGTTCTTCCTTTACGAGTTTAACAAGCGCTTCCGAGATATCATATAAAGTCTTTCCCACAAGTGTATTTTCGCTTAAACAGGAAGCCATATAAGAGTTTGTCCATTCAATATCATAATCATCATTGATCAGCATGATCCCGATCGGCATTTCCAACAGCGCTTCTTCTCCCACCTTTTTAACGCGATGGGAGATCGTCGAGATGTATTGTTCTGTTTCGCGCAGCCTCTCATTTTCCGCTTGTATTGTAAAGAAAATGAAAATCCCGAGCAAGAGAGCACCAAATGCACCCGCCCACCAGTATTGGAAACTGATGATGATCAGAAGAACGACGTTAAGAGCGACTATTCCAAAGATCGGATAACGGTTCTTCCCTTGCTTTTTATATGGAGGCATCCTTTCAGCTCCCTTAATCCTAAATTTACTTCTTAGCCAACCGCTCTCTTAAATCAAAACCTAAGTCAATTATACCCAATAACTTGACGATTGAAAAAAAGATCGGCCATAAAAAGGTCATGACCGTAGCCATGATTGGAATGGCTTTAGGCCAGCTTTTCAAATAACTGTAATAAAAGATAAAAGCCAATCCCTGGATAAACAGAATCATTTGCAAAATATAAGTCGCATTCATGACGACCATATATAAATATGTACCCTCTTCCAAGTCAGCTACAAGTGAAATAATGATGGTAATTAAATAATACCATAAAATACTTCTCGGAAATTTTAAAGTACGGAATGGAGAGAATTGCGGAACATTCACGCCGACTCTTTTCAATATCGGAAAGTTCACAGCCATCAACAGTATGACTGTCAGAAAAGAAACCCCGATCAGCAAGCTTGGCGCCAATGCTTTCAGTAACTTGATCATTTCTTCTATTTGCTGTGTAACTTGCTCATTGGGCACTTGCCCCAATGATTTCATAAGTTCGGCATAACTTTCGCCCGAAGATCGAAAGCTCTTTATCAATTCATCCATAAGGTTGATTTCTAATAGTATAACGGCCGCGATGTAAAAGAGAACAATATTTCCTAAAAACACCATACTTGATGCCATATATGAAATCAGTTTGCTCTTTCCGCTTCTAATACAATACCCCATCACCAACCCTGTCGTTCCGTACAAGATGGCAATCGGAACAAACATGATATTGATAATAGCTGACATCGCAATAGCACCGATCAGTAAAAGAAACGCATGTTTCAGCGGGTGCTTTGCACTGTATAAAAGAAATGGAAGAATCAAAAATAAACTAGTGATAAACGCAATGACCGGGACATAAACGGAAAGGAACATCAACACAGCAAACACAGCGAGCATGAGGGCCCCTTCCGTGAGCATTCGGGTATCTTTCACTATTTCACCTCATCACAAACATATATACCTTTTCATTTTAACGATTGTTGACTATTCATTCAACTGATGGCTATAAAGTAAAACTTCTTATCAGTAAAGATGATCTTACTGATAAGAAGCAGAACAAAGACTAAGATCGAAAGCATCTTATTGGAAAGCTCAAGACGACACTTACGCTTTTTCACTTACGATGACGATATTGTCGAATCTCACCTTGGCACCACTGCGCTTGCACCCGCACATCCGGTGTGTCGAAACATCTTGGCGATCAAACCGCGCGCGCTAGGGCGCTGCCGAAGGTTTTTACTTGTCTTGTCGACCCGAAAAAATCGAGCTTTACTGGAAATCTAACTCAACATCTTACCCCTTTGACTTACTTTCAGCTTTGTTGGGAGGCCTACTGCCCGTTAAAGCGGAAAGTGAAGCTCCAATCTCCAGCAACCTTTTTCGCCGATTGTGGTTAAAACCCATTTATCTGGAAGTTCATCCTCTATTTCATTCCCGTTTTCCTGCCATCTTTTAAAATGAGAGGCACTGCCAGAAAGTGAAGCTCCAATCTCTGGAAACCTTTTTCGCCGATTGTTGGTTAAGCCAATCGGCTTTTATCTGCCAATCGCCCCATTTACGATGCTCGTTCAGCCCGTAAAGCGGGACAAAAAAACAGCAAGAGTCTACCCCTTACTGTTTCGAAAACCATTATTCACCTGAAACAAACGGAAGAAGCGCCATTTGACGTGCACGTTTAATAGCCACTGTCAATTTTCTTTGATACTTGGCGCTCGTTCCAGTTACACGGCGCGGAAGAATTTTGCCACGTTCAGAAATAAACTTCTTAAGCAAGTCTATATCTTTATAGTCAATGTGTGTAATTCCGTTCGAAGTAAAGAAACACACTTTCCGGCGTTTGCGTCCGCCTCTGCGTCCACCTGCCATTTGCATAACCTCCTTTTATGATGATTAGAATGGTAGATCGTCATCAGAAATGTCGATCGGTTGTCCATCGTTAGAGAACGGGTCTTCATCTGTCCGAGTATATCCTTGGCTTCCCTGTTGTTCCTGTTGCCCATAAGAATAACCTTGGCTTTTTTGGGTTCCACCACCAAATTGGCTTCCTCCAAAATCTCCACCTCGGTCTTGTTGGGTTGCACTTCTAGGTTCCAGAAACTGGACACTGTCCGCAACAACTTCGGTCACATACACGCGTTTTCCGTCCTGCCCTTCATAACTGCGCGACTGAATCCGGCCATCAACACCAGCCAAACTTCCTTTTTTTAAGTAGTTGGCGACATTTTCTGCTGGACGACGCCATATGACACAATTAATAAAGTCCGCTTCGCGTTCCCCTTGCTGATTCGTAAATGTTCGGTTTACAGCCAATGTAAAATTGGCGACCGGCACCCCGCTTGGGGTATACCGCAATTCCGGATCCCTCGTTAATCTGCCTACCAATACAACTCGGTTCATCATCAGAATCAACCCCTTCCCGTGTACTTCTTAAAATTGTTTCACGTGAAACATTTATTTTTCTTCTTCTTTAATGACAATGTGACGGATGATATCATCATTGATTTTTGCAAGCCGATCGAATTCCTGAACTGCTTCAGGACTTGCATTTGTGTGGATTAGACGGTAAAAACCATCGCGGAAATCCTCGATTTCATATGCAAGACGTCGTTTGCCCCAATCTTTTGATTCGATGATCTCTGCACCATGAGAAGTTAATACTTGATCAAAACGCTCGATGAGCGATTGTTTTGCTTCCTCCTCGATGTTTGGACGAATGATGTACATGATTTCGTACTTTCTCATCTTTTACACCTCCTTGTGGTCTATGCGGCCCCTAAAGGGGCAAGGAGCAATTTTCATTACTCACAAGGAAAAATTATATCATAAAGTCCAGAGAATAACAATTCATAAAAAAGTAAGAGCCATGCTGCTGCATGGCCTTTACATCATTCTTTATCTTTTTCGTAAGTTTCTTGTGAAGGGTTATACAATTTATCAAGATCTGGTTCTTCAGCAAACTCTGTTCCATAGTTCGGTTGGTTCGTTGTGTTTGTCCTTGCTTGCTGATCCACTTCCCGATCCCGAGCAACCTCCTCGGTATCACCATCAAAGAAGTAAGACAAACAAATGAGGCCGCTTAATCCAACTAATGTGTAAACAAGTCTTGACAGGCCGGCAGTTTGTCCGCCAAAGATGGCCGCAACGAGGTCAAATCTAAATAATCCGATCAATCCCCAGTTAATTGCGCCAATAATGACTAACGCCAAAGCAATTCTCCGAAGTGTTGTCACGCAGTGCACCCCCTTTTTCTCAAAGGCCAAACCAATAACAAATGCCATTGGTTCTGTTCTATTTTTTGAAGAAAAAGGGTATTTATGACTGGAAAAACTAACCGTTTATTTTGTTTTTTTCCCTCAATAGATATTTTTGCAGTTTGCCGCTTGCATTTCTTGGCAGCTTATCAACAAATTCATATCGTCGCGGACGCTTATAACGCGCCAATCGGCCTTGTTCCGTACAAAAGCGGTCGAGTTCTTCCGCTGTCAACAATTCATCTTTACTCACGATAAAGGCAACGACACGTTCTCCCCACATTTCATCCGGCTCTCCGACAACTGCTGCATCCAATACTTTCGGGTGCTCAAATAAAACATCTTCCACCTCTCGTGAATAAATGTTTTCTCCTCCTGAAATAATCATATCTTTTACCCGGTCACTCACCCAAAGATACCCTTCGCTGTCAACATACCCGATGTCTCCTGAATGGTACCATCCTTTGTAAAAAACTGCTGTCGTCGCTTCGGGCTGTTTATAATATCCCAACATCGTGCTTGGGCCTCGAACAATGATTTCTCCAAGTTCACCTGCTCCACATATGTCTTCAGGATCAGATGGACCGTCTTCCCTTGTTTTGACGATACGCACGTCATGCTGGATTAGCGGCTTTCCGGATGAACCCGATTTGATTAGTTGTTCATCTTCATACAATACAGTAATAGCAGGGCCCATTTCCGTCATGCCATATGCTTGATATAAGTCAATGTTTAACATTTGATTGACTTCTTTTACAAGCACCGGGGCCATCGGCGCCCCTCCGTATAGACCGGCACGGAGCGAAGAAAAGTCGGCTTGTGATAAATCTTCCCTCAACATCATATACCACATGGTGGGGGCGGCAAAAAAGAAACTGATTTTTTCTTCCTTAATTGTTTTGATCAATTCCTTCGGATCGAAATGATGCATAATGATATTTGATCCGCCCATCAGGATGCGCGGTAAAAAAGCAGAATGCAGTTCTGCACAGTGAAACATTGGCGCGACACTCAAGCCTCTTTCATTTTTCGTAATGCGCATGACTGCCGACATAATGGTGCTTTGATCAATCATACTTCGGTGAGAATGCATCACCCCTTTTGGCATTCCAGTTGTTCCGGATGTGTACATGATCGCATAAAGATCATCTTCATGCAGTTTACATTCAGGTCTTTTAGAAGACATGCCGCTTACCTGCTCTTCATAGCTTTTGGCAAAAGGCTCATGACATTCATCTATTGACCAAAATTCCATGTCCCGAAACGATTGTGCAGCCATTTTTACCGCACTGGCCGTTGCGTTTTCAAATAAAACAAGCTTTGGGCTGGCATCTCGTAAAATAAACGCAACTTCTTTTCCAGTTAACCGAAAATTGACCGGATTAAAGACAGCTCCAATTTTCATACAGGCAAATAATGTTGTTGCCAATTCGGCCGTATTAAACAAAACCGTGGAAACACGGTCTCCTTTTTGCACCCCTGACTGTTTAAAAGCATTGGCAAGCTTGTTGACGTCCTCGTCCCATTCTTGGTACGTCCATCTTTTGCCGAGCCTTCGATCGACCAAACCTTCTTTACTTGGAAATTTGGCAACAGTTTGTTCGAAAATATCCCTAAGTGTCGGCCCCAATTCTTTTCACTCCTTAAGGTTATTTTATGATCCCTCCAACCGCTCGATAATGGTTGCGTTTGCCATGCCAAATCCTTCACAAATTGCCTGTAGCCCATATTTTTTATTTTGTCTTTCCAACTCATGAACCAGTGTCGCCATGACTCTTGCTCCACTTGCTCCTAATGGATGCCCCAAAGCGATGGCTCCTCCGTTTACGTTCAATTTCTCAGGATCGGCACCTGTCTCTTTCAGCCAGTGCAGCGGGACTGAAGCAAATGCTTCATTGATTTCAAATAAATCAATGTCAGAAAGCCGCATCCCCGCCTTTTTTAATACATTTTCAGTTGCTGGTACCGGCCCTGTCAACATGAGTGTTGGATCCGAGCCAACAACTGACCTCGCAGTGATTCTAAAGCGGGCTTTTATGCCGAGCTCATTTGCTTTTTCCCGGGACATTAGCAAAATGGCCGCCGCTCCGTCACTGATTTGACTTGCATTTCCCGCTGTGATTCTCCCCTTTTTCAAAAAAGGTGGTTCAAGACTAGCAAGCTTTTCCATTGATGTATCTTCCCGCGGGCCTTCATCGGTTTTCATGATGCCTTTTTCAGTCTCGATCTCGATGATTTCCTTTTCAAACCGCCCTTCTTGGATAGCCCGCAGCGCCTTTTCATGACTTTTTAGCGCAAATTGATCAAGCTTTTCTCTCGTAAAATCCCACTTTTCCGCAATTCTTTCCGCGGATAACCCTTGATGGATGATTTCATGGCGATTTGTTAAAAGTGGACTATATGTTGCCCCTTGCAAGTTTGAGAGCATCGGCACACGTGACATACTTTCTACCCCGCAGGCAATGACAACATCCATGTCGCCGCTTAATATCGCTTGCGAAGCGAAATGGACCGCCTGTTGGCTTGATCCGCATTGTCTGTCGAGCGTAACCCCCGGAACCGTAATGGGAAAACCGGCGATTAATGCGGCCAATCTGGCAATATCATTCGCTTGTTCACCTACCTGCGTGACACAGCCGGCAATCACATCTTCAATCAAGCTACTGTCGATCCCGGCCCTGTCAACCACCTCTTTCAGCACTTTGGCTAACAGTTCATCCGGCCGAATGCCGCTTAACATGCCATTTTTCTTCCCGACGGGCGTTCTGACAGCCTCGACTATGACAACTTCTCTCATGGAATAAGATTCCTCCTTGTTGGAATGATCAAACTATTCCTCATACATTCGGTGTAACCCCCATTTAATCCTGCTTTATAACATAAAGAAAACCAGGCTCGCTTTAGCATTGCCTGGCCGCCATATACATCATATTCATATTTACGCGCCTTCTAATCGAAAAAACCTGGAACATAAGCAAATACGAAATAGCCAAAAACCGAACAATTCATTTATAATTGTTCGGTTTATTTGTGTAAAAAAATATAAAAATAGGGCACTGTTCGCAGAGTCGTTAGACGTTGAATCGGAAATGAATGACATCTCCATCCTGAACGAGATATTCTTTTCCTTCCAAACGGACTTTTCCGGCTTCCCGGGCAGCTGTCATGGAACCGGCAGCAAGCAAGTCTTCGTAAGAAACTGTTTCCGCACGGATGAATCCTTTTTCAAAGTCTGTATGGATAATACCGGCGCATTGTGGAGCTTTCATTCCTTTTTTAAAAGTCCAAGCACGTACTTCTTTTTCCCCGGCCGTAAAGTATGTTGCCAAACCAAGCAGATCATATGCGGCTCGGATCAACTGGTCAAGGCCGGATTCTTTAATGCCAAGCTCTTCGAGGAACATTGCTTTTTCTTCATCATCCAGAACCGCTATTTCTTCTTCAATTTTTGCGCTAATGACAATGACTTCGGCATTGTCATTTTCTGCATAATCCATGACTTTTCGTACATATTCATTATCAGAAGGATTGGCAACGTCTTCTTCCCCGACGTTTGCTACATATAATACCGGTTTACTTGTCAATAAGTGGAATTGCTTTACAACTTTTGCCTGATCTTCCGTAAAATCAAGGGCTCTGGCTGGTTTATCCGCTTCAAAAGCTTCCTTTAATTTGCTAAGCACTTCAAATTCAACCATCGCTTCTTTGTCTTTTTGTTTGGCCATTTTTTCGACACGGCCAATACGTTTATCCACTGATTCCAAGTCGGCCAATATTAATTCCAAATTAATGGTTTCGATGTCATCAATTGGATCCACTTTTCCGGAAACATGGGTAATGTCTCCATCCGCAAAACAGCGGACAACATGGCAAATGGCATCCACCTGGCGAATGTGGGAAAGAAATTGATTCCCAAGACCCTCACCCTTACTGGCACCTTTGACAATCCCCGCAATATCCGTAAATTCAAAAGCAGTCGGCACCGTTTTTTTCGGTTTGACAAGCTCTGTCAATTTTTCCAAGCGTGGGTCCGGCACTTCGACGATCCCCACATTAGGATCAATCGTACAAAACGGATAGTTGGCAGCTTCTGCCCCGGCTTTTGTAATCGCATTAAATAAAGTTGATTTGCCCACATTTGGCAAGCCAACAATTCCTGCTGTTAGAGCCATATATCGGTCACTCCTCTACTCTAGGGAAAATCTCTCCCCAATCCATTCATAATTATAGAGAGTCCTTCTATAAAAGACAACCCTGTAAACCATAAGAAAAAGCATGAATTAGCCTTCATGCTTTTCCAAGATTTTTTTCAATTTGCGTGTAAATTCCCTGCGGGGCAGCATGACGCTATGGCCGCAGCCTTCACATTTCATTCTAATATCCATCCCCATACGAATGATGCGCCAACGATTTGTTCCACATGGATGCGGTTTTTTCATTTCTACAACGTCATGAAGATCAAATTCTTTTTGCTCCATTTTTATCCCCCTTCTGTTTCACCTAATTGAGATGGCTCTTGACGATCAGTGCCTGAAAACATGACAATCCGTTGATACGGAGCATCTACTTTGTGTTCATCCAGTTCCAGTTTGATCGCCTTCCTGATCTCACGGGCAATGTACCAGTTTTGTAACGGTAATGTTTCGGCCGTTACTCTTAAAATGACTTCTGAAGCACCAAACTGTTGAATGCCGAGAATACTTGGCGGACTGACAATCTCCTCGTATTTTTCCGGCATCTTTTCCAATACGCTTTCGATCAGGGCTTCCACTTTCTTTAAATCCGCGTCATATCCGAGAAAGATATCAACAATGGCGACACTGTTGTGGAGGGAAAAGTTTGTTACTTCCGTTATATTGCCGTTTGGAATAATGTATAGTTCGCCTGTCCAATTCAGTATTTTCGTAGTGCGGAGCCCTATTTCATCAACGGTTCCTTCAAATTGGCCAATTCTTACGTAGTCTCCGACGGAAAATTGGTCTTCAAAGATGATGAAAAAACCGCCAATTACATCCTTTACAAGGTTTTGGGCGCCAAATCCGACAGCTAGCCCCAGTATCCCCGCACCAGCCAAAAGGCCCGTTACATCGACTGTCAATGACGATAATATGGTGACGATCGCCACAAAATAAACGGTATAAGTTAATATGTTTTGCAACAACTTCACTAGCGTTGCTTCCCTGCGTTCTGAAAACTGAAGAGGCACTCTCGCTCTTCTTTTAAAAATGTTTTGGATTGCTGCCCTTCCGACTTTTACCACAATAAAGGATAGCACTAAAATCATGAGAATTTTTAATGCCACAAAGCCGACATCAATCCATAAATCCAAATCGGTAAACTTTTCTACGAACTTGTTTGTTTGCTTTTCAACTTGATCGAGTTTTTCTTCCAATATGTCTTCACCTGGCTTGCCTTGGATTTGGTTCCTATTTTATCAATAACCTTCTTCCATTTCCACACATGAAAGGAGCCGGCAATTTATCCATGTATAGAAAAGACAGCTTCTTCGTATACTGGTTATCACAAGGTTCATTCGTGTTGGCTGAGCGAACAGGAAAGGGGAATCATTTATGGGAAATGAACTGATTGTACATTATGAAGATCCAATGGCCTCACATAAAATATGTGAAACGATATTAGGGCTGTTTCCCCGCTCTGTTGATCGGCCAATCGTTGTTGTTTGCATCGGTACAGACCGCTCCACCGGGGATTCATTAGGGCCTTTAATCGGTTCATTTTTACAAGAAAATGGGTTGAATGTATTTCATGTGTTCGGGACTCTGGATGATCCAGTACATGCCATGAACCTCGAAAACATTTTAAAATATATAAAAGCACATTACAGGAATCCCTTTATGATCGGAATTGATGCTTGTCTCGGACGTATCGCGAGCATCGGCGACATTAAAGTGAACGCAGGACCCGTCAAGCCGGGGGCCGGGGTACATAAAAAATTGCCCGAAGTCGGCCACGCATCCATTACGGGAATCGTCAATGTGGCAGGCCATATGGAATTTGTCGTCCTGCAAAACACCCGCTTAAGTCTTGTCATGAAACTGGCCAAGCAAATTTCCGCCGGTATTTTGGAAGCGGACCGCATTTGTTTTCAGAAAAGTATGTTTCAACGCATGCGTTTTCATATGACTGATAAAAGATCGGCAAAGTAACATGAAAAAATAAAAAAACCACAGTGTTTGACCGTGGCACAATTCCCAGCTAGATTTTTATTAAATATTTTACTAAAAAAAATGCAATATTGTAACGATCATGGCCACGACAAGAATGCTTGGAAGTAAATTCGCAACCCGTATTTTTGTTATGCCGACTAAATTGAGCCCGATAGCAAAAATCATGATGCCACCAACTGCCGTCATTTCCAAAATAAAATGATCCATTAATGGCTGAGGAACGATTCGATTGATTTGGGTTGCGAATAGCGCGATCACTCCCTCATAAACGACAACTGGAATAGCGGAAAAAATGACCCCAATGCCGAGTGTCGTAGATAAAATAAAGGCGGTAAAACCGTCGATAACCGCTTTAGTAAAGAGGACGTCATGATCGTTTCGTATCCCGCTGTCGAGCGCCCCGATAATCGCCATCGCGCCGATTAAAAAGATGAGGGTTGCTGTTACAAAGCCTTGAGCGACCGTTCCCTCTTCTTTTGAACCCAAGCGCTTTTCCAGCCAACGTCCCAAGGCATTTAATTGATCATGAAGCGACCACCATTCGCCGAGGACAGTGCCAAACACGATGCTAATGATGACGATCAAGAAGTTTTCACTTTTAAAACCCATTTGCAGTCCCAGTACTATAACGGATAGTCCAATACCGTACATAACTGTTTCTTTCATTTTTTCAGGAATGAACCGCAAAATTCTTCCGAGTAATGTACCGATGATAATGCAAATACCATTTACAATCGTTCCCAGCAATACCATGTACTCACCTGACTTTTTCCCATGTCTCATCCATATTAATCTTGTAAATTGATTAACTCCAAAATGCGCTCTAAATCTTCCGGAGATAAAAACTCTATTTCAATTTTTCCTTTGTTTTTGGTTTGCTTAATCGTTACGGTTGTTCCAAACTTTTCCCGTAAACGATGTTCCTGTTCCCTGATAAACACATCTTTTTTAGGTGGTGTTTTCTTTGTTTCACGTGGAACATTTTCGTTTATGTTTTGGATCAGTTTTTCAAGTTGGCGGACGTTCAGTCCCTCTTTGATTGTTTTTTCCGCCATTAATTTCATTTGCTCTTTCCGCTTTAAACCAAGCAATGTCCGTCCGTGCCCCATCGAAAGCTTGCCTTCCGTAATATATTTCTGAATATCGGCAGGAAGGGCAAGAAGTCTGACATGGTTGGCAATATGCGGGCGGCTTTTTCCAAGCCGTTTGGCCAATTCTTCTTGTGTTACATTCAAATTGGTCATTAACGTTTGATAGGCTCTTGCCTCTTCAATGGGTGTTAAGTCTTCCCGCTGTAAATTTTCCAATACGGCGAGTTCCATCATCTGCTCATCATTAAATTCCCTAATGACGGCAGGAATGGTTGCCAATCTGGCGGCCTTTGCAGCACGAAAGCGCCGTTCACCAGCTACGATTTCATAGCCCTTTCCGATTTTGCGAAGGATGATAGGCTGTAAAATACCATGCTGTTTAATGGATTCTTTTAATTCATCAATCGCTTCAGGGGAAAATAGTTTTCGCGGCTGGTATGGGTTTGGTTTAATTTCCCTTAGACTTATTTCTCGAACCGCTTCCTCGGTTCCTACTTCCATATTCGCAAACAAAGCATTAATGCCTTTTCCAAGACCTTTAGCCAACTTCAGCCACTTCCTTTGCGAGATCTAAATATACTTCCGCTCCCCTGGATTTAGGATCATAAATAATAATCGGTTCACCATGGCTGGGAGCTTCACTCAACCGGATGTTCCGCGGAATGATGGTTTGATATACCTTGTTTTGAAAATATTTTTTTACTTCTTGAATGACTTGTAGCCCCAGGTTGGTTCTTGCGTCAAGCATTGTCAACAGGACACCTTCTATCATTAAATGGTGGTTTAAATGCTTCTGTACAAGACGGACGGTGTTCAACAACTGGCTTAATCCTTCAAGAGCATAGTATTCACACTGGACCGGGATTAAGACGGAATCGGATGCCGTCAATGCATTAATGGTCAACAAACCAAGGGAAGGAGGACAATCAATTAATATATAGTCAAAGTCATCCTTGATTTGGTCCATCGCGCGCTTTAAGCGAACTTCTCTCGAAATGGTCGGAACAAGCTCAATTTCTGCCCCTGCCAATTGAATCGTCGCTGGAACCACATATAAATTTTCTACCGCTGTATCTTTAATCACCTTTTCAATCGCCAAATCATCTACAAGTACATCGTATATGCATTCGTTGACTTCACCTTTATCAATTCCTGCGCCGCTTGTCGCATTTCCTTGAGGATCAATATCAACAATCAATACTTTTTTTCCAATAAAGGCCAAACAAGCCCCTAAATTAACAGAAGTCGTCGTTTTTCCGACTCCTCCTTTTTGGTTGGCTATGGAAATGATCTTTCCCAACTATGTCACCTACCTTAACTTCCTCCTGTAAATTATCTCACCTAATTTATTTTAACAAATATTCTATGAGGATTACGCTTAAATAAAAAATTTCTTACTTATTCCAGTTATCCGTAAAAAAATGAGAAACTTGTTTGTTTTTCAAGCTTCTCATGCTCGTCATTTTCTATGAATCTT
Organism: Siminovitchia thermophila; assembly: GCF_016909185.1. Taxonomy (GTDB): domain Bacteria; phylum Bacillota; class Bacilli; order Bacillales; family Bacillaceae_C; genus Siminovitchia; species Siminovitchia thermophila. The sequence goes on along the minus strand of NZ_JAFBFH010000033.1, from coordinate 18,243 downwards.
TCTTTTTAGGAATTTTAATCGTAATTTGATAGTATTCTTCATGCTCTTCTTCCGTTGAATCTAGTTTGATTCCACTGTCAGCCACCATAGAAAGTGATTGGCGGATCGTATTGACAGCAATCCGCATATCTTTGCTGATTGCTCTTTTTTTCGGCGTTCTTTTAGGCTGTTGCTTGTCGGTGGAAAGCATTCTTACGACTTGTTCTTCCGTTTGCTTTACATTTAAGTTTTTTTCAACGATCAAATTCATCAATTCAACTTGTTTTTCGGGATCTTTTATCGGTATTAACGCCCGGGCGTGACGTTCTGTAATTTGTTTTTTCAATAAAGCTTCTTGAACTTGTTCTGGAAGTTTGAGCAAACGAAGTTTATTGGCAACGGTTGACTGCCCTTTTCCTAATCTTTGCGCCAATGCTTCCTGCGTTAAATTATGAAGTTCCAGCAGCTTTCCATAAGCTATTGCTTCTTCTATTGGGGTCAGTTCTTCTCGCTGCAAATTCTCAATTAATGCAACGGAGGCAGTTTCCGTGTCACTTAAATTTTTAATGATGGCGGGGATCTTTTCCCAGCCAAGCATCTTGACTGCCCTGAACCTTCGTTCTCCGGCAATAATTTCATATTGGCTGTTTTCTGCTTCCCTGACGACGATTGGCTGAATGATCCCATGCGTATGAATGGTCCGGGCCAACTCTTCTATTTTTGTTTCGTCAAATATGGTTCTTGGTTGAAAACGATTCGGAATGATGTCTGAAACTGTTATTTGTTTCACCTCATCCCTCTCTTCCGCCGTCTCTCTTTCTGTCGGCAGTTCTTTATCGCCCAATCCAAAAAAACGCGAGAAAGGATGTTTCATCCTTCACACCACCTTGAAATAATAACTCCCTTTTTTAAATACATTCTATCCCAATAATCAAATCCCTGCCGAACAACTGCTCCTTTGCCGACTATATTTATTCAAGCGGCAGTTTATTGGGAGTACCAGGTTTCCGCGGATATTTATTTGGAGTCTTTTTAACTTTTTTTATGATAATGATGTTTCTTTCGCTTTCTTCTATTGGCAATGTAAAATCGTGGACAGCTTGCTCTTTTCCACCAAGCAGCTTGATCGCTTTTTCGGCCGCCTTTAATTCTTCTTCGGCGTTTGCCGCCTTCATTGCCACAAATATGCCTTCTTTTTTTACAAGCGGCAGACATAATTCCGTTAAAACAGACATTTTTGCTACTGCTCTCGCGGTAACGATATCAAATCGTTCACGGAAGTCTTTATGTTGAGCAAATGTTTCCGCACGGTCGTGATAAAAAAATACTTTCTCTAGTTTCAGTTCTTTGGCAAGTTCATGTAAAAAAGTAATCCGCTTTTTTAATGAATCGACTATCGTTATATTTAGTTGCGGAAAGCAAATTTTAAGCGGGATACTCGGAAATCCAGCTCCCGCCCCGACATCGCAGAGCGACAGGGAACCTGTAAAATCAACGAAAAACGCAGCGCTCACCGAGTCATAAAAGTGTTTTAAATACACTTCCTCATGATCGGTGATCGCCGTTAAATTCATTTTTTCATTCCATTCCACCAACAGTTCGTAATACCGTTCAAATTGGTTGAGCTGACGCTCGTCTAGTTCAATACCCATTTTCTTTAATTCGTTTGTAAATTGCTCTCTATTCATTGATAAACCCTTTCTTAAGCGCCATCCCCTGCAACACGGGCTATTTTTCCGTGTTCAATATACACTAGCAAAATAGAAATATCCGCTGGATTTACGCCGGAGATCCGGGAAGCTTGGGCAATGGAAAGCGGACGGACTTTGTTTAGCTTTTGGCGCGCCTCGGTCGCAATGCCCTGGATGGCATCATAATCAATGTCTTCGGGAATTTTTTTGTTTTCAAGTTTTTTCAGCTTTTCAACTTGCTGTAAAGATTTTTCGATATAACCTTCGTATTTAATTTGAATTTCAACTTGTTCAATCACGTCTTGCGGCAGTTCTTTTTCACCGGGCGCCAACTGGATGATATGGGAATATTTCATTTCGGGACGCTTTAATAAATCGGATGCACGAATGCCGTCTTTCAGCTCGCTGCCGCCCGCTCCTCTAATCATAGCCTGCGTTTTTTCATTTGGTTTTAAGATAGTTTTTTGCAGTCTTTTTATTTCGGATTCAATATCAGCTTTTTTCCGCTTATACCGCTCGTATCGTTCTTCAGATATGAGTCCCAGTTCGTATCCTATATCGGTCAAGCGAAGGTCGGCGTTGTCCTGGCGCAATAGCAGCCGGTATTCAGCACGTGACGTTAAAAGCCGGTATGGTTCATTTGTTCCTTTGGTAACAAGGTCATCAATCAATACGCCGATATAGGCATCGGAGCGGCTTAAAATCACTTCATCTTTACCAAAAATATTACATGCGGCGTTAATGCCCGCCATAAGCCCTTGGGCCGCCGCCTCTTCATAACCGGATGTTCCGTTAATTTGGCCTGCCGTATATAAATTTTTCACTTTTTTTGTTTCCAAAGTCGGCCACAACTGGGTTGGAACGATCGCATCATATTCGATTGCATATCCCGGACGCATCATTCGCGCCTGTTCTAAAGCGGGAACCGTTTTGATCAGTTCATGCTGGACTTCTTCCGGCAAGCTTGTTGAAAGTCCCTGGACATATACTTCATTTGTATGGCGCCCTTCAGGTTCGAGAAAAATCTGGTGGCGCGGCTTATCACTAAAACGAACAACCTTATCTTCTATTGATGGACAATAGCGCGCGCCCGTCCCCTTAATCATACCGGAAAACATCGGAGAACGGTGCAAATTCTCATCAATCAAACGATGAGTGCGTTCATTCGTATACGTCAGCCAGCATGGCAATTGGTCTGTCACTTTTTTGATCGTTTCATAACTGAATGCCCTCGGTTCTTCATCACCAGGCTGAATTTCCGTTTTGCTGTAATCAATTGTTTGGCTATTCACGCGTGGCGGAGTGCCTGTTTTAAATCTTTCTATTTCAAAGCCGAGCTCTTGCAGATGTTCCGACAGTTTGATGGACGGTTGTTGATTGTTTGGTCCACTTGAATATTTTAACTCGCCAAGAATGATTTCTCCGCGCAAGAAAGTTCCCGTTGTAATGACGACCGCTTTGGCGCGATAGACCGCTCCCGTCATCGTCACAACTCCGCGACATATATCATCTTCAACGATCAATCGTTCCACCATGCCCTGGTGAAGTGTAATATTCGGTTCATTCTCCAGCGTATTTTTCATTTCATGCTGGTATTGGAATTTATCCGCCTGGGCGCGCAGTGCCTGAACAGCCGGACCCTTACCGGTATTGAGCATCCTCATTTGGATGGCTGTTTTATCAATATTTTTACCCATTTCTCCGCCAAGGGCATCAATTTCCCGAACGACGACCCCTTTTGCCGGACCGCCTATAGATGGATTGCACGGCATAAAAGCAACCATGTCCAGATTAATTGTAATCATGAGCACTTTGGCTCCCATTCTGGCGGCCGCCAGTCCAGCTTCGCATCCGGCATGGCCCGCTCCGACTACAACCACGTCATATTGGCCTGCCTCAAATTGCTTCATGTTACACGCTCCTTTATCACTTATTCTGTTAACGCCTGTTGTTTATTTTCCGAGACAAAATTGACTAAATAACTGATCAATCAAACTTTCCTGTACAGTATCACCAATAATTTCTCCGAGCAATTCCCATGTTCTGGTCATGTCGATCTGTACGATGTCGATTGGAGTCCCCATTTCAATACCTGTAATGACATCTTCAATCGCATCAAGCGCCTGATGTAATAATGCGATATGACGGCTGTTCGATACATATGTCAAATCACCCGTTTCCAGTTCACCGCGGAAAAACATATCGGCAATCGCCTGTTCCAAATCATCGATCCCTTCTTCTTCCAATAAAGAAGTCGTCACAACGGTATGTGATGAAGCCATGTCCCTTACTTTTTCCAAATCTATTTTTCTTGGCAAGTCCGTTTTGTTCACGATAACAATAACGTCCATTCCTTCAACGGCTTTAAAAAGTTGCTCATCTTCAGAAGTAAATTCCTCGGCGGAATTGAGTACGAGTAAAATCAAATCCGCTTCCTTTAATACTTTGCGGGACCGCTCCACACCGATCTGTTCAACAATATCTTCCGTTTCTCTGATCCCCGCCGTATCAATTAAACGCAAAGGAACGCCTCTTACATTTACATATTCTTCAATAACATCCCTCGTTGTGCCAGGTATATCAGTCACAATCGCCTTGTTTTCCTGAACGAGGCTGTTTAGGAGGGATGATTTTCCGACGTTTGGCCGTCCGATGATGGCAGTCGCCAAACCTTCACGTAATATTTTACCTTGTTCGGCGGTATTTAGTAATTTTTTTATTTGGTCACGAATATAGATGGCTTTTTCCTCTAAAAGGCGATGCGTCATTTCTTCTACATCATCATATTCAGGATAATCGATGTTTACCTCGACATGGGCAAGTGTCTCCAATATCTCCTGACGCAATTTGGCGATCAATTTTGAAAGACGGCCGCCCATTTGCTCCAAAGCGATATTCATTGCTTTGTCCGTCTTTGCCCGTATCAGATCGATAACCGCTTCTGCTTGCGACAGATCAATACGTCCGTTCAAGAATGCCCTTTTCGTAAATTCCCCAGGTTCTGCAAGTCGTGCCCCATTATTTAAAACGAGTTGAAGCACACGATTTACCGAGACGAGCCCGCCATGGCAATTGATTTCCACCACGTCCTCACGTGTATACGTCCGTGGCGCCCTCATGACGGTCACCATCACTTCTTCTTCCTTCGCACCCGTTTTTGGGTTGACAAGCAATCCATAATGAATGGTATGGGTTGCCACATCTTTTAACTGCTTTCCCCCTGCCCCCCGGAATATTTGATCCGCAATCTGAACCGCTTCATCGCCACTGATTCTGACAATCGCGATTCCTCCTTCGCCGAGCGGGGTCGATATCGCGGCAATCGTATCGAAATCCATTATTTTTCACCTCTTTTCTTATAAAAAAATTCATATATCAATGCACAATGTGCATAACTTTTTTATCGCCAATCATCCACAATTGGAATAAGCTGCATTCTTTATTTTATCTTATCCACATGTGAATAACAATGGCGTAAGACAGGTTCCTGGCTTTGAAAATTTCCCTGAATGTAACAAAACGTTCAGACGACATTTTTAATATGCTTCAACCACACTCCCTTTTCTTCCTTTTAAGCAAAACTTGTTTTTCTAACTGGTTTCCCTTGATGCTTCCAACTGATCTTTTTCCAAGATGGTTGGCTTTTGTTTAGCGGCAATGAATGAGAGTATTGGCTCTTTTCATTTATATGGAAATTTTTTTATAGATAAGGAAGGGATACAACACTTTTGAGAGCTAAATGGTATCCTTACACAGAAAAAAAACACCTCTCAGCTTTGAGAAGTGTTTGGTTGAATCACAACGTATCTGTTGGGTTCTTCCCCTTTTGACACGGTTTGTACACCACGGTGATCTGCCAGCACAGTATGTATAATCTTTCGCTCGTAATTTGGCATTGGTTCCAGCTTTATCGGCTCGCCTTCATGAACTGCTTTTTGCGCAAGGCGTTCCGCCAGGCGGGCCAACGTTTCTTTTCGCCTTTCCCGGTAATTTTCCGGATTTAAAATGACTCTTATATAATGCCCTGAATGGCGATTGGCAACAAGTTGTGTCAAATATTGCAAAGAATTGACGGTTTGTCCTCTTTTCCCGATTAAAAGCCCCATTTTTTCACCAGTGATGTTGACAAATACGTTGCGATCATCTTCTTGAACCGTTTCAATGTTTGCTTCAATGCCCATATTCCGAAGGACATTTTGCAAAAAATCCACGACGGATTCAATGGCGCCCGGCTTCAACGTTACTTTAACGACAGCCGGACGAGAACCAAAGAGCCCGAATAGCCCCTTTTTTCCTTCATCGACAATTTGAATTTCCACTTGATCTTTTGTTGCATTCAGTTGAGCCAAAGCTGATTGTACTGCTTCTTCCACGGTTTGTCCGTTGGCAGTGACTTGTTTCACTTTTTAGCTCCCCTCACCTTTCCCTCATTCGTCGTCGATTTTTGAACGACAGGCGGTTTTATAAAATACGTTTGGACGATCATAAAAATATTTCCGACTACCCAGTATAAGGAAAGTGCCGCCGGGAAATTGATTGCAAAAATCAAAATCATTACTGGCATGATGTACAGCATCATTTGCATTTGCGGATTTTGGCCTTCCATTCCGGCCATCATCATTTTTTGCTGCAGGAAAGTAGTCAGTCCCGCAATAATCGGAAGTAAAAACAAAGGATCCGGCTTTCCGAGATCAAACCATAAAAATGTGTGGGTAGCAATTTCTTCCGTACGAATAATCGCTTGATAAAACCCGATTAAAATTGGCATTTGAATCAGCAACGGAAAACAGCCTGCCAGCGGATTCACACCATGTTTTTGAAACAGCTGCATCATTTCCTGCTGAAGCTGTTGCTGGGTTTTTGCATCTTTTGAGCTGTATTTTTCCCTTAATTTTTGCATTTCCGGCTGAAGTGCTTGCATTGCTTTTGAACTTTTGGTTTGTTTGATCATCAGCGGCAATATCGCTAACCGAATGAGAATCGTGACAATCACTATCCCCAAACCGTAACTGTTGCCGAACATTTCAGCTGTGGTCGTTATCAGCCATGATAAAGGATAAACGATATACTTGCTCCAAAAACCAGTGCTCTCGGATGTAATCGGCACAGGGTTTTCAATCGTCGAACAGCCTGCTGCGGTGATGACGAGAAACAGCAATGCTGACAATAAAAATATTTTCTTCTTCAAAACTTTATATCCTCCCTGTGTATCAGAATAACGTATCGATGATAACAGCTCTATCCGTTATTTTAACACTTTTCTCCGCTTCTGTTCATTTATTATCATTTGATTCTTTTCGTATGCTTTTTCCCAGCAGGAGCACATGTTCCAAACTCTTTTTAATGGAATGATAATCCATCTCGGCCGCCGGTTTCCTGGCGATGATAACATAATCTTTCATGGGACTCACACGTGTTTGATTCTCTTGGAAAAATTGCCTGATATATCGTTTGATTCGATTTCTCGTCACCGCATTTCCGATTTTTTTACTGACGGATAATCCGATCCGAAAATGCCCCTGATCTTTCTTTTCTAGTATATAGACGACGAATTGCCGATTGGCAACCGACGCCCCTTTTCTAAAAACAGCCTGAAACTCCGTATTTTTTTTAATTCTGAATGTTTTCTTCATTCATCCACCTCAAAAGCTGAGCCCCGTTCTCTCATCTATTAGAAAAAAGACCACTGAGACGTTTCAGTGGTCTACGCGGATAAAACTTTTCTTCCTTTACGACGGCGAGCAGCCAAAATTCTTCGGCCCGTTTTCGTGCTCATGCGCACACGGAAACCATGAACTTTACTTCTTTTACGTCTATTTGGCTGGAATGTTCTTTTCATTATAGTAACACCTCCTCGAGGGTTGGATCATTCTCGTTTAAGACAGTCTTACTAATTATAAAGATGTCATAGAAAGATTGTCAACCTTCCCCTTCATTTTTTCCATCCATTTTAATCCAACACGAGCCTGTTGATGAATTGTGAGTTCATTATTTCTTATTCACAATATTTATCGACAAGTTTTTCACAAACCAAGGGCTGTTAATAATTATTTTTTACCGTTTTTTAGCATTGTGGATAATCTTTGGCACTCATTGCAGGACCATGCTTAATTTGATATGATAATAGTGTTTTACTTGTGGATGCCCTATCTCAATCCTCATCATTATCCACAGATTGTGGATAGAATGTGGATTGTTTATAAACCTCCATTGCATATCTTTGTCCACAAGAAGTGGATATTGTCGAAATACCCGTTTTCTACTATTATATACTTTTCCACAATTTCTTTTCTTGGAAAGGAACCAATAAGTCGGGATCTACTAAAATAAAGGGGGGTAAATGTTGGAAAACTTGGCCGATCTTTGGGACCAGGTCCTGAAGAATATTGAACAAAAAATAAGCAAGCCCAGTTTTGATACATGGCTTAAATTTACTGAAGCCTATCGTTTGCAAGGTGAAACTTTAGTAGTCGCAGCTCCAAATGAATTTGCCAGGGATTGGTTAGAGGGACGCTATGCGGATTTAATTTCTAAACTTTTATATGAAATTATTGGAGAAAATTTGGAGGTAAAATTTATCATTCCCCCTGAAAATGAAGAGGAAGCAAGCAAAACACCGGCTGCTCCACATCCAGTACAAGAAATTCATAGGAAAGAAAACTACCAAAATATGCTGAATTCCAAATACACGTTCGATACCTTCGTTATTGGCGCCGGGAACCGTTTTGCCCATGCAGCATCCCTCGCTGTTGCCGAAGCTCCGGCCAAAGCTTATAACCCGCTCTTTATTTACGGTGGGGTCGGGCTTGGAAAAACACATTTGTTACATGCCATCGGTCATTATGTATTAGAGCACAATCCAACGGCAAAGGTTGTCTACCTGTCATCCGAAAAATTTACAAATGAATTTATTAATTCGATCCGAGACAATAAAGCCGATGATTTTAGAAATAAATATCGAAATGTAGATGTGCTTTTAATAGATGATATTCAATTTTTGGCCGGAAAAGAACAAACTCAGGAAGAATTTTTCCATACATTTAACACGCTCCACGAAGAAAGCAAACAAATTATCATTTCGAGCGACAGGCCGCCAAAAGAAATTCCGACATTGGAAGACCGCTTGAGATCCCGCTTTGAATGGGGGTTGATCACCGATATTACGCCTCCTGATCTGGAAACAAGAATCGCCATTTTAAGAAAAAAGGCAAAAGCGGACGGGTTGGACATACCGAATGAAGCTATGCTGTACATAGCCAATCAAATCGATACGAACATTAGGGAACTGGAGGGTGCGTTAATACGCGTTGTCGCTTACTCATCCCTTATTAATAAGGACATTAATGCGGATTTGACTGCTGAAGCATTAAAGGATATTATTCCCAGCTCCAAACCAAAAGTCATTACCGTTCTCGATATCCAGAAAGTGGTTGGAGCCGAATTTAATGTGAAACTTGAAGATTTTAAAGCGAAGAAAAGAACGAAATCAATCGCTTTTCCAAGACAAATTGCCATGTACCTGGCAAGGGAGCTTACGGATCTCTCCCTCCCGAAAATTGGCGAAGAATTTGGCGGCCGTGATCATACCACGGTCATTCACGCTTATGATAAAATATCAAAGCTATTGGAAACAGACGCCGATTTACAGTCTATTATTCAAAACATCAAGGATTCTCTTAAAAGTTCACATTGAGGATTATGTGCATAACCGGAACATGGACATGCACATCTTGTACACATGTGAATAAGGCGAGATTTCCAGTCATTCACATATTTATCCACATATCCACAACGCCTACTACTATTACTACGATTTTTTTATTAAAAAATAATATATATAAAGCTGAAGTGAGGGAATAAAAATGCAATTTACCATTCAGCGGAATCGGCTCGCGGACAGTGTCAATCATGTCATGAGGGCTGTTTCTTCAAGAACAACCATTCCTATCTTGACGGGAATTAAAATCGTCGCCACAGAAGATGGCATTACTTTTACTGGAAGTGATTCCGACATTTCCATCGAATCTTATATACCTGTTGAAGAAAATGGCGATAAATTGATTGATATGGTTCAACCCGGTGGCATTGTCCTGAATGCGCGTTTTTTCGGAGATATCGTCAGAAAACTACCAAAGGATACAGTAGAAATGAAGGTGGAAGATTCGAGGCAAGTACTCATCCGTTCCGGAAAAGCAGAGTTCTATCTAAACGGGCTTGACCATAAGGAGTACCCCCTTCTTCCCCAAGTATCGGATGAAACTGTATTTTCCATGCCGGGCAATCTTTTGAAAACATTAATCAGACAAACAGTGTTCGCAGTGTCCACCTCAGAAATACGCCCGATCTTGACAGGTGTAAACTGGCACATTGAAAATGGGTCACTTACCTGTGTTGCCACCGACAGCCACAGACTGGCCATGAAGACATCACCAGTCGATTTACCGGAAAACGAAAGTTATCAAACGGTTATCCCTGGCAAAAGCCTTACTGAGCTTAGCAAGATCCTGGATGATAATGACCAACCGGTCAATATTTTTATTACCGATAACCAGGTCCTTTTTAAAACCAAAAATATTCACTTTTATTCACGCCGGTTGGAAGGAAATTATCCTGATACATCTCGACTCATTCCAGCGGAATATAAGACAAATATTGTTCTTGAAGGCAAATTGTTTAATGACGCCATTGACAGGGCTTCGTTGTTGGCCCGGGAAGAAAGAAACAATGTGGTCAAACTTACATCACTTGAGGGAAACATGATTGAAATCTCTTCCAATACACCCGAAATCGGCCATGTATCGGAGCAAATTCCCATTCATTCACTTGAGGGTGAAGCTTTAAATATTTCGTTCAGTGCGAAATACATGATGGAAGCCCTCCGCGCTGTGGAAGGCAATGAAATTACCGTCAGCTTTACGGGCGCCATGAGGCCTTTTATTATTAAATCTGTAGAAGATCCGACCATTTTGCAACTTATTTTGCCTGTTCGTACTGCGTAAGACAGCCTGCCCCTTGAGGCAGGTTTTTTATATCCATCCAAGGAATGATCGTTGTCTGCTCTTTTTTCGTTTAATGATTTTATCATCGTTGGCGGCGCCCCCCGTATTCTTTGTCATGAGCGTAAATCTTTAGTAAAATAAAGGTATGAGATCATAAACGGAAAGAGTGAGAGCGTGGAAACAAAAATTGTCATTCAAACGGACACCATCACACTTGGTCAATTTTTAAAGCTTGCCGATCTGATTGATTCAGGCGGAATGGCCAAGTGGTTTTTGAGCGAGCATACCGTCTTGGTCAATGGAGAACCTGAGCAAAGGCGCGGTCGCAAGCTCTATGAGGGTGATCGTATCGAAGTGCAGGGAGCGGGAAGTTTTCTTGTTGCCCATTAAAGGATGTCTTTTCCATGTATATTGAGCAATTGGAATTGGAAAATTTTAGAAATTATAAAACACTCTCACTTTCTTTTGAAAATAAAGTCAATGTGTTCGTTGGAGAAAATGCCCAAGGAAAAACAAATGTCATGGAAGCCATTTACGTTTTAGGCATGGCCAAGTCCCATCGAACTTCAAATGACAAGGATTTGATACGATGGGATGAAGAGTATGCTAAAATAAGGGGCAGGATTCAAAAAAAGAGCGGGTCTGCTCCCATGGAGTTAACGATTTCCAAAAAAGGAAAAAAAGCCAAATTTAACCATATAGAGCAAAGGAAATTAAGCCAATATGTTGGAAATATGAATGTTGTGATGTTTGCGCCTGAAGATCTCCATCTTGTCAAAGGGAGCCCTCAAGTAAGGCGTCGTTTTATTGATATGGAAATTGGCCAAGTATCTCCCCTTTACCTTTACCATGTAGGCTTATACCAAAAAATTCTGCAGCAGCGAAACCAGTATTTAAAACAATTGCAAATGAAAAAACAAACGGATCAAACATTTTTGGATGTATTAACAGAACAGTATATTGACATTGCTGTCAAAATTATTCAGAAGCGTTTTGAGTTTGTGCGAATCCTCGAAAACTGGGCAAAGCCGATTCATTCCGGTATTTCCCGAGGCCTTGAGTCCCTCACGATTCGGTATAAACCATCTCTGGATGTATCAGAACAGGCCGATTCGTCCAAAATGGTAACAACATTTGAGGAAAAACTTTCCACTTTAAGGAATAGAGAAATAGACCGGGGAATCAGCCTGATTGGCCCGCATCGAGATGAAATATATTTTTATGTTAACGGGCGAGATGTTCAAACGTTTGGCTCACAAGGCCAGCAACGCACTGCTGCCCTCTCTGTCAAACTGGCCGAAATAGAACTCATTTTTGAGGAAGTTGGTGAATACCCGATATTGCTTCTTGATGATGTTTTATCCGAATTGGATGATTTTCGCCAATCCCATTTGCTAAATACCATTCAGGATAAAGTTCAAACGTTTGTGACAACAACGACAACGAGCGGGATTGACCATGAAACGATAAGAGAAGCGACCAGTTTTTCAGTTCATAACGGCAACATCACGAGAGTGGAATGAGGAGGACCTTGTATGTATGTTCATGTAGGTGATGATACATTGGTCCGTTTGAGTGATATCATTGCCATTTTAGATATGCAGACAGTCAATGAGTCTGAGCCGATGCAAGATATGTTGGAAAAGAAAAAAGAGAGTGTGGTCAATATTGCGGACGGCCCTTATAAATCGCTCGTAATTACACCGAATCATATGTATCTCACCCCTGTCGCCCTCGCTACTTTAAAGAAAAAAGCAATGAACGATACAAGATGAACAATATGTTTGATTCATTTTAAAATAGATGGAAAGTGCAGGTGAATCGTTCATGTCAATGGAACAAGAGGCCATTCAAAAACAGTACGACGAAAAACAAATCCAGGTGCTTGAAGGGCTTGAAGCGGTTCGCAAGCGTCCCGGGATGTATATAGGTTCAACAAGCATAAAAGGTTTGCACCATCTCGTATGGGAAATTGTGGACAACAGTATTGACGAAGCGATGGCTGGATATTGCAATGAAATTAATCTCATTATTGAAGAAGACAACAGCATTACCGTTAAAGACAATGGGCGTGGAATACCAGTGGGTATTCATGAGAAAATGGGCCGCCCGGCAGTTGAAGTTATTCTGACCGTCCTCCACGCCGGCGGAAAATTTGGCGGAGGCGGATATAAAGTTTCCGGAGGCCTTCACGGTGTTGGCGCATCGGTCGTCAACGCGTTGTCCAGCGAGCTTGAAGTATATGTACATTTGAACGGAAAAATTCATTATCAAAAATATAAAAGAGGCGTACCCCAATTTGATTTGAAAATCATCGGTGATACAGACCAAACAGGAACCGTCATTCACTTCAAACCGGATCCGGAAATATTTACGGAAACGACTGAATTTGATTTTGAAACCTTATCTACCCGTACCCGGGAACTGGCCTTTTTAAACAAAGGATTAAAATTGACGATTGAAGATAAGCGCGAGGAACCCAAAAAGCTCGAATTCCACTATGAAGGCGGAATTATGTCTTATGTAGAGCACTTGAACAGAGCGAAAGAAGTGCTTCACGAGGAACCGATTTACATCGACAGTGAGCGCGATGAGATCGCTATTGAAATTGCCATGCAGTACAACGACGGGTATGCAAGTAATATTTATTCCTTTGCAAACAATATCCACACATATGAAGGTGGAACGCATGAATCGGGATTTAAGGCTGCTTTGACAAGAGTCATTAACGACTATGCCAAAAAGCATCAAATCATCAAAGAAAATGATGGCAATTTGTCAGGAGAAGACGTCCGGGAAGGTTTGACCGCCATCATTTCCATCAAACATCCAGATCCTCAATTTGAGGGACAAACGAAAACGAAACTTGGAAACTCAGAGGCCCGTACGATCACGGACGCTCTTTTCTCAGAGCACTTTGAGAAATTCCTTTTGGAAAATCCGACACTTGCAAGGAAAATCGTCGATAAAGGTTTAATGGCCGCCAGAGCGAGGATGGCGGCTCGAAAAGCGCGTGAACTAACACGGCGAAAAAATGCATTGGAAATATCCAGTCTTCCAGGGAAGCTCGCCGACTGCTCTTCCAGAGATCCTGAAATCAGTGAATTGTATATCGTGGAAGGAGACTCCGCCGGCGGCTCCGCAAAACAAGGGCGGGATCGGCACTTCCAAGCTATTTTACCCCTAAAGGGAAAGATTATTAATGTTGAAAAATCCCGTCTTGACCGCATCCTGTCCAACAATGAGGTGCGGGCGATCATTACGGCTCTTGGCACAGGAATCGGAGACGATTTTGACATTTCCAAAGCCCGATACCATAAAATAGTGATCATGACGGACGCGGACGTGGATGGCGCCCATATCCGGACGCTGTTGCTTACGCTCTTTTACCGTTATATGCGGCCATTGATTGAAGCGGGTTATATTTATATAGCCCAGCCCCCGCTTTATAAAATCAGCCAAGGGAAAAAGGAATTATATACCTATTCCGATCGTGAATTAGATGCTCTGATCGCAGAGTTGCCGGAGCAGCCAAAACCGATTGTGCAAAGGTATAAAGGACTCGGAGAAATGGATCCCGAGCAGCTTTGGGAAACGACGATGGATCCGAAAGCGAGGACGCTCCTGCAGGTGACCTTGGAAGACGCCATTGATGCAGATGAAACATTTGATATGCTCATGGGTGAAAAAGTGGAACCGCGCAGGTTGTTTATCGAAGAGAATGCAATATACGTAAAGAATTTGGATATTTAATTTTTGCCGGTTAAAAGCTTGTGAGAATCCTCACTTGCTTTTTTCGGGATAAGGGAGGTTTTAGCATGACAGATATGCCTGAATCAAATGTGAAGGAAATCAATTTAAGTCAGGAAATGCGTTCATCCTTTCTCGACTATGCGATGAGCGTCATCGTCTCCCGCGCCCTTCCCGATGTCCGGGATGGATTAAAACCTGTTCATAGGCGGATATTATATGCCATGAATGACCTTGGGATGACAAGTGATAAAGCTTATAAGAAGTCAGCGCGGATCGTTGGGGAGGTTATCGGAAAATACCACCCTCACGGAGATTCGCCTGTTTATGAAACGATGGTTCGGATGGCGCAAGATTTCAGCTACAGGTACATGCTTGTGGACGGACATGGGAACTTTGGTTCCATTGATGGCGACTCGGCGGCCGCCATGAGGTACACCGAGGCCAGGATGTCTAAGATTTCGATGGAGCTTGTACGGGACCTAAATAAAGACACGATTGATTATAAAGAGAACTATGACGGTTCGGAAAAAGAGCCGGTCGTGTTGCCCGCCCGTTTTCCAAACCTGCTTGTCAACGGCTCTTCCGGGATTGCCGTAGGAATGGCAACGAATATTCCTCCCCACCAACTTGGTGAAGTTATTAACGGCATTCTGATGTTGAGCAGGGACCCTGAAATAACGATTCAAGAATTGATGGAATATATTCAAGGACCGGATTTTCCGACAGCGGGACTGATCGTGGGAAGAAGCGGTATCAGAAGGGCTTACGAGACAGGCCGTGGCTCCATTATTATGCGGGCCCGGGTTGAGATTGAAACGAAATCAAACGGAAGGGAAACGATTATCGTCCATGAGATTCCCTTCCAAGTGAATAAGGCAAGGCTTATCGAGCGAATTGCCGAACTGGTCCGTGAAAAAAAACTGGACGGCATTACTGAGTTACGGGATGAATCAGACCGTTCCGGCATGAGAATTGTCATGGAAGTCCGCAGGGATGCCAACGCAAATGTTATTTTAAATAATCTATATAAAATGACGGCCTTGCAAACGAGTTTTGGTATTAATATGCTGGCGCTTGTGGACGGACAGCCGAAAGTGTTGAACTTAAAGCAATGCTTGGAACATTATTTGGAACATCAGAAAGTCATCATTCGCAGGCGAACAGAATTTGAATTGAGAAAAGCGGAGGCCCGTGCCCATATTTTAGAAGGATTAAGAATTGCCCTTGATCATATTGATGCCATCATCAGCTTGATCAGGGGGTCGGAAACAACCGACATTGCCCGAACCGGGTTAATGGAACAATTCAACTTGAGCGAAAAGCAAGCTCAGGCGATTCTTGATATGCGGCTTCAGCGCTTGACCGGTCTTGAAAGAGAAAAAATCGAAGATGAATATCAGCAACTTCTAAAGCTGATTGCGGAATTAAAAGGCATTCTGGCTGATGAAGAAAAAGTGTTGCAAATTATTCGCGATGAATTGACGGAAATTAAAGAGCGCTTTGATGATGGCCGCCGGACTGAGATTGTTTCCGGTGGAGTGGGACACATCGAAGATGAAGATTTGATTCCAAGGGAAAATGTTGTCATCACGTTAACCCATAACGGTTATATCAAGCGGCTGCCTATTTCCACATACCGTAGCCAAAGACGGGGCGGCCGGGGTGTTCAAGGAATGGGAACAAATGAAGATGATTTCGTAGAACATTTACTTACGACGTCTACTCATGACACCATCCTTTTCTTTACAAACAAAGGAAAAGTATACAGGAAGAAAGGTTATGAGATTCCCGAGTACAGCCGGACGGCCAAGGGACTGCCGATCATTAATATGCTGGAGATCGATAAAGGTGAGTGGATCAATACAATCATCGCCGTGGAAGAAGTCCTGGAAGACTGGTTCTTGTTCTTTGCGACAAAAGAAGGAATTGTTAAAAGAACGCCGGTATCAGCCTTTGCCAACATCCGAAATAATGGACTGATCGCCCTGAACCTTCGGGAAAACGACGAACTTATTTCGGTAAAACTAACGGATAACGATAAAGATATCGTGATTGGAACGAAGAACGGACTGCTCATCCGCTTTCCTGAAACAGATGTACGCCCAATGGGAAGAACGGCAACTGGCGTAAAAGGGATTAATTTAACCGAAAACGATGAAGTTGTTGGAATGGAAATTCTCGAGGAGGACCACGATGTTCTTGTCGTAACAAAAAATGGCTACGGCAAGCGGACGCCAGCAGCTGATTACCGGATACAATCCCGCGGTGGAAAAGGTCTAATTACTTGCCATATTACCGAGAAAACGGGAAGTGTCGTTGCTGTAGAAACGGTTAAAGGTGATGAAGACCTGATGTTGATCACTGCCGGCGGCATTTTAATTCGTATGGCGGTTGAAGATATTTCCGTCATGGGCCGTAATACACAAGGTGTCATTCTGATCAGGCTTGATGAAGAGGAATCTGTCGCCACGGTCGCAAAAGTGGAAAAAGCCGAAGGAATTGAAGAAATATCAACAACGCCGAGTGATGAAGAAATCACAGGTGAAGAATTGTACGAATAAGCAATGCGGAGCATCGGAGCATTCCCCGATGTTCTTTTTTTGTGAAAAATGGATATACGGGCTGCGTGTATTTGGATTATTAAGAAATATTTTTGATGTTCAATTGTAAAGATTGGTTCGTGCGTTTATCATTTTGATTAGCTTACTCAGCAAGAGTAAATTGAAAAGTGACATAAAAAACCAGGCGCAAGGCAACAATTGCAACTACAGGCTACGGAACAGATTGCAAAACGGGCCCAAACGGACATTGTGGATTGGATAGCGACATCTTGACAATGATGTGGAAAGGAATACTGTAAGGCGTTATCAGTGAAAAATAACGATGATGGCGAGGATTTAGGCAAAAGTTTGAAGGCAATGGCTCAAGGTTTTAGTCGTTTTGTGAAATATAAAAAGCCGCAAAAAATTTAATTGGGTACATGCGAACAATTGATGAAGTGGCCGTTAATAAGATTGACATCTCTTACAACCAGCACATGTTGTGTGAAAAAACACGTGCTTTTATGATCCGAACACTATATCAATCAAAAGATCTAGGGGCTTATACGGCTTGTAAAAAGTGGAAAAACAGTCCAAAGGCACCTAAAATCTTTAAAACTT
Organism: Siminovitchia thermophila; assembly: GCF_016909185.1. Classification (GTDB taxonomy): domain Bacteria; phylum Bacillota; class Bacilli; order Bacillales; family Bacillaceae_C; genus Siminovitchia; species Siminovitchia thermophila. The sequence continues at coordinate 660 of NZ_JAFBFH010000033.1, read as the reverse complement.
TTTGTGCAGCAAAAGGGTGGTAATCAATATGAGTAATTTGGAATTAGTAAGTTTTTTAGTATTTATTTTAGTCGGTGTAAAGTTGATAAATTTATTAATTTCAATGATTCTTACTAGAAATATTGATGTTATTAAAAAGAGAAAAAAGGGATTTCTATATGATTACACTAAAATGAAATTAGGGGAAAATATTTTTAATAACAGATAAAGATGTATAGTATGATGTTCCGAAATTTTGGCGGTAAATCCCAACCATTAATCAAAGAAAATCGGAGCTTAAACTGAAAGGTATGTTGATGGCGAACTTGAACTTGATGATTTGAGAAAAATGATAATGGCAAAATAAACGAAATGAAATACAAGAGAATTTATCATATCTTTTTATTTTGTTTTTTTGCTCGGCGAGCATTAGAGGGAGGGTCAATGGGGAATTAATTCCCCTTCGATGCGGCTCGCCACGGTCTTAGCCCTCGGCAGAGCGCACGTTTTGGCAAGTGGAAACATCTTATCCTCCTCTAAATTTTAATCCCATAAAAATTTTAAAAAACCTATTGCCAAGCCAGTAAAAAGGTGTTATATTAATAATCGTTGTCTGAACGAGCGAGAGCGTCGCGATAAAAAAGATTTTAAAAAGTTGTTGACATCTTCTCGTCAGATTGA
>NZ_JAFBFH010000032.1 GCF_016909185.1 Siminovitchia thermophila | reverse complement strand
ACATAATATTCACCTCAAGAATATTATGCGGTTATTGGTCGAAGCTGTACATTATTAAACAATCAACTTTGTACATTCTTAGAGTAGCATTTATACTACTGAATGAAGTTTCACTTTATCCCGCATGTAAGGTGCCGTAAAACTCCCAATTCAAAATCTCGAGTGAATACAAAAGGTCTAAGTGGGAGTAAACGGCACCTAAATGCCCGATTGGTTCAACTAACATTTCTTGGGAAAGGCATACCAAGAAATGAAGTTTCACTTTATCCCGCATGTAAGGTGCCTTAACACTCCCAATTCAAATTCTCGAGTGAATACAAAAGGTCTAAGTGGGAGTAAACGGCACCTAAATGCCCGATTGGTTCAACTAACATTCAGTAGGAGCCCTACTAAATGAAGTTTCACTTTATTTCCCATCAACGGTTGTTTCAAGTAATATATAGTTACGATATTGTAACAGGAGTAGATCTTATGAAAAGTGTTGGCATTATTGCAGAATATAATCCATTTCATAACGGACATCTGTATCATTTACACAAATCAAAGGAAGTGTCTGGAGCGGGTGTGGTCATTTGTGTCATGAGCGGGAATTTTTTGCAAAGGGGAGAACCCGCACTCATTTCAAAATGGTACAGGACACGAATGGCCCTTGAGGCCGGCTCGGATATTGTGGTGGAATTGCCGTATGCATTTGCTGTCCAAAAAGCGGAAATTTTTGCTTTTGGAGCCGTTTATCTGCTAAATGCGTTAAAATGCGACTCTATTTGTTTTGGCAGCGAATCGGGAGAGGTCCAGCCATTTTTTAATACGCTGGATTATTTAAATAAGCATTCCGAAACATATAACGATCACATAAAACGTTATGTAAAACAGGGAGTCAGTTATCCCCGGGCCTTGGCGCTGGCATACGAAGCCGTTAAAGATGGATTGCGCAATGGCGTTGATTTATCCAAACCGAATAACATATTGGGCTACCAATACATACGTGCAGCACATGAGATTAACAGCCATATTCATTTTTTTACAGTAAAAAGAAACAAAGCGGGGCACCATGATCAAACTTTCCATCATGAGAAAATGGCAAGCGCTACATCGATTCGCAAATCATTGAGCGAAAATCCCAACCTTGATCACATTGCCGCTTATGTTCCCGAATCAACACTTTCCGCGCTCGCTTCCTATGTAAACAGATACAAAAAGCTCCATGATTGGGAAGATTATTGGCCTTATCTTCAATACCGCCTGCTCACAATGAGTGATGATGAACTTCAGCAAGTATACGATGCCGAAGAAGGATTGCCTTACCGGCTTAAAAAAACAGCCCAAAATGCAAAGAGCTTCCATTCGTTTATGGAAAGTGCCAAAACAAAAAGATATACATGGACGAGATTGCAACGAATTTGTGTACACATCTTAACAAACACACCGAAAAATATGATGATTCCTGCCGCCAAAAAGCCACAGTATATTCGTTTACTCGGAATGAGTTCCGCCGGAAGAGATTACTTGAACAAACGAAAAAAAGAGTTGGAGCTTCCGCTCATTTCAACTGTTTCCTCTTACCCTGACGAATGGCTGATGTTGGATCGAAAATCTTCTCAAGTATACGCACATGTATTGCCTGATCCTGAAAAAAGCAGCCTGGTCTCCCTTGAATTTGCCCAACCGCCCATCATGATCGGGAATCGTCCATAGTGTGGGGCCACCTTTTCATTGCTTCGTTTATTTCGGGCAATTTTAAAAGGGCGGCCTCTTCCCCTATCTGGATAATCTCTTCGATATTTCTAAAGGACCGCGCATTCACGTGTTCCACCGGTGGTAAAATCATTACATCTGCTTCCATTTCCCGCGCAGCAATGATTTCCATTTGTAAAATATCAATACTTTGCATGATCACATCGTAAATCGTTTGAATATCCGCTCTTGTATTGATTCTTGAAACATCAACACCTATTACAATATTCGCGCCCATTTCTCTTACTGTTGCGATGGGTACCCGGTCAGAAACCCCGCCATCAATCAGGAGCCGCCCTTTGATTTTTTCCGGCACAAAAATCCCGGGAATCGAAATGCTTGCCCTGATTGCTTCTTCGGCCTGCCCCTCCCTAAAAACCACTTTTTCCCCCGTATGCAAATCGGTGGCAATGACCGCTACAGGGATACGTAATTGTTCCAATCGCTTTCCTTGCATAAAAAGCCGAATGAAGTTTTTGAGCCTTTTTCCGGAAATAAACCCCATTTTTGGTATCGTAAAATCCAAATAATGCTTTCGATGGAACGCCTTTGACAGCTTGATTAGCTTGTCAACATCATGTCCGAATGCGTAAAAACAGCCGACGAGCGCCCCCATGCTGCTTCCGGCAATCATATCAATCGGGATGGAATGGTCCGCCAAAGCTTTAATGACCCCCAAATGCGCAAAACCCCTTGCTCCGCCTGATCCAAGCGCCAGGCCGACTGTTGGCTTCTCCATTGTCACACCTCCCTACCTCATTTTATGGTCTAAATGAACAGCCTATGAGTATATTGATTATGTAGGGACGTTGGACAGGGAGGTCATGAATTGAGTTTATCAAAAATAAAAACGATCTTACTCGCCGCAAGCATTTCATGCATGGCTGCTTCCATGATCCTACTGCCGGAAAAATCATTTGAAGCTTCCGTTCGGGGATTAAATATGTGGTGGGAAATTGTCTTTCCATCCCTTTTTCCTTTTTTTGTACTCTCCGAATTACTGATCGGATTCGGAGTCGTTAAATTTGTAGGAATATTACTTGAGCCTTTCATGCGCCCATTATTTAGAGTCCCCGGAGTGGGTGGATTTGCCTGGGCGATGGGGATGGCTTCCGGCTTTCCGGCAGGAGCAAAAATTACTGCCCGACTGCGTCAAGAAGGCCAGTTAACCAGGGGCGAAGCTGAACGGCTCGTATCATTTACAAATTGTTCCAGTCCCCTTTTTATTTTTGGAGCAGTATCGGTTGGCTTCTTTCACAACCCGAAACTGGGGATTATGTTGGCAGCGGCTCATTACTTTAGTAATTTTTGTGTCGGTTTAATCATGAGAGGATACGGTAAAAAAGAAACGAAGCCGAAGCAGTATAAAAGAGCATCCACGCGCCCTATTTTTGCCCAAGCACTGTCTGCATTACATCACACAAGGCTTAAAAATAAAAAGCCAATCGGCAAGCTGGTTGGAGACGCGGTTATCACATCTATCAACACACTGCTCATGATTGGCGGGTTTATCATTCTGTTTTCAGTGCTTAATAAGCTGTTGTTTCATCTTCATATTACATTGTTTCTGGCAAAAATCGCCAAAGTACTATTATTATTTTTCCAACTGCCGACTGACTTGAGCATTCCTTTGATTGCCGGGCTATTTGAAATCACGATCGGAAACCAAATGGCAAGTCAAGCAGTGGATGCAGGCCTGATGTATCAAGTAGTAATGGCCAGCTTTATTTTGGGTTTCAGCGGGTTCAGTGTTCAAGCGCAAGTTGCCAGTATACTGGCGCAAACAGATATTCGCTTTCTGCCGTTTTTCATTGCCCGCATCATGCAAGGGTTTATATCCGGATTGTTTACATTCCTTTTATGGATTCCCTTTGAACAAAGATTTTTAATACACTCATCAGCCATACCGGCATTTTTGCAATTCCAAGTTAATTGGTGGGAAAAAGCATTGGCTTGGCTTAGCCATATCGGACCGATTAGTACAATCCTCCTATTGATCGTTGGAATCGGTTTTTACTTGCACAAGATGAGAACAGCAAATTAAGCATCTTTTCACTTTTGCAAAAACTTTTCTTTCAGCGCTTTTTCAACTTGTGCCGGAACCAAATCCGAGATATTCGCACCGTATTTCGCAACTTCTTTGACGATGCTGGAACTTAAAAAAGAATATTGACTATTTGTCATAACGAAAAACGTTTCGATGTTTTCATCCAGCACCCTGTTCATAGATGTAATTTGCATTTCATATTCAAAGTCGGAAACGGCCCTTAAGCCTCTTACAATAGCGCTTGCACCAACGCCCTTTGCATAATCGACAAGCAGGCCGTTAAAGGAATCGACTTTCACATTATGTATTTCTTTCGTTACTTGCTGCAATAACGCTGTTCTTTCTTCTGTAGAAAATAATGGGCGTTTGGAAGAATTGCTTAAAACAACGACACTTACTTCATCAAATACTTTCGCCGCCCGGCGAATGATATCCAAATGCCCGTTTGTAACGGGATCAAAACTTCCCGGACATACTGCGATTCTCTTCATTCTGATTCCCCCTCTTTCGTATATAACGACAAACCGCTCATCCCATAATCAGTATGTTTTGCTTGTATGAGCTTTCCGACCGATGCGGGAAGCTTTACCTCTGGATCATGTTCACAAATAATAGAGCCCGCTTCTTTTAATAATGAATGTTTATCGATCTCTTCAAGCAATGCGGCAATTTTTTGCTTTTGATATGGAGGATCAATAAAAATGACATCAAACTGCAAGCCTCTCTTTGTGACAGCTTTTAAAGCCCTTCTTGCATCATTTTGATATATCTCGCATTGATCATCAAAACCACATAAAGATATGTTCGTTTTAACCGTTTGCACGGCAAATTTATTGCTATCTATAAAGATGACCCGATCAAGTCCCCGGCTTAACGCTTCCAGACCGAGCCCACCGCTTCCGGCATATAAATCAAGCCCAAGTCCTCCATTAAAATAGGGACCAATCCAGTTAAAAATGGTCTCTTTCATTTTATCAGTCGTCGGTCTCGTTGATGTTCCCGGAACCGCTTTTAACTTTCTACCTTTACAACTGCCAGATATTATCCTCATATTCGTCACCATTCGCTGTTTTCATACTTTTTTATACTAACACAAAAAAAATGGACAAGCTACCTGTAAAAGCTTTTACAAGTAAGAACCTGCAAGCAATTTATGTATAAAACTTTCCCAACAGGCGATAATATGAATAACAACATCGCAGCAGATGTTGTTGCCAACCGCGGAGAAGACTTACGTTTCCCCATAAGTTCTTCCTCCGGTTTCTCCTCTCCCTTTGCCTTCTATCCGCCAAGGCGGAAAATAGAAGGACCCTGCAGAATTTCTGCAGGGTTTTTTATTGCAATTTGATTTTATTGTCTGCTTCAAAAAGCCTGATGCCAAAGACAAGTGAGACCATCTCGGTATGGATATATGTTTCTGATCCCATTAATAGAAAGGGATTGCTTGAAAGACCAAATGGGCGCCCATTTTTATAGAAGATTTTTTTTCCGTAATAAAACTCAAAAGTATCATCTCCCCTTTTCATCACCGCTTGATCTGGCCCCGGCTGTACTGTAAACCCGAGCTGCTCAGCAAGTGGAAAGAAGGAAATGTACGGCTGTTCATTGTGATACAAGATTGATACGTTATCCGCCTGTACCTCATGAATCAAAATCGGCCTTGCATCCACTGCAAAAAATGGGATAAAAGCTTTCGTTTCCTCCTCATTTAATGCAAAAAAATTTGTCTTTCTGCCTGTTTCTTCCCATATATGAGCGTCCAACCGACGTGCTGATATAGCCGTTTTATCAGACAGAACTTTCGACAGCCAACGCTCAACACCCTCTTTTTGCAATTCTCGTTCCAACTCAAGATACATGCTTTGAGCTTTTTTACTGCCGTAAGGACGCTCTAAAAAAGCTGACATGATCACATCGAGCAACCACTCTTGATTCTTTTCCATAGAAATTGTTTTCACAACCATTGCCGGCAAAATGGCTTCTTCATCCGGAACCAGGATCAGGTCGTCAAAATCCTGAAGTTTTTTCGCTTTTTTTGTAACAATTGCCACCAGCTTCCCCTTGCCATTCAAATTACTTAACTTTGAAAAATCCGCCGATACATTGCTTTCCGAATAAACCGTTACATACTGATCCTTATAAAGTTCATGCATCTCATTCGCATTCCAATAAAGAGCCGGACTTTTCTGGTTTGTCTCAAACACATAATAATCGATGGCATTCATTTTTCTCTTGCCTACAGAATCGGCCGCTGCCACCCACTCCCCTTGCCGCCATTTTTCGTCCGTAAGCTGAATTCGGGTGGAATGGCGAGAGACATTTTGAACTTCAAACAGCCAGTTGTCCAGCACAAAATGACTCGGGCTTTTAGAGGATGGAAGCCGGTATGTAAAAGAAATCGTTTCTTCTTCACCAATAGCGATTTTTGTATTTTCCTGATCCAGCCAAATACACGATTGATGGCGGCTGCTTGTACAAGAAAAAGAATCCAGATTTGTGGGCTTGCGCATTTCATAGCTGCCTTCAGGAATATGTTTGATTGATTGCTCTATTTGAAAGTGATCCTGCATATGCCGGACCACCACGTTTTGTTCGACTTTTTCTCCCCCGGAAAACGTTGAAATGGGCTTCCATTGAAAAAAAAGCAGGCCACATATGGAAAGGATCAGTATGAAAACAGTCGGCCAGACAAGTTTAGACATCGCGTCAAATCTCCCCGTCACAAGAAATACTTATTAGTCCATCTTGTATATTTCTCTCTATTTTAAAAGACGGCCTTTTACCGGGCCGCCTTTTTATTAAAGACCAATTCGATAATCATATTCTTTTGCTTTATCCGGTTTGGCATTTTCAAACTCTGTCTTTAAGTATGGCTTGTATGATGGCTCCACTTTCTTTACAAACTGAAACTGCCGCAACTTGTCCGAAATAAGTTCCAAATCTTCCTGGTTGCAATAAAGAACGGCATACTTCATTCTCTTGGAGACATAATGTATATTCCCAAATCGTTTTAACGCCTTTATATTTTTCGTATGGGTCAGCCATACAATTAATCCTTGCTTCTTTATAAACATTTATGATCCCCTTTAGCTCTTAGGCAGAACAGCCGCAGCCGCCGCCAGTACCGCAACCACCGCCGCAAGCAGCACCTGTTTCAAAAAAAGGATTGCCCGTTGCCACCTTGATATTGGCGGAGACTGCTTTTCCAATTAACATGCTTATTTCATCCAAAATAGATTGGATTTCATTTTCCGCTTTCCGGAAATTAGCCACATTTTCATCCAAATCCATATCTCTTTTTAATTCGCGAACCTTTCTCATTACCTGTTTATAATCGGGATGATAACGTCCAAAGCGTTGAACATCTTCGTACACTTCTTTCATTTTCACGAAAGCCTCTATCTTTGCTTTCGTCCTTCCATCTTGATGCAATTTATGATAATAAAACCGGTACTTATCGGCGATGTCAGTGGCATTGATCATGTTCCCAAGCATCTCGGCTGTTTCAATAATTTTGACTCTTTCAAGTGTTGCAAGCAAACGGTCCACCTCCACACTCATTTTACCATGTTTTTATTTGCTATGCGACTGCGTTATTGAATTGTCACCGAAAACTGCTCGCTTAAGCCGACAGGTTCATCATGGTCATTTACAATTTCTATTTTAATGTCATGTACACCTTTGGGCAAATCTTTGACGATAAAAGCAGCCGATTCGTGTTCGCTGTGAAATGTTCCGTTCATGTATAATCGAGCTTTCCCCTTATTTTTTGCCTCCGACTGATTGGAAAATGAAATGGACGGTGCAAAACATTCGATCATGAGTGTATTCCCTTTTAAAATTCGATGAACCGTGAAGGTTTTTTGCTTTGTGCTTTCCTCCGAAGCCCTTGCATTCATTGATTCCGGCTCAGGCAATTTTTGGGCACAGCCGCTGGCAAGCAAAAATACAATGAAACAAATCGCCAATATTTTCAATGTCATCACTCCTTGACCATAGCTTTTCTCCAAACAAGAGGCTTCATGCAAAAAAATAAAGAACACATGGACTTTCATTCACATGTGTTCTTTACTTAGTATTCATTGCTTGGAGCATGCCCATAAACATGTTTGCCATTTGCACTCCCTGTGAAAATTTTTCCACTTGATGAGGAATCGTTTTTTTAAAATAATGGAGGGAGGCGATTTCAAATTGCTCCAATTGTTTTGGATCTCTGGACAATGTTCGATACCATCGAGGCTGTTCCCGGATAAATTGTTTTAATTCATGATTTGCATAAATATATTGCAAAACATCGGCTCTCATCCGTTCTCCTCCTTGCGTCAGTCTTTTCTAAAAGCAAATGGATCGCGGGGTGCCTCTTGTGCCGGGTCGTTTTGTTGCTGGCTACTTCCTTGAAATTGAGAGAGCAGGCCTTGGATCGCACCTATCGCTTGGCTTAGGTTATCAATATGATATTGCATTTGATTGGCATCCATTTTTTTCAAAAGACCGGAAAATTGAGTAAACCATTTTTTTACATCATCCTTGGTTTCGGTTGCTTCAGCCGTTTTTCCATTTTTATATTTTTCCCATTTGGGGTCATCCCCACCGAGCAAGTACCACTCCTCATATAGCTCCTGCCATGTACTTTCCTCTGCTCTTACCAGTTTGACAAGGTTCGGATGCTCTCTTACAAATTGCTTAAATTGTTCGACTGACGGGTGAAGTTTTTTCCTTGTCATCCCTCAATCACCTCAAATGACTCGATTATCCGTCACTTCATGTATATGTTTGATCATATATAATGCCACTGGGTTCCCTTTTATTTTTTACGCACAAAGTTTTGGGTATAATTTTTTTGATAAACACCCACCCCGATATGCGTAACATCCTTATCCAAAAGCGGCTTTCTATGATTCTCCGAATTCAGCCACCCTTCAAATGCTGCCGGTCCGTCAATATAATCTGCGGCAATATTCTCTGCTGCTGATTGAAACTCAACCTTTCCTTCGTTCAACCGCTTTTCCAAGTCGCCGTATTTGGGCGACTCATGGTCAAAATAATCGTTTAAATTCATATCTTTACTATGGCCATAAGCAACGCTTGAAATCTCTTCATCCCACGTTAATGTGTCCAGTCCAAACCTCTTTCGAAAAATATTCGTTATATCGTATATTTGGCGCTCGCTTCCCCTTTCAATTGCTGCCCATTCCTCGTCATCAGGTTCTTCGCTCTGGGGCCCATCTCCTCTGTAAACAAGCTCGTACGACCTTTGGGCAACGAGTGTGTCCTGATCAAGAAAGCGGACACTAAACAGCTTGCCGGTAAACTTATCAACGGACAGTTGGGCGAAAATATCCCCTAGCTGAATAAGCGGCCTCATATTTAAGTCTTCTTCTGAAAGCTCAAGCCGATAAGTTCCATTTTCAGAAGTGACCACAATCTCTGTTTCCAGCATTGTCGTACGGTAAATATCTTCGACCGGCTGGCCTATTTTGTAAGGGGAAACATCTAATTGATCACCTAAAACGTATAATGTAACAATAATGCCATCTCGGACTCCCACTTGCATATATTTATGGGCCTGATCATTGTACACCCACCATTCATAATCATAGGCGGAAGGTTCTTTCCTGTCTGGTTTACCGTGAACTTCCAGCAATTGATTGGCGGGCTTTCCAATATAGGAACCCAATCCGCTTTCAGGCTGAGTTTCAGAACCCGGAATATTTTGATCGGGAATGTTTTCTTCATTATCTTTGGAAGGAAGCATATACGAATTATCTTTTAAGGGGCCTGTTTGTTCGGGAGAATATATATAAAAGCTGATAAACAAGAAGAAGCCAGCCAAAATAAATATTCTGAATAACGTACGCAGCTTTTCTCCTCCTTCCCGAATACTCTTTTCATGATTCGTTTTCATTATACCACTTCCTACTGCATGTACAATAAACTACAGCAAGAAAAACCCTGAAATTCAGGGTTTTTGAAAAGGAAAGTATACATGAATGATAAGTATTCGTCAGAATGAGTAAAGCGTGTCCTTAATGTGCGGGCCAAACTGCTCTAATTGAGACGAAGACAGCACCGATGAAGCCTGCGAAATATAGAGCACTCGTCCAGCCAATGATGAGACTTGTCACGCCGACTAATGACTGTTGACGTATAGGTCGCTAGTAAGCCGATTGAGGCAGGACTGCGTCGATTGAAGCCCGTTGACCTAAATAGGCCGCTAGTTCAGCCGAAAGACGGGCCTGCGGCGATTGAGACCCCAATGAACAGGACAGGCTTCAAGCAACCGATGAGGCAGGACGCGCCAGTTAAAGCGGCGACAAAACATGGATAATCATCCCTCCAAGAGAAAGCGCAAGCTTTTTGGAGCATGACTGACTAAGCAACATCACTTAATGTCCCTGCTGCCTAGCTGGGCTGATTGGGAAAGCAATAGAAAGCTTCATACAATTTTTAGAGATATTTTCCTTGAATCGAGCAAGATGAGTAGCAACATCCATTCCCTTTCAGCTTGTCGATAGCAGTTCGCTTGCGTTTTTCTGTAAGCATCTTCGATTTTGATGAAATCAATGAATGGATTGTTCATCGTCCGGTTCGGATATTTCGGATAAAGCTGTTTTTGCTTGATTATCGGTCAAGTCGCGAACGGCCAGGTCACCGAGAGCAACGATTCCGACAAGCTCACCATTTTCAACAACAGGGAGTCTGCGAATTTGTTCTTTTGCCATTAGTCTCGCCGCTTCCTGCGTAGTCGTATCAGGTGTCACAGTAAATAAGTTCTCACTCATAATTTCTTCAACTTTAGAAGAAGGAGGATTTTTCTCAGCGATGCACCTAAGTACAATGTCACGATCCGTAATAATGCCTACAAGTCTTTTTCCTTCCACAATCGGGATTACACCAACATCCCATTCTTTCATTTTTACCGCAACTTCGTAAATATTATCTTTTAATGAACATGTCTCAACTTCATCCGTCATAATATCCCGGATAAGCGTCATGATGATACCTCCTCCTGAATCATTTTTTCATTACACTTTCATATGTTCACCAACAGTCCGCAAATTATACACAATTGTTACATATTAGAGAGAGCCTTTGTTGCAACTGAGCACTTTTTGGACTATTATAAAACATGGGGAATTACTCATTCGGCCTGATTATTTAGGAGGGATTGAAGATATGAAGTTTGAAGATACTGGTATTGAATCGATAAAAATTGATTTTAACCGTCTGGACGAAGTAATGAGCAAGCACAGAATGATTCTTGCGGGACAATGGGATTATGAACGGGCTACATATGATCATAAGTTCCAAATCAAAGAAGGTACATACTACTTACGCATCCCCGGCTATGCCGTTGAGGGAGATGTCGGTAGCCGCAAAGCAGTTATTCAATTGATGACGCCACTTCTTGGCAAACATTATTATCCTCATGGAGTAGAGTACGGGGACGATGAAGTATTTCCAAACCATCTTGTCAAGCAATGCAAGCAAATGCTTGATAACATCAAAAAAGATTTGGATATGTTTGCTGAGTAGGAGCTGGGACATAAGCAAATGCGAAATAGCAAAAACCGAACAATTCATTTATAATTGTTCGGTTTATTTGTGTAAAAAAATCCCTATCATCGCTACGTCAACATATTTCGCTTTCCGCAGGTCTCTTCAGCTTCCTCGGAAAGCAAAGGTCGCTTTCCTGCGGGATCTTCAGCTCGAGCCATTCCCGCAGGAGTCTACCTATTTTGACTACGGTAAAAGCTTGCGTATTATACACTAGGACAATTTATCCCGCATGTAAGGTGCCCGATTCGTTCAACTAACATTCAGTAGGAGAGGGAAGAAAATCCCTACTGAATGAAGTTTCACTTTATCCCGCATGTAAGATGCCGTAAAGACTCATACTTCAAAATCTTGAGTGAATACAAAAGGTCCAAGTGGGAGAAAACGGCACCTAAATGCCCGATTGGTTCAACTAACATTCAGTAGGAGAGGGAAGAAAATCCCTACTGAATTGTTTCAATTTGTTGTTTGTTTTTTAATCAGCTGATTTAGTTGTGTCCCAGACTATTTGTGCGTTAAGATGCCACACATGTATACGGGAAATGAAGTTGGCCACATTCATCCCGCCAAACAGGACACCCATGTAAGAAGTAGTAGTCAAGAAGGCTTCACAAAGCTTTGAAACAGCCTGCCGCCAAAAAGGACTCCTCATGCGGCAAAACGAAGAGCAAGCAATCATATCTTGGATGTGGCGATTTTAGGTGCTTAATAAAAAAAGGATTTATTTGGAAATAATTAAGCTCGCAACATTTGTTCAGAGGGGGTTTATTCCTGCGCTAAGCTTCAATATATATTCAAAAGTTTGATGAAAGCGAGCAACAAGTCCCCTTCGCCACTTGGCAAACCCGATTGCCTGAGACTACGGTCCTGCACTTTTTTTGTTTTTGCCTGCATATTACTACCGAAAAGGCTGTGGACATTATATAATAAATTAAAATCATGAGAAAAGGAGAAGTATTTTGCGTGGAATGTTAAAAAGAAAATACGTGATTCTTGCTGCCGCCATGGTGATTCTTGGTTTGGCCGCGTTTTATATCCTTCCAGTATCTGTCCCACTGATCGCCGCATTGATTACTGCACTTTTGTTGGAGCCGCTCGTAAGAATGCTGCAATCAAAGTTTAAAATGAAAAGACATTATAACGTCATGATCGTTTTTACAGTATTTACACTTGTTATGGGGATTGGCATTTATTTCACAACAACGAAAGTCATCAGCCAAGGCGTTAAGCTTGTGGAAGATCTGCCGGAGTACGTGAACAATGTTTCGAGAATATGGTACCAATATGAAGAACAATTTAAAAACACCGCCCAAGCGCTACCAAAAGAAATGGTTCATGCCGTCACCCACGAAATAAACACTTTTTTGAACACGATTGTAACGAGCGTCATCAATTATATCAATATAGAAAATATCAGTAGTGCGTTATCATACATACCGAACTTTTTAGTAAGCTTTCTCGTATACTTGATCGCATTATTTCTGTTTATGTTGGATTTACCTAAAATACGAAATAGAATTTACCGTCATTTAACCGATCAAACTTCAGAAAAAGTAAATTTCATGACGAAAAGGATCTCAACGGTTGTTTTTGGTTTTTGCAAAGCGCAGTTTTTAGTCAGTTTGTTGATTCTGGGTGTTTCATTAATTGGCCTCTTAATCATTTCTCCCAAAACAGCCATTATTATGTCTATCATTATTTGGATCATTGATTTAATACCCATTATCGGTTCAATCGTCATACTGGCTCCATGGTCACTATATCACCTGTTAACAGGAAACGTCATTCTTGGTACACAACTGGCGGTTCTTGCAACCGTTTTGCTTATTATTAGACGAACAGTGGAACCAAAAGTGATGGGAACCCATATCGGTTTGTCGCCACTTGCAACCTTAATTGCCATGTATCTCGGTTTAAAGTTATTTGGCTTTCTTGGGTTTTTCATTGGACCGATGCTGCTCATCGTTTTCAAAACAGCACGAGAGGCCGAGATTATCAAATTAAACTTCAAAATATAAGATCTATTGCTTCAATAGATTTTGGAGGAATAACCCAACCAAGGCGCTCATGTTAACTATCGTAGACAATGCTGCAGAACTCCAGGCAGGCTTCATGCGGCTTTTCTACGATTCATAAAATGGCGAGCCTGCTCGTTAATAAATACTCGCCGCCTATTTGAAGTGATATTCTGGTTTCCTTGGAGCGATGAGCTCCTTGAATATGTCTTGATTCCATCACCCTATAACCATTCTTGCATTTACCGCACAAGTTAAATCGTTTTTGCGCTCGCCCTTCTAGCAAAAGCGAAGATAGCCCATCTTTTATTTAAAAAAACATGCCAGGAATCCTCCTGGCATGTTTTTATGTTTAATTTCCCAATATTGCTTTGATAAGAGAAGTCGTTTCCCCACCCTCATATATCACATACAACAGTAAATAGACTATAACACCTGTTATTCCGGTTGCAAGCCATACAACACTTGAAAACGGCCCAATCTTACGATGAACATGCAGCCTGTCTTTAAAGCCGGTCCACAGAGAGATAATGCCAAGGACAGCACCTACAGTTGCCAAGGTAATATGAAAGAATAAGAAAACTGTGTAAAACAACTTTACTTCATCCGGACCCCCGAATGAAGTATTTCCTATAAATACTGTCCTTGATGAATAAATAGCAAAAAAGATTACGGCAAATACAGCTGCTGCTGTCATCATTTTTTGATGGGTTTCTAGTTCTCTTCTCTTGACTTTGGACCAGCCAATTGCTACTAGAACAGCACTTATAACGATACACACCGTACTGATTGTCGGTAACATTGGAACAGACATTATGCGATACCCTTCCTTATTTGTATATTGAATTGCTCCAGTACTTCCCGTCTTTATTTTAGTTAATCTGCGTGGCGGGGTTCCTGCTGAACAAGCGTTCCTGTTTCATCCACAGGTTCCGAATCAACTTGCTCTTTTTTATACCAATCAAAGAATACTTTTGCCAAGATGGTGGCGAGTACAATTTCCTGGATGATTTTCATTAATACGCCGCCTAATTGTTGGTCTTCCTTTGCTGGCATGTTTGTGAATAATTCTGGGCCACTGATGGTCAGCCCTTCCAAAGTTGACCCGGGCACACAGAGGGCCATCGACTTTAGCCATAATTCCCCATCAGTATAGGTCGCATACATTGCTTCGGGAGCAAATATAATGAGTCCGCATGCCGGTGTAAGGAGAACAGCATCCCCCAATATATAACCGATCTTTTTCAAGCCATGAAGTTGATTCTGCCCCGGCAGAGTATTGACTAAAGGCCACCACAGAAAAATGGCAAACACAAATAACATCACCGTATACGAAGCATGCAAAATGATATTCATTTTTACGAAATCCATTACAAGTGGAATATGATAAATCGAAAATAGCCCATTAAATCCAACTAGAGCGATAAGGGGCCTTGTAAAAAAACGGAACATTGAACGAATCACTGGCAGTTCAATCACTTTTTCCCAAATCCAGTTCGGCACCCCCGCAATGAAAAGCGGTGGTATGACAAGGTAAAGAAATGCCATTTGCACCATATGAAAAGAAAACATGATATGCGCCATTAAGTCCACGGGAGAGCCCTTAATCACATAAAGGAGAACCATGCTTATGACAAAAATGATGCCTTCTTTTTTTTTCAGTGGTTCACTGTTGGCAAATTGGTCACGTTTCTTAACCGTCAAATAGAAAAAGGCGGCGATCAACAACAAAACAAAGATCAAAAAATACGGGCTCCAAAGAGCTCGAAATCCAAATATACTTAAAGCGCTAAAAGGCATTCGCCTTCACCTCTTTTGTAGAATACGTTTCCTTCTACTTTTCATTATACGTTTACCTACTTTCCGGTTCAATGATGGCGATTGACAAGTTCATGACAAAACAAATGAAAAGCCAGCCGAAAGTTTCGACTGGCTCTCCTATTACCACCATACAATCGTGACGAAGCCCAAAATGGTTACAAAACCAATAATGACTCCCCCATATATAAATAATTGAACCGCTTCATGTCCTTTTTCATTCATATGCATGAAATAATACAATTGGAAAATAACTTGCACCAATGCGAGCAAAAGAATGAACGGGATGACAAACCATTTGTCAAACCCTGCTGCCACTGCCCCAAATGCCACCAATGTCAGAAAAATTGAAATGGCAAAAGAAATTACTTGATGGCGCATGGCTTCCTTGTTTCTTTTTTTGCGGTACTCATAATCAACGCGTGCATTTCCTGAATTCATGTATTGATCTTCCATACGTTATCCCACCATTCCCATTAAATAAACGACAGTGAAGATAAATACCCAGACTACGTCAATAAAGTGCCAGTAAATACTTGCCAGGTAAAACTTTGGCGCATTATAAAGGCTGAGTCCACGTTTTCTGTTTCTGATCAGCAATGCTGCAATCCAGCCAAGTCCAAACACTACGTGTCCTCCGTGGAATCCAACAAGTGTATAGAAAGCCGAGCTGAAAGCACTGCTTGTGAAACCAAATCCTAACTCTGTCGTATAATGCCAAAACTCATAAATTTCTAAAGCAAAGAATCCTAAGCCCAATAAAAGCGTGATGATAAACCATAACTGCATCTTTTTATAATTAAAGTTCCGCAAATGGTAAATGGCATACACACTTGTTACCGAACTAGTGAGTAACAGCATCGTCATGGCAAATGCAAGCGGTAAACCGAAGACTTCGGACGAGGTCAAGCCTCCGCTGGCTGGGACCTTATCCTTCAGTGCCAAATATGTGGCGAAAAAGGACGCAAATAATACGGTTTCGCCCCCAAGAAAGAACCAGAGGCCCAAAAACTTATTTTTACCCTCCAGAGTGGCCCGTTCAGGCAACTCGGGCCATGTTTCTGGAGTAAATTGCTGTTCAACATGCATTATGCCTTAACCCCCTTCTCATCTTCCAACAACTCGGCTTTCGGAATATGATAGCCATGATCATCTTTCAGGGAGCGCACAAGCATGGATCCAAAGGCGATAGCCAAACCAATGATTAATACTGGTATTCCCCAAGCATGTTCCTGATTGTAAATGGCTCCAAAGGAAGCAACGAAGAAACCTAAAGAGATCATAAATGGAATAAATGAACCATTTGGCATATGAATGTCTCCTACAGGCTCTGCTGGAGTCATTTCTGTTTTTCCATCCATTTTCTCAAGCCAGTAAGCATCAAGTCCGCGAACGAGCGGGAGTTGTTTAAAGTTATAAAATGGCGGTGGTGAAGGAATTGCCCATTCGATAGAACGGCCGTCACCCCAAGGGTCATTTGCAACAGATTCATTTTTAATAGCAGTGATCACAACGTTAATGAGTAAAACCACAACGGCTACACCCATTGTCAAAGCTCCGATAGAACTAATCATGTTTCCAGTCTCTAATCCTTGTCCGTCAAGGAATGTAAAGACTCTTCGCGGCATCCCCATTAGACCAAGGAAATGCTGGATGAAGAATGTTAGATGGAACCCGATGACAAATAAGATACATGTGATTTTCCCTAAAGTCTCATTTAACATGTGTCCAAAAAGCTTTGGCCAGTAAAAATGAACGGCAGCAAAAATACCGAATACGACTCCACCAACAATGACATAGTGGAAGTGGGCCACGATAAAGTAGGTGTCATGGTATTGGTAGTCGGCTGGAGCTGCAGCCTGCATGATTCCAGTCACTCCACCCATTACGAATGAAGGAATGAACGCTGCCGCCCATAGCATTGGTGTTGTAAATTTAATGCTTCCGCCCCACATTGTTAATAGCC
Source organism: Siminovitchia thermophila (assembly GCF_016909185.1). GTDB lineage: Bacteria > Bacillota > Bacilli > Bacillales > Bacillaceae_C > Siminovitchia > Siminovitchia thermophila. Next base: position 41,574 of record NZ_JAFBFH010000032.1, on the reverse strand, counting down.
AGTTAAAGATTTTAATACCTGTCGGAACCGCAATTGCCATCGTCGCAACAGCAAAGATTGCATTGGCGATATTACCTAATCCAACTGTAAACATATGGTGAGCCCACACCATGAAGCCAAGGAATCCGATTAGAACGGTAGCGAATACCATTGACGAATATCCAAATAATCTTTTTCTTGAAAAGGTCGAGATCACTTCCGAGAAAATCCCGAAAGCAGGCAAAATCAAGATATATACTTCCGGATGTCCAAAGATCCAGAAGAAGTGTTCCCAAATAATCGTGTTCCCTCCGGCAGCTACATTAAAGAATTGAGAGCCAAACAGTCTGTCAAATGTAAGCAAGAACAATGCAACTGTCAGCGGCGGGAATGCAAACAAAATAAGTGCTGAAGTGATAAATGTTGTCCATGTGAACATTGGCATTCTCATGTAAGTCATTCCTGGCGCACGCATGTTGATAATCGTGACCAAGAAGTTAATTCCCCCCATGAGTGTTCCAAACCCGGAAATTTGAATTCCGGTAGCATAGAAATCTGTACCATGGGTTGCGGAGTTCATCGCAAGTGATGCATAAGAAGTCCAACCAGCTTCTGGTGCGCCTCCTAAAAACCAAGAGACGTTGACCAATAATCCTCCAAAAATGAACAGCCATAGTCCAAGAGCATTCAAAAACGGGAATGCCACGTCCCGCGCCCCAATTTGGAGAGGCATAATGGCGTTCATAAATCCAATCAAGATCGGCATGGCGGCAAAGAAGATCATCGTTGTCCCATGCATGGTCATCATTTCATTAAACGTTCCAGCACTTACAAAGTCATTGTTGGGAACTGCGAGCTGGATACGTATAATCATGGCTTCGATTCCGCCAAGGAGGAAGAAGAAAAATCCTGCGCCAAAATATAAGATACCAACTTTTTTATGGTCGACAGTCGTTAAATAATCCCATAAAACGGCACCGAAACCTCTTTTTTGAGCAATAGTACTCACAGAGATAAACCTCCCTTATTTTAAAGTCGTCATTCTTGAACCTTTAATTCCATTAAATAGGCAGCCAAAGCATCCAATTCTTCATCAGATAATGCTGGATAAGTGCCCGTCATTTTATTGCCCGGTTTCACTTTCTCAGGATCCTTCAGCCATTCCTTCAAGTTTTCCTCGTTATGGTCAAGGATACCGGCAATTCTTTCGCGCTCAGCAAACCCGGCCAAATTTGGTGCTGTTCTCGCTTGAGCCGGTGCTTCGTTGCTCGGGGAGATAGCATGGCATGTGATACAGCTTTGTTGAAAAATTTCTTCTCCCTGTTGCGCAAGTTCTGTAGTTGGAGCAGGTTCTTTGGCGTCTTGCATATCTGCCACCCATTTTTCAAAATCTTGCTGAGGCAACGCTTTTACCTTGAAGTCCATTAATGCGTGGGAAGGACCGCATAGCTCGGCACACTTGCCGTAAAAGACATTTTCTGCTTTTTCCGCTTTTTTGCCGTCAACAATCAACCAAAACTTGTTTTCGTTTTCAGGGTTTGTATCCAGCTTTCCTCCCAGTGGCGGAATCCAAAACGAGTGTTTTACATCTGCGGCTTTTACTTTGAAATAAACTTTCTCGTCAGTCGGAATCACCAAGTCCTGGCTTGTTACGATGCCAAGATCAGGATATTCAAATTCCCACCAGTACAAATGGGCACGCACATTGACAACCAATGCCTCCCTGTTTCCATCCTCATCCTTCTTGTTAATTGCGGATACATCGCCTTGGCTAAATGTAATGGCAACCGTAGGAACGGCGAGAATCAGCAACAAGACAATTGGAATAACAGTCCAGACGATTTCCAATGTATGACTGCCTTCAACCTGTTTAGGGATTTTATTTTCTTCCCCTTTCCGGCGACGGAAACGAATAATGGCAAAAGTAAAAATGATTACTACAACGACGATTACCAATGTCATGATCCCCAAACTTAACAGAATGAGATCATATTGTTGCTTGGCAATTTTACCCGCTGGTACCAGTGCGGATACAAAAGGCTCGCCGCAGCCTGAAAGAACGAGCGCCAACATCGCAAACACCGATAAAAGGCGCCACTTATGCAGCCATTGTTTCATAATTCTACTAACCCCTCTTTCGTTAAAAAATCATAATGTCAACCAATGACCGGGTCTTTTATATATGGATTTCTTACATAAGAAAGAATTCCCCAAGTTATATAACTGTAAATATGACCATGGCCGTAAAAAGAATGGTCAAATAATTTAAGGAATAGACAAACATGAACGTTGCCCATTTTATATTATTTTTCATTTTATATCCAGCAATACCCAAAATGAGCCATCCGACATTTAAAATAGTCGCAAATATCACGAATGGAGTGCCCAAAGAAGACATAAAAAACGGTAATGGGAGCAACAAGGCCACCCACATAATAATGCTTCTCTTTGTAGCAGCAAATCCTTTTACAACAGGCAACATCGGAATATTTGCCGCCCGGTATTCTTCCACTCTTCTCATTGCCAACGCATAAAAATGCGGCGGCTGCCAAATGAACATGAGGAGAAAAAGCATCCAGGCCATGGCCGGCAAGCTCGGATCCACTGCCGCCCAACCAATTAAGGGCGGGACCGCACCGGAAATGCTTCCGATCACAGTGTTGCTTACATACCGCCTCTTTGACCACATGCTATAGAGAACCACGTAACTGAAGACCCCTACTATACTAATAAGACCTGCTGTCATATTTGTCATAAAAACCATGAACAGGCCAGCAGCGATAAAAATAAAGCCAATCGCCAACACTTTGCCTCCGCTGATTCTTCCTGTAACTGTAGGCCTGTCTTTCGTTCTTTCCATAATCGGGTCAATGTCACGATCAATATAATTATTGAGTGCACATGAACCGGCTATAATAAGGGATGTGCCAAGCAATGTTAAAAAGACAATGTCAAGTGACTGCAAAAAGTGTTTTTCAGTCATGATGATTGCTATCCATAGTCCAGTAAATGTGGTGATCAAGTTCGAGTTGACAATACCAATTTTGATCAATGACAGGAAGTCTTTCCAGGCAGTAGCAGGAGGGATGGCTTCTTCCACCGCTGATGCAAGCCGACTGTTATCCATTATTCTTCCACCTCTCTCCCTTTATAAACTTGATTGCTTTACCCTTACTATAGTCCAAAATGATGCAATTTTCCCTTATTATGTTCATTTTTCAGTATTTGTTCACTTATTTTCCTGTTTTTTCAATATGTTATGTAGGTATGCTGGTGCACTTTGTATTGTACCATAATGCATCCGAAAATCCGAACTATCAGGTTTAAAGCATTTTTTCCCTCAGGCCATTGCTACTTTCCATTTTATATTTAAGCATATTATGCAACCATTTATATATTGCTTTCGCCACAATCTTTGTCAAAAGTGTGTCGGCCATTTTGTCAAAAGTGTGTCGGCAGCAATCTTTTTTGATCAGTTTATGGAGCATACTATATATCATTTCTAGCAAAAAAACCCTGTAATTTCAAGTTTTTCAATAGTGAAAGCGATGTTAACAAATTTGTCGGTTGTTTTTTGGAGCATGATTAGGTACTATCGTTATTGAAATTATTGTTGCTGAACGTTCCATGAAAATAAAATCTCTTATAGTAAGTAGGTGAAAATTTGCACCGGAAATTAAAATGGTTCGCCGTTCTCTCGACGGTGGTCATGGTCTTCGTCTTGCTCGGGGGAGCTTTAGTGACAAAGACAGGTTCTTCACTCGGCTGTGGAAGATCATGGCCCCTTTGCAATGGCGAACTGATTCCATCAAATATCAATGCAGAACTGATCATTGAACTGGCCCACCGGGTTGTTTCCGGATCTGCAGCCATTATGGTTGTTATTCTTTCCATCTGGGCTTGGAAAGCGATCGGAGACAAAAGAGAAACGAAGCCGCTCGCGGTCCTTTCTGTCTTTTTTCTTATTTTACAAGCATTAATCGGTGCGGCTGCAGTTGTATGGGGGCAATCAAAATTTGTTTTAGCGCTTCATTTCGGTATTTCCCTTATTTCTTTTGCTTCTGTCTTTTTATTGACACTGTTGATTTTTGAAGTGGATAAAAAGTTCGATACAACGAAATTGCAAATAGATAAAAGGATGAAATATCATACGGTCGGTGTCACCATATACAGTTATATTGTCGTTTATACAGGCGCGCTCGTCCGCCATACCGACGCAAGCCTTATTTGCAGTGATTGGCCTTTATGTTCGAACGGGTCTCTACTGGCGCTTCCATCCAATATGTATGAGTGGATTCAAATGGGCCACCGCGTAATGGCCGGACTCATTTTTATTTGGATTGGTTATATCACATGGATGGCCGTAAAGCATTATAAAAATCAAAGAGTCGTGTATATGGGGTGGATTGTAGCCTTCATTCTGGTTACCTTGCAAGTAGCGGCTGGTGCTGTCGTTGTGTTAACGGAATTGAATATTTACGTTGCCCTTGCGCATGCCCTCTTTATTACCTGCCTCTTTGGTTTACTTAGTTATTTTATTATGTTATTTTCAAGACCAGGCGTGGAATATGCACCTGTACAAGAAACAACGCCGGGTGAACTGAAATCATCTAAAATGATTACGCAGCAATGAAAAAACTTGCACATGATGTTCGTGTGCAAGTTTTTTGCGCTCGGGATATTATTTTTCCATCTCGATAAGCAAATCGCCTGTTTGGATCGCCTCGCCGCTTTTGACGTAAATATCTTTGATCGTTCCAGAGAAAGGCGCCTGTACGGTTGTCTCCATTTTCATTGCTTCGGTGATAATGAGATGATCGCCTTTTTTCACGGCCTCTCCTTTGGCAACAAGCACTTTTAGCACCGTTCCAGGCATGGTGGCAGCGATTTCAGCTTCATTTTTCGGATCCGCCTTCCGCTTTGCGATAACGGTCGACTTGATGCTTTCATCTTTAATGATAATTTCACGCGGCTGGCCATTTAGCTCGAAATAAACTGTCCGGGTTCCATCCGGCTGTGATTGGCCGATTGATACGAGCTTGACGATCAATGTCTTTCCTGTTTCGATTTCTACTTCGATTTCTTCTCCCAATCTCATTCCGTGAAAAAATGTGGGCGTGTCGATAACCGAAATATTTCCAAATTGGTTGATGGTTTGAAAATACTCAAGGATTACTTTCGGGTACAGGGCGTAGGCCATTACATCATACTCAGAAACGGTACCTCCGACCTCTTGTGCCAACTGGGCTTTTAACGCGGCAAAATCGATATCTTCAAGCAGCTCTCCAGGGCGTACGGTAATAGGCTTGCGTTTCTTTAAAATGACTCGCTGCAAATCTTTCGGAAAGCCGCCGTAAGGCTGTCCGAGGTATCCTTCAAACAGTTCAATAACCGAATCAGGAAAGTCGATTGTCATGCCTTTTTCAAGGACAGATTCCTCCGTCAAATCGTTTTGCACCATAAAGAGCGCCATATCCCCGACCACCTTGGATGAAGGTGTCACTTTGACGATATCTCCAAACATCAAGTTTACCCGGCGGTACATATCTTTTACTTCATCCCAGCGGCTTCCAAGCCCAACCGCTTTCGCCTGTTGTTGCAAGTTGCTATATTGTCCGCCCGGCATCTCATGACGGTATACTTCTGAATGAGGAGCAAGCATGCCGCTTTCGAAGTGCTGGTAATATTTGCGGACATCCTCCCAATAGTAGGAAAGCTTTTCCACATCATCAATCGACACATCTGGCTGCCTGTCTGTTCCCTCCAGGGCATAGTAAAGCGAATTCAAACTGGGCTGGGATGTAAGCCCCGCAACCGATCCCAAAGCCGTGTCAATAATGTCGACACCCGCTTCAATGGCTTTCGTATACGTAAAGATTCCGTTGCCGCTCGTATCATGCATGTGCAGATGAATTGGCACATCGACTATACCCTTCAATTCGGAAATAAGGCGGTAAGCCGCTTCGGGCTTTAATAAGCCAGCCATATCTTTAATGGCCAGAATATGGGCACCCTGAGCTTCCAATTCTTTGGCGAGCTGCTTATAATAATTGACATCATACTTGGACCTTGCCGGATCGTTGATGTCCCCGGTATAACAAATAGCCGCTTGGGCAATTTTCCCTGATGCGCGGACAGAATCGATTGCCACTTCCATTCCCTTGACCCAGTTAAGGCTGTCAAAAATCCGAAAAACGTCAATGCCTGCATCAGCGGATAATCTGATAAACTCACGGATGACGTTATCAGGATAGTTTTTATATCCGACGGCGTTCGAGCCGCGGAAAAGCATTTGAAAAAGCAAATTCGGAATCTTCTTCCGAAGTACTTGAAGGCGCTCCCACGGGTCTTCTTTCAAAAACCGGTACGCAACATCAAACGTGGCCCCTCCCCACATTTCCAAGGAGAACAGTCCTGGAAGAAGTTGTGCTGTCGGCTCTGCCACTTGCAACATATCACGGGTTCTGACACGAGTGGCAAGCAACGACTGGTGGGCATCGCGAAAAGTTGTATCGCTTACAAGCACTCTATTCTGATTTTTTACCCAATTAACAAGCCCTTCTGCACCTTGTTGTTCCAAAATTTGCTTTGTTCCGGGTGGCACTGATTGGCCCGCAGGTATTTTGGGTATGCGCGGATCCGGAAAAACCGGTTTTTTCGTCGTTTCAATTCCAGGGAAACCATTTACCGTGACCGTTCCAATATATGAGAGCATTTTTGTTCCGCGGTCTTTGCTCTCCTCAAAAGAAAACAATTCCGGCGTCTCATCAATAAAAGAAGTATCATATTCACCCGTAATGAACTTTTCATGTTCCATGACATTGATCAAAAATGGAATATTTGTTTTTATTCCCCTAATGCGAAATTCTTTCAGATTTCTGACCATTTTTGCCGCAGCCTGCCTGAAGGTGAGCGCTTGGGTCGATACTTTTACAAGCAGCGAATCATAAAACGGGGTAATGACAGCCCCTTGAAAGCCGTTACCTGCATCAAGACGGACGCCAAATCCACCGCCAGAACGATATGCCATGATCTTACCGGTGTCAGGCATGAAGTCGTTAAGCGGATCTTCAGTTGTGACACGTGACTGAATGGCAAAACCGTTCATCTTAATATGTTCCTGCTTTGGAATCTGAATTGTTTCTCCATGCAGGGAATGCCCTTCCGCAATCAGGATTTGTGATTGGACGATGTCAATCCCGGTGATCATTTCTGTAATCGTATGTTCCACCTGGATTCTTGGATTCACTTCAATAAAGTAAAACTCATTGCCTGAAACAAGGAACTCTACCGTTCCGGCATTTATGTACCCGACATTTTTCATGAGGGTAACCGCCGCATCGCAAATTCTTTCGCGCATATGGTCTGAAAGCGATACGCATGGTGCCGTTTCAACAACTTTTTGATGGCGTCTTTGGACGGAGCAATCCCTTTCAAACAAATGAATGATATCGCCTTTGGCATCTCCCAAAATCTGGACTTCAATATGCTTCGGATTTTCAATTAATTTTTCGACATATACTTCATCATTTCCAAAAGCGGCTTTTGCTTCCGATTTGGCCCGCTCGTAAGCTTCCTTTAGCTCTCCGCGCGAACGCACAATCCTCATACCGCGTCCACCGCCGCCAAGAGCCGCCTTTACCATAATTGGGTATCCATGGTCATTACCGAATGCGGCCGCTTCTTCAAGGGTTTCTGCAGGCCCATCGCTTCCCGGGATAACTGGGATCCCCGCCAAGATGGCCTGGTGCTTGGCTTTTACTTTATCCCCGAACATATCGAGGTGTTTGACAGCCGGTCCGATGAAGATGAGTCCCTCTTCTTCGCACCGTCTGGCAAAATCAATGTTTTCGGAAAGGAATCCATACCCAGGGTGAATGGCATCCACTCCGGCCCTTTTCGCAATGTCAATGATGCCTTCAATATCTAAATAAGCATCTATAGGTTTTTTTCCTTCGCCGACCAAATAGGCTTCATCCGCTTTATAGCGGTGGTAGGACCCGGAGTCTTCGCGGGAATAGACGGCCACCGTCCGGATGTTGAGCTCTGTACAGGCCCTGAATACCCGGATGGCGATTTCCCCCCTGTTGGCAACCAGTACTTTATTAATATTCTTCATCCACAATTCTCCCTTTCTATAATAACCATTTATTTAAATGTACGCCGCTGAGCGCCCCATTTCCGATTGGCATTCGGCTGGGAAGGCTCAGCATGTGGTACAGGAACAGCTTTTTCGGCTTTGAATTTTTCTTCGTAATTGTTAAACATGGCCACATTAGCCAAAATTCCCATCAAAATGGATAATACTAGAATGGATGATCCGCCATAACTAATGAAAGGAAGTGGAACCCCCGTTATCGGGATTAGGCCTGACATTCCCCCCAAATTAATAAAGGATTGAATACCAATCATGCATGAAATGCCAATCGCCAGCATAGCGCCAAACGGATCCTTACTTCTGGTGGCGATAAAAAGGCCTCTCAAAACGATATATCCAAGCCCAACCAATACAAAAGCGACTCCAAATGCTCCAAGTTCCTCTGCAATGATTGCCATAATAAAATCGGTGTGGGCTTCCGGCAAATACCCTAGCTTTTGGACACTTTGACCAAGCCCCAACCCTTTTAAGCCGCCGGAACCGATAGCCAAATACGAGTTTACGAGTTGAAAGCCCTCATTCTGCCCGGTTCCAAAAGGGTCCAAGTACCCCGCGAATCGGCCCATGCGATTTTCTGTAAAAATCTTTTCGAACTTTAAAATAAGGAAAGGAGAAAGGACAGCAATTAACAGCAATCCGAGCATGACGAGCTTCATGATCGTGCGAAATCGCATTCCCGAGCAGACGATAATCGTCATTCCGATTAATAAAGTAATGAGCGCGGTACCATTATCTGGTTCCATTGCAATCAAAAAACAGACAAAAACGAGAAAGAGCAAAGGGGGCAATACCCCTTTATTGAGTTGGTTGATATAGGATTGCTTTTTTGAATATACCGCGGATAAGTATATAATGACGCTTATCTTCGCGAACTCGGAGGGCTGGATTTTTCGCGCCCCCAATTGAATCCAGCTTTGGGCGTTATTTGTGACATGTCCAAACAAAACAACTGCAAATAAACCAAGCACCGCAGCTAACGTAATGGAAATGAGAAAGGTTTTATTTTTGTATGCTTTATATGGAAAAATGGCGAAAAACAAAAAAAACAAGAATCCAACGAGCAGGTTGATCTTCTGCTTTTCATAAAAAAAATCAGCCGGGTAACCAAACCACTGAACAGCCACCACCATGCTGGCGCTATAAATCATGATTAATCCAAATAAGCAGAGCAGAAAATAAACAGCGATGATCGAGTAATCATATGACCGCAGTATTTTTTTCAGCATATTCTTCATCCAATCTTTCATTCAATTTTCGCCATTTATTAATAGAGTAAAAAAGTAAAAGAATACTACCTAAACGTCTGTCCATAGGACAAAAAAACCCAAACAATTTCGAATAAACTGTTTGAGTTTTACAGTGCGGCGATAGTGATGATGCTTGTACAAAATCACTCACTTTTCACTTTCTGTAAATGCCTCATGGAGAGCAGATAGCCGCCTTTCAAGTGAACATATCAATTCCTTGCCATCCTTTTCATCCACAAGTCCGAGGCGGACGGCAAAGTCTATTTCACGAGAAAAGCCGAACATCTGAGTATCCAACACTTCCTCGTATAAAGGACATTTGGGCATCGTTAAGTTGTCCATTTGCACCTGAATCAAACGCAAAATCTTATCCGCGTCTGCCTTGAGCAGAGCGTAGGCCCTTTCCCGATGATCAATCTTCATTTCAGACACCACATTTTATCCCCCTGTCTCCGGACAAATAGACAATACTATCTGTAAATTTTAACCCTAATATAGGCAAATTGCAAGGGGTAAGTGGAAATATGACAATAGAGCTTCCGTAAAAAAACAAATGCTTATGAAACAATAAGTGCGGACAACTTTTATTTTTGCAAGTTTTTCGGTATACTTACTCCAGGATAAGAAGGAGGTTAAATGATGGATACGATTCTCCCGATTAAAGGCAAGGTCAAGTTTCCAATCACATTGGATGCGGGTGTTTGGATTTTCGATGACCGCAAAATCGATTTGAATACATATTTTTCGGAAGACCATAAAGAGGACGATGAAGAAGAATTTACAGTAGCCTCCAAACATTGGGACAGGGTGATCAAAGAAGGAAATGTTTCCCCGCCAACCCTTAAATCAGAACGGCAATTTGAAAAAACGAAATTGCTGACAGGCACTTTCGGCATTTCTTTAAAACCATTTTTGGAAAATGCCGAGCCTGAAAAGGATGCCTCAACATTTGTCATCGAAACAGATTCAAAAGACATTTCATATCCTCTTGAAAACGCGTATGATTTAATCCTTGCTTTTTCAAAAGACGGTAAGCCGCTTCGAGAAGACGGTCCTGTACATGTGTTACACTCAGACGGGTCCAATAGAAATAACCCGATTAAGTTTGTCAAAGGTTTTCGTGTGGAATAGGGTAAAACAGATGCGAGGCTGGGACATAAGCAAATCCGAAATAGCAAAAGCCGAACAATTCATTTATAATTGTTCGGTTTATTTGTGTAAAAAAAATCCCTATCATCGCTACGTCTACATATTGCGCTTTTCGCAGGTCTCTTCAGCTTCCTCGGAAAACAAAGGTCGCTTTCCTGCGGGACCTTCAGCTCGAGCTATTCCCGCAGGAGTCCACATATGTTGACTACGCTAAAAGCTTGCGTATTATACACAGGGACCATTTATCCGGCATGTAAGGTGCCGTAAGACCCCCACTTCAAAATCTGGAATGAATATAAAAGGGCTAAGTGGGAGATAACGGCACCTAAATGCCCGATTGGTTCAACTAACATTCAAGGAGAAAAGCATTCCTTGAATGAAGTTTCACTTTATCCCGCATGTAAGGTGCCGTAAGACCCCCACTTCAAAATCTGGAGTGAATATACAAGGGCTAAGTGGGAGATAACGGCACCTAAATGCCCGATTGGTTCAACTAACATTCAAGGAGAAAAGCATTCCTTGAATGAAGTTTCACTTTATCCCGCATGTAAGATGCCGTAAGAGACTCCTACTAAATGAAGTTTCACTTTATTGTTCGTTTTTTCATCAGCTGATTTAGTTGTGTTCCGCACTCTTTCTTTATGTAACTTTTGTATGAATATTGGCAAGAAACAATCTGACGTTGTCGCAGTTGCGCCCCCCTCTCCTCGAAAAAGCTCCGCTTTTTCTGCGTGGCTCTTTTTCAAGATAGTATTCAGAGAATCACGATTAGCATCTTAAACCGCTTTGCGATATCGCTTGTTTTGTTTACCGCGTCACAAAGCGGCAGGAAGTTTATTGTGCCTATTGAATGAATCTTGAAGCGAGTCTCTCCCCCCTGGGAGGACTCTGGTTAGCGCTAATCGGGGGCTTGTCTGACAGTTAAGCGCATGAGTTGCCTCATTCTTCAAACTGCCCATTCCGCTTCCGAGGAAATTATTGATCAAAACATGGCGAGCTTTTCATTTCAAGACAACACTAAAGCGCATATGGATTACGATATGTAATGGTTCTTCAGCCCGCGGATTCGTCCAGATGCTACTTCAATCCGCTGATTCCTTCTATTTTCAAGTATGCAAGAAAAGGGCAGATCATCATCACATCCTCATTGAAGAGTTCAGGAATGAATAAAAAACAGCGATCATTTTATTCGGAGCAATGATCACTTAATTGGCCAATTCAGTCCCTAAAAGGGCATCCTCTTTTACTCTCTTGTTGAAATCTCGTCCTTCTCAGGAATATTTGTCATTATGATCACTTTTGGAAAAGGCTTATAATATGTCAGCGGCAAGCTGCGCCAATTGGGATCTTTCACCTTTGACAAGCTTAATATGCCCCGCCGCACTTTCCCCTTTAAACTTCTCCAATACGTATGTCAAACCGTTGTTGTATTCATCCAAATAAGGATGGTCGATTTGTTGCGGATCACCCATCAAAACAATTTTGCTTCTTTCTCCCACCCTTGTTAATATTGTCTTTGCTTCATGCTTCGTCAAATTTTGAGCTTCATCTATAATGATAAATTGCTCCGGAATGCTTCTTCCTCGAATATATGTGAGCGCTTCTACCTCTATTGAGCCCATTCCGGCGAGGATCGAATCGAGTTCCCCCGGCTTTTTTGTATTGAATAAATATTCAAGGTTGTCGTATATCGGCTGCATCCAAGGCCGTAATTTTTCTTGTTTTTCTCCGGGCAAATACCCGATATCCTTTCCAACTGGAACGATCGGGCGCGCCACCAACAGCTTTTTGTACGACTGCAAGTCTTCCGTCTGCATTAACCCTGCAGCCAGTGCAAGCAAAGTCTTTCCCGTACCGGCTTTGCCGATCATTGTGACAAGCTGGATATCATTTCGGAAGAGCAGTTCTGCGGCCATCATTTGCTGAGCGTTCCTTGGTCTGATTCCCCATATGGACTCATAACTGCTTTTGAGCTTTTTAATGTTTGCTCCCCGTTTATCGACCATCCCAATCCCGGAAGACGAGCTCCCCATTTCATCTTTCATGATGACGAATTGATTTGGATAAAAGGTCTTTTTTTCTGATAAATCCAAAGCGGATATTTCGCCCTTTTCGTAAAAAATCCTTAAACAGTCGATATCGACAAAAATTTCTTGCATTCCGGTATACAAGTGTTCGACTTCAACGACCCGGTCGCTCAAAAAATCTTCTGCAAGCAAGCCAAGAGCATCGGCTTTCACCCTTAATAATGCATCTTTGCTTACGATGATCACCGGCTTTCCATCTTCCTTTCCCTCTTCTTCAATGGCGATATTCTTCGCCACCGCGAGTATGCGATTATCATTTGTTTTTTCAAGAAAAATCTCCTGCAGTTGATGAAAGGATCTATGGTTCAATTCAATTCTCAGTGTGCCGCCATTTTCGAGAATGATTTGTTCATGCAATTTTCCCGTCTTCCTGAAGCTGTCAATCAATTTGGAAACATGTCTTGCATTCCTGCCGATTTCACTCATATCCCTTTTTTTAGAATCGAGTTCCTCCAATACTACAGCCGGAATGACGATCTCATTATCTTGAAATGAAAATACGGCATTCGGATCTTGAAGCAAGACATTCGTATCTAACACGTAAATTTTCGTCAAATTGATGCCTCCTGCTCCTTTTTAATATCATATGAAGCGAGAAATGCGCCGGTGCCAGTCAGCACTTTTTCAGAAATATATGCCTGACCGCATAAAGATAGAAGCTCTTTCACAATATAAGTGTAAGAAGGCAATATGAAAGGAGGCAATTCATATGAAAAAAGTTTTATTACTCATGTGCATTTTTTTATTGGCGGCATGCGGGCAACAAAATAATATGGAAAATAATACGAACGAGCCCAGACCACAAGGTGTTAGTACAAAAAATGAAGAAATGGCGGACGATAATCGCCGAGATAATATAGATAAGGCAGACCATCTTGCCAACTTGGCTTCACAAGTTCGGGGAGTAAGAGGAGCCAGGGCGGTTGTTGCCGGGGATTATGCCGTAATCGGAATTGATGTGGACAAAGACATGGACAGATCAAAAGTCGGCTCTCTTAAATATTCGGTTGTTGAAAGCATTAAGCATGATCCGCTGGGAGCCGGCGCGGTTGTCGTAGCCGACCCCGATTTGAATGAAAGACTTGACGAATTAAGAAATGATTTTGCAGCAGGCCAGCCGCTTCAGGGGATTATGAATGAGTTGGCAGATATAACAGGCAGGGTAATGCCGGAGGCTCCGCCCCGGGAAATGAATAAAAATCCCGAAGAGGCCCCCCAAAAGCCCAAGCGGGAAATGAATCAAAATGAAAACAGAACTTTAAACAAGGAACAGCAAGAGCAATCTACGGAAGAATAAAGGAAAAAATGCTAGCAGCGGGTTGGTTGGGTCGTGCAGGCCTGATGTAGTGTTCTTAGCCTGCGATCCTCTAAGCCCTCACCGATTAGGTGGCAAGCTCCGGAAGCAACGTCCTTGAAGCTCGCGCTTTTTTCAGGCGAAGACGATGCTATCGAAATCGCTTCACTTACACTAATAATCCTGTAAGCCACATCACTTTTCGTGGTCGGAATCTTTGAAAAACAGATGATGTGACGATGCCGATTTTTAACAATGGAGCCGACCGAAACCGGGCTGTTACTGGCGGTTGAGCCCCACCCAACCTTTTTACTGCCAGTTAAAGGCGGTTAAGGCGAAACTTCTAGCGGCGGAGAGCTTTTGGGCCGCTAATTGTTAGTTAAGCCAATCCGGCTGGTACTGGCAGGCCTCCACCCAACCCCATTTCAGTGGAAGTCTTACTGCCATTTAAAGCGATAATTTATACAATCACCGAATCATGGTATAATCGTACAGAAGGAATTTCCATTTGTACTTGAGGTGGTCTTTATGAAAGTACAGTGTGTGATATGTGATGAACAAAACGAGCTTGAAGATGACACGCCGCTTGCAAAAAAGCTTCGGAACAGGCCGATCCATACGTATATGTGTGAACAATGCCACAACCGAATTGAAGAAAAGACAAGAGCCCGGTTTGCAAGCGGACAATTTCACCTGTACAGTTTTAAAAAAAAGAAAAATGACTTCTAGAATGTAAAACACCCAAGCCTTGTGAAGTCACCCCTAAAAGTTAGACACGGTTATTTCATCAGGCAACTTGAGTAAAATGAGTTCGGTATTGCACCGGACTCATTTTTAATTTTGACTTTATCCGTAGTAATCGATATATTTTTCTAATTTAAAGTGTTTTACAATTACAACGAGGCTGGTATATAAAAAATCGAACGATTCATTTATAATTGTTCAGAAAAATCCCTATCATCGCTACGCCAAAATATTTTGCTTTCCGCGGGCCCGGCATCAGCTTCCTCGGAAAGCAAAGGTCGCTTTCCTGCGGGATCTTCAGCTCGAGCTATTCCCGCAAGAGTCTACCTATTTTGACTACGCTAAAAGCTTGCGTATTATACACTGGGACCATTTATCCAGCATGTAAGGTGGCGTAAAACTCCCACTTCAAGACCTGAGTTGATACAAAAGGTCTAAGTGGGAGATAACGGCACCTAAATGCCCGATTCGTTCAACTAACATTCAGTAGGAGAGGGAAGAATACTCCTACTGAATGAAGTTTCACTGTATTTTTCGTTTTTTATTGTATCCCAGACTCTTCCGAATTCATAATCCCAAAGAAATTCTCCATTACCGAGTATTCGTTTCTTTTTTAACGGGTGGACGTCCCTTTTTCTTTGATTGAAGGGCATCGAATCCTTGTGTTTCAAATTGTTTTTTCCACTGCGAAGTGCAGGTTGAGTAGATATATTACATATACCGCAGTTTCAAGTAAGGACGTACCGTGTTCAATCATGCATTTTAGTACATCTGGTTTAAACTGTGCTGGATAATTTGTATACCGTTTTATAAACGCTTCTACGCCGTTATACTCATATTGTTTCACCCATTTTAGAATCGCTTTATGATCAGTTCTTAACGATTTTGCTGTTCATTTGAACCTCATTTCTATTTAAATTTCACTCAATTGCTTGTAATTTATCTTCTGCAGTAAATGTAGCCATAGAAAAAACTGCACCTCCAATAGTTAGATGGATGCAGTTCATTGTGTGTGCATGGGTGTTTTTCGTTTGTGGTGCCTGAAGCTATAGTGCACCCGATTTTTTTTCTTTGTGTAATCTGATCTTATAAAGGATTAAAATGAGGGCCGCAACAATAAGCCCTTCCGCTATTGGCAGGAAAATGCCCAAAAAGGTAAGTACCGTACATCCCGCTATGAGAAAAATGTAAATAATAGCGGATTTTAGCAATGGGAGCTTTTTGGCAAACCCCAATTTATACACAAGGATGCTAAGGGCAATGATCGTTACATAAAAAAGCCAGTTTGCCGTTGGCGGATTTTGAGTCAAATCGTAGTAAAATCTATAAATGGCAGAAAATCTGTCAATGACAGCCTGATCTTCTTTGGTCATGGCGATAATGGATGCCAGGCTTCCGAAGAAATTCATTTCCGCTCCCTCCTTTTCCAGCCTTTTAAAAGGGGATTCCTCCATACAGAAGAATCCCAAATAAGCATATCATATTTACCATGTTTAAAAACCCGTTTAGACATATTTTTTCTTTTTCGCCACTTTTTCCCGTTCATTTTTATTCAAAATCTTTTTCCTCAATCGGATTGACTCGGGAGTGACTTCACACAACTCATCGTCATTCAAGTATTCAAGCGACTCTTCCAACGACATGATCCTCGGCCTTTTAATAGTCGACGTTTGATCTTTCGTAGCCGAACGAACGTTTGTTGCATGCTTTGTTTTCGTAATATTGACAGCAAGGTCATTTTCCCGGGTATGCTCTCCGATGATCATTCCCTCGTATATTTCGGTTCCGGGTTCGACGAAAATAGTACCGCGGTCTTCGACATGCATGATGCCATAAGTTGTTGCTTTTCCACTTTCCATGGAAACGAGCACTCCTTGATGTCGCCCGCCTATCTGTCCCTGTGCCATTGGCTGATAACTATCAAAGGTGTGGTTCAAGATGCCGTACCCTCTTGTAATCGACATAAATTCAGTCGTATAGCCGATCAGCCCTCGCGCCGGAACCTGGAAGATCAACCTGACCTGTCCTTTTCCGTTATTGATCATGTCCAGCATTGTCCCTTTTCGGGAGCCGAGAGATTCAATGATGCTGCCCGTATGTTCCTCAGGGGCATCGATTTGTACGTGCTCAATCGGCTCACAAAGGGTCCCATCAATTTCTTTCACGATGACTTTCGGCTTGGAAACCTGCAGTTCAAAACCTTCACGCCGCATATTTTCAATTAAAATAGACAAATGGAGCTCACCACGTCCGGAGACGATCCAAGTATCGGGAGAATCGCCAAGTTCTACACGCAAACTGACATCGGTCTCCAACTGTGTCATAAGCCTTTCTTCAATTTTTCTGGCAGTGACAAATTTGCCTTCCCTGCCGGCGAACGGACTATTATTGACAAGAAATGTCATTTGCAAAGTAGGCTCGTCAATTGTGAGGATCGGCAGAGGCTCTTGATGGTCTACCGGGCAAAGCGTTTCACCCACATTTATATCTTCCATCCCAGAAACGGCAACGATATCGCCAGAAAATGCTTCGTCGATCTCTACTCTTTTTAAACCAAAGAATCCGAACAGCTTGGTCACCCGAAATTGTTTTACTGTGCCATCTTGTTTTAAAAGGGCGACCTGTTGCCCGACTTTAATTGTTCCGCGAAAGATACGGCCGATGCCGGTTCTGCCAACATACTTGTCATAATCCAGCAAAGAGACTTGGAGTTGGAGCGGCTCTTCCCGATTTTCCACGGGAGCCGGAATATGATCCAATATCGTTTCGTAAAGGACTTCCATCGTTTCTTCCTGACGGTCCGGTTCTGTACTTGCTGTTCCGTTTATGCCGGAAGCAAAAACAACTGGAAATTCAAGCTGGTCATCGTTCGCATCCAGTTCGATAAACAATTCCAACACCTCGTCCACCACTTCTTCCGGGCGGGCAAAATCACGGTCGACTTTATTGACAACAACGATCGGTGTCAAGTTTTGTTCAAGCGCTTTTTTCAAAACAAACCGCGTTTGGGGCATGCAACCCTCGTAAGCATCCACAACAAGCAAAACGCCGTCAACCATTCGCAAAATCCGCTCTACTTCACCGCCAAAATCGGCATGTCCAGGGGTATCCATGATATTGATTTTTGTACCTTTATATTGAATGGCTGTATTTTTAGCCAAAATTGTGATTCCCCGTTCACGTTCCAATTCATTGGAATCCATTACACGATCTTCAACGTGCTCATTCGTACGGAAAATCCCTGATTGTCTTAAAAGCTGATCCACCAATGTCGTTTTCCCATGATCAACATGGGCAATGATCGCTATATTTCTTATATCATCTCTTTTATTCAAAGTTGTTCCTCCTGCCTAAGTCGTGCATATTGAACATTGAACCTGACAATTATATCATAAATGGTGGTTAAATGGTTAATTTTTTTGTACAATATCAATAAGGAGGCGAACGTTTGTGACTGGCATAAAGTGGAACTTTTTATGTCTCGCCATTTTGGCGGCATTTTCCATTGTGGGAATGGGCATTTCGCTCGGAGTACAAAGCATGTTGGGAATGCTCATTTGCTTGATTATTTTAGTATCCGTCATGGGTTACGGTTTTAAAATGAAAAAAAAGCTTCGGGAAGCCGGAAGGCTATAAGATAACCCGGTGTATTCTCATGCTTAGTATCCACAACACGGCGTCCATTCAATGAATGGCGCCGTTTGTTATTGAATGCCCTTTTTTAAATACTCTTCTATTATTTTTTCATGGAGACGCGGTTTTGCGGCGACAACCGGGGTTTTTTCAAGCAGATTCAAAGGTTCCCCTTTTAAATTGGTTATTTTCCCTCCCACTTCTTCCAGAATGATTTTTCCGCCTGCGAAATCCCATGGAGAAAGCCGCATCGTTATGTAGGCATCAAGCCTTCCTGTCGATACGTAAGCAAATTCCATGGCAGCTGAACCGTATGAACGAGTTCCGCGCACATCATTTGCCAAGGGTATAAGTGTTTTGGCCGGATCCAACAGCCTGTTGGATGTCAGCCACGTCAGGTTAATACCAATAACAGCCTTGTCAACAGTTGTTTCTTTCAACATGGGGAGCTGTTCATCATTCCAATAAGCTCCCTCACCCGCAACAGCAACATATATTTCGTTTAATACGACATCATATATGTACCCAAGACGCGATTCACCGTTTTCAAATATTCCGATGGAGATCATAAAATTCCGTTTTTGATGGATAAAATTCGTCGTTCCATCAATGGGGTCGACGATCCATACGACTCCGGAAAGATCTTTTAGGTCATCACCAAAACCTTCTTCCCCCATAATTCGATGTCCGGGAAATGTTTGTCTAATCTGTTTGGCAAAAAATCGTTCTGTCTCCTGATCGATATTCGTAACAAGGTCGTTTGCGTTCGTTTTTTCCTTTATTTGAAGAGCCGTTTGAAATGATAAAATAATTTTATCGCCGGCTTCCTTCAACCAGGCCCGAGCACATTGATCAATTTCCGTCCAGTTTGTCATTGTTTACCTCCAAAAAAGTCTTTCATAGTTGCCTTGCTACAAGCTTAGATAATTAAGGGAACGTTTTCAAGTGCCACCACACAAAAAAACGAACCCCTATTATGAAACATGGCCCTTAATAGTGAGTCCGCTTTTTCATATGTTTATATTCATTGATGTCTAATTTCATTTGTCAAACTCTCACAATGCTTCCATTTTCATTAACTCGGCACGAATTTTTTCCAACTTTCGCTTTGCTTTTATTTTCAACTCTTCATTTTCCTCTTGCATGGCATCAAATAACACAGCCAATTCATAGTTCAACTCAAGGTGAAGGACAGCAAGTTTTTGTTTATCCATCGACTTTTTGCGATAAGCATTCATTACTTGCTTCATGAAAAAACACCCCTTCCAAAATTAATCTCCATCCTGACCTTAATTCACAATTTACTTATGATATCTTATGTTGTCTGCATTATGCCGGTAACAAAATTGTGCACTTACCTATGAAAATGTTATATGAGTCCTTCTGCTTACTAGTTTAGTACCCTTTTTAGCAAAAAAATAAACGCATTGGATCAATGCGTTCATAAGGGATCATGTATGTTTTATGATGATGGTTTTGTTATCTTCAGCCTGCTTCGCTTTTTGAAAAACTTGGTAAGCGGAGTATCCGCTTACCTCTTCAAATTCCTTCGTCACCTTTTTTTCTTCTGCTTTTCCGGGAACAATTTGTTTGAAGCGGCGATATTGAGCCATAAATTCATCCCGGGGAATGCCTGTTTCATAGGCCTTTTCTACAGCTTGAAAAAAATGAATGACGGCAATGATTTCTTCCGTCGTCCAATGGTGTGAACAGGGATATTGATATTCCATTTATTTTACACCCCACTTCTTTCGAATTCCTGCTGCCTCCGAAATCAGCGATTGGATCAACTCTTCAACACTGACCACTTTATGTATTAATCCAATTGCCTGGCCGGCCCAACCATATCCTTGATCTACAAGACCTTCATGTATATATTTTTTGTTTGCTTCCCCGCTGATATACTCTTTCATTTCTTCGTAGCCGCCGCCCGCTTGCTCGATGTCCAGAATTTTTTTCGCCCAATCATTTACAATGACCCTGCCTGGGGCATTTAAAGTCTGTTTGATGACAACAGTATCGGTTTCCTCTCCCTTGATAATCGCCTGCTTGTATTCCTCGGAAGCATGTACACATTCTTTTGTCGCAATAAATCGTGTTCCCATCTCAATTCCTTCCGCGCCGAGTGCAAGGGCAGCCATCAATCCTCTGCCATCAGCGATTCCCCCCGAAGCAATGACAGGTATTTGCACACTGTCCACAACGCGCGGAATAAGAACAAAAGTCCCGATATCATCTTTGCCGATATGCCCCCCGCCTTCCTGACCAACAACCATTACAGCGTCCGCTCCAAGCTCTTCCGCTTTCTGCGCCTGTCTTTTAGCTGCAACAAGCACGAGCTTTTTGACATCGACACCTTCCAGCATCTTGAAAAATGGGGCAGGGTTTCCGCCAGTCACGGAAACAACACTGACACTTTCCTCTATGGCGGCTTCAACCATATGTTCAAAAGGTCGTCCGTGCTGGCCGATTGCAAAATTAACGCCAAAAGGCTTATCGGTCAATTCTTTCGTTTTTTTAATTTCTTCCTTCAACATTTCCGGGTTTTCCAGCGACATTGCCGTTATCTGTCCAAGTCCACCTGCGTTTGAAACGGCTGCAGCCAGTTCCGAATAGGCCAGATAAGCAAGGCCTCCCTGAATGATCGGATATTGAATATGTAATAAGTCAGTCACTCGCGTTTTCAACTGTTCCACTGCCATCTTCTCCTTTTTTTCCTTTTCTGTATTCATTCTCCATGCTTTTCGAAAAAACCTTTCTCCAACAAAAAAAAGGAAGCATACCCGGGGCTGCTTCCTTAAATGGCAGTGGCGACTGTTGTTTCCTCTTTTTTTCCGCAGTCACAGCAACAGGAATAAAGTGTCGTGACCTTCTCATCTTCAAAATAATCAATCGTTTCATTGCATGCTTGGCAGACAATGATACCCATTTATTTCATTCCTTTCGTAAGAAAATGAAATCTTTTATTTTATATTAGGGTATCATATATCTGAAATCAAGCACAAATTGTATGTCACATATGACAAATTGGTTATCCTGTTGTCATTCAATTGCAATGAGATTCGGATCTGCCATGTCGTAGCCTTTTTCCCGCAACCCCTGAACCATTTTTTCCAAACCGTCTCTTGTCCACTCTCTGTCATGCATCAGCAAATTGGCGCCGTTTTGAAGATAGGGTGTATTGACCATAATGTCAGATATGGCATCCCCTGTTTTGTATTGGGACTCCCAGTCATAACCGTACGTCCAATTCATCAGCACCATGCCTTCCTGGGCTGCAATCTCCTTGCTCTTATCCGTATTCTTTCCAAACGGGGCCCGGAAAAATTTCGGTCGCTCCCCCGTTACCTTTTCCACGATATCGTTGACGGAAACAATTTCCTCCAATTGTTTTTCTTCCGGCAAAGTTGTCAAATCACTGTGGGAATAGGTATGGTTCCCGATGACAAACCCAAGGTCATATATTTCCTTTAACATTTTTTCTTTTTCGGGTGTGTTGATAAAGTGCCCGTTGACAAAAAAGATGGCAGGGGCCTCAAGTTTTTTCAATATATGAGCCATATCCAGCGCATATTTGTCGGGAGCGTCATCAATGGTCAGCAAGACCACTTGCGGATTTGCATCGGCAATCGGTTCAAGTGCATACATTTCATTCATTTTGTACTCGGGTTTTGCTTGTGCTTTCTCGATCTCATTCTCTTCTTTATTTTCTGCTTGCTCTTCTTTCGAATCTACCTCTTTGTCATCATTCCTGCTTTTCTTTTCGGTTCCTTCGTCTTGCGGGGTTGAACCCTTGCCCCCGGCCTTTTCAGTTTCCGTTCCTGCTTCGCTGGAGCAGCCCAGCAAAAACATTGCACATAACATGATGTAAAACCATTTCATAAAACCATTTCACCTTCTATAAATCTACTATTTTCATTCGAATATATTTCATTATACCCATTTTTGGCCTAGGAATGACATAAGCGAAAAGTCATGTTGGAAAAATAAACTGCAAGAACAAATGCATGGCTGAATAAGCAGAAAGACTCATAACCGTTATGATAAAAGTGATTTTATTGGATTTGAGAATGATCCTTGCCAGCATAAAAGCGAGATAAAAAAACACTCCAAACAAAATAACTTTGAAAAAAAGGCGGTCCCCTCCCGAAAGCCATTCCACCAACGTAAACCCGCTCCAAATCATTAGTTGTAAAATAAGAGCAATATATTTATTCATCCAAAATCTCCACCGTCTCATGAAAGTGATTTGCATCTTACTGATAATATGCACGTTACGGCGGGATTTAAAACTATGAATTTAGTCTTTATTAAAAACATGTGTATCTACAAAGGAAAAACACATGGTGTTGTTCCTCATACAGGAAGAATCCATGTGTTTTTCGACTATTTTTTATTTCACAATATGAATAGGCGTTCCCAGTGCCACTTCCGCGGCTTCCATCGTAATTTCTCCCAAAGTAGGATGGGCGTGGATCGTCATCGCGATGTCCTCGGCTGTCATCCCGGCTTCAATGGCGAGTCCGATCTCAGCGATCATATCGGATGCGCTCGCTCCGGCAACTTGTCCGCCAATAACGAGTCCGTCCTCTTTGCGAGTAATTAATTTGACAAATCCGTCCGTCGCATTAAGTGCGAGTGCCCGGCCATTTGCCGCAAACGGAAATCTTCCTACTGCAATGTCAATGCCTTCTTCTTTCGCTTGCTTCTCCGTGTAGCCAACAGATGCCAGCTCCGGCTCGGAAAAGACGACAGCCGGAATGCCAAGATAATCAATCTCTGAAGAATGACCCGAAATGACTTCGGCGGCGATTTTTCCTTCGTAGGATGCTTTATGAGCAAGCTTTGGCCCATCAACGATATCGCCAATGGCAAAGATGTTCGGTATATTCGTTCTTAACTGCTTGTCTACTTCAATCAGACCTTGGTCGTTTACTTTAATGCCGACTTGCTCAAGACCAAGCTCGTCCGTATTCGGCTTTCTTCCGACTGTAACAAGGACATAATCCGCTTCAATCGTATGTTCTTCCCCTTTGGCCTCATACGTCACTTTTACACCATCGTCTGTCTCTTCGACACCTTTTGCCGACGCGTTGGTCACAACCGACACGTTTTTCTTTTTCAAGTTTCTTTTGACAAGAGCGGTCATTTGTTTTTCAAATCCGCCCAAAATTTCTTTCATTCCTTCAATGATCGTTACTTCAGTTCCAAAATTGGCATATGCTGTTCCCAGTTCAACCCCGATATAGCCTCCTCCGACAACAACGAGTTTTTTCGGCAGTTCGTCAAGGTTGAGGGCTCCTGTTGAATCAATCACCCGTTTCGAATATGTAAAGCCGGGGATTTCAACAGGACGAGATCCAGTCGCAATAATGGCGTTTTTGAACGTATACGTTTGTGCTGAGTTATCGTCCATGACACGGACGCTGTTTTCATCCACAAAGTAGGCTTCACCTTGGACGATGTCGACTTTGTTCCCTTTTAAAAGGCCTTCAACTCCTCCGGTCAGCTTGTTAACGACGCCGGATTTCCATTCTTGCACTTTTGAAAAATCCAACGTAACGTTTTCCGCGTTAATGCCGATATCGCTGGAATTTTTGGCCTCATCATAGCGGTGCGAAGCAGAAATGAGTGCTTTGGATGGAATACATCCCACATTTAAACAAACTCCTCCAAGGTTACCTTTTTCCACGATCGTCACTTTTTGGCCAAGCTGAGCAGCCCGAATAGCCGCAACGTAGCCGCCGGGTCCCGCCCCTATCACAATCGTATCGGTTTCAATTGGGAAATCTCCTACTACCATTCTCTACGCCTCCATTAGTAAAAGTTCCGGGTCGCTCAACAGACGTTTTATCTGATTTAATGCCTGCTGTGCGGTAACTCCATCAATAACCCGATGATCAAAGCTCAAGGATAATGCTAACACAGGAGCGGCTACAATTTCACCATTTTTGACTACCGGTTTTTCAGCAATTCTGCCAATACCCAGAATGGCTGTTTCCGGATGATTGATCACTGGCGTAAACCATTGGCCCCCGGCAGATCCGATGTTCGTAATTGTGCACGAGCCTCCGCTCATTTCATTCGGACTAAGTTTGCCGCTTCTCGCTTTTTCCGCCAGTTCATTGATTTCTTTTGAAATCGCAAAAACAGATTTGGAGTCGGCATGCTTAACAACAGGGACAAGCAACCCACGCTCAGTGTCGGCGGCAATACCGATATTGTAGTAGTGTTTCTGGATGATTTCTTCTTTTTCATCATCAACCGATGTATTAAGCGCCGGATATTCACGCAATGTGCTGACGAGCGCCTTTACAACATAAGGGAGGTACGTCAATTTTATATTTTTCTCGGCCGCAACAGCTTTAAATTTCTTCCGGTGGGCAACAAGTTCTGTAACATCCACTTCATCCAAAATGGTGACGTGCGGAGCGGTATGTTTCGAATTAACCATTGCTTTGGCAATCGCTTTGCGAATCCCGCTCATTTTTTCTCTTGTTTCAGGATATTCTCCTTCCAGAACGACAGGAGCCTTCGGTTTTTCTTCTTGCTTCGTATCCGCCTTTTGAACTTCCTGAGTGTCAGGAACTTCTGTAGCTTTTTCTGGCGCGTTCAAATACTGGTCAATATCTTCTTTTAGTATTCTGCCGTTTTTACCTGTACCTGTTACCTTTTGGATATCAACATTTTTTTCACGGGCGTATTTGCGTACAGAAGGCATTGCGATAACCCGGTTGTTCGTTTTTTCCTGCTCAGCCGCGGCACCCGTGCTTTCTGCTTCTTTTTCCTGTTTTTCTTCAGCTTTCACTTCTTCTTTTTGAATATCCTGTCCGGATTCTGCGGTTGATTGCACGTCCGCTTCGGTTTCTTCTTCACCACTGTCCCCTTTAAACTGGAGATCTTCGTATCCCGGCGCATCAAATGTAACGAGCACATCTCCGACAACAGCCGTCTCGCCTTCCTGAACGAGTATTTCCTCCACTGTACCAGTTACCGGAGATGGTATTTCCACCACGGCTTTGTCATTTTGCACTTCACATAATACGTCATCTTCTTCCACTTTCTTACCAGGTTCCACGAACCATTTCACAATTTCGCCTTCATGGATTCCTTCTCCAATATCAGGCAGCTTAAATTGGAATGACAATATTTTCACCCTCCTGTTGTAAATAGTTGTTCAGTCTTGAGGTTGTTTAAAATTCCAGTATTTTTTTAGCCGTTTCAACGATATCTTTATGGTTTGGCAGCCAAACCGGTTCAGCTTGTGAAAATGGATATACCGTATCCGGAGCTGTTACTCGCAATACAGGCGCCTCCAAGCTTAAAATGGCGCGATCGTTAATTTCCGCCACAACATTCGCTGCAATTCCCGCCTGTTTTTGAGCCTCTTGGACGACAATAGCCCGGTTCGTTTTTTCAACGGATTGAATAATGGTTTCAATATCAAGCGGGCTAACAGTTCGCAAGTCGATGACTTCCACGGAGTACCCATCTTTTTCAAGCAGTTCGGCAGCTTTTAGTGAATCGTGAACCATTGCGCCATACGTTATGATCGACAAGTCGCTTCCTTCACGCTTTATATCTGCTTTCCCAATAGGAATCGTATATTCTTCTTCCGGAACTTCTTGTCTGAAAGAGCGGTACAATTTCATATGCTCAAGGAAAATAACCGGATCATTGTCTCGAATGGCGGAAATAAGCAAACCTTTGGCGTCATAAGGCGTCGAAGGAATGACAACCTTTAGTCCGGGTTGCTGGGCTACAAGGCCTTCAAGACTGTCTGCGTGCAACTCAGGTGTATGTACGCCGCCCCCAAAAGGTGATCGGACTGTAATGGGCGCATGATACGAACCACCCGTCCGGTAGCGCCAGCGGGCCATTTGGCCATTGATTGAATCCATTACCTCATATAGGAAACCAAAGAATTGAATCTCTGGGACTGGACGGAATCCTTGCGTTGTCAAGCCAATCGCCAGCCCGCCAATAGCGGATTCCGCAAGCGGCGTATCAAATACCCGTTCTTCTCCAAATTCTTTTTGCAGTCCCTCCGTCGCGCGGAAAACGCCTCCGTTTACCCCCACGTCTTCGCCGAACACAAGGACATTTTCATCATTGCGCAATTCCGAGCGCATCGCATCTGTGATTGCCTGTATCATTGTCATTTGCGCCATGGCTTACTTCGACTCCTTCTCTTTATATATTTCAAACTGCTCTTTTAAATGGAACGGAAGTTCTTCATACATATTCGAAATCAAGTCCGTCACTTTTTGCTTTGGCGTTTGATCTGCTTTTTTAATGGCTTCTCTAATTTCGTCTTTCGCTTTTTCAATTACTTCATTTTCCTTATCTTCGTTCCACAGACCTTTTTCTTCCAAATACTTTCTAAAGCGGACAATCGGATCTTTTTTCTCCCATTCGCTGTCAGTATCGGAAGTTCTATATCGTGTCGGGTCATCTCCCGCCATTGTGTGTGGACCATATCTGTAGCAAATGGTTTCGATAAGAGAAGGTCCTCCTCCATCAACAGCCCGTTTCCGAGCTTCCCGCACCACAGCATATACCGCAAGCGGATCCATGCCATCTACCACAATACCCGGAATTCCTGCCGCCACTGCTTTTTGGGCAATAGTCGAAGCGGCTGTCTGTTTGTCCCGCGGTGTAGAAATGGCAAATTGGTTGTTTTGGACGATAAAGACCGCTGGCGCGCCGAATGCGCCGGCAAAGTTGATTCCCTCGTAAAAGTCTCCTTGGGAAGATCCGCCGTCACCCGTATATGTTGCGGCAACCGCTTTTTTACCGCGCTTTTTAAGTCCAAGGGCAACGCCCGCCGCCTGCACATATTGCGCTCCAATAATGATTTGCGGAGGAATGACGTTTACTTCTTCGGGAATTTGATTCCCAACATAGTGTCCTCTTGAAAATAAGAATGCTTTATAAAGCGGAAGACCGTGCCAGATGATTTGAGGAACATCCCTGTACCCCGGCAAAATAAAGTCTTCTTTTTCCAATGCGAAATGCGAAGCAATCGCGGATGCCTCTTGACCAGCAGTCGGTGCATAAAAGCCGAGCCGTCCCTGTCTGTTCAAAGAAATGGAACGTTGATCAAGTATGCGCGTATAAACCATTCGGCTCATAAGCTCAACCAGTTCATCATCAGATAAATCCGGCAACAATTTTTCGTTGACCACTTCACCCTTTTCATTCAACACTTGAATCATTTCAAATTGTTTTTCAATATTCTCGAGCGTTTCGACCGCATCGAATTCCGCTGTCTTCGCTTTTGAAGCCATCGAAATCACCAACCCTTTCTATTTTTAAATGCATTACTTGGTAGAGTGCCCTAAAAAAAGCATGTCAATATGAAATAAAGGTGTCTCTATAGTTTTTCCACAATCTTGAGTTGAAAAAACAACTATCGACCTCCTTTGAAACACCCTAATCTGTATCAGTTATTTTTTTATGTATTATAACACAATGTAATTTTTCCTCATTTTTTAGATTACATGAGAAAATCCCTTTCGTCAACGAATATATTTTAACATAAAGCCCTTTCCAATTTTTCAATCATTCATTCCTGTATTATTATCAATCAGAAAACTGTATTATATAAAAACTTATTTTCTTCCGCTGTTATAGTACATAATTAAAGCGCTTTCAACAGCTTTTTACAAATATCCCCGCCAAATTCACCAAAAACTGCCCGAAAAAAAAGAAACGGCTGATTCCCGTTTCTGTTGATTAAGATGCATTTTTAAGATCCGCTTCTTTATAAAAAGCAGATTTTTCTTCATTAAACTTTTTCGTATATTCGTTGAATTCTTTATTGGCCTCTATGACCTGCTCCCGGGCCTTGTTGGACGCAGCAATTTGTTGTTCCAGTTCTTCCAGTTTTAAATCTTTATTCTTCATCATTTCATACAGTTTTCGGTCTTCCTTGATGGTTGCTTTATAGGCTTTGGAAAGCTTGACATGGGCGTCATACCGTTCAGCCATAAGCTGCTCCAACTGATTTGCTTTTTCTTTTAACGGTTCATCTTCTAATGAAGGAATGGTTTCTTTTACTTTTTCAAATTCTTTTTTGGAAGCCGCGATCGCTTTCTCTTCTTTTTTAAGATATTCTTCCCGCTTTTTCAAATTGTTTAAGGCCTTGTCAGAGAGTTCCGTAACTTTGTCCATTTGTTTCATTCCGAGCTTCATCATTTCATTAAAAATCTCAGTTTCCTTTTCCTCAAGCTCGGCCATCGGTTTTTGTTGGCTTTCAAAATCTTTTTCTATGCTCACGGTTTCTTCAAGGGTTTTATATATTTTTTTTTCCGGACTTCCGCAACTTGCCAATAAAAAAGCAGAAACACATATAACGGTAGCCAATTTCCTTTTTCTCACCGGTATTCCTCCCATCGTTCACATTTCCTACTATAACGGGAGAAAAAAAGTTTTACAACCTTGAATTTTTTTATCTGGGAATGGAATGGAAGTAATCTGATTTAATTAGCTGATCTTTTTTGGTAAACTGATTATACAGTATCACATACAGGGGGATGTACATGATTTTAATGAAGGATATAGTTCGGGATGGACATCCGGTACTTAGGAAAAAAGCGGCCGACGTGCCGTTGCCGCCATCCCAGGAAGATATAGATACGATCAAAAAAATGGAGGAATTTTTAATAAACAGCCAAGATCCGGAAATAAGTGAAAGGTATGGCCTTCGGCCAGGCGTCGGATTAGCTGCTCCACAAATCAACGTGTCGAAACGAATGTTTGTTATGAGGGTTACGGATGACAAGGGAGAGAAATATCATTATGGCTTTTTCAATCCGAAAATAATGAGTCACTCAGTGGAGAAAGCCTATTTGACTTCCGGTGAGGGGTGTTTATCTGTCGACCGTGATATACCCGGTTATGTTCTTCGCCACGCACGAATCAAAGTAAAAGGATATGATGAAAACGGCAATGAAATCAAGTTGCGCTTGCGGGGTCTTCCGGCAATTGTTTTTCAGCATGAGCTTGATCATTTAAACGGCGTGATGTTTTATGATCATATCAACAAGGAAAATCCGTTCCACGTTCCGCAAGACGCCGTTCCGATTGATCGTTAACCAACCAGGCAGGAGAATGGGCTTTTCCCCTGCCTGGCTGCGTTTATTGTTTAACCGTATCAAATTCACGGGATAGAAGCCCGATTTCTTTCAATCCATTGACAATCCCATCATTTTCAACATTCGTTGTCACAAAGTCGGCATGGTCTTTCACAACTTGGTGGGCATTCCCCATCGCTACCCCGGTTCCAGCCTCTTGAAGCATTTCGATGTCATTCATTCCATCTCCAAAAGCGACGACATCTTCCATTTGGAAACCGAGTCGGCCAATCATTTGCTTGATCCCCTCCGCTTTTGATCCTCCCTTCGGTACGATATCCAGAGAAGATTCATGCCAGCGAATATAAGTAACATCATCGACCTCCGGCAAATCCCTCCCTGCATTCTCATTGGCAAAGATGAGCGCCTGGTATATTTCTTTGTTTTTGTAAAAATGAGGATCAAATTCCGGATGTGAAAGCTTCAATGAACGAAGGCTTTTTTCAATCAATTCATTATGAGGGACATTCGCTTTCATCGTTATTTCATTCATGTATACGAGCGGGTAATCACGCTCTCTTGCTGTTTCATCAATTTGTTGAAGGGCATAGCGATTGATTGGATTTTTGTAGATCGCTTCATTTTCAAAAACAACATATTGCCCGTTAAAACAAATATAGGAATGGATATTTAATTCCGCAAGCACGGGGGATATAAAAAACGGTGCCCTTCCTGTCGCAATGGCCGTATAAATGCCTTGCTTTTGCAATTGCCGGACAGCAGCCTTGGCAGATGCAGGCAATTCTTTTTGAGCATCGAGCAAAGTGTCGTCAATGTCGAAAAACACAATCTTTGTCATGATCATCCCTCTTTCTCTTATTTCCATTGTTCTCCATGAGAGTCACTCTATATTTGAGCATATAATAAAAACAAAAACGATGCATATAAAAACAACCTGTTTTATGATACTTTTACTTTTTACAAAAATCGGTTAAAATAGTGATAAGGAGTGATCCACCATGTTTAAGAAGCTGCGGAAAAAGCTTTTGAAACAGTGGAAAGACTTGCTCAGAAAGAAAACAATTGCGTAAATGATTATACCGTCATTTCCGAAACCCTCTGAATCAAAGAGGGCTTATTCTTTTTATGATAAGTGTGTGGCCGACATTTTCACCAGCCCTGCAAAAAACATGCATTCACCCGGGCTTTCTAATATAATAAAGAAAATTAACAATGACAACGGAGTTAAGGAGAGAAGAACATGATTTTTAAAGTATACTACCAGGATAGCATCCATGAAATGCCTGTCCGGGAAAAAACAAAAGTATTATTTATTGAAGCTGAAAACGAACGGAAAGTACGACATTTTTTAAAAGACCGCCAACTAAATATTGAATATATTCAATTGCTTGAAGGAAAATACCTTGAATATGAAAAGAACAGCCCGAATTTTAGTCTGGAGAATGTGTAACAGATGAAGTTTGTAAAAAATGACCAGACGGCCATTTTCGCCTTGGGCGGTTTGGGTGAAATTGGTAAAAACACATACGGGGTTCAATTTCAAGACGAAATTATCATGATTGATGCAGGAATTAAATTTCCGGAAGACGAGTTGCTCGGTATTGATTACGTCATTCCAGATTATTCCTATTTGGTGAAAAATGAAGATAAAATCAAAGGACTGTTTATCACGCACGGACATGAAGACCATATAGGCGGCATTCCGTACTTGCTGAGACAAGTGAATATACCCATATATGCCGGGAAATTGGCCATTGGGTTGATCAAAAATAAACTGGAAGAGCACGGTCTCCTGCGAAAAACAAAACTGATTGAAATTAAAGAAGACGATATCATCAAGTTTCGAAAAACATCGGTCACGTTTTTCAGAACGACCCATAGTATTCCGGATTCGTACGGAATTGTTGTTAAAACGCCTCCGGGCAATATCGTCCATACGGGTGATTTCAAGTTTGATTTCACACCGGTTGGCGAACCCGCCAATTTAACCAAAATGGCGGAAATCGGAAAAGAAGGAGTGCTTTGTCTGCTGTCCGACAGCACAAATGCCGAAGTCCCGCATTTTACAATGTCGGAGCGCAAGGTCGGCGAGAGCATTAAAGATATTTTTCGCAAAGTGGAAGGAAGGGTGATCTTTGCCACCTTTGCATCTAATATTCACCGTTTGCAGCAAGTAACAGATGCCGCAGTCGCCAACAACCGGAAAATAGCGGTATTTGGACGAAGCATGGAAGCAGCGATTGAAATTGGACAAGACCTGGGATATATCCGGGCGCCAAAAGATACATTCATCACTACCCAGCAATTGAACAGGCTCCCAGCAAATAAAGTAACCATTCTTTGTACCGGCAGCCAAGGTGAGCCGATGGCGGCACTTTCGCGTATCGCCAACGGAACGCACCGTCAAATCCAAATTCAGCCGGGGGACACAGTCGTCTTTTCTTCGTCCCCAATTCCCGGTAATACAACCAGTGTAAACCGGACGATTAACCTGCTCTACCGTGCAGGCGCTGAAGTTATTGCGGGCTCCTTGAATGATATCCACACATCCGGGCACGGAGGGCAGGAAGAGCAGAAGCTGATGCTGCGGCTTATACAGCCAAAGTTCTTTATGCCGATTCACGGAGAATTTCGCATGCAAACCATGCATGCCCAACTCGCGGTAGACTGCGGCATTCCTGAAGAAAATTGCTTTATTATGGATAATGGCGAGGTACTTGCCCTAAGTTCCAATCATGCTGAAGTAGCTGGAAAAATTCCATCTGGTTCTGTTTATATTGACGGAAGCGGCATTGGCGACATCGGGAACATCGTTCTGCGCGACAGAAGAATTCTATCTGAAGAAGGGCTCGTCATCGTTGTTGTTTCCATCGATATGAACGAATATAAGATTGCGGCTGGTCCCGATATTATATCAAGGGGATTCGTCTACATGAGAGAATCGAGCGATTTGATCAACGATGCGCAAAAGATGATCTCTAAGCATCTTCAGAAAGTCATGGAACGAAAAACAACCCAATGGTCCGAAATCAAAAATGAAATTACTGAGACACTCATGCCGTTCTTATACGAGCGGACAAAAAGAAAGCCGATGATTCTTCCCATTATTATGGAAGTATAGAAAAAATCCTCTTGAACGCTTTTCAGGCGCCCAAGAGGATTTTTTTATTCAAGTACTTTTTTTTCAAACCGGTTAATATCGGTATCAGCGCCGATAATGATTAAAATATCACCGAGTTGAAGTGGATCGTCCGCTTTTGGCGAAACGATGATTTCCTCTCCCCGTTTAATGGCGACGATATTTAAACCGAATTGCGCCCTAACATCCAATTCCACGAGGGAATGTCCAGCCAATAATTCATTTACCTTAATTTCCACAATACTGTACTCCTCAGACAGTTCCAAATAGTCAAGTACATTGTTGGAAACAATATAGTGGGCGATTCTTTTGCCCATATCCCTTTCC
The DNA here is from genome assembly GCF_016909185.1 of Siminovitchia thermophila. Lineage (GTDB taxonomy): Bacteria > Bacillota > Bacilli > Bacillales > Bacillaceae_C > Siminovitchia > Siminovitchia thermophila. The sequence continues at coordinate 8,718 of NZ_JAFBFH010000032.1, read as the reverse complement.
GGGTGAACGACATGATCCGCGCCTATTTTGCGGAGCACTTTTTCATGGTAGTCGTTTTGGGCCTTAACGGTAATATGAGTAACGCCAAGTTCTTTTAAAATTAAAGTGGTCAATATACTCGACTGGATATTATCTCCAATCGCTACAATGACGTGATCAAAGTTGCGAATGCCCAAGCTTTTTAACACTTGCTCATCCGTCGTGTCGGCTACGACAGCCTGTGTGGCGATGGAGGCAAATTCATTTACACGGTCCTCGTCTATATCGATAGCCATGACATCCATTCCTTGCTCGCTTAAGGAGTGGCAAATGCTTCCTCCAAATCGGCCCAGTCCAATGACGGCAAATTCCTTTTTCACTTTCATTCCTCCACTTTCGCTGTTATTTTATTCTACCACAATCCAGCGGAGTGTACATGATTTCCTTTGAAACGCCAGGATCATACCGTTCATTTTTTATTTTTTCGCCTTAATACGTCCCCCAGCCACCCTTTTCTGTAGAGCCACCAATAAATCAGGCCGGTGGAAGCGAGGATGATCACCCAGGCAAACAAGTATCCGAAACCCCAGTCAAGCTCCGGCATATTTTTAAAGTTCATTCCCCACAACGCTCCGAATACCGTGATTGGGGTGACTAACACCGTGAAGACTGTCAATGCTTTAATCACTTCATTGCCGCGGTAGGAATATAAGTTCATATTTATATTTAAAAGTGTTTCTATTTGGCTGTCGTAATGGTATAACAGCTTCATTGTCCGCTCAAGCCTTACTTTCGTCTGCCGGAACGCATCCATATCCTTAATATTTTCGTAAAAAGCCTCCTCCATAGCCAGCAACATCTCTTCTATCGGTATCGTAAGCTGTTTTAAAAAAAGCATTTCCGATCTGCGATCAAATATTTCTTCAAGAATATTGCCGTGATTATGGAAGCGAATCCTCTTTTCCAAGTCAATCAGCTTTTCCTCAAAATCATCGATCCCATCTAAAAAAGTGTTAAGGATCTCCCCCATGATAAATAAAAATGCTTCAAAGGCATTATCACACTTTTCCAGCCGTGCCATTAATGTTTGTCTCGTCATTTTAGAAATGGTGCCAATGTCAAAATCAATCGTTAACAACTTGTTCTCAGTCACATAATAATGGAGCAGCCTGTACGAATCCTCATCGCTCGGATCAGCGGAATAGTTTAACGACCCGATCAATGCGCAATCATGATGATCATCAAAAGATAGGACCCGCAAATAATTCGTTTCAATGTCCATCGCATTGTTGATCCAAACGTCGTATTCGGGAAATTTGTCAGTCAACTGTTTTAATTTATCTTTTTCTTGAAAACTAAACTCCTGCCATCTCCACCCGTTTGCAAAACAATGAATATCTTCTTTTTTTCCACTCATATGCATCACCTGCTAGTAAATTATAGGTTTTATTCCCTTTTTCCAGGTAAATATTCATGTATAGCGATTCATTTTGTTTGCAAGGGTACTTTGGATGAAGGGAGCAGATGTGATCGTGGAACTCATGTTAATGGCAGTTTATTTTATTTTCATCGCCATCGTCATTGAAATGGCGACCACTTTCCTATGTTTGACAGGTTTATCAAGAGAAGTTTCCCGCTATCAGGCCATCTCGATGTTAACGAATACCGGGTTTACAACTGATGAGGCCAAGCTCATCTTGGAACATCCCATAAGAAGAAAAATCAGCACTTTTCTTATTCTGTTCGGCGCTTTTTCACTTGCGGTTGTGATCTCCATTTTAAGCACATATTTGTCGGATGATTTGAAAATTCCCGAGATGGCGGCGCTCGTCGTTTTGTTTAGTGTATTTTTGCTGCTTTTAAAAACACAACGGGCAACAAATGTGTTAAAAAAGAAGTTTTCCTCTGAGATGAAGGACCATTATGATCCGGAAGAGCTTCCCATCAACGAAGTTCTTTATGTAAATGAAGATGATTACTTTACAGATATTCCCATTCAAGAAGGATCCTCCTATATTGGAAAAAAGCTTGCCGATATGTTTTCCGAAAATGAGGATGTGCATGTACTGTTCATAAAACGGGGTGAAGAAGCCATCCGCAAAAACTTGGACGAAGAGCATGTCCAGGAAGGTGACCTCTTCTTCGTTTATGGAAGCAAGAAAGAAATGATGCGGAAATTCCAGCACGAGCTTGACTACAAAGAACAACATAGACATCATGATTCATGACGGCTATCTTGATCGGTTATATGGGTCCAACCATCTTTTTGGATAACTTTTCCCTCTTTCATGAGTTTTCCCAGCACTTTTTTAAACAGACCTTTGCTGATGGAAAATCGCTTCTTAATATCCTCCGCCTCACTTTTATCTGAATACGGCATCGATCCGCCGCGACCTTGTAGGTAGCGGTATATTTGTTCGGCCTGCTCGTCGATCATTTCGTGAGCTCTCGGCAAGAGAGAAACATTGATCGTGCCGTCTTCTTTTACGGCTACAACTCGCCCCTCCACATGTTGACCAAGCCGGGGCTCTTCTTTCCTTTCCGATTGATGAATAAATCCGATGTATCTTTCTTCTGTAATAATCAAAGAACCGCTAAGGAGAACCCGATACACGGTCCCCTTGACGCTTTTATTAAAAACACTTTGGCCGGCCCTGACAGAAAGCCCTCTCATTACTTCCTCATTCGCCAATTCCCCGAACAGCCTGTTTTTCTTGTCCGTTTTCATTGAACAATACAGCTTGTCCCCTTTTTCGGGCCATAACTGCAACAGTTCCGGCAAGTCATCTTTTGATATAAGCAAATCTTTTTGAAGCCCGATATGGACAAATACGCCAAGCCCCGCTTTTACTTCCACTACTTCTGCCCATCCGTATTGTCCCTTTCTGATTTGCGGAATCGTTAAAGAGGCCGAAAGACGCCCTTCATGATCCTGATATAAAAAGACAGTTTGCTTTTCCTCCGGATGAAAATTTTCGGGAACTTCCGAATGGTGAAGCAATACATCTTCCTCACCGTTTGTCAAAAAATATCCAAACGGCGCTTCACGCACTACTGTCAATTCTTTTACCGTTCCTGGTTCAAGCATGGTGTTAGTCTCCTCTATTTTTGATACATTTTTATCGAAAAAATCAACCCAATTATAGCATGACCGATTGATCCTTCCTACTTTCATTAAAAAGCAACATGATATAAAAAGCCAATATACACCATTTTTTTGAGGAAAGTGATAACAACTATATCATAAAATCCCAGAAAAATGAGTATTAAGACCTATTTTGCAATTTCAAGGTGAAAAGCGGCTCAAAATGTGAAAGATATGGTACAATTTTGTATGAAAATGGTTACAATATCGACCGGTTGGCACTTGGCAGCGAACCTGTTAAAGACTAACCACCGCCTGCGCCTATCTGTGATGGCTCTATTTGCGGTGGTTTTTACTTATTCGGAAGATACTGTGTTGAGAGCGGTTACACCCCCTGATAAAATTGCTGAACTTTTCCGAAAAGGAGGATTTCACATGGAAAAATTAAAAAATAGATGGCTGATCGTTACATCGGCTGTGGGTATTCACATCTCGATCGGTTCCGTTTATGCATGGAGCAACTTTACAAACCCGCTCATGGAGCAATATAATTGGACTGCAAGCCAAGTCCAACTTACGTTCAGTTTGGCCATTTTATTTTTGGGTTTGTCTGCTGCTTTTTTGGGACATTTTGTGGAAAAACACGGCCCCCGAAAATCGGGCCTTTTGGCGAGCGCGTTTTTCGGAATCGGTGTCTTTTGTACCGGATTTGCCGTAAAGTTTGAATCTTTGCCCCTACTGTACATATGCTACGGTGTATTGGGGGGCATCGGCCTGGGTGTCGGCTACATTGCCCCTGTATCCACCCTTGTCAAATGGTTTCCTGACCGCAGAGGAATGGCCACCGGTATGGCGATTATGGGATTTGGCTTCGCCGCGGCAATCAGCAGTCCCATCATGGATTACCTGATTAAAAATACCGGAATCGCCAATACGTTCTTTATTCTTGGCGCGGCTTATTTTATTGTCATGACGGTTTCATCCCTATACTTGGCTAAGCCTCCGGATAATTGGACCCCGAGAGGTTATAAAGAAAAGGTGGAAGCAGGTAAAATATCCGCGGACCTGGCGCAGCTCACCGCCAATGAAGCGGTCAAAACCTCGCGTTTTTATTATTTATGGATCATGCTCTTTATTAATATTACATGCGGAATCGCCATTCTCTCCGCCGCAAGTCCGCTTGCGCAAGAGAGTATCGGCATGAGCTCGATTGAGGCGGCTGCCTTTGTAGGCGTCCTCGGGATATTCAACGGTCTTGGGAGGATCGGCTGGGCTTCGGCATCGGACTATTTGGGGCGCCCCAATACATATACAGCCTTTTTCGCCATTCAAATTGTGTTATTTGCTCTATTACCTTTTACAACGATTTCAATTTTATTCCAAATCATGCTCGCCATCATATATACTTGCTATGGAGGCGGATTTTCCTCCATTCCCGCCTATATTGGAGATATTTTTGGAACGAAGCAACTTGGAGCCATTCACGGATACATTTTAACAGCGTGGGCTGCCGCGGGAGTTGCTGGACCAATGTTTGCGGCTTGGGTAAAAGATGCAACAGGAAGCTATGGCAACAGTTTATTATTTTTTGCCGGACTGTTTGTCGTTGCTTTCGTCGTATCCCTCCTCATTCGTTTGGATATAAAAAAGCAGAAAGAACGGGGATCTGCTCATGCAAGCTAAAAACAGTTTTTAATTAACCGGGTTGAGAACTTTTGTAAACATGGTAAAATTAAGGAGAGGCAACAAAAATCAGGGGTTAACCGTTATGAAAAATTATGAAGCAGAGTTTAGCAATCTTGTACGGGCATTCCGCAAACGCCATATGGGCAAAGGCCCCAGTAAAATCAAAACGACCTTTTGTAAAAACTGGGCCATTTGCGAAATGGAAGGAAATCTTTCTCCGGTCGAAAAGTTTATTGCCAGTGCACAAGACGGTAGACAAATGGTAAGGGCTGCCCGTACCGAAATGGTAAAAGAAATGTATCGAAAGAACCACCCTGTCGAGATGGAAGAATTACTCGACGCCAAATTTCTGGATCTGTTCGTTGATATTGATATTGAAAAAGACCTGGGCATGTCCATTTTTATTTTTGACCAGGATCTTGAGAAAAAATTTCATCACTGACCATGCAGTTGGCACTTGACAGGGACCCTGTTAAAGACTAACCGCCGTGACACGCTTATCATAAAGATAAGCATGTTTGCGGTGGTTTTTTTATGAATGAAAGAAAGAAAGGATGTACTAAAATGGGAAATACTAAACATACTGGACCAATTAAATTGCCAAAAACCCCCGATCCACAGCATTGGGTGAGCCCCATTCCATTTGGCCTCGGCAAAGTAAAACCAAAACATATTCGCGATACCATGAAGGTGGTCATTGAAAACCGGGACAATCTTCCCTACGCTTATCGCATATTAACTCAGGGAGTTTGTGATGGATGTGCGCTCGGAGTATCGGGTCTGTATGATCAAACATTGGCGGGACCTCATCTTTGTACAACAAGGCTGAACGTGCTGCGGCTGAATACGATGCCCGCCATTTCGGAAAATGTGCTTCATGCGGATATTGAAGAGTTGCGAAAAATGGACAGCACCGAATTAAGAAAACTCGGACGCATCCCCTATCCCCTTTCGAGAAAACCCGGAGAAAAAAAGTTTCGGAGAATTTCGTGGGATGAGGCTTTAAACAAAATAGCCGGCAAAATCAAATCTATTGATCCCAAACAGTTGGCATTCTTCTTGACTGCACGGGGAATTACAAACGAAGTGTATTATACGGCGGCAAAATTTGCCCGTTTTATTGGGACAAACAATATTGATAATGCTTCACGAATCTGTCATTCTCCTAGTAAAACGGCATTAAAAAGATCTTTGGGCATCGGCGCATCCAGCTGCAATTACAAAGATTGGATCGGAACCGATGTGCTCATTTTCTGGGGCTCGGTTGCGGCGAACAACCAGCCTGTCTCGACAAAGTATATGTACGCAGCCAAAAGGAAAGGAACAAAAATTATTTGTATTAATCCATATAAAGAGCCCGCCATGGACGGATATTGGGTCCCTTCCATCCCTGAATCCGCCTTATTTGGCACCAAAATTGCCGATGATGTATATCAAGTAAATATAGGCGGTGATATCGCCTTTATGAATGGCATTATAAAGCATTGGTTCGAGATGGAAGAGAAACATCCCGGCTCCGCGATCAATCATGAATTTGTTTCCCGGCACGCCAACGGTTATGAGGAACTAAAAGTTCATATTGAAGAGCAATCTTGGGAACAGCTCGAACAATCATCGGGCGTCTCAAAAGAAAGAATGCTTGAATTCGCGCAGCTTCTGGCCAACTCAAATAGCGGTGTATTCGTTTGGTCAATGGGATTAACCCAACACAGGTTTGGCACGGATAACATATCACAAGTGGCCAATTTGGCTATCTTAAGGGGATTTATCGGCAAAGAACATTGCGGCGTCATGCCGATCCGCGGCCACTCAGGTGTACAAGGTTCCGGAGAGATGGGAGCAGATCCATTCGTCCTTCCCGGAGGGGATTTTGAACCTGAAAACATAAAGAGAATGGAAAAAGTATGGGGTTTTGACATACCGAAATGGCAAGGTGACATCGTGGGTGTTTCCCTTGAAAATGCCTTGCTTCCGGAAGACCGTGAGCGAAAGCTGAAAGTATTTTATACTTCGGGCGGAAACTTCCTGGAAACAATGCCTGATCCGGAATTCATGGAAAAATGTTTAAGCAATGTAGATATAAGGGTACACCAAGATATTATATTAAATACTTCAACGCTTGTAGATGCGAAAGAGGAAGTGATTGTCCTCCCTGCCCAGACACGCTATGAACAGCGCGGTGGCGGTACTTCGACTTCCACGGAGAGGATGGTATATTTCTCGCCGGAAATTCAAGGACCCAGAATCGAAGAAGCCCGGTGTGAGTGGGAAATATATGTTGATCTTGCTGCTCGGATCAAACCGGATATGAAGCACCTCATGACGTTTAACGAAGCACAGGAAATCCGTGATGAAATTGCCGTGGCCAACCCAAACTATGACGGCATCCAACATTTAAAAAAGCGTGGCGATGTCTTTCAATGGGGAGGAGCTTGGCTCTGTGAAGGCGGCAATTGTCCAACAGAGGATGGGAAAGCCAATTTAATTCCGATTGAGTTGCCGGAATTGCGTAAACCGGACGGCCATTTCTATGTGACCACAAGACGGGGCAAACAATTTAACTCGATGATATACAGCGAGAAAGATCCTTTCAACGCTGCTGACAGATATGATGTGTTAATCAACGAAGAAGACGCGAAAGAACTTGGTATTGCCGATCAGGAAGCTATCGTTGTTTATAACCAATTTGGCACCTTTCAAGGGAGAGCCAAATACGCGGATACACGGCGCGGAAATATTTCCGTTTATTGGCCTGAAGGAAATGTACTGCTTCAAAAAGGCATTTATGAACAATTTGCGGGAATTCCTGAATATAATATCGGTGTCGTTGTTGAAAAAGCGGACACATTCAATGCCAAAAAAGATATTCAATACTTGGAGAAAAGGATCGATGACTTAGAGCAGGAAATTAGTTAAGCAGGTGATCAGATGAATCACATGGTCAAAAAACATCTCAACATATGGAAATATGATGGGCAGACAATCCGCAAAACCGAGGACTGCGCAGCTGTAGAATTTCCTTTTACGATTTATATTGATGGAGAAGAGTTCGCGACGGCAGTTTGTTCACCGACTGATCTTGAACAACTGGCCGTCGGCTTCCTGGCATCAGAAGGAATCATCCGGCAAATGGATGATCTGGATTCATTGGACATTGACCAAGCTCGTGGTTTTGCCTATGCCGCCTTAAAAAGAAAACAAACGATTTCCAAAGAGTTTTACTCGAAACGGATGATCGGCTCATGTTGCGGCAAAAGCAGACAATTCTACTTTTACAACGATGCTAAAACAGCCAAAACTGTCATGTCCAAACAACAGATTTCGATCACCCAATGCTTTCGTTTAATGGCAGACTTGCAAACGCAATCCGAGGACTTTTTGCTCACCGGCGGCGTCCATAATGCCGCTCTTTGCACAGCCGATGATATTATGGTTTCCTTCTCAGATATCGGCCGCCACAACGCCCTAGACAAAATATACGGCTATTGCTTAATGAATCACGTACCTTTGCACGATAAAATCATTGCCTTCAGCGGCAGGATTTCATCCGAGATCGTTTTAAAAGCCGCAAAAATTGGTGTCGGCATTCTTATTTCCAAATCCGCTCCAACCACACTGGGAATCAGTTTGGCTGAGGACCTCGGCATCACTGCTATCGGTTTTGTCAGGAAAAACCAGCTGAATATTTACTCGCATCCACACCGAATCATCGAAGTAGCTGACGATTTAGAGGAAGATGCCACAACCAAATAGAGGCTGAGACAAACCTCTATAAAAATGGATAAACCGCGTGAAATCAAGTGGTACTTACCCCCGAAAGTTAGAGTAGAAAATCTAATTTTCGGGGGTGTTTTTATGGCTAAATATAATGAAGAATTTAAAATAAAGCTTGTCACCGAGTATTTATATGGCAACCTAGGATATAAATCATTGGCAAAAAAATATAATATGGGTAGTGAAACACCAAT
>NZ_JAFBFH010000031.1 GCF_016909185.1 Siminovitchia thermophila | reverse complement strand
AACACCCGTTCCCATCCCGAACACGGAAGTTAAGTTCTTCAGCGCCGATGGTAATGAGGGGTTTCCCCTTGTGAGAGCAGGACGTTGCCGGGCAAACAGGACATCCATATTAATGGATGTCTTATTTTAGTTTATTTAAAAAGTATTGAAAGATATAAAGAAACTCAATGTAAGCGAGGATCAGAAGGACCAAGAAGATCGAGGAATCAAGGGAGAGAGACTCGCAATGGGCAATGCCCATGAGAATCGAGCGAGTGCAGATGACGAAGAGATTCGCCGGTCATCATGATCCGCAGCCCGAACACGGAAGTTAAGTTCGCGCGCCGATGGTAATGAGGGGCTTCCCCTTGTGAGAGCAGGACGTTGCCGGGCAAGCGAAAACATAGAGTGGATACGCTCTATGTTTTTTCATTACCCGTTAAATAATCAAGAATCATTTGTGGACTTTTTTCAGCCGTAATATTTAAAAAAGCATGGATGAATGGATAATCAAGATCAGATGCCGTTTTTATGAGGTCCATCCACCACTCCGTTTCATAACGGGCGATCATGCTTAAATTAAATAGGAGCAAATAGTGAATCAAAAGGTCGGGAAGAAGAATGGCGGCTTGTAAGGAGGAGCCAAGTCCAAATTTCTCTTTAAATATGTGATAACGAAAAGGCGGAAAGAAGTTCGTCCGCTTGCCGTCAATGAGAATCTCTGTTTCCTTCTCTTTGTTTTCAAGCCAATAAATCATTTCAGGATGCTTGCTATCTAAAAATTGTTTTAACCTCTGAACACTTATATGATAGTTCAGCGCTAATTCAGCAGGGATTGTCCAAATATTGCCGGGGAGTTGCTTCAGTAGCATAAAATTGCTTTTACCACTCGTAAATAAGTACAGGTCGTCCAGTTCCGGAACTTGAGCCAGTAACTCCCCCATTTTATATTTCTCTCCTTCCAAGTGTTTTAGTTGATACATTTGCTCTGAAAAATAGGTGCATAAGCCGTTTTTTTGAACTTTTACTTCATCTTCCAGAAATTGATAGTTCCGCTTTTTCCTTTTTCGTGCAGAAACGCCGTGAGCCAAAACAGAGGTTGTGCCGGGATAGTTTGGGTCCACTGTAAGAAGGCATGCCTTTAATAAATGAATTAATCCATAATAAAGCAATATAGGTCTGATGGAAAATGGCGATTGGTCAGCTTGGGTGTAGTATGTTTCGCCTTGTTCTAAATAGTACATAAATGGGTAACAATTATCATAGCTTTTTCTTTCGGCATCCTCTATATGGTGGTTTTCATATTTTCTTTTTAAATAAGTTTGAACTGTAGTTGCCGACCGAAAAAAATTGAATTGCATCCATATTTTTTTGTATGTTGACAGACAAAACACCTCCGAATAATTAGAAAAATTGAACATCACCCATTAACCTTGACAGTATTTTAACCAATTGATAACCTACTAATAATATTTTGGGCAGGGGGACGAAAAAAAATGTGGGAGTCAAAGTTTGTAAAAGAAGGATTAACATTTGATGATGTGTTGTTAATCCCGGCTAAATCTGAGGTCTTGCCGAAAGAAGTTGATTTGAGTACAAGCCTGACAGACAGCCTAAAGCTGAACATCCCTATTATCAGTGCAGGAATGGATACTGTTACCGAATCAGACATGGCCATTTCCATGGCGCGCCAGGGTGGTCTGGGTGTCATTCACAAAAATATGAGCATTGAACAACAGGCCGAACAAGTCGATAAGGTAAAACGGTCTGAAAGTGGCGTGATAACTGATCCGTTCTTCTTGACCCCGGAACATCAAGTGTATGATGCCGAGCACTTAATGGGGAAATATCGGATTTCAGGAGTCCCGATTGTTAATAATGAAGAAGACAAAATATTGGTCGGCATTATTACAAACAGGGATATGCGTTTTATTCAGGATTACTCTCTTCCAATTACCGAAGTCATGACGAAAGAAAATCTTGTTACGGCATCTGTCGGAACTTCCCTTGCCGAAGCGGAAAAAATACTTCAGGAACATCGTATTGAAAAATTGCCTTTGATTGATGATAAAGGAGTCCTGAAAGGATTAATTACTATCAAAGATATAGAAAAAGTGATCGAATATCCAAATTCCGCAAAGGACGAAAAAGGCCGTCTGCTTGTAAGCGCCGCAGTCGGGATTGCGGCAGACACATATAAGCGGGTAGAAGCGCTTGTCAATTCACAGGTTGATGCCATCGTTGTTGACACGGCCCATGGCCATTCAGCCGGTGTGTTAAAAACTGTCCGGGAAATTCGTAAGCTATATCCCCATTTGAACTTGATTGCTGGTAACGTTGCAACAGCAGAAGCGACGAGGGAATTATATGAAGCGGGTGCGGATGTTGTAAAAGTGGGCATTGGACCGGGTTCCATATGTACAACCCGCGTTGTAGCAGGAATTGGTGTCCCGCAAATTACAGCTATTTATGATTGCGCGACAGAAGCGAGGAAGCATGGAAAAACGATCATTGCTGACGGGGGCGTTAAATATTCCGGCGATATCGTGAAGGCTCTTGCTGCAGGAGGACATGCTGTCATGCTCGGAAGCTTGCTTGCCGGAACGTCGGAAAGTCCAGGAGAAACAGAAATTTTCCAAGGTCGTCGTTTTAAAGTATATCGTGGCATGGGATCGGAAGGCGCCATGCAAAAAGGATCGAAGGACCGTTATTTCCAAGAAGATGCGAAAAAGTTTGTCCCAGAAGGAATCGAAGGACGCGTTCCTTATAAAGGGCCGCTCGCAGATACCCTTTATCAACTGACTGGAGGTCTTCGAGCCGGAATGGGTTACTGCGGTGCCGCCGATTTGGAGTATTTCCGTGAAAATGCCCAATTTATCAAAATGACCGGTGCCGGACTTCGTGAGAGCCATCCGCATGATGTGCAGATTACGAAAGAAGCGCCAAACTACTCATTATCATAAAAAAATGGCAAAAGCCCTGATGAATCCAGTGAATGGGCTTTGCTTTTTTTTTGTTATGAAACTGAAAAGAACACAGCCTACTCAACGATGTTTTTCTATGTTAAAATGACAAAGGTGTACATATAATTTGGAGGGTAAACTTGTGATAATTCGGAAAAAGATACCATTTTTAGCGTTTTTTCTGTCGTTACTTATGTTCGTTAGCATGATCACTGTTCCTGAACGTGCTTCCGCTGAGGATGCGCTCGATATTAACGCGGATGCGGCAATCCTCGTTGAAGCAAGTACAGGAAAGGTACTGTACGCAAAAAATGAAGATACTGCGCTCGGCATTGCCTCAATGTCCAAAATGATGACTGAGTATCTAATGTTCGAAGCGATTAAGGATAAAAAAATATCTTGGGAACAGGAACAAACCATCAGCGATTATGTTCATCAGGTTTCTATTGATACAAATCTTTCAAATGTACCGCTTGAAGCGGGGAAAAAATATACGATTCGACAATTATATGAAGCGATGGCGATTTACTCGGCAAATGGCGCCACGATCGCCATTGCCGAAGCCATTGCCGGTTCCGAGAAGAAGTTTGTCGACTTAATGAACAAAAAAGCGGAAGAACTGGGTCTTGAAAACTATAAGTTTGTCAATTCCACCGGTCTAAACAATAAGGATTTAAAAGGCAAACATCCAGAGGGAACCAAGCCAGAAGATGAAAATATCATGTCTGCACGATCAATGGCAAAACTGGCTTCCCGTCTGATGAATGATTATCCCGAAGTATTGGAAACAACGAGCATACCTGAGAAAGAATTCCCTGGTAAGCCTGGTAAAATGGTGAACTGGAACTGGATGCTCCCATCTCTAGATTTTAGCTATGAAGGCGTAGATGGATTAAAAACCGGGACAACAGACTTTGCTGGGTACTGTTTTACCGGGACGGCTAAACGGGATGGTTTAAGGGTTATTACGGTTGTCATGAACGCGAAAGGAAAAAACGGCCAAGGTGATTACAAATCCAGATTTAATGAATCCAAAAAAATGATGGACTATGCTTTTACAAACTTCTCTGTAAAAGAAATATATCCGAAAGGTTATCAAGTAAAAAATAATAAAACGATACCTGTCATAAGCGGAAAAGAAAAATCTGTCTCCATTCAGTCTGAATCCCCTTTAAAAGTGGTAGTGAAAAACGGGGAAGAAAAAATGTACAAACCTCGTGTTAAAATAGATAAGAAGAAATTGAATAAAGAAGGGAAATTGACCGCACCGATTAAAAAAGGTGAAAAAGTGGGCGTTCTGGAAGCCGCATATGAGGGAGAAGATCCTTACGGCTTTTTATCAAAAAGCAAAACGGCATCTGTCAATATGGTGACAGGAGAAAAAGTGGAGAAAGCCAATTGGTTTGTTCTAATGATGCGCGGAATAGGCGGCTTTTTCGGCGATGTTTGGGATAGCTCGGTTAAAACAGTCAAAGGTTGGTTTTAAAAAATATCTGTTGGTTTAGAAAAGCGGACAGATGACAATTATATAGATAAGACAGTACATTTGCATTCCACTTGGATATGTAGTATATTATCAACAAAATACGAGCGAATGCGTTGAGAGGAAATAGTAGCGGAACAGTGTCCTTTAAGAGAGCCGGTGTTTGGTGAAAACTGGCGGCACTGCCTGTGAATCCGTCCTTGAGCAAAATGCCGAACCGCCGATCATTTCGGGCAAGTAAGCATTTTCGGGATCACCCCGTTATCAGGCAAAGAGGAAAGCTCAGGCTTTCAATTTGGGTGGCAACGCGGGTAAACTCTCGTCCCTTTGGGATCGGGAGTTTTTTTGTTTAAATAAAATATTTTGGGAGGTAATCGTATGCTGGATATGAAGGTTCTTCGAGGGAATGTAGATGAAATCAAGAAAAAATTGCAGCATCGCGGCGAGGATTTGGCTGATTTGGATAAGTTTGAACAACTTGATCAAAAACGGAGGGAAATGATTGTTCAATCGGAACAGTTAAAAAATAACAGAAATGAAGTTTCAGAAAGAATCGCCCAGTTAAAAAAAGAAAAGCAAAATGCCGATCATTTGATTAGTGAAATGCGGCAAGTCAGCCAGCAAGTAAAGGAATTGGATAGAGAACTCCGTGTGATTGAAGAAGAGTTACAGCAATTACTTTTAGCTATTCCCAATATTCCTCATGAAAGTGTTCCGGTAGGAGAGACGGAAGATGATAATGTAGAGATAAGAAGATGGGGTAATGTTCCCCAATTTACATTTGAGCCGAAACCGCACTGGGAATTGGCCGATGACTTGAATATATTGGACTTTGAACGGGCGGCAAAAGTTACTGGAAGTCGATTTGTCTTTTATAAAGGCCTTGGAGCCAGGCTTGAACGGGCTCTCATTAATTTCATGATGGATCTTCACGTGGAAGAACACGGGTATGAGGAGATGTTGCCGCCATACCTTGTGAATCGTGCAAGTATGACGGGAACGGGACAATTGCCGAAGTTTGCGGAGGATGCGTTTCATGTTGAAAGTGATGATTTTTTCCTTATCCCGACTGCGGAAGTCTCAGTGACCAACTACCATCGAGATGAAATATTGGACGGCGATCGCTTGCCGATTAACTATGTGGCTTACAGTGCATGTTTTCGTTCAGAGGCCGGGTCTGCGGGGCGAGATACGCGCGGCTTGATCCGCCAACATCAATTTAATAAAGTGGAATTAGTTAAATTTGTAAAACCGGAAGATTCTTATGCCGAACTTGAGAAACTGACAAACCACGCGGAAAAAGTATTACAGCTTTTGAATTTGCCCTATCGCGTCATGAGCATGTGTACAGCCGATCTTGGTTTTACAGCAGCCAAGAAATATGATCTTGAAGTATGGATTCCGAGCTATAAAACATACAGAGAAATTTCTTCTTGTTCAAACTTTGAAACGTTTCAGGCAAGAAGAGCCAATATCCGTTTCCGCACTGAACCAAAAGCCAAACCGCAACATGTGCACACGCTGAACGGATCTGGCTTGGCAGTAGGAAGAACGGTGGCGGCAATCTTGGAAAACTACCAACGAGAAGACGGAAGTGTTGAAATTCCCGAAGTGTTGCGCCCTTATATGAGAAATAAAGAAGTCATTAACTGAAAGAAGCGGTTCGAATGAGCCGCTTTTATGTTTTCACTACATTAAAATTGTCAGTAATCAAGAGCCAGTTTTGTGGAAAAGACAGCCCAAGTTTCCAATAGCCGACACCCCGAAGGTTGAGCTCTTTAACCAAATCAAATTTTGCCTGGATGGAACGCGCATCTTCAAACCAAACTTCATGCCTGTTCCCTTCCCCGTCCGTATAATGAAAAAAAGGGGCTTGTGCAGTTGTATCGTATTCGATGGCTACATTGTTTTCAAGGGCAATCCGAATGGCCTCCTGGGGGCTTACAGCTTTTGCCGTCGTTCCCTTGACGAACGGAAGCGTCCAATCATAGCCATACAGATTTTGTCCCATCATGATTTTACGTGAAGGCATTTCGGTTAGCGCGTACTCCAATACATCCCGAACTGGTCCAATGGGGGAAACAGCCATTGCGGGACCGCCGCTGTAGCCCCATTCATATGTCATGATCAAAGAGTAATCGACAATTTCGCCGTGCGCCCGATAATCATGCCCCGCATACCATTCCCCCACCTGTGTAGCACTTGTTTTGGGGGCAAGTGCCGTGGAAATGATATAGCCTTCCGCATGGAAACGGTCGCGTGCTTTTCGAAGAAATTGGTTATAAGCTTCACGATCTTCCGCTGCAATCCTTTCAAAATCAAAGTGAATATCGGTAAAGCCGACCCTTTTGGCTTCTGTTGCAATATTTTCCAAAAAAGTTGTTTGCACTTGTTCATTTGTAAGCAAAATATGAGCAAGTTCAGTGTTGAATTGTCCTTCTTCCTGGTTGGCCAAGACCATGGCGAGAGATGTGTTGTTTGCGCGGGCAATTTCGGGAAAACGATTTAACTGGGGGGGATCTAATGTTCCGTCACGTTTTGGCAAGTAAGCAAATGGAGCCAAATATGTTAAGTAAGGAGATGCTTCTCTCGCACTCGACTCCAAAACGGGGGATACGGTCCCCGTACGCCTCGGCTCGACATAAGCTAAAAACTCTCCTTCTCGCTTTGGTCCCTGTGGGATATAGAGCCGCAAGCCAACCCGAATAGGCTGGTTGACACTAATCCCATTGATTCGGGCAAGCTCTTGATAAGAAATGCCAAATCTTCTCGCGATTGTATAGAGGCTGTCACCAGGCTGTACCCAATAAAACCTGCCGATAATCGGAATGACAATCGCTTGCCCGACCACAAGCCGATCGGGATTTTGTAAATCATTGGCTTCCGTTATGATAGCTGGAGCTATCCCGTACAAGGAAGCGATCGAGGACAAAGTCTGATTGGGCTCGACGACATGGATTTGCATGTTTACCCTCCTTAACCACCTTAGTCAAACGTTTATCTTGTCCCATTGTATGCATGCCAGGAAAATTAAAGACCTCTAATAAAAAATTTTGGTACAATCATATGTAGCAAAAATGAGGAGAAAAACGATGGAAAATGAAGAGAAATATATGAATGTTGCAATTGAAGAAGCGAAGAAGGCCCGCTCAATTGGTGAAGTTCCCATCGGGGCTATCATTGTCTTAAATGGGAAAATCATCGCTAAAGCATCAAACCGACGGGAAACGGAGCAAAATGCCGTAGCGCATGCCGAAATCATCGCCATTCAGGAAGCTTGCCGGACACTAGGGACATGGCGTCTTGAAAATGCGGAACTATATGTAACGTTGGAGCCATGTCCGATGTGCAGTGGCGCTATCATTTTATCGCGTATAAAAAAAGTCGTATACGGAGCTTCTGATCCAAAGGCCGGCTGTGCGGGAACACTTATGAATTTGCTTTCTGATGCCCGCTTTAATCATCAAAGTGAAGTGGTCGGCGGAGTATTGGCGGATGAATGCGGAGAGCTTCTAAGCCAATTTTTTCGTGAACTTCGCAGGAAAAAGAAGGGATAAAGTGAAGCTTCAATAGCCGGATAGTTCCACAGAAGGTGGACCATGCAGACATTGCCATAGGATATGTTCTTAGCTTGCCAGTTAACTGTATCCGACTGATTGTTAGTAGAACCAATCGGGCATATACTGGCAGTCGATATCCAATGTCATTTCACTCACAATTTTTTAAAAAGGTGATTTTACTGCCAGTTAATGCCGGACAAACTTTCCTTTAGTAAAGATTGATTTTATGCTGAAAAAGTGGTACAATAATCCTTACCGTGCTAGACGGGGAAATAGCGGAGCCCTGTACCCGCAATCCGCTCCAGCGGGGTTGAATCCCTTCCCGAGGCTGTTGTTTTGTAAGGATCTGCCTCAAGTAAGTGGTGTGGACATCTGGGTCCTGCGCAATGGGAACCCATGAACCATGTCAGGTCCGGAAGGAAGCAGCATTAAGTGGGCCATCCCATGTGCCGCGGGGCAGCCTGGATCGAGCTAACTGCTAGAGTAACGCTTATGAAACACTGTCGACGGAAGGTGCACGGCAATCCATTCAATATCAAATCCATCTGCAATGGCAGATGGATTTTTTAGTTTTCAGTGAAAAAAAAGTATATCCGAGTGTATGTGTATTCGATTCGACGGATTGCTATCTGAAACTTTTTCCTCCTATATCCCGTATAAGAGGAAAGTGAGGTGTTTGTGATGAAGAAAAAGCTTGTTTTCATATTGATTTTGTTTATGATTGGGGCATGGCCTATTCAGACTATGGCAGTGGAATTTTCGATAACGGATGTAACCATCGATGCCTATTTGCAAAAAAATGGGGATGTGCGAGTGACTGAAGTCCATTCTTATTCTTTTGATGACAAATTTCGCGGAATTACCCGGGAAATAATTCCGAAGAAAGGTGCGGAAATAACCGATTTTACAGCGAATGAAGGCGAAAAAGAGCTAAAAGTAAAGAAAGAAAAAGATTTATATAAAGTTTCTCGAAGCGGGAGCGATGAGAATATTAGTGTAGAACTCCATTATATGATTAAAAACGGTCTTTCTAAGCATCCTGATATAACAGAGTTTTATTGGCCTTTTTTGGATAAACGCAATGAAGCGGATTATGGGAACATGACTATCACGGTCCATCCCCCTGCTGAAACGGATGATGTGATTGCCTTTGGGTATGATGAATCGTTCGGTAAGGAGAAGGTTGGAAATAGCGGTGCTGTTACATTCCAGTTACATAAAGTGGAAGCTGGTGAAAATGGGGATATTCGGGTGGCATATGATTCGGCATTATTTCCGGACTTGACTGAAACCTCTGATCAAGAAATGCGCCAAACATTGCTGGATGAGCAACAAAAGTTGATTGACAAAGCACAAACATTTGCGGAAAACAGGGAGAAAACCTCATCAGTTGGAAAATGGTTCTTATTGATATTTGGTGCTCTTTTTATTGGGGTGATCACATCTGAGGCAATGAAGAGTAAACAAAGAAAACGAGCAGCCAAAAATGAAATTAATAGCAGGAAATATATGATTCCAAAACAAAAGTTGAGCATGCCGGCTATTCTTTATTTTTTATATCAATTTTCACCGGAACTGCTGGCGGCAGCTTTAATGGATCTTGTACGAAAAGGATATGTCCGGCAGGTTTCAGAGGACCGGTTTTTGCTGCTGGATGGGGAAGCGGAAAAAGCTCATGAAAAGATTTTGCTTCGTTTGCTCTTTGAAAAGGTGGGGGGGAATAAAACATTTACCCTGAATGATTTGGAACAGTACATACAGTTGGAATCGAACCATGATCGATATGAGGAAGAAATAAGCCGATGGAAAGATGCAATCAAAAAAGAGATCGATCAATCAAATCTCCATGAAAACAATCCATTATTAAAATGGACGCTTGGAACGACGGGTACGGCTATGCTTATTGCTTCTGCTTTTTTCATCGTCTATGACCTATATGGACTCATGTTCCAGGCAGGGGCATTGGGACTCGCCAGCTTATGTTTGGCTATATTTTATAAGCCTATCTCATATGAAGGTATGCTTTTAAAGGAGGAGTGGAACAAGCTCGAAAAAGAGTATGAGCAAATTCCTGTCTCCGAATGGGAACAATCAAGCGAGGATGATAAAAAGCGTTTGCTAATATATAGTATGGGGACGAAAAAGAACCGTCTGGCGGATTATTTTAGCCAAGTTATTCAAAAGAATGAAACAAGCGTGGCCAGCTACTCTACGGTGGACGTTTTCTTCTATTCAGGGTTGAACACTGCTTCTTCATTTGCATTAGCAGATGAACATATAATGAATACGGCTTCTGCTGACAGTTCCGACACCAGCTATTCCGGAGGTGGCGTTGACGGCGGCGGAGGAGGCTCAGGTGCTTTTTAAAGACATTCGTCATTACGGATTGTTTCTGTAATTTCTTGCCTAATTAAGGTATAATATAAACAGCGAAATTCACTAAAATGGCAAAGAAAGGGGGAGAGGCATTGAGTTACCAAGCATTGTATCGAGTTTGGCGCCCACAGGCTTTTATAGATGTAGTCGGCCAGGAACATGTCACCAAAACGTTGCAAAATGCTCTCCTCCAACAAAAAATATCCCATGCTTATTTATTTTCCGGTCCCAGAGGAACTGGAAAAACAAGTGCGGCCAAAATACTGGCAAAGGCAGTAAATTGTGAACGCATGCCGGTATCTGAACCGTGTAATGAATGTGCGGCCTGTCAAGGCATCATGGACGGGTCCATCTCTGATGTGATTGAAATTGATGCCGCATCCAACAATGGAGTTGAAGAAATCCGCGATATTCGTGATAAAGTAAAGTATGCGCCCAATGCCGTATCCTACAAAGTATACATTATTGACGAGGTGCATATGCTGTCCATCGGAGCCTTCAATGCATTATTAAAAACATTGGAGGAGCCGCCCCGACACGTGATTTTCATTTTGGCAACGACAGAGCCCCACAAGATTCCGTTAACGATCATTTCTAGATGTCAGCGTTTTGATTTTAAAAGAATCACCGCGCATGATATTGTAAAAAGAATGGTTCATATTGCAAATGAAACAGGTTTGAAATATGATGAAAAGGCATTACACGTAATCGGCGCTGCTGCCGAGGGAGGCATGAGGGACGCTTTGAGTCTGCTCGATCAAGCGATTTCCTTCAGCACGGATATGGTAACGGTGGAAGACGCACTGACGGTAACCGGCTCCATTTCCCAAAGCAGTTTGAACAAGTTGGCGAAGGCCATTCACGAGAAAGAAGTTGCTGTTGCTTTGGGCGCCCTTGAGGAGTTGCTTTTGCAGGGGAAGGATCCAGCTCGGTTTTCGGAAGATTTTATTTTATACTTTCGCGACCTTTTGCTTTACAAGACGGCACCCGAGTTGGAAGAAGCAATGGTCCGCGCCCGATTGGACGAGGATTTTAAACAGTTATCTGAATCAATGCTTCCTGAGCAGATTTATGAATACATCGATATATTAAGCAAAACACAGCAGGAAATGCGATTTTCAAATCATGCACGCACTTATTTAGAGGTTTGCCTTGTGAAACTATGCCAAACGCAAGTGAAATCTTTCCCAAATGACGCGCCTGAAATGACAGAACTGTATAAAAAGATCGAGGCGCTTGAAAAAGAGATAACATTATTGAAAGAACAATCAACCAAAAGATCGGCAGAAGCAAAAAGCGATCCGGCTCCAAGAAAAGCGGTCCGAAGCAATGCAAAAGATTTTCGGGTCAATGCCCGACCCATCATGCAGGTTTTGGAGAATGCAACACGCCAGGATTTAAATGCCATTAAAAGCCGCTGGGGAGACTTGCTTGAATCGTTGAACGGTCAAAAAATGGTGCAACTGGCGGCACTTCTCCACGATGCAGAACCATCTGCCGCTTCATCGAATGCGTTTGTACTAAAATTTAAACATGATATACATTGCCGGATGGCTATGGAAAATGAAACATATTTTCAAACGCTGTCTCAAACGTTGGAAGAACTGGCCGGTACAGCTTATCAAATTATCGCGGTTCCCGAAAAACAATGGTCGGAAATCCGCCGGGAATTCATAGAAAAGAAAAAGCCGGATGGCGACCAGGTGAAAACGAATGAAGAAGATCCTCTCGTTGCCGAGGCGCTCAAGCTTGTCGGGGAAGATCTTCTCGAGATCAAAAACTAATTTTCTATGTTGGAGGTTTTTAATGATGCGAGGAATGGGAAATATGCAAGGCATGATGAAGCAAATGCAAAAAATGCAAAAGAAAATGGCGAAAGCCCAGGAAGAGCTTGGTGAAAAGAAGATAGAAGGCACAGCTGGCGGCGGTATGGTCACCGTTATTGTTTCAGGCCATAAGGAAGTGCTTGAAGTCAAAATTGATGAAGAAGTTGTCGATCCCGAAGACATTGAAATGCTTCAAGACCTTGTATTGGCCGCGACAAACGATGCGCTTAAAAAGGCCGAAGAATTAACGAGCCAGACGATGGGACAATTTACAAAAGGATTAAACCTTCCTGGCTTTTAGGAGGTTAACAACATGCACTATCCAGAACCAATATCCAAGCTGATCGACAGCTTTATGAAACTGCCGGGAATCGGGCCGAAAACAGCTGCCCGCCTGGCGTTTTTCGTTCTTGGCATGAAAGAAGACACCGTCCTTGATTTTGCGAAAGCATTGGTCAATGCAAAAAGGGATCTTGGATACTGCTCGGTTTGCGGGCATATTACTGATCAGGACCCTTGTTATATTTGTAAAGAGGAACGGCGTGACCGCAGCGTCATTTGTGTTGTTCAGGAGCCGAAAGATGTGATTGCCATGGAAAAAATGAAAGAATATACAGGTCTTTATCATGTCTTGCACGGATCTATTTCTCCTATGGAAGGAATTGGACCGGAAGATATCAACATTCCGGATTTGCTTAAAAGGCTTCAAGACGAAACCGTTCAAGAAGTGATTTTGGCGACGAATCCCAATATAGAAGGGGAAGCGACAGCCATGTACATTTCCCGGCTTCTAAAGCCATCCGGCCTTAAAGTGACAAGAATTGCCCACGGACTTCCGGTTGGCGGCGATCTTGAATATGCGGATGAAGTCACTTTATCAAAGGCATTGGAAGGCAGAAGAGAAGTTTTGTAAGGAGAGGCGCCGCATGTTTCAGAGAAAAAAACTCCGGAAAGAATATGATCAAAAATTCGTTGAACTGATTGAAGAGACAAAAAATAATTGGCTTCATTTAAAACAATTGATGCATTTAAGTTACGGGGAGCATGATGAATTAAAATACAAAGCGCTCATGGCAAAAGCAAAATATATTTATCTTTTACGTGAAGCGAAATTAAGAAAAGTATCAATAAAAAAATAACTACCAAGCCGCCTGCCGTTCTTTTTGGACAGACCGTTCATACAATAAATAATATAGGACGGGAGAACAGGAGGGGAAAGCTTGGAGTCCATTATCATTATTTCATCATTGGCTGGTCTTATCATTTTTTTGCTCATATCGGGAAGGCCCGGTCGGCTGATTCGATTCATCGGTCAATCAGCAATGAAGCTGGTCATCGGAGCGCTATTTTTATTTTTTTTAAATGCCTTCGGCAATCAATTTGGTTTGTACGTCCCAATTAATTGGATCACCGCCGCAATTTCAGGTTTTCTAGGATTGCCGGGTGTTGCAGCTTTGTCTCTCATTCAACTATATGTGATTCCATGAAACATTCGCCAAACCGTGGCGGGTGTTTCGTTTTTTTCTGTTTTTTAAAAGACAAACACAGTAACTGTCTACCCTGCATAGAATTTACAAAGCAATGATTTTAAAAACTAACAAATCTTATAAATTGTGTATACAATTTATCCAGCTGGGTACACTACTTTGTGTGGAGGTGGAGAGATGGAAAAGTGCATTATTTGCGAGCAGCCGAAAAAAATCGGTATACATCTTTATACATCGTTTATCTGTACGGACTGTGAGAGAGAAATGGTCAAAACGGACACGGATGATCCAAAATATAAGTTTTACATTGAACAAATGAAGGTTATTAAAGAAACGAAAATCGTGACATAAAAACCAGGCTTTTGCGGATAAAGCCCGGTTTTTTTTGTTTTTTCCACCCCGAATTAACTGGCAGTATGCCCCCACTGCAAGAAATCGCTGGAAGATGAGAATGTACGGGGGATCAACTGTCAGTAAAAGCCCGATTGGCTTAACTAACAATCAAGTTTCGCTTTATAGTAAAATATGATGCGGGGAGGCAGTTCGCTTCCTTCTTGCTGGGGGATGAGTGATCAATAAAAGATCTGGTGTCAATCATGACAGGTTTCAAGGAGACAGCAAAAGGTTCATTTCCGGTAAAAAGAACGTTATACTAAACGACATATATAGTTTGCGGAGGTAAAGGGATGTGTGGATTGTTTATTACTGTAGAAGGTCCTGAGGGAGCGGGAAAAACGACTATTATTGAAAGACTGCGTATGGATTTTTCCGCTTCCGGGGTACCTGTTCTTGCTACCCGTGAACCGGGAGGAATAGAAATTGCCGAGAAGATCCGAACGATTATTTTGGACAAAGAACATACGATGATGGACGGAAGAACGGAAGCTTTGTTATATGCGGCCGCGCGCCGTCAGCATTTAACGGAAAAAATTATACCGGCACTTCGACGCGGCACGCTTGTATTATGTGACCGTTTTATTGACAGCTCCCTTGCTTACCAAGGATTTGCCAGAGGGCTTGGGATAGATGAGGTATATGCGATTAATCAGTTTGCCGTCAATGGCTTGATGCCTGATATAACGCTATATTTTGATATTGAACCTGAGGCGGGGCTGAAACGAATTGCCAAACATGCGGGAAGGGAGATTAACCGCCTTGATTTGGAAACGATTGAATTTCACCAAAAAGTACGAGAAGGTTATAAATTGCTGTTAAACCGTTTTCCTGAGCGTATGATGGAAATTGATGCGAGCCAACCGATGGATAATGTTTACGAGGCTGCAAAGAATATTATTGAAGAACAATTGAAATCATACGAAACAAAGTAATGGTACTTTTTATGGCTGCAAAGAATATTATTGAACAACAATGTAGAAATATGGTTGATTCGAAATAGAAGATGTTTGGATATAATGGTTCATATAACGATGTCACATATTCGTTTAACTGATATAATAATGATAATAACAAATATTTGTTTTTCACTTTTTTAAAGGGGTGATATACATGAAGTTGATAATGGCCGTAGTTCAAGACCAGGACAGCAACCGGTTGATGAACGCGTTGGTTGAACATAATTTTAGAGCTACTAAACTTGCGACGACAGGCGGGTTTTTAAAATCGGGAAATACAACATTCATGATTGGGACAGAAGATATCCGTGTGGAAAAGGCGCTCGAAGTCATTAGGGAAAATTGCAAATCTCGGGAGCAATTAATGGCTCCGGTTTCACCAATGGGAGGAAATGCCGACTCCTACATTCCTTATCCAGTTGAAGTGTCCGTTGGGGGAGCCACGGTTTTTGTCCTGCCAATCGAGCAATTTCATCAATTTTAGGGTAGCTTATGAAAATTAACGAGACATCCAAATCAAGATCAGGACACTTCGTGACCGGGCAAAAAATAAAACGTACGGACAACCCCAGATTTTCCGAGATGATTTCCTTTCAAGGGATGAAACTGCAAGAGGAGCAGCTTGCCAAGTTAATGGCCGATTTATCTGCAGCTGGCGAACGGCTTGGAAAGACGCGGAGTTTCCAAGACTTGGCTAAATATAAACAGCTTGTTAAAAGGTTTGTTCAGGAAGCTGTTGAATTCGGCATGAACTTAAAACAATCTCATAGTTGGAATCGATTTTCTGACGGAAGAACGCTTCAGATTGTTGAGACGATAGATGAAAAATTGATTGAGTTAACGAATGACATACTGAAAGAAGAACAGCAGTCCATTTATATTTTGGATAAGATTGGCGAAATAAAAGGGCTGCTCATTCATTTATACACGTAAGGGTGAGTTACCGGTGGCCAAAAACTGGGAACAATTTACACGCGAACAGCCCGTCGCGGCCAGACTGTTAAAAAATAGCATTCAATACGGCCGTATTGCCCATGCATATTTATTTGAAGGCGAACAGGGCACAGGGAAACGCGCGGCAAGCATGTTACTCGCATCCAGCATGTTCTGTGAGGATAGTCGTGATCATATGAATCCATGCGGCCGCTGCAGCAACTGTAGAAGAATTGAAAGCAGCAACCACCCTGATGTTCATGTCGTGGAGCCGGACGGTGCTTCCATTAAAATAGATCAAATACGTTCATTGCGGACTGAATTCAGCAAGTCGGGTATGGAATCAAAGAGGAAAATATACATTCTCATTGATGCAGAAAAAATGACCGTACAAGCGGCCAACAGTCTGCTCAAATTTTTGGAGGAGCCGCATGTGCAAACGATGGCAATCCTCGTTACAGAGCAGCCACAGCAACTGTTGCCGACCATTATGTCAAGGTGTCAAAAAGTACCATTTCACCCATTAAGCCGGGAACAGCTTTTGGAAAAGCTATTGCATTCGGGGGTTCATGAAACAAAAGCGGTGCTGTTGGCCGCTGTAACGAATGATTTGGAAGATGCCCTCAGGCTGAATGACGAAGATTGGTTTGCACAAGCCCGAATGATAGTGTTAAAATTATATGACATCTTAAAAGAAAATCCGCTCTATGCAATGACCGCATTACAAAATGATTGGTTGAGCCATTTTAAAGATAGGTCTCAGCTTGATTTAGGCTTATCGCTTTTACTGCTTTTATATAAAGATTTGTTTTATATACACTTGGGGAAGGATCGGCAACTAGTTTATCCGGATATAAAGGAAAAACTGGAAAAAGATGCGCTGCAAACGTCGCTAAGAAGGATTTCGGAACAAATAACAGCCATTTTGGAAGCCAAGAAAAAAATACACGCAAATATGAATCCTCAGCTGTTAATGGAACAGCTTGTGCTGAATTTGCAGGGGGGACCTTCTTTTGTATAATGTAGTGGGTGTCCGGTTTAAAAAAGCCGGTAAAATATATTATTTTGATCCCCAGGATCATCCTGTTGTCAGGAATGACTATGTCATTGTTGAAACGGCAAGGGGAATAGAATTTGGAAAAGCCGTTACAGACAAGAAACAAGTAAGCGAACATGATGTTGTGTTGCCGCTTAAAAAAATTGTCAGGATTGCCGATCAGGAAGATAAGCAAAACGTTGAAGAAAATAAAATACAAGCAAAAGAAGCATATGAAATCTGTGCAAAAAAAATCACCGAGCATCAACTTGATATGAAGCTCGTCGATGTTGAATATACGTTTGACCGCAACAAAGTCATTTTTTACTTTACCGCGGACGGACGGATTGATTTTCGGGAGTTGGTGAAAGACCTGGCCTCTATTTTCCGTACAAGAATCGAATTGAGGCAAATTGGCGTAAGAGATGAGGCCAAAATGCTTGGAGGGATTGGACCGTGCGGGCGTATGCTCTGCTGTTCCACTTTTCTGGGTGATTTTGAGCCTGTTTCGATCAAAATGGCAAAAGACCAAAATTTATCGTTAAACCCAACAAAGATTTCCGGATTATGCGGCCGGCTTATGTGTTGTTTGAAATATGAAAACGACGAATATGAAGCGGCTAAAGCAGAACTTCCTGATGTAGGGGATGTTATTCGTACGCCGAACGGCTCGGGAAAAGTGATTGGTTTAAATATTTTGGAAAGAATTTTGCAAGTGGAAATGTCCGGTCAGGAGCGGATTTTAGAATATACGTTAGAAGAAATTACAGCTAAGAGTGTGACGTCTGTTCAGGCCTCGGACTAATGGGGTGGTATGATGAAAGATAAGAAGGAACTCTATGATTCAGTCAGTAATATGGAAATGCAAATCGGCCAGTTATATCAGCAACTTGGCGAATTAAAGCAGTATTTGGGGGAGCTGATTGAAGAAAATCATGCCCTAAAACTGGAAAACGACCATTTGCGTAGACATTTGAATCAAGAAATGGATCAGGAAAATTTCTTATCGGCCGACAAAAAAAAGGACGAGCACGTTGAATATGATCGAATGAAAGAAATTGGTGAGGGCTATGATAATTTGGCCCGCTTGTATCAGGAAGGCTTCCATATTTGCAATATCCATTTTGGAAGCCCGCGCAGGGATGAAGATTGCTTATTTTGCCTATCCTTCTTGAATAAAAAATAAAGACGAACAAAGGCCTTCCTATAATTGGGAAGGCTATTTTCAAGTGCGGCAAGATGTCTGCTGTAATGGAGTGAGAAAACGTGATAGAGTTATACGAAGACGAACGGCTGGATTATCTTTTGGCCGAAAATCTTAAAATCATTCAAAGCCCGACAGTGTTCGCTTTTTCACTTGATGCTGTCTTGCTGGCCCGCTTTGCTTATATCCCGATTCAAAAGGGAAATATTATTGATTTATGCAGTGGTAATGGGGTTGTGCCGCTTTTACTAAGCAGTAAAACGAAAGCCGCCATTACAGGTGTGGAAATTCAAGAGCGCCTCTATCAAATGGCTGTCAGGAGCATTCAATACAACCGGCTTGAGGATCGAATTCGAATGATTCATGGTGATTTAAAGGAAATCACCGAAACAGTTGGTTACGGCAAGTTTGATGTTGTCACATGTAATCCTCCTTATTTCGCCTCTCCCTCCCCACATGTTATCAATGAAAATCAATATTTGGCCATCGCCCGCCATGAGATTCTTTGTTCGTTGGAAGACGTCATTCGTGTGAGCAGCCAGCTGTTGCGCCAGGGGGGCAAGGCGGCTTTTGTCCACAGGCCCGAAAGGTTGCTCGATATTTTAACGCTGATGAGGCAATATCGGCTTGAGCCCAAGCGCCTGCGCTTTGTATATCCGAAAAGCGGAAAAGAGGCGAATACGATTTTGGTGGAAGGGACAAAAAACGGGAATGCCGGTTTAAAGACGCTGCCTCCTTTGTTTGTCTATGACGAAAATAACGAATATACGCCTGAAATTAGAGAGATTTTATATGGAGAACAATAATAAACATTATTTTTACGTACTTGAATGCGGCGACGGATCATATTATGGCGGCTATACGGTGGACCCCAAGCGCAGGCTGGCGGAGCATAATGCTGGCAAGGGGGCAAAATACACAAGGGCAAGAGTGCCGGTGAGCATGATTTATCTTGAGGAGTTTGGGGAAAAAGGGGAAGCATTGCGGGCCGAATATGCTTTCAAGCGTCTGTCGCGGCACCAAAAAGAGCAATTTTTAAAGGCTGGTGAACAAGATGCGCAGTCAGAAAAGCAATCATGAAAGTGTCGAAGGAATCCTTTATTTAATACCTACTCCGATTGGAAACTTGGAAGATATGACGTTCCGGGCCATTCGGCTCATGAAGGAAGCGGATGTCATCGCTGCCGAAGATACGAGGAATACAAAAAAATTATGCCATTACTTTGAAATTGATACTCCCCTCGTAAGTTATCACGAGCATAATAAAGAATTAAGCGGCCGCCAGATCGTTGATCGATTAATGAAAGGGGAAAAAGTGGCGCTTGTAAGCGACGCCGGAACGCCCTGCATTTCCGATCCCGGTTTTGAAATGGTCAAAGCTGCGATTGAAAAAGGAATTTCGGTCATTCCTTTGCCAGGGGCCAATGCTGCGATTACAGCGCTTATTGCTTCGGGACTGCCGCCGCAGCCATTTTATTTTTTCGGTTTTTTGCCGCGGGGGAAAAAAGAGAAGAAAAAAGCGCTGGAACGTTTGAAGTTTCAACAAGGAGCGATCCTTATCTACGAAGCGCCCCACCGTTTGAAAGAAACACTCCAGCATATGCTGGATATATGGGGAAACCGGAAAATAGTCCTTTCCCGGGAACTGACAAAGAAGTATGAGGAATTTTTGCGCGGGACGATCCAAGAAGCGCTTGATTGGACGAAAACCGAAGAAATTCGCGGAGAATTTTGTTTGGTCGTTGAAGGAAGCAGAGAAGAGAAAGAAGAAGAACCATCATGGTGGGCGCCACTCACGATAAAGGATCATGTGAATCAGTATATATCAGAGAAAGGAATTCAGGCCAAAGAAGCCATCAAACTTGTTGCAAAAGACCGGAAGGTGCCCAAACGAGAAATTTATCAAGCTTATCATATCGGTGAATCATAATGAGGCTAACTATATAAAGTCAATACTGTTATTGGTGAATTCTATCCATTTTCTCAGTGAAAATTAGGCATGACAAAAAAGCTTGATGATTCAAAAATGTAAATTTGGATTATCGAGCTTCTTTATGCTGGGACACAACTAAATCAGCTAATGAAAAAACGAACAATAAAGTGAAACTTCATTCAGTAGGGCTTCTACTGAATGTTAGTTGAACCAATCGGGCACCTTATATGCGGGATAAATTGTCCCAGTGTATCATACGCAAGCTTTTAGCGTAGTCAAAATAGGTAGACCCCTGAGGGAATAGCTCGAGCTGAAGATCCCGCAGGAAAGCGACCTTTGCTTTCCGAGGAAGCTGAAGAGACCTGCGGAAAGCGATGATGGGGATTTTTTTACACAAATAAGGGCTGGAACATAGGTTAAAAGCTGATAGATATTCGTAAAAATCGTGAGAATAAAGCCGCGTGAAATCAAGGTTTTTAAACTTGATTCCATGCGGTTTATTTCATTTTCACAGGGTTTTGTCCCGGCCCTTTTGCTATTTCGTATTTGCTTATGTTCCAGTCTCTTTTTTGCTTGAAGAATACGCTAAAGGCCCATTGCTTTTTTAAAAATCAGATGGTACAGTAATTATACATTAATTCATAGTATTTTTATAAGAAAAGGGGGAAATGGGGTTGACGCGAAAATTTGATAAGTTGTTTGACGACTGGTCAAAAACATATGATCAAACGGTTAGTGGCCGTGACATTGAATATAAAGAAGTATTCGAAGGATATGATGACATTCTTTTGGAGGTTGCAAAAAAAGCAAAAGGGTATATATTTGAATTTGGGGTAGGTACGGGAAACTTGACAGAAAAAATGATCAAGATGGAGAAAGAGGTATATGGCATTGAACCTTCCAAAGGAATGAGAAACATTGCTCGCCATAAATTGCCTGGGGCGACAATTGTTGAAGGAGATTTTCTCGAATTTCCAATGCCGGAACGAAATCCGGATACAATTGTCAGCACATATGCATTCCATCATTTGACAGATGCGGAAAAAGCGGATGCCATTCAAAACTTTGGAAAAATGCTCGGAGAAGGAGGCCGAATTGTTTTTGCTGATACAATTTTCGTGAGTATTGAAGTGAAACAGGATATGATTAAGGAAGCGGAAAGCAAACAATTTAATCGCCTGGCAGCCGATTTGAAGACAGAGTTTTATCCGACTATTTCCACAATGAATCATCTATTTGGCGAAGCAGGCTTTGCTGTAACCTTTACACAAAAAAATCGTTTTGTATGGCTTATGGAAGCGACTAAAAAGGAGTGAGCGATGATGGCAAATCAAAAGATGAATGTTGAAAGTTTTAATTTGGATCATACGAAGGTGAAAGCCCCATATGTCAGGCTTGCAGGTGTCATCAAGGGAGAGAAAGGAGATATCATCAAGAAATATGATATCCGTTTCTGTCAGCCGAACAAGGAACATATGAAGATGCCGGCACTGCATTCATTGGAACATATGATGGCCGAATACAGCCGGAACCATTCCGACAAAATAGTGGATATCAGTCCAATGGGGTGTCAAACTGGCTATTATATGTCTCTTGTGAACCATGATGATTATGAAGAAGTGTTACACATTTTAGAGAAAACATTGAACGATGTGTTGGAAGCGACAGAAGTACCGGCTTGTAACGAGGTTCAATGCGGATGGGCTGCTAGTCATAGTTTGGAGGGCGCCAAAGAAATCGCTCGGAAGATGCTGGATCATAAAGATGAATGGAAGGAAGTTTTTTGAATCACTACGTGAAAAAAGCCGTTTCCTTAAGGATGCGGCTTTTTTATCGTTATACTCCTAGTTCTTTCGCTTTAAAAGCTTCCTGAATTTCATTGATGAGCTGGTCCGCGCCTTCCTTGCTTAATACCAATTTTCCCCCTGCGAGTAGCACGTTGTCATCTGAAACATTTCCTGTTATATGGCAGGTCATGGTTGGCTTGTACTTTTTCAAAATAATTTTCTCATCATCAACATATATTTCCAACGCGTCTTTTTCTTCAATGCCAAGTGTCCGCCTAAGCTCAATCGGGATGACAACCCGTCCAAGTTCATCCACTTTTCGCACTATTCCGGTAGATTTCATTACATTGCCCTCCCCAATTTCTCTTCTCTCTTTCACCCATTTATATCAAAACGATCGTGTTTTATAGCCTATGTAGCTACATCAATAGTACCAGTCTTTCCCATATCCGTCAATTATTAAATAAAGAATTTGTAAATTTATTGAATATAATGGCCTATGAAAAGTTGACTAGTTTTGTCGATATATTGGTAATTAAATAAGAATTTCTATTTGTTATAATAGCCCTCAAGTTGCAGGATTGTTATATTTCACGTATATTTTTACTGTAGAAGAGGACATGATGATGGCAAAAACCGTTTAATATATAGTCCATTAGTAGAGGCAATGATGAGAGGGAGGAAAATAGTGTGAAGGAGAAACTGAAAACTTTTTACTTAACAACACCGATTTATTATCCGAGCGGCAACTTGCACATCGGCCATGCGTATACGACGGTGGCCGGAGATGCGATGGCTCGTTATAAAAGAATGCGCGGTTATGATGTGATGTATTTGACGGGAACGGACGAGCATGGACAAAAAATACAGAAGCAGGCGGAAAAGGAAAACATTACGCCGAAGGAATACGTAGATCGAATGGTGAGCGGCATCCAGGAGCTGTGGAAGTTGCTGGATATATCATATGATGATTTTATCCGCACAACACAGCCGCGCCATAAAGAAGTCGTTCAAAAAATATTCAAGCGCCTTCTGGATCAAGGCGATATATATTTAGATGAATATGAAGGTTTTTATTGTACGCCCTGCGAGTCATTTTTTACGGAGCGCCAGCTTGAAGACGGCAATTGCCCGGATTGCGGCCGCCCGGTGGAAAAGGTGAAAGAAGAGTCGTACTTTTTCAGAATGAGTAAGTATGTCGACAGGCTTCTTCAATATTACGAGGAAAATCCTGAATTTATTCAGCCCGAATCAAGAAAAAATGAAATGATCAACAACTTCATTAAGCCAGGCCTTGAGGATTTGGCCGTATCAAGGACGACATTTGACTGGGGGATTCCCGTTCCTGGTGACCCGAAGCATGTCATTTACGTATGGATCGATGCGTTGACGAACTACATAACCGCTCTTGGATACGGCTCGGACGACGATTCAAAATACGTAAAATATTGGCCGGCAGATGTACATCTTGTAGGAAAAGAAATTGTCCGTTTCCATACGATCTATTGGCCGATTATGCTGATGGCTTTGGATTTGCCGCTACCCAAAAAAGTGTTTGCCCATGGATGGCTGCTCATGAAAGACGGCAAAATGTCCAAATCGAAAGGAAATGTCGTCGACCCGGTTATGCTTGTGAAACGTTACGGTCTCGATGCTGTTAGATATTATCTACTGCGGGAAGTGCCGTTTGGTTCTGATGGCGTTTTTACTCCGGAAGGGTTCATTGAAAGAATCAATTTCGATCTTGCAAATGATCTGGGAAATTTATTAAACAGAACGATCGCGATGATCAATAAATATTTTAACGGTGTCATACCAGCTTATGAAGGGTCTATTACTCCTTTTGACAATGAATTGCTTGATGAGCATAAAGAAACCATTCAAAATTATGAAAAAGCGATGGATCATATGGAGTTTTCCGTAGCCCTTTCGTCTATCTGGCATATGATCAACCGGACGAATAAATATATTGATGAAACACAACCGTGGATTTTGGCGAAAGATGAAGAAAAGCGCCGGGAATTAGGCAGTGTCATGGTGCATTTGGCCGAGTCACTTCGCAGGGCGGCGGTTTTATTACAACCGTTTTTAACAGAAACACCGAAAAAGATATTTTCCCAATTAAATATCGCCGATGACCAATTTACATCGTGGGAAAGCTTGGAAACGTTCGGTAATATCCCGGAAGGGACGAAAGTTGTTGAAAAGGGGGAACCTATTTTTCCGCGGCTTGAACTGGAAGAAGAGGTCAGCTATATCCAACGCGAAATGAGAGGACCCCAGCCGGCAAAGGAACCTGTAGAAAAGCCGGAACAATCACCTGAAATTACGATCGATGATTTTATGAAAGTGGAGTTAAGAGTGGCGGAAGTGATTGACTGTGAGCCGGTTAAAAAAGCGAATAAGCTGTTAAAATTACAGCTGGATCTCGGATACGAAAAGCGGCAGGTCGTTTCCGGCATTGCGGAATTTTACAAACCTGAAGATTTAATCGGTCGAAAAGTGATTGTGGTTGCCAACTTAAAACCTGTCAAACTTCGTGGCGAATTGTCGCAGGGAATGATTTTAGCCGGCGAAGAAAATGGTGTTTTGTCGGTAGCATCTGTTGATCAAAGATTACAAAATGGCGCTATTGTAAAATAAACTTAATGTAAATAAAAATTCAGAAAATGTCCAAAGTATTGGGGGCATAGAGAGAAAGGCTGATTAAGTCCCTATTCCAGCCCGACTCCCTATGTTCTTTTTTTGTAATATAAATGTTATCTTGTTGTGACTTATGTTACTTTTAAATACTTTATACTCGTTAAAGGAGAGAAGAGCCCATGTTATTTGATACGCATGTCCATTTAAATGACGAACAATTTAACGATGATTTGGAAGAGGTTATGAAACGGGCACAAGAAGCAGGGGTAGAGCATATGGTTGTTGTCGGTTTTAATCGGGAAACGATCGAAAGAGCTCTCCAAATAGTTGATAAATATGATTTTTTATATGCAAGCATCGGTTGGCATCCAGTTGATGCCATCGACATGACGGAAGAGGATTTGGTGTGGCTTGAAGAAAAGGCCCGCCATCCGAAAGTAGTTGCTTATGGGGAAATCGGGCTTGATTATCATTGGGATAAGTCCCCGAAAGATATTCAGCAAGAAGTATTTCGCAAACAGATCAGGCTCGCAAAGAAGTTGCGCTTGCCGCTGATTATACATAATCGTGAAGCGACAGAGGATATCATTCAGATCCTGAAGGAAGAAGATGCCAAGGAAATCGGCGGCATTATGCATTGTTTTAGCGGAAGCGCAGAATCTGCCAAAGAATGTTTAAGACTTAATTTTTACATCTCTTTAGGCGGTCCCGTTACGTTTAAAAATGCCAAAAAACCAAAGAGAGTAGCCGAGCAAGTTCCGCTGGACAAGCTGCTGATCGAAACGGACTGTCCTTACTTGGCGCCGCATCCGTACCGGGGAAAAAGGAATGAACCGGCGTATGTAAAGCTTGTGGCTGAACAAATTGCCGAATTAAAAGGAATATCCTATGAAGAAGTCGCCCGGGCGACAACAGAAAATGCGAAAAAATTATTTGGCATACATGAATAATCCTTCATACCCCTAAACTTTACAAACTCTTCCTGATAAACATTGAATGAAAGTAAATCGAAGCAATTCCCGTAAAGGATTGGCTCAAATATAGAAAACGCTCATTCATGAGACGAAAAGGAGGAGTCGTTCCATGGCCAGTTTCATGCAGATGGAAAAACGAAAAAAAATGGGACTCGCCGTTGCGAGTTTTCTCGTTTTTACAGCAACCCTCATTACTTTGATTAACGAGGGAACAAAAAAAACAGTGGCTTTAACTCTGGACGGAGAAAAAGTTGTTGTCAAAACACATGCCGACACGATTCAGGATATGCTAAATGAATTAAATATCGATATAAAAGAATCGGACTATCTATCACATCATCCGGAAACAGCTTTAATTGATGAACTCTCTCTTGTTTGGGAACCGGCGAAAAAAGTTGAGATCACGGAAGGCAGCAATTCACAGGTTGTTTGGACGACTGCGAAAACAGTAAAACAGCTTTTGGAAGAAAATCAGATTGAATTGAAAGAACAAGATCAGGTGAACATGTCTCTAACCGCCCCCGTTGTTGCCGGTATGGACATTCAAATAGAACGGGCTTTTCCTCTTGTTCTCAATGATGGCGGCAACGTGAAAGAAGTGTGGACTACTTCAACGACAGTCGCCGACTTTGTAAAACAACAAGGAATCACTTTCGGACCATTGGACAAGGTGCAGCCTCGGCTAGAAGAAAATATTTCTCCTAATAGCGAGGTACATATCATTCGCGGTCAAAAAGTCACTGATGTAGTGGAAGAGCCGATTGATTTTGAAGTTATTACGCAGAAAGATCCTTCTTTGCCCAATGGCACGGAGAAAGTGATCCAGGAAGGTAAACAAGGTCTTGTAAAAAAAGAGTACGAAGTGACAGTTGAAAACGGCAAGGAAGTGAACCGGACGCTTATTTCAGAAAAGAAAATAAGAGAAAGCGTCCAAAAGGTTGTGGCTGTCGGAACGGGAACGAAACAGAGCACCCCGGCCCCGCAGATCACTAAACAGAGCACCAAGGAAAAAACGCCACAAATTATACAAACAGTGGAAAAAGATAGCGGCGGAAAAGAAATATACGTGAGCGCAACGGCCTATACGGCAACATGCGGTGGCTGTTCAGGTGTCACGGCTACTGGAATTGACTTAAAGGCCAATCCGAGTGCCAAAGTAATTGCGGTTGACCCGAATGTCATACCACTCGGTACAAAAGTTTGGGTTGAAGGTTATGGTTATGCTGTGGCCGGCGACACAGGTGGTGCCATTAAAGGGAATAAAATTGATGTGCATGTTCAAACGAGTGGCGAGGCACACAGCTTTGGAAGCAAAAAAGTCAAAGTGAAAATTTTGGACTAAGCGGGGGAATTGATCCTCTGCTTTTTCTTTTTTCTCATAAGGCGGGTTATAATAAAATTAAGATAAAAAGATCTTTGGCGATTCACTATATGGAGGAAAAATGAAAATAAAAGAAGTTATCGTTGTGGAAGGAAAAGATGATACAAAGGCAATCAGACGGGCGCTTGATGCCGATACGATTGAAACGAATGGTTCTGCCGTATCCAAGGAAACGATTGAAAAAATCAGGCATGCCCAGCGGAAAAGGGGCGTAATCATATTAACGGACCCTGATTTTCCGGGAGAAAAAATCCGTAAAACAGTCAGTGACAATGTGCCTGGCTGCAAGCATGCTTTTATCGATAAGGAAGAAGCAATGGGAAAAGGCGGGAAAGGTGTCGGTGTGGAGCATGCCTCTCCTGAAGCAATTTGCCTTGCCATAAAAGCAACGCACACGCTGACAGAAGAAGTTAAGGAGGTTATTACAAAAAAAGAGTTGCTCGATGCGGGGCTCATCGGTGGAATGCATGCCGCAAGGCGGCGGGCGCGACTTGGTCAGTTGCTTAAAATTGGTTACACGAACGGTAAGCAGCTTCATAAACGATTAATGATGTTTCAAGTGTCCCGTAAAGATTTTTTAAAAGCCCTGGAAAAGGTGCGACAGGAGGAAGGCCAATGACGCAGAAAGATATTGCCACCCCAATAAGGACGAGAGAAATTTTGCGGAAATATGGGTTTTCCTTTAAAAAAAGTTTGGGGCAAAACTTCTTGATTGATGCGAATATTTTAAGGAAGATTGTTGAACATGCGGGTTTGACGAAAGATACAGGGGTGATAGAGATTGGTCCGGGAATCGGCGCTTTGACGGAACAACTGGCGAAAAGTGCCCAAAAAGTCGTTGCTTATGAAATCGATCAACGGCTTTTTCCCATCTTGGAAGACACGCTTTCCCCTTATGACAATGTCCATATCATTCATGAAGATATTTTAAAAGCGGATATTCAACAAATGATCCAGACAAAATTTACAGAGTCAACAGAAATAATGGTTGTTGCTAATTTGCCGTATTACGTCACAACGCCAATCATTTTTAAGCTGCTTGAAGAAAACTTGCCGATCCGCGGGATAGTCGTCATGTTGCAAAAGGAAGTCGCTGACCGCATTTCTGCGCGCCCTGGCACAAAAGAATATGGCTCACTTTCCATCATGATACAATACTATACGTTGGCGGAAACAGCGATGATCGTGCCTAAATCGGTGTTTATGCCCCAACCGAATGTGGAATCGGCCGTTGTCAAAATGATATTGCGGGAAAAACCGGCTGTTGAGGTTAAAAATGAATCATTCTTTTTCCAAGTTGTGAAAATGGGTTTTTTACAAAGGCGAAAAACCATTATGAATAATTTGGCTGGCGGTTTGCCGGGAGGAAAATCAAAAAAAGCGGAGATATTGGCGGCACTTACAGCGGCCGGAATCGATTCTGGAAGGCGTGGTGAAACGCTGTCTGTCGAAGAGTTTGGAGTATTAAGTGACGCGCTCTTTGAAGAGTTTGGCGAAGGAGAACAATAAACAGACACATTGAACAGGAAGGGCGCATAGCCTATGGCAAAGGAATTTAATTTGCGCTGTTTATGGAGTTGACGACCGTGATATCAATTAATACGATTGTCGGCCGCTTATCCTATCAATGTGATCTTTTATTTCGGGTCATTGACATCATGGAGATTGACGGTCAAACAACAGCTGTTCTCTATGGAGAGGATTATCGGCTGGTGGCAGATGCGCCGATTGAAGATCTTGTCCCATTTTCCGAAGAAGAAAGGCTGACAAGATCATCGGCAGTCCGTTTACTGGAGGAACAGTCGTTGAAGCTTTTTCGACAGGATTTGGAGCTGATTAGGTCTAAGCAGGAATATACGGCTACGGACGGCTATAAGAGGGAGTATAATTATTTTCAAATACCCGGACGTGTCCTTCATATGGATGGAGACCCGAATTATTTGAACAGGTGTCTGGACTTATACAAAAAATTTGGGGTATCTGTCAGAGGAGTTCATTGTGATGAAAAAGAGATGTATAGAAAAATTCCCATTCTCATCGATGAATACCACCCTCATATCCTTGTCATTACAGGCCATGATGCCTATTCAAGAGCCAAGGGAAAGAAAATGGATTTAAATGCTTACCGGCATTCCAAATATTTTGTAGAAGCTGTCAGGGCCGCGCGGAGGAAAAATCCAAATCTTGACCAGCTCGTTATATTTGCCGGTGCTTGCCAGTCGCATTTTGAATCTTTAATTCTGGCTGGAGCCAATTTTGCCAGCTCGCCGCAACGCGTCAACATCCATGCACTAGATCCCGTCTATATCGTCACCAAAATCAGCTTTACGCCATTTATGGAGAGAATCAACGTGTGGGATGTCCTGCGGAATACATTGACAGGTCAAAAAGGATTGGGTGGCCTTGAAACGAAAGGCGTCCTCCGTACAGGCATGCCGTTTAGGCCAGTTGATGATGAATAAACGATACATTTGTGAGCGGGTCAATTTTCAATAAAGGAAGTTGGCCCCTGTATTTTAGAGGCTTTTTTTGCTTATACAAAATTTTTGCTGCACAGCACATATATTTATATCGTGGTGTAATACTAAGGTTGTTGTAAAATAGGTCATAATGTAGAAAAAAATTGATTGACAACACCCGGTTTTCATTGATAAAATAATAAATTTGTTTGACCTTTTTTACCAGGCGTGATATAATGGGAAACAGTGAGGTGGAGCGAAAAAATGCCAAAAACATTAGCGAGCATTAAGAAAGCCCTTGATTCTAATTTGGGCAAAAGATTGATGTTAAAAGCCAATGGAGGCCGAAGAAAAACAATCGAACGTTCCGGAGTATTGGCAGAAACTTATCCATCGGTTTTCGTTGTTGAACTGGATCAGGACGAAAATGCATTTGAACGTGTATCTTACAGCTATGCTGACGTTCTGACAGAAACGGTTGAACTTACTTTTTATGATGAAACGACAGGTAATATAGCAATAGGACAACAGTAATGCAGTCTCAGCTTGTAGAGAAAGCGGGTGTTTTTCTTTACAGGCTTTTTGTTTTTTCTTAAAACAGCTTTTCTCGGAAAACGCGATAATTTTTCAGTTTTTTCTGGTAATTTAACCAATAGGCTTGCCTTCGGTTCAGCAAACATTGGCAGTTATAATCGTTCGCGTTTGTATCAAAATATAAAGGCGGGTGGCGAAGGGGGAATTCGCTTTGGGACGGAGAAGAGGAGTCATGTCGGATCAATTGAAAGAAGAATTGGCGAAAGAGTTGGGATTTTACGATGTCGTCCAGAAGGAAGGTTGGGGCGGAATTAAAGCCCGCGATGCGGGAAACATGGTGAAAAGAGCCATTGAAATGGCTGAACGGCAACTCGGCCAATCAAGGCAATCGTGAAGAATGATGTGTTTCTAGCCTGAAGTAAATAAACTACCCGCGAAAAAAGCCGGAGCATTTGCTTCGGCTTTTCTTAGCTGAATGGTCGGCTTATCAAGGGTGATGGATCGAATGGTTTTTCAGAAAAGATCATGGTAAAATGGAAAAAATACGGTAATACGCCAAAGACGAACAAAGGCGCCAAATACATCAGGCTCCTGTCTGTTGCAGTCAGAATGCGAAGTAGGTGAAGCAGTTTGAAACTTTTAATCAAGGCGCCGGCAAAAATCAACTTGACTTTAGATGTGCTCGGTAAAAGAAGCGATGGTTACCATGAAGTAGAAATGGTCATGACAACCATTGATCTGGCGGATCGCTTGGAACTAAACGAAGTGAAGGAAGACAAAATAGCGATTCTTTCCCATAGCCGATATGTTCCAGGAGATGAACGTAATTTGGCTTATCAGGCAGCCAAGTTGTTGAAAGAGCGCTTTAGTATCCGCCAAGGCGTTGAAATATCGATCAATAAGGTGATTCCGGTAGCGGCTGGACTCGCAGGGGGAAGCAGTGATGCAGCAGCCACATTAAAAGGTCTGAACGAATTATGGCAGATCGGTCTTTCGGTGGAAGAACTGGCTGCTCTTGGCTCGGAGATTGGTTCGGATGTGGCGTTTTGTGTTCACGGAGGCACGGCATTGGCTCGTGGCAGGGGCGAAAAAATTACAAAGCTTCCGCCGCCTCCATCTTGCTGGGTAATTTTGGCCAAGCCATCTATCGGGGTTTCCACTTCCGAAATATATGGCAATCTGGATATGAGCCGTATTCAGCACCCGGATACGGAAGGGATGATCCAAGCCATTATGCAAAAGGATTATGAAGGTGTGTGCCAGCATATGGGCAATGCTCTGGAGGGTGTCACGTTTTCCAAGTATCCCGAGGTATTGCACATCAAAAAGCAGATGGAACGATTTGGGGCAGATTCCGTGCTGATGAGTGGAAGCGGGCCTACCGTTTTTGGCCTCGTAAGGCGTGAGTCAAGACTACACCGAATTTATAACGGATTGCGAGGTTTCTGTCATCAAGTCTTTGCAGTCAGGATGTTGGGCCGTTCATAACAATTCTTGCCTAAATACGTACAATTGTGTATATTTGCATTAAAATATTCGCTTATACATATTACTGGAGGTTACAGAATGAAATTTCGCCGTAGCGAGCGGCTTGTTGATATGACGCATTACTTAATGAATCATCCTCGCGAACTCGTTTCTTTGACTTGGTTTGCCGAGCGTTATCAATCTGCAAAATCATCCATCAGCGAAGATCTTGTCATCATTAATGACATTTTTAAACACCAGGGCATTGGCGTTTTGCAAACCATCCCCGGCGCCGCAGGCGGAGTAAAATTTTACCCAATGGTGAAAGAGGATCAGGCAGAAGCGATTATCAACAAGCTTTGTTCATTAATTGCAGACCCAGAACGCCTTTTACCCGGCGAATATTTATTTATGACCGATTTGCTGGGAAATCCAAAAATGATGAATGAAGTAGGAAAGCTGCTCGCAGCCGCAGTGGCAGACCGGGAAATTGATGTTATCATGACTGTTTCCACAAAAGGCATTCCGATCGCGCAGGCTGTAGCGAATCAATTGAACGTCCCTTTTGTGATTGTCAGACGTGACCCGAAAGTCACCGAAGGACCGACCGTGACGATCAATTATGTTTCCGGCTCTTCAAAACGGATTCAAACGATGGTTCTTTCAAAGCGCAGCTTGAAGGAAGGCGCGCGCGTGCTGATTGTCGATGATTTTATGAAGGCCGGCGGAACGGTAAACGGGATGATCAATTTGCTCGAGGAATTTAATGCGTCTGTTGCGGGAATCGCCGTATTGGTTGAATCCGAACATGTTGAGGAAAGGCTTGTTGATGATTATATTTCTTTAGTAAAATTGACTGATGTAAATATGAAAGAAAAAAAGATCAATGTGGTGACAGGGAACTATTTTTCCAAAAAAATAAACTTTCTATGAGGGAGAGAACGAAGATGCGTACGATTTCAACGAATCAGGCACCTGCTGCGATTGGCCCCTATTCTCAAGGCATCGTGGTAAACAATATGTTTTACAGCTCGGGACAAATTGCGCTCACGCCGCAGGGGGAACTTGTTGAGGGCGGTGTCGTGGAGCAAACCCATCAGGTGTTCCGCAATTTGCAGGGAGTATTAGAAGCGGCAGGAGCATCATTTGACACTGTCGTAAAAACGACTGTATTTATCAAAAACATGGACGACTTCGCAACGATCAATGATATTTATGCCCAATATTTTTCCAATCACAAGCCGGCCCGTTCATGTGTGGAGGTTGCCCGCCTGCCAAAAGACGTCCTATTGGAAATAGAAGTCATTGCACTTGTAAAATAAAATGAGGGCCGCCGTTTGATTTCTTAAGCCCTTCAGGGTTGTCGTTTTCACCTTCATAAAAATAAATCGCTCATATATTAAAAAATTCAAAAAAGTTATCAATTTTAGAAGGAGAATAGCAAGTTACGTTGAATAACTACATTATGGTACCTAATTAGAGCGAGAAGGTGGTGAACAAACAATGGAAGTGACTGATGTGAGGCTGCGGCGAGTCAACACCGAGGGAAGAATGAGAGCAATCGCCTCAATAACCCTTGACGATGAATTTGTTGTTCACGATATACGTGTCATTGACGGAAACAATGGGCTGTTCGTAGCCATGCCAAGTAAAAGAACACCAGATGGGGAATTTCGGGATATTGCTCATCCAATTAATTCAAACACCAGAAATAAAATTCAGGAAGTGGTTTTGGCAGAATACCACCGTCTAGGTGACATCGAGGAGCCGGAATTAGAAGAAGCTGGCGCTTCCTAACCATATAACTCATTATTACATCGAGAGCCTACTGAATAGTAAGGCTCTTTTTCATGTTTTCTCTTTTCGGTTCTATCCTTTTTTCCCCTGGCGTTCTTGTGAACATTTTTTGAAGCATACATGGCAAGAAAATGGTGGAATTTTATGGGAATCCGACATGGGGCTTATTCTATATGCTGATCACGTTTGATTGAGCAGCCGCTTGTCCGAAGAACTCCCTCCATGAGAGTGTTTTTATGCTTGTCGGGACATATCCGGGCACCTCCGCATTTCTTATTTTCTTGAAAAAAACCTCTTTTTAGGCTATATTCATTATGGAAAAAAATAATTGGAGGACCGTTTATGTCAAATAGATTCGCGGTAATATTGGCTGCGGGGCAAGGGACAAGGATGAAATCCAAGCTTTATAAGGTACTCCATCCAGTTTGTGGAAAACCAATGGTTGAACATGTCGTTGACAATATATCCGAGCTTCAAGTTAACGAGACTGTTACAGTCGTAGGATTTGGAGCGGATATGGTCAGGCAACACTTGGGTGGAAAAAGCCGATTCGTCATTCAGGAGGAGCAACTTGGCACAGCCCATGCAGTTATGCAGGCAAAAGATGCTTTGGGGGATAAAAAAGGAACGACCCTTGTCATTTGCGGCGATACTCCGCTCATTAAGTCCGAAACGATGTCAGCATTGATTAAGCAGCATGAAGAAACAGGCGCCAAAGCCACTGTTTTGACGGCTTTTGCGGAAAACCCGCATGGTTACGGACGCATAATCCGCAATGCGGAAGGCGCTGTCGAACGGATTGTCGAACATAAAGATGCGAATGAAGAAGAGCTTCGCATTCATGAGATTAATACAGGAACATACTGCTTCGACAATGAAGCTTTATTTGAGGCGCTTGAAAATGTTTCCAATGACAATTCTCAAGGTGAATATTATCTTCCCGATGTCATTGAGATATTAAAGTCTAAAAAGGAATTGATTACTGCTTTTCAAACGGAGGATTTCGAAGAAACTCTTGGGGTGAATGATCGTGTGGCTCTTTCAGAAGCAGAGCGCATTATGAGAAAGCGTATCAATGAGGCCCATATGCGAAACGGAGTTACATTGATTGACCCGGCTAATACTTATATTGATAAAGATGTACTCATCGGCCAGGATACAATTATTTTTCCAGGAACAAGCATTTGTGGAAAAACGGTGATAGGGGAAAACTGCGAGATCGGCCCGAATACTGAAATCAACAATTGTGAAATATCTCACAATGCGACCATCTGCCAGTCTGCTGTATTCGATAGTGCGGTTGGGGCAAACGTAAATATTGGTCCATTTGCACATATCCGGCCTGAATCCACTATCCATGACGATGTAAAAATAGGTAATTTCGTAGAAATAAAAAAATCGATATTCGGAAAAGGCAGCAAAGCATCGCATTTAAGTTATATCGGGGATGCAGAAGTGGGCAAAGACGTCAACATCGGTTGTGGTTCCATCACAGTCAATTATGACGGGAAAAACAAATACCTCACGAAGATCGAGGACGGCGTGTTTGTCGGATGCAATTCAAACCTTGTAGCCCCGGTAACGATTAAGAAAGGCTCCTATATTGCCGCCGGTTCTACGATTACGGATGATGTTCCACAAGATGCTTTGGCGATTGCACGGGCCCGGCAAGTCAATAAAGAAAATTATACTAAAAAGTTAAATTTAAAAAAGTAATGGAGGCTCCCCATGTCTAACGAATATCTTGACTCGTCTTTAAAAATTTTTTCATTGAACGCAAACCGTGTCCTTTCGGAAGAAATCGCCAAAACGATCGGAGTGGAGCTTGGCAAATGTACGGTCAGTCAGTTCAGCGACGGTGAAATTTCAATCAATATTGAGGAAAGCATCCGCGGCTGTGATGTATATGTGATCCAGTCAACGAGCGATCCGGTCAACAAGCACTTAATGGAATTGTTAATCATGACTGATGCGTTAAAGCGTGCTTCGGCCAAGAACATCAATCTTGTCATGCCTTATTATGGATATGCACGCCAAGATCGGAAGGCGCGAGCCCGGGAACCAATCACGGCAAAGCTTGTCGCCAACCTGATCGAAACGGCAGGCGCGACAAGAGTGATTACACTAGACCTTCATGCTCCGCAAATTCAAGGCTTTTTCGATATTCCGATTGACCATTTAATGGGTGTTCCGATTTTAGCGGACTATTTTAAAAGCAAGCAGTTAGTGGAGGACGGGCTTGTGATCGTGTCGCCGGACCATGGAGGCGTAACGCGGGCGCGAAGATTGGCTGACCGCTTGAAAGCACCGATCGCTATCATCGATAAACGCCGCCCTCGTCCAAATGTGGCAGAAGTGATGAATATCGTTGGAAACGTGGAAGGAAAAACGGCGATTTTGATTGATGATATCATTGATACTGCCGGAACGATTACGCTGGCTGTAAATGCATTGATGGAAGCAGGAGCCAAAGAAGTGTACGCTTGCTGTACGCATCCTGTTTTATCCGGACCTGCCATTG
Source organism: Siminovitchia thermophila (assembly GCF_016909185.1). GTDB lineage: Bacteria > Bacillota > Bacilli > Bacillales > Bacillaceae_C > Siminovitchia > Siminovitchia thermophila. The sequence continues at coordinate 29,897 of NZ_JAFBFH010000031.1, read as the reverse complement.
AGCGGATTCAAAATTCCAGTCTGAAAGAGCTTGTCGTAACAAACACGATCCCCCTTCCCGAAGAAAAGAAAATCGACAAAATCAAAGAGCTTTCCGTCGCATCTTTGATTGCCGAGGCCATTATCCGCGTTAATGAAAACAAGTCAGTAAGCACTTTGTTTGATTGATCGTGAAAAAATACAAAAATAGAGGTTTAAGTTATTGTATGATAAGGTATAGATAAGGATAGTGATTATTTCATTATTACTTATTACAGGAGAAGGTGTTTATGGTTAACGTATTGAAGGCAAAAGAAAGGACAAGCGAACGCCGCTCACAGGTAAGGGAGTTGCGCGAGCAGGGAGGCATTCCGGCTGTTGTGTATGGTTACAGAATTGATAATACGCCAATCGCAATCAACATGGGCGATTTCATGAAAACGATGCGCGAAGTTGGCCGGAACGGAGTAATCGATCTTGATTTGGAAGGTAAAAAACTCAATGTGATTCTGCATGAATACCAAGAGGATCCGATCAGGAAAGAAGTGATCCATGCCGACTTTTTGTCTGTTGATATGTCACAGGAGATTGAAGCGAGCGTCCGTGTAGAATTGTCGGAAGATGCGGAAGGCCTCAAGGACGGAGGCGTTCTCCAGCAAATCATGCACGAGATAAATGTTACGGCAAAACCGGATGAAATTCCGGAAGCAATCAAGGTTGATATATCTCATCTAGGTATAGGAGAAACAATTTCTATCGGCGAAATTCGCGGAAAGTACTCGATTACAATCAATCATGAGGATGACGAAGCAATTGCAACAATACTGACACCAAGAACGGAAGAAGAAACGGAAGAAGCAGGTGAAGCTGCTGAGGTTTCGGGAACGGATGAAGGGAATGCAACAACTGAATCGGAAGAGTAAAAATAGATTCAATATAGGCGCAGCCAACAAGGTTGCGCTTTTTCCCCGCTTGTTCAGCAGGATTGGGAAAAGTGCGATTGGGGGGTAGGCAGTGAAAATAATTGTCGGCTTGGGAAATCCCGGTTCTCGATATGAAAAAACAAGACATAATGTCGGATTTGAAGTGATTGATGAACTGACCGAAAGACTTGACATCAGCTTACAGTCATCAAAATTTAACGGCTTGTACGGAACAATACATCATGACGGTGAAAAGACCTTATTGGTTAAGCCGCTTACCTATATGAACCTTTCAGGCGAATGTATACGGCCCATAATGGATTACTATCGGATTCCGACTGAAAATCTCCTCGTCATCTATGATGACTTGGATTTGCCAGTGGGAAAAATCCGACTTCGCCAAAAAGGTTCTGCTGGTGGACATAACGGGATGAAATCAACGATTCAACATCTTGGAACAAATGAATTTAATCGGATTCGGATTGGAATTGACCGTCCGCCTTCCGGAATGTCCGTTCCGGATTATGTACTGGGAAAATTCACGGAAGAGGAATGGGGCACAATGCAATCCGTCATCCAAACGTGTGCTGATGCTTGCGAAGAATGGTTGAAAAAACCATTTTTGGAAGTGATGAATCGTTTTAATTCCAATGGATGAATAAGTACGGGCCTCGGCGTTTATACTATAAAGTGTATTTACAAAGCCGAGGAGAGAGTGTTATGCTGATTTCTTATTTTTGCCGCCACTGTTCGGCACAATTAGGTACAATAGAAGATGTTTCTGTGCACTCCGAGGAGCTGGGATTGCATAAATTAACAGAAGAAGAAAGGCAAGAAATGGTAATATATGAATCGGATGGGAATATTCATATTAAAGCAATTTGTGAGGACTGCCATGAGGCACTGTCCCGAAACCCCGAATTGCACCAATATGATTATCTGATCCATTAGTTTGTACGGTGAGGGGCAGATTTCTACCCCCATTTCTTGAAAAGAGGAGAAAGACATGCATGGTCTACGAGATATAATATTACAGCAGAGCGAACTGCAATCTGTCATTACAGGAATAAGGGAAGGATTGCGCGAACAGCTTGTTGCTGGTTTATCAGGCTCAGTAAGGGCGCTCTTTACGGCCGCGATGGCGGAACATACAAACAAGTCCGTCGTCATTGTCACCCATAATTTGTTGCAGGCGCAAAAGCTTCACGAAGACCTTTTACAAATAATTGATGAAAACCAATTGTTTCTCTACCCTGCGAATGAGCTGATCGCTTCCGAGATGGGAATTGCCAGTCCGGAGCTGAAGGCTCAACGAATCGAGACGCTGAATCACATGGTGTCTGGACGACAGGGTGTTTTTGTCGTTCCAATGGCAGGATTGAGAAAAGTGCTTCCTCCGCCAAGTTTATGGAAAAGATACCAGATTAATTTGAAAGTAGGATCTGAATTACATTTGGAGGACACTTTAGAACGGTTGATCCAAATGGGATATAACCGGACTGATATGGTAAGCGCCCCCGGGGAATTCAGTCTGCGCGGCGGAATATTGGACATTTATCCATTAACGGAAATTGACCCGATTCGTATCGAATTGTTTGATATAGAAATAGATTCCATCCGGACCTTCTCAGTTGATGACCAGCGCTCAAAAGAAAAGTTATCAGAAGTGACGATCGGTCCTGCAACCGAGTCTCCCGTCGAATCGAAACATTTGCTCGATGCTGCGGACAGTTTGGAAGAACATTTATCCGCCTCTTTAAAGAAAATAAAAAAGGATGCGGTAAAAGAACTGCTCGTTCAAAATGTGAAGGCTGATATTGAGTTGCTCCGAAATGGACAAAAACCTGAACAATTTTTCAAATACCTCCAGTTTGCCTATAAACCGGGTACAAGTTTATTAGACTATGTTTCTTATAATGGACTCATTGTGTTTGATGAACTAAGCCGAATCCAGGAAATGAATGAACGCCTTGAAAAAGAAGAGGCTGAATGGTTTATGACGCTTCTTGAACACGGGGAGATTCCCCATGATATTGCCATTGCTCATTCGTTCAACAAATTACTGGCGGAATCCAATCTTCCACGTGTTTATTTGTCCTTGTTTTTGCGGCATATCCCAAATACAAATCCTCAAAACATTGCAAATGTTTCGTGTAAGCTCATGCAAAACTTTCATGGACAGATGCATTTGCTTGCGTCTGAAGTGGAACGATGGCGAAAAAACAATATGAAAGTGCTGTTTTTAGCACCAGATCAGGAACGCAGTGTAAAATTGGAGTCGGTATTGCGGGATTATGGAATAGAAGCTCGAATCGCTGGTGATTCAGAAAGCTTCTCCGGGATTCAGATCATTGAGGGTTCGCTGAATACGGGTTTTGAACTTCCGGCCCTGAAACTGGTTGTTGTGACAGAAGAAGAAATATTCAATAAAAAGACACGGAAGGCACGGCGCAGGCAAAAACTTTCCAATGCCGAGCGGATTAAAAGCTATTCTGAGCTGAGTCCCGGTGATTATGTTGTTCACGTAAATCACGGGATCGGTAAATACTTGGGAATTGAAACATTGATGATCAACGGGGTGCATAAAGATTACTTGCACATTACGTATAAAGGCAATGACAAATTATACGTTCCGGTTGATCAAATCGATCTTGTGCAAAAATATGTCGGAGCCGAGGGCAAAGATCCGAAAATGTACAAGCTCGGCGGCAGTGAATGGAAGCGGGTCAAGAAAAAAGTAGAGTCTTCTGTCAAGGATATTGCGGACGATTTAATCAAGTTATACGCAGAGCGTGAAGCGACGAAAGGGTATGCGTTTTCTCCCGACAGCGATATGCAGCGTGAGTTTGAGATGTCTTTTCCATATCAGGAGACTGAAGACCAACTTCGTTCCATTGCTGAAATTAAACGCGACATGGAGCGGGAACGACCAATGGATCGCTTATTATGTGGTGATGTCGGTTACGGGAAAACGGAAGTTGCCATTCGTGCTGCTTTCAAAGCTATCATGGACGGCAAGCAAGTAGCATTTCTTGTTCCGACAACGATCTTGGCTCAACAGCACTATGAGACGATTAAGGAACGATTTAATGGCTATCCGATTAATATTAGCATTATGAGTCGTTTTCGCACGAAGAAACAATTGTCCGAAACGGTCAAAGGATTAAAAAACGGCACGATCGACCTTGTGATCGGCACTCACAGACTTTTGTCAAAAGATGTGCAATTTGCGGACCTTGGCCTTCTCATTGTAGATGAAGAACAGCGTTTTGGTGTAACACATAAAGAAAAAATAAAACAGTTAAAAACAAACGTGGATGTATTAACGTTAACCGCGACACCCATTCCGCGGACATTGCATATGTCGATGCTTGGGGTTCGTGATTTGTCTGTCATTGAAACGCCGCCGGAAAACCGCTTTCCGGTTCAAACGTATGTGATGGAATATAATGGTGTTTTTGTGAAAGAAGCGATTGAACGGGAACTGGCACGCGGGGGACAAGTTTATTATCTTTACAATCGGGTGGAAGATATTGAAAGGAAAGCGGAGGAAATTTCGATGCTTGTCCCTGATGCGCGTGTTGCCTACGCGCATGGGCAAATGGCGGAAACGGAGCTTGAGGCCGTCATATTGAGCTTTCTTGATGGTGAGTTTGATGTGCTGGTGACGACAACGATCATTGAGACGGGCGTCGATATCCCGAGTGTCAATACATTAATTGTTTACGATGCTGATCGAATGGGGTTGTCTCAGTTGTATCAGTTGAGGGGGCGCGTTGGCCGTTCAAACCGGGTGGCGTATGCCTATTTTACGTATCGAAAAGATAAAGTCCTCACAGAGGTAGCGGAGAAAAGACTGCAGGCCATTAAGGAATTTACTGAGCTCGGATCAGGCTTTAAAATTGCCATGAGAGATTTGTCTATCCGGGGAGCGGGAAATCTTCTGGGGGCCCAGCAGCATGGCTTTATTGACTCTGTCGGCTTTGATCTGTATTCGCAAATGCTGAAAGAAGCAATTGAAGAGCGTAAAGGGACATTACTCGAAAATGTTCCGCCGCCGTTTGAAGTGGAACTTGAATTGGATGCCTATATTCCGGATGCATATATTGCCGATGGACAGCAAAAAATTGAGATGTATAAGCGCTTTAGAAACATTGAGACAATGGAAGAGCTTGAAGAGCTGCGCGAAGAAATGATAGACCGCTTCGGCGACTACCCCAATCAGGTAGAATACTTGTTTAAAGTTGCGGAAATGAAAGTGTATGCACGAAAAATCAAATTGGAAGCCATAAAACAATCTAAAACAGAAGTCTCCATTTATTTTTCGGAAGAAGGAACAAGTGAAATGGAAGGCAGGCGCGTTCTCCAGGCAACAACCAAACATGGAAGGAACGTGGGTCTTGGCATGGAAGGAACCCGTCTGAAAATCACGATTCAAACGAGCCGGATGAAAACGGACGAGTGGTTTGCCATCGCGCTTGAAATGATTAAAGAACTGGGAGAGGCCAAAAAAGTTCCCCAGCCATAATAAAAGCGCTCTCCAGCCGATCAAGATTTTATGAAATTGATCCAAAAAATGCACATCATTTGAATAAAACCCTGATTTTGAAAGATACTATTTTCAATCACATATGGAAATGAATTGAAAAACGTTTTTGTGGGAACCTATACAAAGTAGCATTTACTTAAAAAACTCAGTCATCTGATGAAAGAGAGGCAACTATGATGAAGGCAACAGGTATTGTTCGTCGTATTGATGATTTGGGAAGAGTAGTCATACCAAAAGAAATCCGCAGAACATTGCGAATCAGGGAAGGTGATCCGCTGGAAATATTTGTGGATCGCGAAGGGGAAGTTATCCTAAAGAAATATTCCCCGATTAACGAATTGGGCGATTTTGCAAAAGAATACGGAGAAGCTTTATTTGACAGCCTGGGGAGCCCCGTCCTTATTTGTGACCGGGATGCAGTTATTGCGGTCGCCGGCGGGCCGAAAAAGGACTATATGAATAAAAATAATAGCGATATGATTGAAGAGGCTATGGCGAACCGTTCGGCCAAACTGGAAACGAATCCGGGCTCCGTTTCGCTTGTCGAGGGGCATGAGGAAGAACTTTCCTCTTATACGATTGCCCCTATTATAGCGGGGGGCGATCCGATCGGCGCTGTAATTATTTTTTCCAAAGATAAGGTAATCGGTGAAATTGAACAAAAATCTGCCGAAACGGCAGCCAGCTTTTTGGCTCGACAAATGGAATCGTAATGCTCATAAAACAATATTGGAAGAGGGCTTGGCGTCCGCCAAGCCTTTTTCTTATGCTATAATAAATGGAGATTTTTTGTAGAAAGGCGAGAGGTAGCTTGCCAGAAGAAACGAGACCATTTATCAAAGGCGCCTTTATATTGGCGGCAGCAGCGCTGTTTATTAAAATATTGAGTGCCGTGTACCGCGTCCCTTTTCAGAATATCGTTGGTGACACGGGTTTTTATATTTACCAGCAAGTTTACCCACTATACGGAATCGCTTATGTGCTTGCTTCAACCGGCTTTCCTGTTATTATTTCAAGAATAGTCGCTGCAAAAGATCAGCAAAATAAACAAAGTGTCATAAATAAGCTTCAAGCCGCATTTATCGTTTTAATGTTTGTGGGACTCGGCTTGTTTTCCTTTTTTTTCTTTGGCGCAAATATGATTGCTCGCTGGATGGGCGATCCTCTGTTGGGACCCGTTATTCAAGTAACCGCGTTTCCTTTTTTGCTGCTTCCCTTTCTGTCTCTGTGGCGGGGGATATTTCAAGGGAACGGCAATATGGTGCCAACTGCTTTAGCCCAGGTGATAGAGCAGGTCTTCCGGGTCGCGGCCATTTTACTCATCTCCTTTCTTTTAGTGGATAAAGGATATTCCTTTTATGAAGTGGGGCGGGGTACTTGGGCAGGCGCAGTTGTAGGAAGTGCGGCGGGTGCTGTCTTACTGGCTATATTTGCCGGAAGGAACATCAGAATCTTCATAAATGCCGTCCGCCTTCCTTTTCATGAGTTTGTTGCGGTGGGAAAATTGGTTCTTGTACACGGGACGGCGATTTGTTTTAGCGGCCTTCTGCTTATTTTATTTCAACTTGTTGATTCGTTGAATATGTATTCTCTTTTGCTCCATTCCGGTATGGAGAGTGTGGATGCAAAAGTGTTAAAAGGCGTTTTTGACCGGGGGCAGCCGCTTATACAGCTTGGAACGACTATCGTAGGGGCAATGTCGTTAGCCCTTGTTCCAGCCATAGCCGCCGCCTGGTCCCAAGGAAATATAGGAATCCTCCAAAAAAAGATGGAATCAACTATAAAACTGAGTGCTGTTATAGGGGCAGGGGCGGCAATCGGGTTAATGAACATTATTAAGCCAACCAACATGATGCTTTTTAAAAACCAGGATGGCTCCTTAACACTTGGTATACTTGCCGCCGCCATTTTCTTCGCATCTATGGTTATGACGTTTACCGGAATATTGCAAGGGATGGGAGCGGCGCTCGTTCCGGCAAAGTATTTACTCGTAGGAATTGCGTGCAAATATGTATTAAACACATGGCTTGTTCCACAATATGGAGCATTTGGCGCCGCTTTGGCTACCAATATAGGGATGGGCGTCATTTTCATTTTACTGTTAAACGAGTTAAAAAAACGGTTTCCTGTACACATGGTCATATTCAAAACCTTGCCCCGATTGTTGATGGCCTGTACCGCCATGACCGCTGTACTTCAGGTATGGCTGTTTCTTTTTGAAGTATGTGGGCTTGAAGGAAGGCTGTGGAGTACTGTAGCGGCACTTGGCGGAGTGTTAGTCGGCGGATTCATTTATATATCGTTTTTACTTTACAGTAACCTGTTCGACAATGAGGAATTAAAGCATGTTCCGTTTTATGCGAAAGCAACTGCTTTCCGATGGAGAACAACAGAAGAAGGGAGAAGGAAATGAACGAAATATTTGTCGTTGGCTTGGGAGCGGGAGAGCTTGACCAGCTTCCGCTCGGTGTCTATAAAAAGTTGAAAGAAACAGACCGGCTTTTCTTTCGAACAAAGGAGCATCCCGTTGTAAATGAATTGAAAGCGGAAGGAATCGTTTTTCAAGCATTTGATGACGTATATGAAAAACATGACACCTTTGAGGCGGTTTATGAAGAAATCACAGAAAAGCTGCTGGATGAAGCCCGGAAAAAAGAACTGGTGTATGCTGTGCCGGGACATCCGCTTGTGGCCGAAAAGACTGTCCAAATGTTGCTTCAAAACGGTCCGCAACAAGGGATTCAAATTACGATCGGCGGCGGGCAAAGCTTTCTTGATAGCCTTTTTTCAGCTGTTAAAATCGACCCGATTACAGGATTTCAGTTGCTTGATGCGACAATGCTTCGCCGGGATGATATTAACATCGGGCAGCATGTCATCATCGCTCAAGTATACGACCAGTTCGTTGCTTCCGAAGTTAAACTGACCCTTATGGAAAAATACCCGGATGATCATAGCGTGATTATTGTTACAGCAGGGGGCAGCAGCCGGGAAAGTCTCAAAGAGATTCCTCTTTACGAATTGGACAGGCAGGCAGCCGTGGACAACTTGACGAGTCTTTATGTCCCTCCGCTGACGTGCCGGGAGGAAACATTAAAAGAATTTTCGTCATTAAGGGAGATAATAGCCGAACTTCGAGGTCCAAATGGCTGTCCATGGGATAAAAAGCAGACAAACAAGTCTTTAAAGAAATACTTGATTGAAGAAGCATATGAATTGCTCGATGCGATTGACCGCGATCATATAGATGACATGGTGGAGGAACTTGGTGATGTGTTGCTCCAAGTGATGCTGCATGCTCAAATAGGGGAAGATGATGGAATGTTTTCCATTGAAGATGTCATTGAAAGTATTTCCAAGAAAATGATTCGCCGCCATCCACATGTCTTTGGTCATGTCCACGCAGAAACATCTGAAGCTGTTGCAGCCAACTGGGAGCAAATTAAAGCTGCTGAAAAAAACGCTCAGGACGAAGGGGCTTCCTTGCTCGATCATGCTGAAAAGGGAATTCCCGCCTTGCTTCGCGCTTATACATATCAAAAACTGGCAGCAAAAATCGGTTTTGACTGGGAATGCGCGGAAGATGCCTTAACAAAAGTAAAGGAAGAAGTGCAGGAATTTGCGGATGAATTGGCGAAAGAAAACAAAGAGGCTCAGCTTGATGAAATGGGAGATGTGCTTTTTGCGGTTGTCAATGCAGCAAGGCTGGCCGGCATTCATCCGGAAGAAGCCCTTCAGCAGGCAAACGAAAAGTTTTATCGCCGGTTTACGTATGTGGAGTCCAAAGTGAAAGAGAGCGGGCGTCCATATAGTGATGTATCACTCGAACAACTTGACCAGTATTGGAATGAAGCCAAAAAACAAGGCAGGTGAATGGTATGACCGAGATGCGTTTAGATAAATTTCTTAAAGTTTCCCGACTTATCAAAAGAAGGCCTGTAGCGAAAGAAATGGCCGATAAGGGCAGGATCCACATCAATGATCAGCAGGCAAAAGCAAGTTCAAGCGTAAAAGCGGGTGATGAACTGACGATCCGTTTCGGGCAGAAGCTTGTCACTGTCAAAGTGAAAGAATTAAAGGATTCTACGAAAAAAGAAGATGCCGCCGCCATGTACACATTGGTAAATGAAGAACGGCTGGAACAATAAAAAACCTGTAGAAACTGGAAAGAAGGCTTGTTCTATTTCATTCCCCCGATACATACATTTATCACAAACGGTATGAAAAAGAGGGGATGAAGATGAGCCAATATTATGATTCAACGCAAACCGGAACGAAGCCGGCTCCAGAGCATGATTTGATTATGCGCGGCCGCAGATTGATTGATATAACGGGTGTAAAGCAAGTTGAAAGCTTTGATAATGAGGAATTTTTGCTGGAAACCGTCATGGGATTTCTGGCCATTCGGGGTCAAAACTTGCAAATGAAAAATCTCGATGTGACCAAAGGGGTCGTATCCATCAAGGGCAAAGTGTATGACATCGTATATCTTGATGATCACGACGGAGGAAAAGCTAAAGGGTTCTTTGGCAAGTTATTCAAATGAGTTTATCCGTCCAATTCCAAACATTACTTGCCATGATTGTCATGGGAAGTCTATTTGGAGCCATGCTTGATACGTACCAGCGCTTTTTAAACCGTGTAAACCGCAAGCGTTGGATCGTATTTATTAATGATTTGCTATTTTGGTTTATTCAAGGCATCCTTATTTTTTACATTCTTTTTTTGGTCAATTCGGGTGAATTGAGGATTTACTTGCTCCTCGCCCTTTGTCTTGGGTTTGCCGCTTACCAGGCTTTGTTCAAGCAGAGTTATGAACGTTTGCTTGAATGGGCCATTCGCCTTGTCAAAGCAGCCGTTCACATCATAAAAAAGCTTGTTCATCTCCTCATCTATCAACCGGTCAGGGGCCTGTTTTTACTGATCAAATATATCGTAATCTCTCTCCTTTCAGTTGGATTAGCGCTTGTAAAAACAGTTGGGAAAGTGTTAAAATGGTTGGTAACGACTGTCTTTCGACCAATATTATGGATCGGAAAGATGATCGTTCCAAAAAAAGTGGAAAAGTTTGTCGTGAAAATGGGAAGCACTTTAGAAGGGTTTTTTCAAAACACGAAGAATAAAGTAAGTAAAATCATAGAATTTCTTCGTAGAAAGAGATAGGAGGCGACAGAGACAGGATGGGAACCAAGCAAAGACAGGCTATTGCTTCTCTTGAAAACAGTTATACAAAACAGCAGGAGGTTGCAGCCCGTTCGGCAGCTAGAAGGAGAAAGTTATTGTTTCGGCGGCTTACCGTTTTCTTTGTCATGGCCATCGCAGTCAGCGCCTTATTAATTTCTACGCTGATGTCACGAGAAGAAAGTTTAGCGGAAAAAAAAATGGAAAAGGTGCAAATGGAAGAAAAATTGGCCAAGCTGGAAAAAGAGCAACTCATACTTGAAAATGAAATTGCCAAATTGAATGATGACGAATATATTGCCAAGCTCGCCAGAAGCGAATACTTCCTCTCTGATAAAGGTGAAATCATCTTTAATATCCCAAATTCCGAAAAGAAAGAAAAAGAGAAAAAGAGCTCATATTGACACTTTTTTTTGCAGTTAGCTATAATATAAAGTAAAGCTTTATTTTTTTATACACTTTAAGGAGGAAAAATTTTTTTATGTCGATCGAGGTAGGCAGCAAGTTACAAGGTAAGGTAACAGGCATTACTCATTTTGGGGCTTTTGTGGAGTTGCCCGAAGGCTCAACCGGACTTGTCCACATAAGTGAAGTGGCCGATAATTATGTGAAGGACATTAATGAGCATTTAAAAGTCGGTGATGAAGTACTTGTCAGGGTTTTAAATGTTGAGAAGGACGGAAAGATTGGATTATCTATCCGCAAAGCGAAAGATCAGCCCCAGTCACAATCTCACTCCGGTCAACGCCCGCGTCATGGCAGGATGAATGATTTTCGCACCAAAGAAAGTTTTGAACAAAAAATGAATCGCTTTTTGAAAGAAAGTGAAGATCGTTTATCATCGTTAAAACGCCATACTGAGTCCAAACGGGGCGGCCGTGGCTCAAGGCGTGGCTAATAACTTGCTGTCACTTTCCATATAGCAGGTACGGACGTTAAATGGGAGAATCTCTTGGAGATCCTCCCATTTTTTTATGGTAAATATTGGAGCGAAGCGTGATCTATGTAAATAATATCCATGGGGTTTTTTTGTTTTCCCTGTTCCGCTAATGAATATTGTTCAAGCCATTCCAATCCATTTTGGCCGATCAATTGAAGGAGAAACGGCAACGGTTCTGATCGGATGCTCCCGCTTGATTTTATCAAGCGCTCATCTACGATATCTTCCTCAAACATTGCGCCAGTATTGTAAACCATCTTCATCGCGAACAATGATATTTAGTTTTGCCAGCTCATTTTTCAAATCTCTCATTGCTTCTTCATCGTCGTTTTCAATCGCTTTTTCTCTCGCTTTCATAAGCGCGTTTTCAGGTATTAATAAATCTGGAGAATCCTCAAACCATAATTGATAGTGATCTTTATACGGATCTCCCTCACTTCTCCAAGGATAGCCATGCTTGTTAAAAGCTTGTTCAATCTTGTGTTTGCTCGTATCATGCGGCTCACGTAAAAGTTCATGTCCCGAAAATCCGACAATAACCAATTCTCCATTATCAAGGAAAACATGCTGGATGTCTTTTCGAAGGATTTCCATATTCAGTAACTTATTTTGAACAGTGACTGTTGCATCTGTCATCTTAATTGAAATGTTCTGTTCCATTAGCCAATGAACAAGAAACAAACCACATAATAAACCTATGACGGACAGCAATACACTGGACCAATCTCCCGTAAAGCTTTGTATTTTTTCAAGAAGGTTCATCAGGAACACAAATGTATTAGAATCACCGATCCATTTCATAAACCATTCTAAATCTATCAGCCAATGTACAATTCTAGTGAAAAAATAGCCTAACGTCATACCTCCGACAGAGAAAATAACGTACCATATGATCTTTTCCGCCATAGACATACTGATCACTGTTTCTCTTGTATCTCGCAATATTTTCAATCCCCTTGTCACTTTCCATCTTAGTAACTTATACGAACATGAAAGCGAAGAGTTTCAATCCAATCGATATTGGATCCCCATGCTCCAGAAATTTTTTAAATGTTTTCATTCTGAGGATAGGTTTTGACACTGGAATATGTTCCACTCAAATCCATTCACCAATGCCCATTCACCCACGACCATTCACTTTCATGTGTTGCGATCATGCCTTTTAACCCTTGAAGAAAGCCTGGCGGTGGAATGCCGGCGTGAAGTCCAGGTGAGCGGCTACGTTCCATAACCTGTTTCGACTCCTCTTTATCTCACTCGGCAAAGGTTGTCTTGCTTTCTTGCTTATTTTTAATAATTCGTGTTCATTATCGGCAAAAGTACAACATATTTTGGCGGAACAACGGAAGGATCGTATGAAACTTGATGGGAAAATCAGCCAAAAAACCGCGCCATTAAGAAGACAAAAGGGTTTTTTATAATGTCGGATATTTGTATCTGAAAGAGTCGAACGATTCTGTCTTTGTTATCCATAAAAATGACAAACTTTTATTCATCGCCGCTATATAATGGGCTTCAATATTTGGAATCGGGGGAGATGAAGATGGGTAAGGGAGAACAGATGCTGATCGGAACTGTTGGAAATATGGAATTGGAGAAAGCGGACTTCGATCTTTTTAAAGGACTAAGAAATGTTCGGAAAAAGCTGGAATACGTTTTTTTGGATAAAGGGATTGCTATGGTGCTGGTCGGCTTTTTGCTTGGACGAGCTTTAATATTATCGCAGCTCAGCCCATTTGCCCTCCCGTTTTTCGCTTGTGCCTATATGTTGCGAAGGCGAAGATCGCCGCTTGTCCTGCTGGGATTGATGGCCGGGGCATTGACCATATCCCTCAGCAATGTGATCTTTATTTTTACAGCAAGTATTCTATTTTTAATTTCATTCAGAATGATGGAAAAAATCCACGAAGCACCTATAAAGGCTGTTCCTTACTATGTGTTCTGTATTTCTTTTTTGATCAAATGCTCAGTTACATATTTCCAGAACGGACAAATTTTACAAAATTATGATCTCATGATGGCTGGCGTGGAAGCGGGATTAGCCTTTGTGCTCGTTTTTATATTCATGCAAAGCATTCCATTTTTGACGACACTAAGGAAGACGAAAGCTTTAAAAACGGAAGAAGTGATCAGCTTGATGATTATGCTTGCTTCTGTGATGACCGGGACGATTGGCTGGACGATATATGACTTGTCCATTGAACATATTATGTCGCGTTATCTTGTTTTGGTTTTTGCTTTTACCGCGGGGGCAGCGGTAGGATCGACCGTCGGTGTTGTAACAGGGCTGATTTTCAGCTTGGCGGACATGTCCAGCTTTTATCAGATGAGTTTGCTTGCTTTTGCCGGTCTGCTCGGCGGCCTTTTGAAGGAAGGGAAACGGGCTGGAACCGCCATTGGTCTCATGATTGCCACGTTGCTTCTAGGAATGTACGGAAGCCAAGGAGGCGCGTTAAGCATTTCCATGTATGAGTCCATTCTAGCTGTGCTGTTGTTATTTTTAACCCCTTTGCCTTTCACAGAACGATTGGCGCGCCATATCCCCGGTACTGCGGAACATGCGCTTCATCAACAACAATACGCCCGAAAGGTAAGGGACATAACTGTTCGCAGGGTGGAGCAATTTTCCTCTGTGTTCAAAGCGCTGTCAACCAGTTTTTCGCAACCCGAGAAATGGGCTGATCCTGAAAAGGAAGAACAAGAGTATGACCTGTTTTTAAGCAAGGTGACAGAAAAGACATGCCAAACTTGTCATAAAAAATCCCAATGCTGGGGAGCGCAGTTTGATAAAACATATGAATTAATGAAGCAAGTTATGCATGAAATGGACGATAAAACCGGTTTTATCCCCGTACAAGTGTATCGGCCGCTGGAAAAGCATTGCAGCAAGGCTGGAAAGGTAAGGGATGTGATCCATCAGGAACTTGTGTTTTATCAAGCGAATAAGAGGTTGCAAAAGCAGGTGCAGGAGAGCCGGAAGCTTGTGGCCGAGCAGCTAATGGGCGTTTCAGAGGTGATGATTGATTTTGCAAAAGAGATGAAACGCGAGCAAAACAATCATCATCGACAGGAAGAACTTCTTTTGGAATCTCTTCAGGACTTTGGGATCGATATTGAACAAGTTGAAATATACAGTTTGGAACCGGGTGGGATTGATATTGATCTTATGATCCCCGGCTGGTACGGAAACGGGGAGGCGGAGAAAATCATCGCCCCACTTTTGTCAGATATTTTTAACGAGACCATTATCGTGAAACATCGGGAAACGGCTGACTTCCCGCAAGGGTTTCATTACGTAACGCTTAGGTCCGCAAAAGCCTATGCGGTTGAAACTGGTGTGGCCCATGCGGCAAAGGGCGGTGGGTTCTTATCAGGAGACAGCTACTCAACAATTGAGCTTGGTTCGGGAAAATTTGCCCTTGCGATCAGCGATGGAATGGGCAATGGCGAAAGAGCCCATCAGGAAAGCAATGAAACATTGAAATTACTTCAAAAGATATTGCAGTCCGGAATCGAAGAAAAAGTGGCGATCAAATCAATCAACTCTGTCCTTTCTTTACGGACAGATGACGAAATGTTTTCCACTCTTGATTTGGCCATGATCGACTTACAGACGATAGAAGCAAAATTCATTAAAGTAGGTTCTGCTCCAAGCTTTGTCAAAAGGGGGAATAAAATTAAAAAAATAGAGGCCGGGAACTTGCCGATAGGGATTCTGGATGACTTTGATGTTGATATTGTCAATGAACAATTGAAGCCGGGCGACTTGCTCGTCATGATGAGTGATGGTGTCTTTGAAGGGCCAAAGCATGTAGAAAATTATGAATTATGGATGAAAAGGAAGTTGCGGGAGATCCAGACTGATGAACCGCAGGCAATTGCAGATTTAATCATGGAAGAGGTGATCAGAACCCGCTCCGGTGCCATTCCGGATGATATGACGATTATCACTGCAAAAATTAAGCATAACACACCAAAATGGGCAGCCATTCCAATCAACAAGGCAACAAGAAAGATTTCAAGTGTCAGCTAGTATAAAAACCCCTATTTCCGGCGACGCTGGTAAAAGTTATCAGGCATGATAAGAGCCGAAAATGGAGGTAATAATTGTGAAAGCAGGCACTTTAAAACAAATACTTTTGATCACGGACGGCTGTTCCAATAAGGGCGAGGATCCGGTTGCCATGGCAGCCTTGGCCCAAGAGCATGGGATCACTGTCAATGTGATCGGCGTGCTTGAAAATGACTCGATCGATGAAAAAGGGATTACGGAAATTGAAGGCATTGCCCAAGCAGGTGGGGGCATCAGCCAAATCGTTTATTCGGAAAACCTATCCGAAACCGTTCAAATGGTAACAAGAAAAGCGATGACACAAACATTGCAAGGAGTAGTAAATCGGGAACTGCGACAAATATTGAGCAAAGAAACTTCCCTTGAAGAGCTTCCTCCGGAGCAAAGAGGAGAAGTCATGGATGTGGTTGATGAGCTTGGTGAAACTGCCGAACTGCAAGTGGCTGTTCTTATTGATACGAGTGCAAGCATGAAATTCAAATTGCCAACCGTAAAGGAAGCACTGCTCGATTTATCTTTAAGTTTGAATGCCCGGACAGGAAATAATCAATTTTCTGTCTGTATATTTCCCGGGAAACGAGTTGACACAGAACAATTGGTGGATTGGACGCCAAAGCTGGATGCGCTGACGAGTGTGTTTCCAAAATTAACGGCTGGCGGCATCACACCCACAGGTCCAGCCGTCCGAGAAGCGATTGGCATGTTCAAGAAAAAACGCTCATTAAGGGGGCTGTTCGCCAGAGATGATGACGAACAAATCCTGGACGAATCGATGTAATGTCCTTCCGGGCACGGTCATACGAGGGAAGTGGCATCACAACAGATACGTCATTATAAAAAAACTGGGGAGCGGTGCCAACGGAATTGTCTATCTTGCTGAAGGCGCAGGCGGTTATACCGCCATAAAGATGAGTGACGATAGTATGTCAATCATATCGGAGGTCAATGTCTTAAAGGAACTTGCAAAGGTCCAGGGATCTGTCCTTGGACCTTCCCTTTTGGATGTTGATGATTGGGAACAGCCGCGTGAAAAAAGCATTCCTTTTTATGCGATGGAATACATAAACGGCCCAAATTTGCTATCATTTATTCGGCAAAAGGGGACTTCTTGGGCAGGCGTGATGATTGTTCAACTACTGCATCATTTGGAGCAGCTGCATCGTCTAGGTTGGATCTTTTGTGATATAAAACCGGAAAATTTAATCGTATCCGTCAACCCGGCAAAAATCCGCTGTATCGATGTTGGAGGAACGACTAGAAGGGGGCGTGCTGTAAAAGAGTTCACTGAATTTTTTGACCGGGGATATTGGGGTCTGGGATCAAGAAAGGCCGAACCGTCTTACGATCTTTTTTCAACAGCGATGGTGATGATTAATTTATTTTACCCAAATCGCTTCCAGAAAAATAGCGGCGGGATTCACCAGCTAAGAGCATACATTCAAAAGTCGGCGGAACTGTCCCGCTACCAAGAGATATTGGAAAAAGCATTAACGGGGCAATATGCGTCAGCCGAACAAATGAAGAAGGAAATGTTATCCATCATGAGCCGGACCGCCATGAAAAACAGGCGTGTCAAACAGAAGAGAAGTCGAAAAAAGGGCTCCCTCATGGAGACAGCGGCAGTTATTTTTGTCACTTCTTTTCTCTACGGATTGTACATATATTTATTTTTATTATAACAGCAGTTTCATACCTTATTTTGGCCAAAAGTGTTAAACTATGTGCAGAGGGAATTGTTTTTTGAATCTAAATAAGGGAATAGGTAATATGCTGGAATTTGAAAGGAAAACGCTCGCTTTTATTGAAAAACATGGATTGATCACATATGGTGACAAAGTGTGTGCTGCTGTTTCGGGCGGTCCCGATTCGATGGCGCTCCTTCACTTTTTGGTAAAAAGAAGAAACAAGTTTCAAATTGAACTTGCAGCAACCCATGTAGACCATATGCTTCGCGGCAAGGAATCCAAGGCGGACCTTGAATATGTGCGCTCGTATTGCGAAAAGAACAACATCCCTTTTTTTTCAGCCTCTATCGATATTAAACAAAAAATGGAGCAAGATCGCGCAGGCATGCAAGAGACGGCCAGGAAATATCGTTATCTGTTTTTGGCGGATGTCATGAAGCAAATCCAGGCCAATAAGTTGGCTGTTGGACAACATGCTGACGATCAGATGGAAACCATTTTGATGCGATTGACACGGGGAAGCAGCGGCAAAGCTCGCGCAGGGATTCAAGCTATGCGCCCCTTTTCGCCGGGAATGCTCATACGTCCGCTCCTCGGTGTAACGAAAGAACAAATTGAAGAATATTGTATTTTTTACCAGTTGGAGCCCAGGAGGGACCCAAGCAATAACCACCCCGATTATACGAGGAACCGCTTTCGACTGGATGTGCTCCCCGTTTTGAAAAGAGAAAACGAAAAAGCGCATGAACATTTTCAGCGATTCAGCGAAGAAGTGTTACAAGATGAGAAATTTCTGGAAGAGCTTGCAAAACGGGAAATGGAGACCGTTTTAAAAAAAGATAAAAGAGAAATTCTTGTCAATATTCCTGCTTTTTTAAAAGTGCCTTTGCCTTTACAAAGAAGAGGTATTCATCTAATATTAAGCTATCTTTACAAGAAAAAAATCGGCCTGATTACAACTCGCCATTTATCGTCAATAGACCGTTTATTAAAAGGAGATCACCCATCTGCAACGCTACAACTTCCCCTTGGGTTGCATATCATCCGGTCTTACGAAAAGTGCCGGTTTACATTTGACAAAAAGGAACTGCCCTTGGAATATCACTATCATCTACATGCCGGGGATAAGGTTTACATCCCGAGCCAATTCACCATTCAATTGGATAAAGTCAGCGGCCAGCGTACTCAGGAAAAGGACGACTTTGTCATTCTGGATCCGGCTTCTATCCAACTTCCGCTCATGGTCAGGACACGGGTTCCCGGTGATCGAATGAGACTGAAAGGCATGAATGGGAGCAAAAAAATCAAAGATATTTTTATTGATGAAAAGGTTCCCTTGGCAAAGCGGGACAGTTGGCCGATTGTCTCGGATGCCGCAGGCCGTATTTTATGGGTGCCCGGAGTGAAAAAATCTTGCTATGATCTCTCTCCTCAAATGAACGAATCCTATTACATATGCATTGCAAAAAGCCTGGGAGGCAGCAAAGTACATGAAAAATGACATTGAAAAAATACTCATTACCGAAGAAGAAATTGAGGCGAAAATTAAAGAAATTGCCAGTCAACTGACAAAAGAGTATGATGGCCGTTTTCCGTTGGCCATCGGTGTGTTAAAAGGGGCTATGCCATTTATGGCGGACCTGTTAAAAAGAGTGGATACATATTTGGAGATGGACTTTATGGACGTGTCCAGTTATGGCAGATCGACCACTTCTTCCGGAGAAGTAAAAATCTTGAAAGACTTGAACACACCCGTTGAAGGCAGGGATATTTTAATTATTGAAGATATTATTGACAGTGGATTGACATTGAGTTATCTTGTGGAACTATTCAGGTACAGAAAGGCAAACTCGATCAAAATTGTCACTTTATTAGATAAGCCATCGGGCCGCAGAGCAGACATACATGCAGATTACGTTGGTTTTGTTGTTCCAAACTCGTTTGTTGTCGGCTATGGACTCGATTATGCAGAGAAATACCGGAACCTTCCTTATATAGGGGTTTTGAAAAGAGAGGTATATGGCAATAATGTTAAAGAATGAATAAGGATGCAATTTGGCGAGCCAATGTGGTTGTAAAGTCTGAAATGTCTATGATACTATTGAATATAGTTTTTTTACCGTGGGAGGAGGCTAGGGATGAACCGGATCTTTAAAAATACGATCTTTTATTTACTCATCTTTCTCGTTCTGATTGGAATTGTCAGTTGGTTCAACAATACCAATGAGACGACAGAAAATATATCGTATAACAAATTTGTCAATCATTTAGAAAACGGGGACATAGATAAGTTTTCCATCCAGCCTGAAAGAGGCGTTTATGAAATAATCGGCCATTTAAAAGGCACTGAAAAAGATAAACAGTTCACGACGTATGTGATGAACAGCCCGGCTATGCTTGACCGCATTGATAAAGCAGCGGCCAACGTTGAAGTATTGCCTGCCAAGGAAACGAGCGGATGGGTCTCGTTCTTTACGACGATTATTCCATTTATCATCATCTTTATTTTGTTCTTCTTCCTTCTCAACCAAGCGCAAGGCGGGGGAAGCCGTGTAATGAATTTTGGGAAAAGCAAGGCAAGGCTTTACACGGAAGAAAAGAAGAAAGTCCGTTTTAAGGATGTTGCTGGGGCCGACGAAGAGAAGCAAGAGCTTGTTGAGGTTGTTGATTTCTTAAAAGATCCGCGCAAGTTCTCGGAACTGGGAGCCCGTATCCCAAAAGGGATTTTGCTTGTAGGACCGCCGGGAACAGGTAAAACGCTTCTTGCAAGGGCAGTTGCCGGAGAAGCGGGAGTTCCTTTTTTCTCCATCAGTGGATCTGATTTTGTTGAAATGTTTGTCGGGGTTGGTGCGTCCCGTGTACGTGATTTATTTGAAAATGCGAAGAAAAATGCACCTTGTATGATTTTCATCGACGAAATTGACGCTGTCGGACGTCAGCGTGGCGCCGGACTAGGCGGCGGCCATGATGAACGGGAGCAGACGCTCAACCAATTACTCGTTGAAATGGACGGTTTTGGCGCAAATGAAGGAATTATCATCATTGCAGCGACGAACCGGCCGGATATCCTGGATCCAGCTTTACTCCGGCCAGGACGTTTTGACCGGCAAATTACGGTAGACCGCCCTGATGTGAACGGCCGGGAAGCTGTACTTAAAGTCCATGCCCGCAATAAGCCTTTAGATGATTCGGTTGATCTAAAAGCAATTGCCATGCGGACACCCGGGTTTTCAGGTGCCGATCTGGAAAACCTGCTTAACGAGGCTGCGCTTATAGCCGCACGGCGCAACAAGAAGAAAATTGACATGACCGATGTGGATGAAGCAACGGACCGCGTCATAGCCGGACCTGCTAAAAAGAGCAGGGTGATTTCGGAAAAAGAGCGAAACATTGTGGCGTATCATGAAGGCGGCCATACGGTGATCGGTCTTGTCCTTGATGAAGCGGAGATGGTCCATAAAGTGACCATTGTACCTCGAGGCCAAGCGGGCGGCTATGCGGTTATGCTGCCGAAGGAAGATCGTTACTTTATGACGAAACCGGAACTTTTAGATAAGATCGTCGGCTTGTTAGGCGGACGTGTGGCGGAAGAAATTGTGTTCGGAGAAGTTTCTACAGGAGCGCATAACGACTTTCAACGTGCCACGAACATTGCCCGCCGGATGGTCACTGAATTTGGGATGAGCGAAAAGCTTGGCCCCCTTCAATTCGGCCAGCCGCAAGGCCAAGTGTTCCTTGGTCGTGATTTGCATAATGAGCAAAACTATTCTGATGAAATCGCTTATGAAATTGATAAGGAAATTCAAAGGATTATTAAAGAATGCTACGAGCGGGCGCGAGCCATTCTCACTGAGCATCGAGATAAGCTTGAGCTGATCGCACAAACGTTATTGAAAGTAGAAACGCTTGATGCGGAACAAATCAGGAGCTTGTTTGATACCGGAAAATTGCCTGAAGCAACGAAAAAGACAATTGATCCGGAAAGTGATGACCAGAAAGTTGAATCCGAAGGCGAGGAGCCAAAAGTGACGATCCAGCCGAAAGACGATTCAACGGATTCATTGGCCATTGAGGAACAACGGCCGGATGATCCGATTGCTCCGCCTGATCATAATGATCCTAAAGATCCACCATCACGCAAAGATGACTAATAATACAAAAGACACCGATTGGGTTCGGTGTCTTTTTGTGCAACGAGTGGTCGTATTCGTGTTGAGCCCAAAGCAACTCTCATCACCATGATGAGCGGATGTGATCGGAAATGTAAGAGGGGAAGTTTTTTTCTGAAAAATGTGATTCTCTATCTACATCCAAATCACAATTATGGTATGATGTGTGAGAAAAAAGTCTGTCATAAAAGTGGTGAGAGTGTTGATTTTTGTCTTGGATGTGGGAAATACGAATACTGTCCTTGGCGTTTATGAAAACGACCATTTAAAATATCATTGGCGAATAGAAACAAGCCGCCATAAAACAGAAGACGAAGTCGGCATGGTCATCAAGTCTTTATTTGAACATGTCGGCCTTCGTTTTGAGCATATTAACGGTATTATTATTTCATCCGTAGTACCGCCACTCATGTTTACTTTGGAGAAAATGTGCGAAAAGTATTTTAATGTCAAACCGTTAATCGTCGGCCCGGGTATTAAAACAGGCCTGAACATTAAATACGAAAATCCCCGGGAGGTTGGAGCGGACCGGATTGTCAATGCCGTTGCCGGAATTCACGTGTACGGCAGTCCGCTTGTAATTGTGGATTTCGGAACAGCCACGACCTTTTGCTATATTAATGATAAAGCTGAATATACGGGCGGGGTGATTGCCCCCGGCATAGGAATCTCGACTGAGGCCTTGTATTCGAAAGCCGCAAAGCTTCCCAGAATTGAAATTACCCATGTTGATGAAATCATTGGGAAAAACACCGTCGCAGCGATGCAGGCAGGGATTCTTTTTGGTTTTGTTGGACAAGTAGAGGGTATCGTTAAGCGGATTATTGAGAAAAGTAAAAAGAGGCCAACGGTCATTGCTACTGGCGGATTGGCAAATCTAATTGCTTCAGAAACGAATATGATCGATATCATTGACCATGATTTAACCTTAAAAGGTTTACATCTCATTTACAAAAGAAATTTATTGGATTGAAAAGGAGAGCTTCTCATGAATGACTATGTCGTGAAAGCCTTGGCTTATGATGGTCAAGTAAGGGCTTATGCTGCTGCCAGTACGGAAACAGTCAACGAAGCCCAATCCCGGCATCATACGTGGCCAACCGCTTCAGCAGCGCTAGGGCGGGCAATGACTGCCGGAGTGATGATGGGAACAATGTTAAAAGGGGAAGAGAAGCTGACCATCAAGGTGGAAGGTGATGGCCCGCTTGGACCCATCATCATTGATGCTAATGCAAAGGGCCATGTAAGGGGCTATGTGGCAAACCCGCAAATCCACTTTGACTTAAACGAGCTGGGCAAGCTGGATGTTCGCCGCGCCGTGGGAACAAGCGGGACACTTACGGTTGTAAAGGATATCGGGCTGCGTGATCATTTTTCCGGTCAGGTGCCGCTCGTTTCAGGGGAGCTTGGAGAGGATTTTACTTATTATTTTGCCACGTCGGAACAAACTCCTTCTTCTGTCGGAGTGGGTGTTCTTGTGAATCCCGACAACTCCATTTTGGCTGCTGGCGGCTTCATTATCCAGTTGATGCCCGGAACGGATGAAGAGATTATTTCAGAGCTTGAGGAGCGGCTCCAACAAACTCCTCCTGTTTCCAAATTGATTCAACAGGGATTGACCCCCGAGGAATTACTTTTTCGCTTAATTGGCAAAGAACATGTTAAAGTCCTTGAAAAATTGCCCATTCAATTTGAATGCAATTGCTCTAAAGAGCGGTTCGCCCGGGCAATTATCAGCCTCGGTAAAGAGGAAATACAAGATATGATAGAGGAAGACGGCAAAGCGGATACACAATGCCATTTTTGCAACGCCGAATACCATTTTACAAAAGCCGATTTGGAAGACATTTTACATGAGGCAACGAAATAAGAAAACTTCTTGAAGCATAGGTGAAAAGGCGCATGTCATCATTGACACTGGGGAAACAACATGGTAAGTTTAAATAAACCAATACAATTACTCGGAATTAGAGGTGGAGAGAAATGGCGCAAATAGCGAACTCGATTACGGAACTTATTGGCAACACCCCGATCGTCAAGCTAAATCGAATAGTTGAAGAAGACAGCGCAGAAGTTTACTTGAAATTGGAATATATGAACCCGGGAAGCAGTGTGAAAGACCGGATTGCTTTAGCGATGATTGAAGAAGCTGAAGCCCAAGGGAAATTAAAAGAAGGAGATACACTCATCGAGCCGACAAGCGGCAATACAGGAATTGGCTTGGCGATGGTGGCGGCCGCCAAAGGATATAAGGCCATTCTTGTCATGCCGGATACGATGAGTTTAGAGCGGCGCAACTTGTTGCGCGCATACGGTGCGGAACTCGTATTGACTCCCGGAGCGGAGGGCATGAACGGAGCGATAACAAAAGCTTTCGAGCTTGCAAAAGAACATGGCTACTTCTTACCGCAACAATTTGAAAACGAAGCAAATCCAAAAGTTCACAGAGAAACTACCGGAAAAGAAATTGTGGAGCAAATGGGAGATCAGTTGGACGCATTCATTTCCGGAATAGGAACGGGCGGAACGATTACAGGAGCCGGAGAAGTCCTGAAAGAAAAATACCCCGACATTAAAATTTATGCTGTTGAACCGAAAGATTCACCAGTTTTATCGGGTGGAAAGCCTGGCCCGCATAAAATTCAAGGGATCGGAGCCGGTTTTGTTCCATCTATTCTTAATACGGAAGTTTATGAAGAAATCATTCAAGTGACGACGGAAGAAGCATTTGAACAGGCAAGGAGAGCAGCTAAAGAGGAAGGAATTCTTGGCGGGATTTCTTCAGGGGCAGCCATTTCAGCTGCTTTGTCCGTGGCTAAGAAACTTGGAAAGGGCAAGAAAGTGTTAGCGATTATTCCAAGTAATGGCGAGCGCTATTTGAGTACGGCTCTTTATCAATTTGAAGATTAATACTTCGAATAGGAACTAGAATACATTTTTTATAATGACATCCGGCAAGCCCAAACGGGCTTGTCTTTTATTTTTCATTTTACAAATAAAACGGTAAACTAAAATGAGACAGTTAACCAAGGGGATGTGAGTGGCAGTGATGGAATGTGGACCATATACACTGGATTTTACAAAAAAAACATACATAATGGGAATATTAAATGTAACGCCGGATTCGTTTTCGGATGGCGGCCGCTATGAGAATTCCACCTTGGCGGTAGAGCATGCCAAGGAAATGGTAAGGAACGGTGCCGATATCATCGACATTGGCGGGGAATCGACGCGTCCGGGTCATGAACCTGTTTCCGCAGAGGAAGAAATTTCGCGTGTCATACCGACCGTTACAGCTATTGCTTCAAGTGTTCCAGTTCCAGTTTCAATTGATACGTACAAAGCGGAAACAGCTCAAGCGGCTGTTCTGGCTGGCGCTCATATGATCAATGATATATGGGGAGCCAAAAAGGACCCGGAAATAGCGGCGGTTGCTGCTGAAGAAAATGTCCCGATCATCTTGATGCATAACCGGGACAATCGACAATATACAAACTTTGTAAGAGATGTTTTGACCGACATTTATGAAAGTATTTCTATTGCTAAAAAAGCGGGGGTCCCTGACTCGCACATTATTCTTGATCCGGGGATCGGATTTGCCAAAGACATCCACGAAAATATAGAAATGATGCGCAATTTGGATAAGCTTGTTGGCCTCGGCTTTCCTGTTCTCCTTGGAACTTCGCGTAAACGGATGATCGGAACGGTTTTAGATCTGCCTGTAGGGGAACGTATGGAAGGAACGGGCGCTACAGTTTGTTACGGAATTCAAAAAGGGTGCCACATCATGCGGGTTCATGATGTAAAAGAGATGAGCCGGATGGCGGCCATGATGGACGCACTTGTCGGAAAGGGAGAGTGGAATGGATAAAATCTTCATGAATGAAATGGAGCTTTATGGATACCATGGTGTTTTTCCGGAGGAAGCCAAGCTTGGACAGCGATTTAGGGTCAGCGTGGTGATTGAAACGGACTTGCAGCCCGCTGGATTGTCGGACGCTTTGGAAAAAACGATTAATTATGCTGAAGTATATGACTTGTGCAAGGAGATTGTGGAAGGCAAACGATACCAATTAATTGAAGCTGTTGCGGAACAGATTGCTGCTGCAATCCTGGACAGTTTCACAATGGCGCATAGCACAACTATTAAAGTCATCAAGCCAAATCCGCCCATCCCGGGGATTTACGAATCAGTTGCCGTGGAAATTACAAGGAGGCGCCATGGATAACATCGCTTATTTATCCTTGGGTTCAAATATAGGTGAAAGGGAAAAATTCCTTCTGGATGCTGTAAGGGAATTAAAGAATACGGAAGGCATTTGTGTTAAGCAAGTTTCTTCCATCTATGAAACCGATCCGGTTGGCTACACAGACCAAGCCCCTTTTTTAAACATGGCCGTCAAAATCGCGACGTCCCTTTCGCCAGAGGAGTTGTTATCCAAGTGTCTTTTCATAGAGAAAACGCTGGGACGGGTGCGTAAATACAAATGGGGTCCCAGAAAAATCGACCTTGACATTTTATTATATAATACCGAAAATATTGAGATGGAGGTTTTACAAATCCCTCACCCTCGAATGACGGAAAGAGCATTTGTCCTCGTTCCGTTATTGGAGATTGATGGAACATTAGAACTTCCAAACAACGATGTTTCTTTAGCTAAACGATTGGACGAAATACCTGACAAAGAAGGTGTTCGCTTATGGAAACAGATAAATGGGGAAGGCGCATCCGCGCTTTTCGAAAATTAAAAGGTTACACGCAAGAGGGTCTTGCGAAAGATATCGGTGTTTCCGTTTCGGTATTGGGAGAAATTGAAAGAGGCAGCCGTTTGCCTTCCGATCATATACTTGTCCAAATTTCAGAGTTACTGAACGTTTCTGTCGAGGAATTAACGCCTCCAGATGAATTGGGCGATGAAAACTAAAGAAAGGAGGATGTATGTAATGTTAAAGATTGGAAATATTAAAATGAAGAATCCTGTTGTGCTGGCACCAATGGCAGGAGTTTGTAACTCCGCTTTTCGTCTGACGGTGAAAGAATTTGGAGCCGGACTTGTTTGCGCTGAAATGATCAGTGACAAAGGAATTGTATTTAAAAATGAAAAAACGATGAATATGCTTTATATTGATGAAAGGGAAAAGCCGCTATCCCTGCAAATATTTGGCGGTGAGAAAGAAACCCTTGTTGAAGCAGCCAAATTTGTTGATAAAAATACGAATGCGGATATTATCGACATCAATATGGGATGCCCCGTCAATAAAATTATTCGTTG
Source organism: Siminovitchia thermophila (assembly GCF_016909185.1). Classification (GTDB taxonomy): domain Bacteria; phylum Bacillota; class Bacilli; order Bacillales; family Bacillaceae_C; genus Siminovitchia; species Siminovitchia thermophila. Next base: position 3,127 of record NZ_JAFBFH010000031.1, on the reverse strand, counting down.
CGAAGCAGGAGCCAGATGGCTTTTGGAACCCAATAAAATTTATGATATGGTTGCAGCCGTAGTAGATGCAGTTGAAAAACCTGTTACAGTAAAGATGCGGATCGGCTGGGATGATGAACATATTTTTGCCGTGGAAAATGCCCAAGCCGTCGAGCGGGCAGGGGGCGCCGCCGTATCCATGCATGGGCGAACCCGCGTTCAAATGTACGAAGGGGAAGCGAATTGGGACATTATACGAGAAGTGAAGCAGTCCATTAACATTCCGTTGATTGGAAACGGAGATGTAAAAACCCCGCAAGATGCCAAGAGAATGTTGGAAGAGACTGGAGTGGACGGGGTTATGATCGGCCGCGCGGCATTGGGTAATCCCTGGATGATATACCGGACGGTCAAGTATTTGGAAACGGGCGAACTTATGGGAGATCCGACGGTTAAAGAAAAGATTGATGTATGCAAACTCCATCTCGATCGCCTGATAGCGTTAAAAGGAGAAGAGGTAGCAGTGCGGGAAATGCGCAAACACGCTGCGTGGTATCTGAAAGGCATCCGTGGGAGCGGCAAAGTGAGAAATGCAGTAAATGAATGCAATAAAAGAGACGAGCTTGTCCGCTTGCTTGACACACTTGTGGACGAAGTGGAAGGCAGAGAGAGAAAAGCGGGATAAAGAATGGATCTTATTTTTACTGCCAGCTAATGGCAGTTTTTTTCATAGAGGGTGTTCCTGACATTAATTTTATGTAAAATGAGGGTATTATGGAGAATGGAGTGGAAAAAATGAGCCATGAAGAGTTGAATGATCAAATTCAAGTCCGGCGCGATAAAATGGGCGCTTTGCGGGAAAAAGGAATAGATCCGTTTGGCAAACGATTTGAGCGTACGGGGCTGACAGACGAAGTTATAGAATTATATGGGGAAAAAACGAAAGAAGAGCTGGACGAGCTTGCCAAGTCGGTTACGATTGCCGGCCGCATTATGACAAAGCGCGGAAAAGGAAAAGCAGGCTTTGCACATATTCAAGATCTTGCCGGACAAATTCAAATATATGTACGAAAAGATGCGGTAGGAGAAGAACAATACGATCTATTTTTATCTGCCGACCTTGGTGATATTGTTGGCGTAACTGGCACTGTATTTAAAACAAAAGTTGGCGAGTTGTCGATTAAAGCACAGCAATTTATATTCCTAACAAAAGCGCTCCGCCCGCTTCCTGAAAAATTCCATGGCTTAAAAGACGTGGAACAGCGGTACCGCCAGCGTTATCTAGATTTAATCACCAATGAAGAAAGCAAAGAAACATTTATTGCCAGAAGTAAGATCATTCAGGCGATGCGGCGCTATTTAGATGGTCAAGGGTTCTTGGAAGTGGAGACGCCTATGCTTCATGCCATAGCAGGCGGAGCAGCGGCACGTCCTTTTAAAACACATCATAACGCACTGGACATGCCTTTTTACTTAAGGATCGCTATTGAACTTCACTTAAAGCGCCTTATTGTCGGCGGAATGGAAAAAGTATATGAAATTGGCCGGGTATTTCGGAATGAAGGAATTTCTACAAGGCATAACCCGGAGTTTACGATGATAGAATTATACGAAGCGTATGCCGACTTCAATGATATTATGGAGCTTACTGAAAATATGATTGCCTCTATCGCCAAGGAAGTTTTGGGAACAGTATCCATAAAATACGGCGATCACGATGTAAATTTGGAACCGAAATGGCGGCGTCTCCATATGGTGGATGCGGTCAAAGAATATACAGGCGTGGATTTTTGGCGTGAAATGACGGATGAGGAAGCCATTCGACTTGCAAAAGAGCATAATGTGGAAATTACGGATCATATGACTTATGGGCATATTGTCAATGAATTTTTCGAGCAACTCGTAGAAGAAAAATTAATCCAACCAACATTTATATACGGGCATCCGGTAGAAATTTCACCACTTGCGAAGAAAAACGAAGAAGACCCGAGATTTACAGACCGCTTTGAATTATTTATCGTAGGCCGTGAACATGCAAATGCCTTTACAGAGCTGAATGATCCGATTGATCAACGGCAGCGGTTTGAAGCTCAGCTTCAGGAGCGTGAACTTGGAAATGATGAAGCGCATGAAATGGATGAAGACTTCCTAGAAGCGCTTGAATATGGAATGCCGCCGACAGGTGGTCTCGGAATAGGAATTGATCGGCTGGTCATGCTATTAACGAACTCTCCCTCTATCAGAGATGTTCTGCTCTTCCCTTTAATGAGACAGAGAGATTAAGATGGCCTTGTGAAAGAACCCTATACGTTAGGGTTCTTTCCTCTTCATATCATTTTTAAAATAAAATTTCAAAAAACCTATTGCCAAGCAAGTGAAAAGGTGTTATATTAATAATCGTTGTCTGAACGAGCGAGAGCGTCGCGATAAAAAAGATTTTAAAAAGTTGTTGACATCTTCTCGTCAGATTGATATACTAATAAAGTCGCTCAAAAGAGCGGCGCCAAGTTTGATCTTTGAAAACTGAACGAAACGAAACGTCAATCAATAATTGATTAGTCAGCTTTAATTATGAGCTAACCAAACTTTTACATGAGAGTTTGATCCTGGCTCAGGACGAACGCTGGCGGCGTGCCTAATACATGCAAGTCGAGCGGACAAAAAGGAGCTTGCTCCTTTTTAGTCAGCGGCGGACGGGTGAGTAACACGTGGGCAACCTGCCTGTAAGACTGGGATAACTCCGGGAAACCGGGGCTAATACCGGATAATTTCTTTTTCCGCATGGAGAAAGGATAAAAGACGGCTCTGCTGTCACTTACAGATGGGCCCGCGGCGCATTAGCTAGTTGGTGGGGTAACGGCCTACCAAGGCAACGATGCGTAGCCGACCTGAGAGGGTGATCGGCCACACTGGGACTGAGACACGGCCCAGACTCCTACGGGAGGCAGCAGTAGGGAATCTTCCGCAATGGACGCAAGTCTGACGGAGCAACGCCGCGTGAGTGATGAAGGTCTTCGGATCGTAAAACTCTGTTATCAGGGAAGAACCCGCACCGGAGTAACTGCCGGTGCGTTGACGGTACCTGACCAGAAAGCCACGGCTAACTACGTGCCAGCAGCCGCGGTAATACGTAGGTGGCAAGCGTTGT
>NZ_JAFBFH010000030.1 GCF_016909185.1 Siminovitchia thermophila | reverse complement strand
TGCCGTAAGGCTCCCACTTCAAAATCTTGAGTGAATACAAAAGGTCCAAGTGTGAGAAAACGGCACCTAAATGCCCGATTGGTTCAACTAACATTTCTTGGGAAAGGCATACCAAGAAATGAAGTTTCACTTTATTTTTTAATGATCGCAAGGTGAATAAGATGGCAAAACGAAAAAAAAGAAGTCGAAAAGCGAATAAATTGAAACGGATCTTACAATTTGAACTCGCAGGTATCGCGTTATTCGCGTTATGCTTAATTTCCATCGTGAAATTGGGAGCGGTCGGGCGAGGAATACACAACTTCTTTTACTTTTTCCTTGGCGAATGGTATATGGCCGGGATGCTTTGGGTACTGTATATGGCCGCTTTTTTTGTTGTTAAAAGGGAATGGCCGCCCTTTTTTAAGGGAAGGCTCATTGGCATCTATTTCATATTGTCGAGCGTACTTTTGTTTTCTCATATCAGGCTATTCGGATTTATGTCGGAAAAAGGGCTGCTGGACAACGCCAGTGTGATTAAAAATACATATTCCCTTTTCATGCAAATCATCCAAAATGAAACATCGACAAATGACCTTGGCGGCGGGATGATCGGCGCCGTTTTGTTTTCGGGGTCTCATTTACTATTTGACACAACCGGAACGAAAATCATCAGCTTTTTTCTCATCTTTACAGGCGTATTACTCTTGACAGGCAAATCGATTGGAGGATTTATTGAAGCGGCAGGCCTCAAGAGCCTGGCATTCTTTAAGAAACAATGGGCGGCATTTAAAAACGACCTGAAAGAGTGGAGGGCGGAAAAGGCAGAAAAAAGAGCGAGAAAAGAAGATGAAAAAGCAAATGAAACAGTGGTACAAAACGAGGATATTGTGAAAAAAGATGTCGAGGAAGAAGTGGAACCCATTATATCGAGTTTTACGGAACGAGATCCGGCTGCGCATGATCAGCCAATGGTGACGGAGAGCGAAAAGCCGGTGAAGCCAAAACAGGAAAACACGGCGGACGAAGACATATCACAACCTCTTACTTTTACAGAAGTGGAAAATAAAGATTATAAGCTTCCCCCCAACTCTTTGCTTGTAAGGCCGAAAGCAGCCGACCAAAGAAGCGAGTACAAATTAATCCATTCAAATGCGGCAAAACTTGAAAAAACATTTCAGAGCTTCGGTGTAAAAGCACGTGTCACGCAAGTTCATTTGGGGCCGGCGGTAACAAAATATGAGGTTCATCCGGACGCAGGTGTAAAGGTAAGCCGGATTGTAAGCCTCAGTGACGACTTAGCCCTGGCGTTGGCGGCAAAAGATATAAGAATTGAAGCCCCCATTCCGGGAAAGTCGGCAATTGGCATAGAAGTGCCGAATTCGGAAGTTGCCGTCGTATCGCTAAGGGAAGTACTGGAGTCGAAACAACACCAAAAGCCCGAAGCGAAGCTGCAAATTGGCTTAGGCAGGGACATAACGGGCGAGGCGGTGGTAGCAGAGCTGAATAAAATGCCGCATCTTCTCGTAGCCGGGGCAACGGGAAGCGGGAAAAGCGTATGTATTAACGGGATCATTACAAGCATTTTAATGAGGGCAAAGCCGCATGAAGTGAAAATGATGATGATTGACCCCAAGATGGTGGAATTAAATGTTTATAATGGTATTCCCCATTTGCTTGCCCCTGTTGTTACGGATGCCCGCAAAGCATCACAGGCGCTGAAAAAAGTAGTCAGCGAAATGGAAAGACGTTATGAACTGTTTTCCCATACCGGGACTAGAAATATTGAAGGCTATAATGAGTTCGTCAACCGTATGAATGTGAAAATGGAGGACAAACAGCCGCTTTTACCTTACATTGTCGTCATCGTCGACGAACTCGCCGATTTAATGATGGTGGCTTCTAATGATGTGGAGGATTCGATCACTCGGCTCGCCCAAATGGCCCGGGCCGCAGGAATTCATTTGATTATCGCCACACAACGACCATCTGTGGACGTTATTACCGGCGTCATCAAGGCAAATATCCCTTCGCGTATTGCGTTTGCCGTATCCTCGCAAACCGATTCGAGAACAATTCTTGATACAGGTGGGGCGGAAAAATTGCTTGGCAGGGGGGATATGTTATTTCTGCCGGTCGGCGCATCCAAGCCTGTTCGTGTGCAGGGAGCATTTTTATCTGACAAAGAGGTTGAAAATGTCGTCGAATTTGTGATATCCCAGCAAAAAGCACAGTATCAGGAAGAGATGATCCCGGAAGATATTCCGGAAACAGCTGCTGAAGTGGAGGACGAGCTTTATGAAGATGCCGTTCAACTGATTGCGGAGATGCAGACAGCCTCTGTTTCCATGCTCCAACGCCGATTCAGAATCGGTTATACGAGGGCTGCCAGACTGATTGATGAAATGGAGGCTCGGGGAATAGTAGGTCCATATGAGGGGAGTAAACCTCGAGCAGTACTAATACCGAAACAGACAGAGGAACAGACATCATAAACGTTCAAGGCTGTATATCCCCAAGGAATAAGGCATACGATATGCATGAGGAAGTTTTTTCAATTTTAAGCCCTATTTTCATTGTAAAAAGGAGGCGTGGCGAATGGCGCTGCTCCAGGAAGAAACAGTAAAAATAAATGGATATACTTTACATTTGATAAAAACAGATAAATTTAAAACGAATACGTTTATCTGGAAAATGAAGGCTCCTTTAGAGCAGGACACAGTCACTTTGCGGGCGCTGTTGCCGCAAGTATTGCAAAGCGGGACGAAAAACCATCCAACGACGGCAAGCTTGCGCTCCTATTTGGATGATTTATACGGAGCAACGCTTCAAGTGGATTTAGCCAAAAAAGGGGAATATCATATTATCACTTTTACCATTGAAATTGCGAATGAGGCTTATTTACAAGGAAGTGAGCCGCTGCTGCAAAAAGCCGTGGTTTTGCTCAAAGAAGTCTTATTACATCCAAATGCTACTAACAATGCTTTTGATTCGGAAACAGTCGAGAAAGAAAAGCGGAATTTAAAACAGCGGATCACATCTGTTTACGATGATAAAATGCGTTATGCCAGCGTCCGTTTGACCGAAGAAATGTGCAAGGGAGAGCGATACGCGCTTTTTGTTCATGGAGAAGCGGAACGGATAGATGAGATAACACCTGAATCTCTATATCAATACTATGAAAAAGCCCTGGCGGAAGATGAGCTGGATCTTTATATTATCGGGGATATTGACCGCGAGGAAGCTGAAACATATTGTGAACAGATAAGCTTTACAGACCGCGCGCCAAAGACCATTGATGCGGAAGGCGGGCAACCGGACAGGGATTTGAAAACGATTGTGGAAAGACTGGATGTAAAGCAGGGGAAATTAAATATCGGGTATCGTACAAATATCCGCTACGGTCATAGGGACTATTTCCATTTGCAAATGTTTAACGGCATTTTCGGAGGATTCCCCCACTCAAAATTATTCATCAATGTACGTGAAAAAGCACACTTGGCCTATTATGCGGCCAGCCGGATTGAAAGTCATAAAGGGCTGCTCATGGTGATGGCCGGAATTGATGATAAAAATTACGAACAGGCAACAACGATCATCCACGAACAAATGACTTCCATGAAATCCGGAAATTTTACAGAACAAGAAATGGAACAGACAAAGGCAGTGATCAAAAACCAATTCCTTGAAGCGATCGATACATCTAGAGGACTGGTTGAAGTCCTTTACCATAACGTCATTGCCCGGGCAAACATTAAACCGGAAGACTGGATTCATGAAGTGGCCAACACGACGAAAGATGATGTCGTTGCCGTCGCTAAAAAAGTACAATTGGATACGATATACTTTTTGACAGGCGGAAAGGGGGAGAAATGATGAAGACACTTGTTTTCGAGCAGTTAAAGGAAACCATTTATTACGAAACGTTGGAAAACGGCTTGGATGTGTATATTTTGCCAAAGCCAGGTTTCAATAAAACATTTGCCACATTTACGACAAAGTACGGATCAATCGACAACACCTTTATTCCGCTCAACGGTCAACAACTGCAAACCGTACCCGATGGAATCGCCCACTTTTTGGAACATAAGATGTTTGAGAAAGAAGATGGCGATGTATTCCAATTGTTTAGTAAGCAGGGAGCTTCTGCCAATGCATTTACGTCATTTACACGGACAGCCTATTTATTTTCCAGCACCTCAAATGTGAAGCAAAACCTGGAAACACTTATTCATATGGTCCAGGAGCCTTACTTTACCGAAAAAACAGTTGAAAAAGAAAAAGGCATCATCGGCCAGGAAATAACGATGTACGATGACAATCCCGATTGGAGGGTTTATTTTGGGGTCATTGAAAACATGTACCACAACCACCCTGTAAAAATCGATATTGCCGGTACGATCGAATCCATTTCCGAGATTACAGCCGATCTTTTATATCTATGCTATAAGACTTTTTATCACCCAAGCAACATGCTGCTATTTATTACCGGTCCGGTTGATCCACAGGAAATGATGGAATTTATTCGCGCGGATCAAAGCAAAAAGCAATTTGAAAAAGCGGCTGATATTGTACGCCACTTTGAGGATGAACCACCCACTGTCGCCAAAAAGAAACAAGTTTTGCAAATGGATGTTCAGACAGCCAAATGCTTAGTAGGCGTAAAAGCCATGCAACCCGAGACAGAGGGGAAACAATTGCTTAAAACAGAAGTGGTGATGAATTTGCTGCTTGATACATTGTTCAGCAAAAGTTCAAGCCATTACGAGTCACTTTATAATGAAGGGCTCATTGACGAAACGTTTCAATATGATTTTACACAGGAAGACAGCTTCGGGTTTGCGATTATAGGGGGGGATACAAGGGACCCCGATCGTTTGACGAAGCGGCTTAATGAAATCTTGCTTGGGGATGTATCGGCCTACTTGACGGAGGAGATGCTTGAAAGAGCCAAAAAGAAGCGGATTGGCGGCTTTTTAAGATCTTTGAACTCACCGGAATTTATCGCCAACCAGTTTACCCGATATGCATTTAACAACTCCAATTTATTTGAAGTGCTTCCTGTTATAGAAAACATTACACATAACGATGCTGTGACCGCAGCGCAACAATTTTTTTCCGAAGACCGCATATCGGTTTGCCAAGTAATACCAAAAGGCAGTTAAGGCCTGGCTAGCGCCAGGCTCTTTTGTTGGAAAGGAGAGGTATATTTTTTGAGGAAAATCATCTGAATTAGCGCCTAAGCGGAAAGGAAAGATGTTAATGAAAAAATTTGCTTTAATTACGGGGGCAAGCGGAGGCATTGGAGCATCTACCGCAAAAATATTGGCGAAAGAAGGTTGGAATCTGTATTTACATTATCATAGGAATGAAGAAAAAATCAAAGCCCTTATGAAAGAAATTGCTGAATATCATGAAGTTGAAATGATACCTGTTCAAGCAAATTTAGAAAAGGCCGGAGGTTGTCAAAAGCTGATTGACAATATTTTCGATATTCAAGCTATTGTTTATTCGAGTGGAAACGCTCCCTTTGGGCTTTTTACAGAACTTGATGATGAAACGGTGGAACAAACCATTCAACTTCACGTAAAAAGTCCAATTGCACTAATCAGACATTTGCTGCCAAAGCTGATGCGAAACAACGCTTCACAAATTGTATTAATCAGTTCTATTTGGGGCCAGACAGGCGCCGCTTGTGAGGTGTTGTATTCAACTGTCAAAGGGGCGCAGATTTCTTTCGTAAAGGCTTTGAGCAAGGAAGTGGCCAGCAATGGTTTAAACGTAAATTGTATTGCTCCCGGGGCCGTCAGAACCGATATGTTAAAGCATTTTACAAGTGATGAACTCGAACAGCTGAAAGAAGAGATTCCGATGAGAAGGCTTGGAAGGCCGGAAGAAGTCGCCGAAGCGGCAGCATTTTTATTATCAAGCAGGGCATCCTACATAACCGGACAAGTCATTGCTGTGAACGGCGGCTGGTATACTTGACATTTTGCGGCCGATGCCAAATTCATGAATAATTCATGTAAAGTGACAAATAATAACATTGTACGAATTTAGTGAAGGAGGCATTTGATCATGTCAGTACTTGAAAACTGGGAACAATGGAAAAACTTTCTCGGAGACCGCCTAGACCAAGCACAACGGCAAGGAATGTCAGATGAGATTATTAACCAAATGGCGCATCAGGTTGGGGACTATTTAGCAAAGCAAGTTGATCCTAAAAATGAACAGGAAAGAGTGTTATCAGATTTGTGGTCAGTTGCGTCTGAAGAGGAGCAACAAGCCATCGCGCGTGTAATGGTTAAGCTGGTTGAAAATAACAGCACTCACTGATGAAGCATAGAGAGGACGTACTCCTCTCTTTTTTTTTCGTCATTTTTTTCTTTTAACTTTAATAAAAATCAGATATGATATAAGCTAGAAATGAATGGTTGGGGCATTTTTCGTTTTGAGGAGCTGTAAAAAGATGGACCGAAAAGAATGGTATTTAGAATATGAGATCAAAATTGACCGGCCTGGTTTGTTAGGGGATATTTCATCCCTTTTAGGCATGCTCTCCATTAATATTGTCAGTATTAACGGGATAGACAGCGGGCGGCGTGGATTGCTGATTCGGGCGCAAAACGAAGATCAAATTATCCGCCTTCAATCTATATTGGAAACCGTAGAAACGATTAAAGTAAGAAAAATGAGGGAACCTAAATTAAGAGATAAGCTGGCAGTCCGTCATGGACGTTATATACAAAGGGATCACGATGATAAGAAAACATTCCGCTTTGTTAGAGATGAGCTTGGAATTCTTGTCGATTTTATGGCCGAATTGTTTAAAGAGAAAGGCCATAAACTTATTGGGATCCGGGGAATGCCGCGAGTCGGCAAAACAGAATCGGTTGTTGCAGCAAGTGTCTGTGCAAATAAAAAGTGGCTGTTTGTTTCATCCACCTTGTTAAAGCAGACGATCCGCAAAGAGTTAATCAAAGATGAATATAATGAAAATAACATTTTCATTATAGACGGGATCGTTTCCAGAAGAAGGGCGGACGAGCGGCATTTGCAGCTAGTCAGGGAAATTATGAGCCTGCCTGCAGTCAAAGTAATCGAGCACCCGGATATTTTTGTTGAACATTCCGAGTATTCCATTGAAGATTTTGACTACATTATTGAACTGCGCAACAACCCGGAAGAAGAGATTACATATGAAACCGTTAATAAGCACAACTTTTTTCCTAATCAAGGAATGGGCGGTTTCGGCGGATTTGATTTTTAGGATTGGTGGTGTTTGCTTTGACTGAATTAGGGAGCCGTCTGAGAATGGCTCGTGAAGAAAAGGGAATCAGTTTGGAACAACTTCAATCAATGACAAAAATCCAAAAAAAGTATTTGATTGGGATTGAAGAAGGTAATTATGATATAATGCCGGGAAAATTTTATGCCCGGGCATTTATTAAGCAATACGCTGAAGCAGTTGGTTTATCTCCTGAAGAACTGTTTGAAGAATATCGTTCTGAAATTCCCGCTGCATATGAAGAAGATTTAACAGAGCAGCTTTCCCGGGTGCAGTCCCGAAGTTCCATGCCGGCAAGTGCAAACAAATTATTAAAGTATTTGCCTAAGATCATAGCAACAGTTGTTGTGGTCGCTACACTTTTCTTGATCTGGAATTTCTTTACAAAGTCCATTAATACAGCTGACCAGCCAGAAGGAAATAAAGAAGATCAAGCAGTTGATATAGAAGAATCTGATGATATCACTCCTCCCGAACAGCCTGCTAACAAGGAAGACAAGGAAAAAGGTTCAGGCAAAGACAACAAAGAGGACGGTCAAAACAAAGAAGACAAAGAAGATAAAAAAGACAAAAAGGACAAAGAGGACAAAGATAATAACAGCTCCGAAACCCAAAGTATAACTGCCGAAGGTGTATCTGGCAGCGTAACAACATATAAGCTGTCCAAAGCCGAAAAATTCGAATTGAAGGTCAGTGCGACTACAACCGGCGAGACATGGGTAAGTATCAGAGATGGCAGCAACCAAACCCTGTTTCAAGGAATGCTAAAAAACGGAGAAAGCCAAAGCTTCGATTTGACAGAACAAACTCAAGCATATATCGTCGCTGGACGAGCGTTGGATACGGAAATTTATGTAAATGGGGAGAAGCTGGAGTATGAGAATTCACCAGAGCAACATGTAAAACAAGATATTCAAATCCAATTTGAAAAGGGAGAGTGATCTTGTAGCGAAGCAGCCGCTTAAAAGCGGCTATTTTTTGTCAGACTGGATCGTATAAAAAAATGGACACAAATCGCCTGGTTAGCTTCAGGCGCCTGAAGCTTTTCTTGATGGGAGGACATTATAGATGAATTTACCTAACAAAATAACCGTAGCAAGAATTTTATTAATCCCCGTCTTCCTTATATTAATGCTTGTACCGTTTGAATGGGGAAGCTGGCATATATTTGGGACCGAAATAAAAGCGGCTCATATTGTCGGTGCTGTTGTATTTATTATCGCTTCCATCACGGATTGGATTGACGGATATTTTGCACGAAAGTTAAAACTCGTTACGAACTTGGGAAAATTTCTCGATCCCCTTGCCGACAAACTGCTCGTTTCCGCCGCGTTAATCGTACTCGTTGAAATGCACTTGGCTCCATCCTGGGTCGTAATAACGATTATAAGCCGCGAGTTTGCCGTTACGGGGCTGCGATTGATTCTGGCGGGATCTGGGGAAGTGGTCGCGGCCAACATGCTTGGGAAAATTAAAACATGGACGCAAATTGTTGCCATCAGTGCCTTGCTTCTTCATAACATACCATTTTCGGCAATCAACTTCCCGTTTGCGGATATTATGCTGTATATTTCCCTTATCTTTACTGTTTGGTCAGGTTATGAGTACTTTCATATAAATCGGAGCATCTTTAAACATTCGAAATGACAGGAAGTGATCAATGAATGAAAGCGGAAATCATTGCAGTGGGAACGGAGCTATTACTTGGACAAATTGCCAATACAAACGCCCAATATTTGTCGCAACAATTGGCGGAAATTGGTGTGAATGTATATTTTCATACAGTCGTTGGCGATAACCCCGACCGGCTTGTTCAGGCAATCAGACAGGCCGAAACAAGAGCCGATCTTCTGATTTTTACGGGTGGGCTGGGTCCGACTCAAGACGATTTGACGAAAGAAATTGTCGCCAAGCACCTTGGCAAACAACTGACAACCGATGAATACGCTTGGAAAAAGATCCAGGAATACTTTGAGCGGACTGGAAGAAAGATGACTCCGAATAATAAAAAACAAGCAGATGTTATTGAGGGGGGAAAAGTTCTTCCGAATGAACACGGAATGGCCCCCGGGATATTCCTGCAAAATGACTCGAAGTACTACATGTTGTTGCCGGGTCCTCCGCATGAAATGAAACCGATGTTCAGGATTTACGGTCGAGAAGCCATCTTGGACCAGCTTGAACAACAGGAGCGCATTGAATCGCGGGTTCTTCGTTTTTTTAATATTGGTGAATCACAAATAGCCCATGAGCTTTCGGATCTGATAGAATCGCAATCCAATCCGACCGTGGCCCCGCTTGCCGGTGCTGGTGAAGTGACGATTAGAATTACGGCCAGGCATGAACAAGAAGTCATGGCGGTTTCGATGCTGGATGATATTGAAAAACGAATATTAGAGAGAGTGGGGGAATATTTTTACGGATATGATGATACTTCCCTCATGGCTGAATTGCTGAAATTGCTTGAAGAGCGCCAGTTGACCATTGCCGCAGCAGAAAGTTTGACCGGCGGCTTGTTCCAGTCGGAAATGACATCAGTTGTTGGTGTAAGCACCATGCTGCTTGGCGGGATTGTCTGTTATTCCAATAAAGCAAAAATCAAGCTTTGCAATGTTAAGCCGGAAACAATTGAAAAGCATGGCGCCGTCAGCGAACAATGTGCGGCAGAGCTTGCTTCAAACGTCCGCGAAGCTCTTGGTGCGGATATCGGAATCAGTTTTACCGGAGTTGCAGGCCCTGATTCACTTGAAGGCCATCCGGCGGGAACAGTCTGGATCGGCATTGCTTTTAAAGACCAGCCAGCGAAGGCATTGCTTGCCAAAATGGCCGGAACCCGCAACGGAAATCGCAAACGTTCAGTAAAAATGGGTTGCTATCACTTATTAAAAGAATTACAAAAAAGTCGGAAAATTGACTAGTAAGAGCGAGTAACAGGCAATAATAGTCAATAATGAAGGCGTTGGGGCTGGGACATAAGCAAATACGAAATAACCGAACAATTCATTTATGATTGTTCGGTTTATTTGTGTTAAAAAAATCCCGATCATCGCTACGTCAACATATTTCGCTTTCCGCAGGTCTCTTCAGCTTCCTCGGAAAGCAAAGGTCGCTTTCCTGCGGGATTTTCAGTCGAGCTATTCCCGCAGGAGTCTACCTATTTTGACGACGCTAAAAGCTTGCGTATGATACACTGGGCCATTTATCCCGCATGTAAGGTGCCGTAAGACTCCCGCTTCAAAATCTTGAGTGAATATAAAGAAAACGGCACCTAAATGCCCGATTGGTTCAACTAGCATTCAGCAGGAGATGGAAGAAAACTCCCTACTGAATGAAGTTTCACTTTATCCCGCATGTAAGGTACTCCCGCTTCAAGACCTGAGTTGATTTTGCAGGATTCCTCTGAAGTAGCTGGTGGAGATGGATTTCAAGAAGTTATCGCCATTGTACAAGCCCCAAAATTCCACGTGTACCTTTTCGAGTTCACGTGGCCGCTTTGCCTTGATTGTGTCCCAAAAACACCCTCGCCCCCTTTTGGCTGCTTTGGAACAATAGTGGCTATGCTCGTGAATCCGATCATCAGCCTTCGTGCCCGTGATGCTATTAAAGATAAAGGAAAACTCGTCGCGAGACCAGATGAATTGTACTCGAAGCAGGCTGTCCCATATATAGGATTTTCATCCCTATGGACGCTCCCTCTTTCATTTTAAAGCCCGCGGAACATTTTTTAATATCATCAAAAATTAAGATTTATACTGTTTTATTCCGTTAAAAATCAATATTCGTATCATCAAATTGTAATTTTGCAAGAAAACAGCCTAGAAAAATACCAGAATGAATGTTCGCTTTTTCCTTGGCAATGGTTTGAAAAAAAGGTATAATAAGATCAGTTCGAACTGATATAACACACCATTGATCATGATAAATACGAGGAGGAAAATTTGTGAGTGATAGACAAGCTGCACTTGATATGGCTTTAAAGCAAATAGAAAAGCAATTTGGAAAAGGTTCTATCATGAAGCTGGGGGAGCAGACTGATCGTAAAATCTCGACGATTCCCAGCGGTTCGTTGGCTTTAGATATTGCACTCGGTGTTGGCGGATACCCGAGAGGAAGGGTCATTGAAATTTACGGGCCTGAAAGTTCGGGTAAAACGACTGTTGCGCTTCACGCGATTGCGGAAGCCCAAGCTCGCGGGGGGCAGGCGGCTTTTATTGATGCCGAGCATGCGCTTGATCCGGTTTATGCCCAAAAGCTGGGCGTTAACATAGATGAGCTGCTTTTATCCCAGCCGGATACAGGTGAGCAGGCGCTTGAGATAGCGGAAGCTCTTGTACGAAGCGGAGCCATTGAAATGATCGTCATTGACTCGGTTGCCGCTCTCGTGCCAAAAGCGGAAATTGAAGGAGAAATGGGGGATTCCCACGTTGGTTTGCAGGCGCGGCTCATGTCCCAGGCCCTCAGAAAGCTTTCCGGAGCAATCAATAAGTCTAAGACGATCGCCATATTTATTAACCAAATTAGGGAGAAAGTGGGCGTCATGTTCGGTAATCCGGAAACGACACCTGGTGGACGGGCTTTGAAGTTTTATTCTTCGGTCCGGCTTGAAGTCCGTCGTGCCGAGCAGCTTAAGCAAGGACAGGATGTAGTTGGAACGAAGACGAAGATTAAAATTGTCAAAAACAAAGTGGCGCCTCCTTTCCGTGTAGCCGAAGTAGATATTATGTATGGAGAAGGCATTTCCCGTGAAGGAGAAATTATCGACATGGGATCCGAGCTGGATATTATTCAAAAAAGCGGGGCGTGGTATTCATATAACGATGAGCGGCTTGGGCAAGGACGTGAAAACGCCAAGCAGTTTCTGCGCGAGAATGAAGATTTGCGGGATGAAATTATGGTGAAAATCCGCAACCATCACGGCTTGGATGAAGTAAAAGCAGATAATGAAGAAGAACAGGAAGAATTAACACTGTTAGATTGATCCTTTCAACAGCAGAGCGCCGGCTTTGCTGTTTTTGTTTTTCGCCTAGTGATCTTGCAGAATAGAGGATACAAGTCCGAAGATGTGAACGTTAAAGTGATAAAGAACTTAACAGTGTGTGCCGAGATGTTGCATGGACCCAACTCCCGATTTGGGGACGACTCCATTCGAGCCAATCGGTTAGAAAGGACGATGCAAGGTGAGTTCGGCAAGATGAGACTCCATCCAAGCTTTATTCAAATGGGAGCTGTTAAAAAGAAAGGCTCCCGTTTTTAGCTGGTGAGATCTCGTTGATCTGCACAATGCTCATAGCGGCCCGCAGGCGTTCTTATGCCCCTCAGGTGCAAACCGCTCAGAACTGTCGTCATTCGGCTGTTCACATACCGAGCAGAGAAAAAATCGACCGGGAACTTGAGGAAGGAAAATCAGAGCTGGCATAAAAGAAAGCCTGTTCACGTCAAAAACCGTGTAACGGCTGATCAAACGAACGTATACTGTCATTGTCTTGTAGCGACTCGTTAGTGAGAGGTACGAAACTCTGCGCATGAGGGTTCCAAAAAGGAAGGCGAACCCTCACAACAATGATTGGCGGACATTACAAAACAAGGGTGAAAGTTTGAAATTCTGTAATATATCTTTACATCAATCTTTATCCGGGTTCATCCCCCTTCTTGTTAAAAGCGAAAGTTTTTCAATGCAAAAAAGAAGGCGGTTTCATCTTTTACTGGTGAACAAGGAGCCATCCCTTGACAATAGTTGTCCACACCTTTAAAATTAACTTGTATATTTTACAAATTTTTTTCACGTGAAATTTGAGCTTGGCTCTGTATATTGAAAGCTTTGTAACAATGTACCAGCCGACAGTTAGATTGCATGATACAAGTTTATAGCAAGAGGGGGTGAAATCATGGATTCAACCATATTCATCATCTCCATTTTGCTTACCCTTATCGTCGGTGTAGTTGTTGCCTATTTCATCTTTAAAACATTTGCTCAAGCAAAGATAACAGGCGCCCAAGGTTCTGCAACACAAATATTGGAAGATGCAAAGCGTGAAGCAGAATCTTTGAAAAAGGAAGCCTTGTTGGAAGCGAAGGATGAAAATCACAAACTTCGTATTGAAACTGAACGAGAACTTCGTGAAAGACGAGCTGAATTGCAAAAACAGGAAAATCGCTTATTGCAAAAGGAGGAGAACCTCGACAGAAAAGATGATACTCTTGCCAAGCGTGAAGACCAGCTTGAAAAGAAAGAGGACTCTCTTAATGAAAGACAACAACATATTGAAGAGATGGAAAGCAAAGTGGATGAAATGATCCGCCAGCAAAAAGCGGAATTAGAACGCATTTCGAGACTAACACGCGAGGAAGCGAAGTCACTTCTTTTAGAAAGTCTTAACAAAGAGTTGGCTCATGACACTGCTTTAATGATAAAAGAAAGTGAAACGCGAGCCAAGGAAGAAGCGGACAAAAAGGCGAAAAACATTCTTTCGCTTGCAATCCAGCGTTGTGCAGCCGACCATGTTGCCGAAACGACTGTGTCAGTGGTCAACTTGCCAAACGATGAAATGAAGGGGCGGATTATCGGCCGGGAAGGCAGGAACATCCGAACTCTTGAAACATTGACGGGCATAGACTTGATTATCGATGACACACCGGAAGCGGTAATACTGTCAGGCTTTGACCCAATCAGGCGGGAAACTGCTAGAATCGCACTCGAAAAGCTTGTACAAGACGGACGCATCCACCCAGCCCGAATCGAAGAAATGGTTGAAAAAGCAAGGCGCGAGGTTGATGAACATATTCGGGAAGTCGGGGAACAAACCACTTTTGAAGTTGGAGTTCATGGCCTGCATCCTGATTTGATCAAAATTCTCGGTCGCTTAAAATACCGGACGAGCTACGGACAAAATGTTCTGAAACATTCAATGGAAGTTGCTCATTTATCCGGGCTGCTCGCTGCAGAACTTGGTGAGGATGAAGCGCTGGCTCGTCGTGCCGGACTGTTGCACGATATCGGGAAAGCCATCGACCATGAAGTGGAAGGCAGCCACGTAGAAATCGGAATTGAACTGGGTACCAAATATAAGGAGCATCCTGTTGTTATTAACAGTATTGCCTCCCACCATGGGGACACCGAGCCAACATCCATCATATCTGTATTGGTTGCTGCTGCAGATGCGTTATCTGCCGCAAGGCCGGGAGCCCGCAGTGAGACATTGGAAAGCTATATTAAACGACTTGAAAAGCTGGAAGAGATTTCGGAATCGTATGATGGTGTAGAAAAATCTTTTGCCATTCAGGCTGGAAGAGAAGTTCGAATCATTGTCAAGCCGGAACAGATCAACGATTTGGAGGCCCATCGACTTGCACGTGATATTCGGAAAAGAATTGAGGAAGACCTTGACTATCCGGGCCACATAAAAGTTACTGTTATTCGAGAAACGAGAGCAGTTGAATATGCAAAATAAAGCGGTGTGACATCACACCGCTTTTTCTGTGGAAAGAGCACACCAGAGTATGGGCTCGTAAGTTCGCGGGAAAACTTAAGTCGGGAAACATGTAACCGATGCGGACATAGACAGGGCAAAACGTTTAATTTAAAGGATAGAGGAGTTTACATGAATATTTTATTTGTTGGAGATGTAGTTGGTGCTCCAGGAAGAAAAATGGTAAAGGAATACTTGCCGAAACTGAAAAGCCATTTCCGACCTCATCTTACGATCGTGAATGGAGAAAACAGTGCCGGGGGAAGAGGAATTACGGAAGAGATATATAAACAGCTGCTTGAAGCGGGGGCCAATGTCGTTACTCTCGGCAATCATGCATGGGATAATAAAAATATATTTGAATTTATTGATCGGGCCAAGTACATGGTCAGACCGGCTAATTTTCCTCAGGCCCCAGGAACAGGAATCGCTTATGTCAGAATAAATGATGTAGAAGCAGCGGTGATTAATTTGCAAGGCCGGACATTTATGACCCCTCTCGAATGTCCGTTCCAAAAAGCCGAGGAGTTAGTGTTTGAGGCAAAAAATCGCACGGATATAATATTTGTCGATTTCCACGCGGAAGCAACGAGCGAGAAACAGGCAATGGGTTGGTTCCTTGATGGCAAGGTGACGGCTGTAATTGGCACACATACACATGTTCAGACCGCCGATAACCGGATTTTACCAGGGGGTACGGCCTATTTGTCGGATGTAGGCATGACGGGTCCCTACGATGGCATTCTGGGTATGGAAAAAGATGCAGTCATTTATCGTTTTATTACTGGGTTGCCGGCCAGGTTTGAAGTGCCAAATAGCGGACGAAAGCAGTTGAGTGCCTGTATCATTCAAATCAATAAAAATTCTGGTAAAGCGACTTCCATTGAAAGAATATTAATCAACGACGACACGCCTTTTTTTGCTGGCTGACAGTCAAGTAATACGCTTCCACATGTTTCGGACAAACCGGAATAGTTCCGCCTGCGACCGAATATAGTAAAAATGGAAAGGTCTACCGCGATTGCATTCACTCATGCGATCGATATGGGGAAATGACAAGGAGGAACAGTAGATGGAGATCTTAAAAGTTTCAGCAAAATCCAACCCAAATTCCGTGGCGGGCGCATTAGCGGGCGTTCTGCGCGAAAGAGGCGGCGCGGAGATTCAGGCAATTGGAGCGGGGGCATTAAATCAGGCAGTAAAAGCAGTTGCGATTGCAAGAGGATTTGTCGCCCCGGCGGGAGTAGATTTAATTTGTATTCCAGCGTTTACAGACATATTGATTGATGGGGAAGAACGGACGGCCATAAAGTTGATTGTGGAACCGAGATAATATAAATAAAACGTCCCATACAAGGCAATTTGAGCTGGCTTCACTTTTAGGGGAGCAGCTTTTTTTATTGACCAAATAACTAAATATTGGAATTCGGGCAGATGCCTGGGAAGAAAATAATCTTTTGTACAGTGCAAAAACCGCTTCATTTACGTATACATATAGTACAAGTATTTCGCAAACCATGACAAGGAACAAGAAGGCAAAAAAGGAAGTGTGTAACATGTTTGAACCGTATAATGTTGCCATTGTTCCATTAATCGTCGGAATCGTGCAGTTGTTAAAAATATATGGGCTTCCAGCAAAATTTTCACCATTGGCAGCCATCCTTATAGGGCTCGTATTCGGTGTTTTTCTTCTGGCAGATAATATAAAAGAAGGCATCATTATTGGCCTGATGTTCGGACTCTCCGCAAGCGGCCTTTACAGTGGTGGCAAAAATTTAATGGAGAATGGGAACAGAGATTCAAAATAAGGGCTCTTCTATGAGCCTTTTTTTATTGGGTTGGAAATAAGAAAAGCTTATTCGGCGTGGTGAACTTGTATCCGGATAACTTGGCAGCCGCTTCGCTCGATTGTTTTTAAACGTCCTTGTTTTTTCGAAAAATGGCCAACAATCATAGCCTTCTGTTGTATTCATCCCCAAAAGAGATTATACTATTAGAATGTATGGATAAATAAGGGTTAACACTTACATTCGTGCTTGATACATTTTGATATAGAATCTGCCATTCACATGGCACCTTGTCTTTAGTGATTAGAAAGGGGATTTTTATGAACGAAAAACAACGTTTGGAAAGCCAGCAAGCAAAGCAGCAAACGTCCTTCCAAAAACAAGAGAAGGATTACAGCCAATATTTCCAAACTGTCTATATGCCACCTTCCCTGAAAGATGCGAGAAAAAGAGGCAGGGAAGAAATTGAGTACCATAAAGACTTTGAAATTCCAGATGAGCTTCGCGAAATCGGACAGGGGAGAAAGTTTTACATCCGTACGTATGGATGCCAAATGAACGAACATGATACGGAAGTAATGGCTGGTATCTTTATGGAGCTAGGCTACCGCCATACGGAAACAATCGAAGATGCCGATGTCATTCTTTTAAACACTTGTGCTATTCGGGAAAATGCCGAAAACAAAGTGTTTGGTGAGCTGGGTCACTTAAAACCGTTGAAATTGGAAAAACCGGATCTTCTCATCGGGGTATGCGGCTGTATGTCCCAGGAGGAATCGGTAGTAAACCGAATTCTGCAAAAACACCATTTTGTGGACATGATCTTTGGAACTCATAATATTCACCGGCTTCCACAAATTTTAAACGAAGCGTATATGTCTAAGGAAATGGTTATTGAAGTCTGGTCCAAAGAAGGGGACATCATCGAAAACCTTCCTAAAGTGCGCATGGGCAATATTAAAGCTTGGGTTAACATTATGTATGGCTGTGATAAATTTTGCACGTATTGCATCGTTCCGTACACTCGCGGAAAAGAAAGAAGCCGGCGCCCCGAAGATATTATTCAGGAAGTCCGCCAGTTGGCGGCCCAAGGATATAAAGAAATTACGTTGCTTGGACAAAATGTCAATGCGTATGGCAAAGATTTCGATGATATGGAATATGGACTTGGAGATTTAATGGATGACCTCAGGAAAGTAGATATTCCAAGAATTCGCTTTACAACAAGTCATCCGCGTGATTTTGATGATCGGTTAATCGAGGTCTTGGCCAAAAAAGGAAACTTGGTTGAACATATTCATCTTCCTGTGCAATCTGGTTCCAGTGACATTTTAAAAATCATGGGCCGCGTTTATACACGTGAACAATTCCTGGAGCTTGTGAGAAAGATTAAAGCGGCTATACCAGATGTGGCGTTATCCACGGATATTATCGTTGGCTTCCCCAATGAAACAGATGAACAGTTCGAGGAAACATTGTCGCTGTATCGGGAAGTGGGCTTTGAGACTGCTTATACGTTCATTTATTCGCCGCGTGAAGGCACGCCGGCTGCCCGGATGAAAGATAATGTTTCGATGGAAGTAAAAAAAGAACGACTCCAGCGCCTAAATCAGCTCGTTAATGAGTTTTCCGCCAAAGCGATGAAAAAGTATGAAGGCCAGATTGTCGAAGTGCTTGTAGAAGGAGAAAGCAAAACAAACCCCGATATATTATCGGGTTATACAAGAAAAAATAAACTGGTAAACTTTAAAGGTCCTAAATCAGCGATCGGCCAACTGGTCCATGTAAAAATCAACGAAGCAAAAACATGGACGCTTGACGGAGTGATGGTTGAAGAAAGAGAAGCGGTTGAGGTGAATTGTAATGGCTAAATACACAAAAGACGATATCGTAAATCAAGCTCATGAATTGGCAAAGATGATTGCCGATACGGAGGAAGTTGATTTTTTCAAGCGGGCAGAGGCACAAATCAATGAAAACCAAAAGGTAAGAGAGATGATTGCCAGCATTAAAAGCTTACAGAAGCAGGCAGTGAACTTCCAACATTACGGAAAAGAACGTGCATTGAAGCTTGTAGAAGAAAAAATTGAGAACTTGGAAAAAGAACTAGATGAGATTCCCATCGTTCAGGAATTTAAACAGTCGCAAACAGATGTCAATGATTTATTACAGCTTGTTGCAACTGCCATCTCCAATAAGGTAACAGACGAAATTCTGGTCTCCACCGGCGGTGATCTGCTGACGGGAGAAACAGGATCAAAAATTAAAAACAGCACTTCCAGTTGCCAATAAGCGACCCGCCATTCTTCGGATGGCGGTTTTTCTTTTACAGTAAAACTTCTTGTCTCGAATGGCCGCATATTCGGGCTTGATTGAGCATTCACCGGGCTAGTAAGTTCCCCACACGAGGTCAGGGCAACTAGCAAGCAGTAAGGATCAAACATTTTATAAAATATGCTGTTGCAAGAAAGTGAGCCTCCAACAACACCCATATGTAAACAAAGACATATGATGTATTCACCAGGAAAACTGCCTATTTTAGGCGGGGATGCACGGTCAAAAATAAGCACATGAGTCTAGGCCGATGCATACGATGAAGTGATCATGAATGAGGAGGTTTCGCTCGAATGGCAGATCATAGAGAAATTATAACGAAAGCGGTCGTAGCGAAAGGACGTAAATATACACAGTCCAACCATACGATCTCACCGCCGTACCATCCTTCGAGCATACTGGGCTGTTGGGCTATCAATCATAAATATGAAGCGCGAAAGGTCGGAAATCAAGCAGAAATTTTCGGATCTTTTGATCTTAATATTTGGTATTCCCATCACGACAATACAAAAACATCAGTTGTCACGGAAAAAGTTGATTATAAAGACGTAATCAAGCTGAAATACCGTGATCCAGATTGTTTGGATGATAAAATCGTTTCAGTCAAAGTACTCCAACAGCCTAACTGTGTCGAAGCAACGATTTCAAAGAAAGGAAACAAAATATTGGTCAATGCGGAGAGAGAATTGCTTGTCGAAGTAATTGGCGAAACAAAAGTGTGTGTCGCAATCTACCCGGATAAATGCGCATGTGATGATGAAGAAGATGATTGGGTTGAGGAATTGGATGATGAAGATTTTGAAGAGATAGACACTGATTTTCTCTTAGCGAAAGAAGAAGATTAAAACATCCGGGACCCGCTCCCGGTTTTTTCTTGGCGTCTTTAAAGGGCTCTGTTAGAATTGAGTTTGGTAAATTTGCTGGATGCTATATTGTTATGTTTATTTTGGAAAAAAAAGACGTACAGATGTTATGATATAATCATGGATAAGCTTTTTGGAATAGAAAGGAAACTGGTATAAATGCGTCAGTATACACCGATGATACAACAATATTTACGGGTGAAGGCTGAATATAAGGATGCCTTTTTATTTTTTCGTCTGGGAGATTTTTATGAGTTGTTTTTTGAAGATGCGCTCAAGGCTTCTCAAGAACTGGAAATCACGTTAACAAGCAGGGACGGCGGATCAGAAGAAAGAATCCCCATGTGCGGGGTTCCGCATCATTCCGCCGCAGGTTATATTGAACAACTGATACAAAAGGGTTATAAAGTCGCCATTTGCGAACAAACTGAAGACCCCAAACATGCGAAAGGCGTTGTCAAAAGGGAAGTCGTCCAGCTCATTACTCCTGGAACGGTAATGGACGGCAGCAAATTGGCCGCCAAAGAAAATAACTTTATAGCGGCCATTAGTTGCATAGATGAACATACATATGGTATTGCCTATACCGATCTGTCGACCGGGGAGAGCAAAGTGAGCTTGCTCGAAGGCGATTGTGAGTTGTTGTTGGACGAGTTGTCCACTATTGGTGCCAAAGAGGTTGTGGCATGCCAAGAGGATGACGAACAGCTTTTGAAGAGAATCGAAGAACGAAGCAAAGCCGTCATATCATACGAACATCAATGCTCTTTTGAGGAAGAGTTTCATCCCATTCTCGTTCATATAACGGATAAAAAGATGCATGCCCCCGCATTGCGGCTGCTGCATTACTTAAAAAGAACCCAAAAACGCAGCTTAGATCACTTGCAGCCTTTTTCAATCTATGAAAATAGTCAATTTTTGAAGATAGATTATTATTCAAAACGCAATTTGGAATTAACCGAATCTATCAGGGGAAAAGGGGTGAAAGGCACTCTGCTTTGGCTGTTGGACGAAACGGCGACCGCGATGGGCGGGAGGCTGTTAAGACAATGGCTGGACAGGCCGCTCATCCAAAGAACAGCTATTGAAAAACGGCTCCATCTCGTCGATATATTCATGAAACATTATTTTGAACGGCTTGATCTGAATGAACTGTTAAAGAGTGTCTATGATCTGGAACGACTTGCCGGAAGGGTCGCCTTTGGAAACGCCAACGCCCGTGATTTGGTACAACTTAAAAAATCGCTGATGCAAATTCCGGCAATTCGAGAACTGTTAAACGGCATTGGGGACAAGGAAACCGTACGGCTT
The DNA here is from genome assembly GCF_016909185.1 of Siminovitchia thermophila. Classification (GTDB taxonomy): domain Bacteria; phylum Bacillota; class Bacilli; order Bacillales; family Bacillaceae_C; genus Siminovitchia; species Siminovitchia thermophila. The sequence continues at coordinate 45,287 of NZ_JAFBFH010000030.1, read as the reverse complement.
TCGGAACGTCTTGATCCTTGTGAAGAGTTGACTGACTTACTGGAAAGGTCGATTGTTGATCATCCACCCATTTCCGTAAAAGAAGGCGGAATGATCAAAGATGGCTACCATGAAGAACTTGACAAACTTCGGGATGCCAGCCGGAATGGGAAAGATTGGATTGCCGCCTTGGAAAAGGAAGAAAGGGAAAAGACGGGGATCAAATCATTGAAAGTGGGCTATAACCGTGTATTCGGGTATTACATCGAAGTAACGCGAGCCAATGTAAAATTTCTCGAGGAAGGGCGTTATGAACGCAAACAGACGCTTACAAATGCAGAACGGTTCATCACCCCCGAATTGAAGGAAAAGGAAGCGTTGATCCTTCAGGCAGATGAAAGGTCCATCGAACTGGAGTATGACATCTTTCTTGAGATCAGGCAGATTGTCAAAACGTATATTCCAAGGCTCCAGCAATCAGCGAAAATAATTAGTGAAATTGATGTATATCAAAGCTTTGCCACCGTAAGCGAAACCCGCCATTATACAAGGCCAAAGATCAGTGAAACCCGCAAGTTAATGATTGAAAATGGCAGACATCCGGTTGTGGAAAAAGTCATCGGTTCCCAAGGATATGTCCCAAACGGCTGTATAATGGATGAACAGTATGAGATGCTTTTAATCACCGGGCCCAATATGTCCGGTAAAAGCACCTACATGCGGCAAATCGCATTAACGGCCATCATGGCCCAAATCGGTTGCTTTGTTCCCGCAGAACAGGCGGAATTACCGATATTTGATCAAATATTTACAAGGATTGGGGCGGCAGATGATTTGATTTCCGGTCAGAGTACCTTCATGGTGGAAATGCTGGAAGCGAAAAATGCCATTTCAAACGCCACCAAAAACAGTTTGATTTTGTTTGACGAAATCGGCCGGGGGACATCCACATATGACGGCATGGCTCTTGCTCAAGCGATTATTGAGTATATTCATGAAAAAATCGGCGCGAAAACATTATTTTCTACCCACTATCATGAATTGACGGCCTTGGAGGAAAAGTTGCTTCATTTAAAAAACATTCATGTCAGTGCGGCGGAGCAAGAAGGAAAGCTCGTTTTTTTACATAAAGTGAAAGATGGTCCTGCCGACAAAAGTTACGGTATTCATGTTGCCGAACTGGCTGAGTTGCCCAAGGATTTGATTGAAAGGGCACAAGAAATCTTGGCGGAACTGGAAAGCGGGGAGATAGGACAAGCTAAACCTCGTGATCAAGCCCCGAATCAACTCAATGAACAGCTGGCCTTGTTTGAGAAACCTGAAACTGGCGTGAACAGCCGTGAGAAAAAGATTTTAAAAGAAATTGAAAATCTTAATCTATTGGAGATGAACCCCCTGCAAGCATTAAATACTTTATTCTCACTCCAAAAGAAAGTAAAGAAATGACAAAAAGGGGAGTTTATCATGATGCGTGAAATTATTGAATTAAACGAAGCGTTATCCAACAAAATTGCAGCCGGTGAAGTGGTGGAAAGACCTTCTTCCGTTGTCAAAGAATTGGTGGAAAACTCCCTGGATGCGGGCAGTACGGTCATTGAAATATCCATTAAAGAAGCGGGACTCAGTGAAATTCGGGTCATTGACAATGGAAAGGGAATCGGTGAGGAGGATGTCATCGCGGCGTTTAAAAGACATGCAACAAGCAAGATAAAAGATGAGCATGATTTGTTCCGCATTAGAACACTCGGTTTCCGAGGCGAGGCGCTTCCAAGTATCGCCTCGGTTTCCCGGGTGCAGATCATAACGGCCAGGGAAGGTGAAGATGGCTCAAAAGTTGTATTGGACGGCGGAAAAATCATTGCGCATGAGAAAGCCCCATCGAGAAAGGGTACGGATATTACCGTGTCAGACTTATTTTATAATACACCGGCCCGCCTGAAATACGTAAAGAGCCTTCATACCGAAATCGGACACATTACCGATGTCGTAAACCGGTTGGCATTATCCCATCCGGATGTATCCATCCGCCTCCAGCATAATGGCCGAATTCTCCTTCAGACGAACGGAAACGGAGATATTAGACAAGTATTGGCGGCGATTTACGGGAAAAATATCGCGAGAGACATGCTGCCCATTAGTGGCCGGTCGCTTGATTTTTCCATTGAAGGGTATATATCCAGACCCGAAATGACCCGCGCTTCCAGAAATTATATTTCTACGCTCATCAATGGCAGATTCATCAAAAATTATTCTCTTGTCAAAGCGATTCTGGAAGGTTACAAAACACTCCTTCCGATCGGACGTTTCCCCATTGCGCTTATTACGATTACGATGGACCCGCTGCTCGTTGATGTGAACGTTCACCCGGCAAAATTGGAGGTTCGGCTCAGTAAAGAAATGGAACTGAATGAACTGATTACTGAAACAGTCAAGCAAGCTTTCAAAAAGGAACAGCTCATTCCACACGGGACCGCCCCTTCCCGCTCAAGAGAGCAAAGCAGTGTCCAAACAACTCTGAAGTTGGAGCCATCAACTGAACCAAATACGTACCATTCGCAGAGCAGCCGAAAAAACACATTTTTCACTAGGGAAACATTGTTGCCTCCTGAAGAAATGAAAAAGCTGTATGAACCGATTGAACAGCCTGAGGAGGAGCCACTCTCGGTCCCCCATGAAACAGAGCAGCCAGGTGTCGAGGACGAAACCTTGTTGGAGGCGCCGTCACTTGAAAAAGAAGATAGTATGGAGCATGCCAGGATGCCGGCTCTTTACCCGATCGGGCAAATGCACGGAACGTATATTTTGGCCCAAAATGAAAACGGTCTTTATTTGATTGATCAACATGCCGCCCAGGAAAGAATCAAATATGAATACTTCCGCGAAAAGCTTGGCAAAGTGGAAAATGAATGGCAGCAGCTTCTCGTTCCGATCACCATGGAATTTTCGGGAGACGAGTATATAAAAATAATAGAATACAAGGAAGAGTTAATGAAAGTCGGTGTCCTCCTAGAGGAGTTCGGCATGAACAGCTTTATTATCCGCTCTCACCCTGCATGGTTTCCGAAAGGCCGGGAAAAAATGATCGTGGAAGAGATGATCCAACAGCTGTTGACGATGAAAAAAGTAGACGTGAAAAAACTGCGGGAAGAAGCAGCCATCATGATGAGCTGCAAGGCGGCCATTAAGGCGAACAGGCATTTGCGAAATGATGAAATCCAAGCGTTGCTAGACGAGCTCCGAAGGGCGGAAGATCCGTTTACTTGCCCGCATGGCAGACCGGTCATTATTCACTTTACAGTAACAGATTTAGAAAAGATGTTTAAAAGAATTATGTAACAAATCATTCACTTAATATAATGCTTTTTTAAGGAATGAACGTTATAATGAGTATATAGGATCTGTCGAGGTGATTTTAGTGACTCTTTATATGATCATTGCCGGTGTGATCGTCAGCATTGCCGCGCTTGTTGGGACGTTTCTCGTCGGCAGGGATGTTTCTCGGCAAATGAAGCAATATGAAGAACAAGGAGATACGCCTGAGGACGAGCTTGCCCGTTCTCTCGATTATGAAAAAACGTCTTTAAAAGTAAACATTAAGCGGTTGACGTGGATATATATAGTTTTAGGTCTTGTTGTTCTATTTGTATCCATCGGTATAGCTTACTACGGCTAATCAAGCATCTTTACGATGCTTGTTTATTTTTTCACTGTTCTATCGTTTCTATTGTTATAATATATTCAATATTGGAAATATGGGAGGGGTTTGATGGAACAATATATTTTGGCGATCGACCAGGGGACGACCAGTACCAGGGCGATCTTATTTAACCATAACGGAGAAACAGTTAACATATCCCAAAGAGAATTCACTCAATATTTTCCCAGCCCCGGATGGGTGGAGCATGATGCAATTGAAATATGGGGTTCTGTATTGGCCGTCATTGCCGCATGCTTGACCGAAGTTGGTGTAAAGCCGTCTCAAGTAGCCGGAATTGGCATTTCAAATCAGCGGGAAACAGCCGTTGTATGGGATAAAGATACAGGGCAGCCGATCTATCACGCAATCGTATGGCAATCCCGGCAAACCGAAGGGATATGCAATGCCTTGAAGGAACAGAACTTGGAAGAAACATTTCGAAAAAAAACGGGGCTATTGATCGACCCCTATTTTTCAGGGACTAAGGTGAAATGGATTCTTGACAATGTCGAAGGAGCGCGGGAAAAGGCAAAAGCCGGAAAGCTTTTATTCGGCACAATCGATACATGGCTTATTTGGAAGCTGTCCGGTGGAGCGGTTCATGTAACAGACTTTTCCAATGCTTCACGCACATTGATGTATAATATCCATACGCTTGAATGGGACCAAGAGTTGTTGGATATTCTTGGCATTTCGCGATCCATGTTGCCTGAAGTGAGGCCCTCTTCGGAAGTATACGCAAAAACGGTTCCGGAACATTTTTTTGATCAGGAAATACCGATCGCTAGTGCTGCTGGAGATCAGCAGGCCGCATTGTTTGGCCAAGCTTGCTTTGAAAAAGGGATGGCTAAAAATACATATGGAACCGGATGCTTTATGTTAATGAATACAGGTGAAAAACCTGTTACTTCCAAGCACGGACTTCTTACGACCATCGCGTGGAAGGTGGGAGGGAAGCTGGAGTACGCTTTGGAAGGAAGCATATTCGTAGCCGGGTCTGCGATCCAATGGTTAAGGGACGGTTTGCAGATCATCAAAGACACTCCTTCCAGTGAAACTTACGCATCGAAAGTCGAATCGACCGATGGTGTCTATGTTGTTCCCGCTTTTGTGGGTTTGGGGACACCGTATTGGGATAGTGATGTGAGGGGGGCGGTGTTTGGCTTGACGAGAGGCACGACAAAAGAGCATTTTATCCGCGCGACCCTGGAGTCGCTCGCCTATCAAACGAAGGATGTTCTATTGTCGATGGAAGCGGATTCGGGTATTTCGCTTAAAAAGCTGCGAGTAGACGGAGGGGCAGTGAGAAACAACTTCTTAATGCAATTTCAAAGTGATCTGCTGCGTGTGGCTGTTGAAAGGCCAAAGATCAATGAAACGACAGCACTTGGAACAGCTTATCTGGCGGGACTTGCAGTTGGCTTTTGGAAAGATCAAGAAGAAATTGGTAAAAGATGGGCTTTAGATGAAAAATTCCATCCGGAAATGGCGGAAGAGCGGGCCGACAGATTATATGCCGGTTGGCAGACGGCGGTTCGGGCTGCCATGGCTTTTAAACCTTGACGAGCTTTAAACATTTTCTTTTGAATACTTTTTTTGGTAAGATAACACATAAGCAATTAGTGAAAGCAGTGAATTCCATTGAAGGAGAAAAAAAAGCTCATCGTCATTGTCGGTCCGACAGCCGTAGGAAAAACAGATACGAGCATTACAGTGGCAAAATGTTTTAACGGAGAAGTTATTAGCGGTGATTCCATGCAAGTGTATAAAGGGATGGATATTGGTACTGCCAAAATTCAACCCGATGAAATGATGGGAATTCCACATCACTTATTGGACATCAAGGAACCGGATGAGCCGTTTTCAGTCGCCGAGTTTCAAACAGTGGTCAGAAAAAAAATCAATGATATTACCGCCCGCGGCGCCGTTCCCATTATTGTCGGCGGGACAGGGCTTTATATCGCTTCGGTTTTATACGACTACAAATTTACCGATGAAGCGCCTGACACCGAATACCGCAGAGCCTTGGAAAAAAGAGCTTCAGAAGGAAAAACAGATGAACTATATCAGGAGTTGGCCGCGGTGGATCCGGAAACAGCGAGCAGTATTCATCCTCACAATGTAAAAAGGGTTATTCGCGCTTTGGAAATCTACCGCTTAACCGGAACAAAAATGAGCGAAAAACCGAAAGCAACATTGGCTGAGCCGCTTTATGACACAGCTTTAATCGGACTTACAATGGATCGCAGCAAATTGTATGAGCGCATTAACAATCGTGTAGACATCATGATGAAAATGGGCTTTCTTCAAGAAGCCAAATATTTTTATGATCAAGGCCTACGTAATGTCCAGTCTGTTCAGGCCATCGGCTATAAAGAACTTTTTGAGTACTTTGATGGGAAGCTGTCTCTGGAGGAAGCAGTTCGACTGCTGAAAAAAAACACAAGGAGATACGCGAAACGCCAGCTCACCTGGTTTCGTAATAAAATGGATGTTACATGGTTTGATATGACGAATGAAAGGGAACACTTGAATACGATTAATGAGATTGTTCAATTTATTGCAGGAAAGCTGCAATTAAAATCGAATACATAAGTATAGAGAAAAAGAGGAGGTCTTCCGATGAAGCAACCGATCAACATTCAAGATCAATTTTTAAATCAACTGCGTAAAGAAGGAATCCCTGTAACAGTGTTCTTATTAAACGGATTTCAACTGCGTGGGCAAGTAAGAGGCTTTGATAACTTTACCGTACTATTTGAAACTGAAGGCAAACAGCAGCTTGTCTTTAAACATGCCATCTCAACTTTTTCGCCCCAACGCAACGTGCAAATTAATTTTGAAGAAGAATAAAGTGAGAATTTAACGAGTGGGGATTGCCGAGAGCATTATTGGGCAATCCCCATATTATGAGGAAACATTCTATGAAGTGCTAGGCAGTATCGTCTCTAAAAGAGCAAGTGCTCTTTGATCTGGTATGTGATCCAAAGTTGAACTCCTTATTGCCACTATTCTCACAAATGAATTGGGGAACTCCTTTTTCAAGAAACGAGCAACTAAAACAGTAATGGAACATTTTACTATTCATTCAGATGAATGGATGGCGTTCTTACCTTAATCTTTAAAAGATGTCGTAACTTTCACTCTCCTTAAAGAATGGAAGGAATAACAAACAGCAGAAATAACGGCACCTCACTAACACATTGATCTATCAGCGTAGGAAGTGGATATGTCTTTAACAATATCAGCTCATCTATTGCATGACTACTAATTTTCATCTTAATGAATAATCGTATTGCACCGATCCAGAATCAATTTGAACCTCTCTTTCTACAATTCTTCATTCTTTCGTTTATTCCAAAGCAAAGTAACCGAGTAGTTTGAAACCATGCCGGCAAGTGGACTGGGGACAATTCATCGTCGATTGGAATGATAAGCAGATCATACTATTTTGCAATAAAACAAGTGAAACAACTTTAATAAAACGTTCTTCTTCAACTGAATGCGACGATTAAAATTGTTAATGCGGGAAATGTAGAGAAACACCGGTCAACTTACATGAGAGCTGGATTGTGAACAGAATTAAAAAAGGATTGAATTTTTGATTCTGGGACTAATGGAAGAATTGGAAATTTTTTTAATTAAAAAGAGCAGCATCCGTTCGTATAATATAACGTAAACTTTGGTGCGAACCCCAAGCGAACATAAAATCTCTAGGGGACCCGCACCAAAAAAAAACAGTATGATACGAAAATATATGGTAAAATTGAAAAGAAGATAGCAAAACACCTCCCAAAAACAGGTTATCCTACTAGATTTTGGGAGCAATTTTCCTTTTATTAGGAAATTTTCGCTGTCGCACTCCATGTGAGTGCGTGGATTGAAATACGCCGGGTACTACCGAGGAAAAGGAATCGAAGTATGTCGCACTCCATGTGAGTGCGTGGATTGAAATGATGCTCAAGGTAACATGAAACCTTTGCCAAAAGTGTCGCACTCCATGTGAGTGCGTGGATTGAGATCGCTGTGTCGATCCTTTTTTCCTTTTAGCCACTTCCTGTAATCGCCCAAGGGTTCCGGATATTGTTCCAGCTGCTTGATCTTTCGTCGGCGCTCAAATCAAACCGATTTGTAATGAAATGTAGTACATTCCCTTTTGAATCCATCACTTTTAGAAAACGAAAGTAATTTTCAGCACGGTTTTGAGTCGTACCAATCAGCACCATTTGATCCGATAAAACAGTCGTATCCTCGGGCAATTTAAAATTGTAAATTTATCGCATGGCAGCGTTTTTACGTAGTCTAGATAGAAAAAAGTAGCCGTCATCAGTCATGCGGTCAAAGCGCTCGTAGTCCAGATAGCCACGGTCAAACACATACATGCACTCCTTGTCATCCACCATGATTTCAAGCTGACCACGGTCGTGTTCTTTTGCCGTTGTTTGGACGGCTTTTTCGGGATAGGAAGTTCCTTTTTCCATAAATACAAGGCGTAGATGCAGTTTCACACCGGCTTTTGTCTTGCGGAACTTTGCCCACCTATGGTTGGTTAAACTCAGTGGCAATGTGCTTGAATCTATGATTTTTAACGGCATAACAAGTTTTGTATATGGCATGCATTTGTGAGACTAAGTCAAGGAGAAGCTCTTGAAATAGATCTGGATTCATGCCATTTAATCGGCGTGACAGCTGCGAAATACTGATCGAATCAAGGTCAATCTCTTTTTAGAAGATGATCGTCGAAAAGACAATCACTTAGCGTATGAAAACTTTCTATTTCATGTAGCTGCGCAAAAAGCAGTAATTTTAGGAATGGCTCTGTCGTTAATTTTTTCGTATAGAAATCTAATTTCATGGTTTTCACCTGTTCTTCAAATAATGAAAAATTAATTGGTGAAAACCATTGTCCAAATGAAGTTTTTCGTGTAATTTTGTCCATGAGTTTGTGTCCTTTTTAGTGGATTTGGATGGGTTTCTATGCAAAAAATGACAAAATTGAATATTTAGCGTATTTTCAAAAGTGGAATTTAATTAATGCAACACTAGGTGTTATTTTAGAAAAAAATGAAGCGTTTTCATGAAGGGTAAAAAACTGAAACGCATAGATGGAGAGGTGTCAGAAGATTTAGCTTTCTAAAAGTATTTCCCAAAAGGGAGGAAGTTCATTTTACTAAATGTATGTAATGTATGGTACTCGTTAGTCGAGAAGGTATGCTAATATGTTTTCAACATAACATTAATATAATGAATGTGTACTCACCTGTTACTTGGAGTGGCAGGCGGATTAGCTTTAAATAGCTGGTTCCTGGCCCGTCAACTTGCTGCGCAGAGGCACGAACTATCTTTCAGGAAAACGGCAGTTGAAAATAAATTGTTCCGTTTAGTGTTGAAACCGAGCTTGTTAGTAGTTTATGGGCGTAAAGAAAAAGAACCCCAAACTGCAGGAAGCAGCGTTTTTTTATTAATAGCCCAGTCGTCCTCCTTATGTAATGAGGCTGGCTTTTTTCGAATATAATGGGATACAAACAATATGAGGAACAAAATGTCATATTGGGCGTATACTGTTTCTGAATGCGAGGTGATGGGCTGTGGATGAACCAATCAAGATGAAGAATAATGGCCAGATCAGTATAATGCTCAACATGCATAAAAGGGATAAACATAAAGATGGACATGGTCATGCTGTTTCCAAATCATTGCCCGGCCAACATGCCATCTTAAATGAAATTGAAAGTGAGATGGATTCCCTTGTAGGACTCAACCACATAAAGAAAACAATGAAGGAAATTTATGCGTGGATTTACATTAACAAAAAACGGGAAGCTGCAGGATTAAAAGCCGGTCCTCAAGTGTTGCATATGATGTTCAAAGGAAATCCGGGAACAGGAAAAACGACTGTCGCCAGGCTGATTGGCAAATTGCTCCATAAAATGGAGGTTCTTCCTAAAGGACATCTGATTGAAGCGGAAAGGGCTGATCTTGTTGGCGAGTACATTGGCCACACTGCACAAAAAACACGGGATTTAATCAAAAAAGCATCCGGCGGTATTTTATTCATTGATGAAGCCTATTCACTTGGCCGCGGTGGTGAGAAAGACTTTGGCAAAGAAGCGATTGATACCCTTGTTAAACATATGGAAGATAAACAGCATACCTTTATTTTAATCCTGGCTGGATATTCAAAAGAAATGGATTATTTTTTAAGTTTAAATCCCGGCCTTCACTCCAGGTTTCCACTTGTCTTTCATTTTCCGGACTACTCTGTCAATGAATTAATGGAAATTGCCAGACGCATGTTACGAGAGAAGCAATATGAATTTACCCATGAAGCAGAAGCGAAATTGAAAGATCATCTTATATACGCCAAAGGTGTGAACAGATCCACATTTTCCAATGGACGGTATGTCCGCAATATTATCGAAGGCGCGGTGCGGGCGCAGGCCATGCGGCTTCTTTCCGAAAGCAGGTTGAACCGTAATAATTTGATGACGCTTCATAGCCGCGATTTGGTCTTTGCGAAAAATAACACCTATACTTAAATGTCCACTCCGACTTCTGGCGGAGTTTCTTTTTTCTTTCCAAACATATCTGTTATGATGTGTTTAGACATTGTAAAGAAAGCAGGAGTGTCTAAAATGCTCAAACATGAAGAAACAGCTATTCTTGTCGGTTGCCAGCTCGATGCAAACGAGCATCATTTTCAATATTCAATGGATGAACTGGCTTCGTTGACAACTACAGCCAAAGCGAAAGTACTGGCCACAATGGTACAAAAACGGGAACGGCTCCATCCCTCAACTTATTTGGGAAAAGGAAAGTTGGAAGAACTTCAGTCGCTGGTGGAAGAGTTGGAGCCTGATTTAATCATTTTCAATGACGAATTGACCCCAACCCAACTGCGTAATCTTCAAGAAAAGTTTTCTGGAAGGGTGCTGGACAGAACACAGCTCATTCTTGATATTTTTGCGCAGCGCGCCAAATCAAGAGAAGGGAAATTGCAGGTAGAGCTTGCCCAATTGCAATATTTATTGCCTAGGCTCGCCGGCCAAGGAATTGCTTTGTCAAGGCTTGGGGGCGGTATTGGGACAAGGGGACCAGGGGAAACAAAACTTGAATCTGACCGCCGGCATATCAGGCGGAGGATTGACGAAATTAAAAGGCAATTGGAGACGATTGTGCAACATCGTAAAGGTTACAGATCTCGGAGAAAAAGAAATAATACGTATCAAATCGCCATTGTAGGCTATACAAATGCCGGAAAATCAACATTATTCAACCGTTTATCGATGGCGGAGTCGTTTGCGGAAGACAAATTGTTCGCGACGCTTGATCCGCTGACACGAAGAATTGTCCTCCCAAGCGGATACTCGGTTTTGATTACAGATACGGTTGGTTTTATTCAGGATTTGCCCACTACATTGGTTGCGGCTTTCCGCTCTACATTGGAAGAAGCGCGTGAGGCGGATCTGTTGCTGCATGTTGTTGATTGTTCCAACCCGGACTATAGCAATCATGAAGAGACAGTTCGAGAGCTGTTGAAAGAACTGGAAATAGCACACTTGCCCCAATTGACCGTATACAATAAAGCAGATCAAATTCATTCTGATTTTGTTCCAAGTTCAGGAGATGCGGTTCTAATGAGTGCGTTTGATGAGAATGACCGAAATCTGCTAAAACAAAAAATTGAAAGTATGGCCGTAGCATCCATGGAGTACTATCATGTAATCATTCCCTCACATGAAGGGCGGCTTTTGTCTGTATTAAAGAGCGACACGATTTTGAGAGAATTAACTTTTTTGGAGAAAGAACAGGCCTATAAATGCAAAGGTTACGTTCTTCCAGATCATCCTGTAACAGGATCGCTAAAATTATATGAAGTTTGAAGGAGTCAGCAAAAAATGTATACGTACTTGACACATAGAGAGAAATTGGGCCCCGTCATTGAAGCTGTTGAAGAGAAAATTTCGGGTAAGCTCAAAGAAATTGACAAGCTCATTGAAATAAATCAATATCGCGTATTAGCATGCTTCCAAAAGCATCGTGTGAACGATACATATTTTCATCCATCCACCGGGTATGGGTATGATGATATGGGGCGGGAAACACTTGAAAGCATTTATGCCGATGTGTTTGGCGGGGAGGCCGGGCTTGTCCGCCCACAAATTGTCTCAGGCACTCACGCCATCGCTATTTCGTTGTTTGGAGTGCTTCGTCCCGGGGATGAATTGCTATATATTACTGGAAAGCCGTACGATACACTGGAAGAAATTGTTGGGATTCGCGGCAAATCCAGCGGATCACTGAAGGAATTTGGCGTCGCTTATGAAGCCGTCCCTTTAACTCAGGAAGGAAAAGTGGATTTTCAAGCTGTTCAACAGAAAATCAATTCAAAGACGAAAGTAATTGGTATACAAAGATCGAAAGGCTATGACGACCGTCCTTCATTTACTATCGCAGAAATCGCTGAAATGATCGCTTTTGTAAAAGAAATAAACCCGGAGCTGATTGTTTTTGTTGACAATTGCTACGGTGAATTTGTAGAAACACGTGAGCCATGCCATGTTGGAGCCGATTTGATGGCAGGATCACTTATTAAAAACCCCGGGGGAGGAATTGTAAAAACGGGAGGCTATATTGTTGGGAAATCGAAATATGTTGAAGACTGTTCCTATAGGATGACATCCCCGGGCCTTGGCTCAGAAGCCGGAGCTTCCCTTTACAGCCTGCTTGAAATGTATCAAGGGTTTTTCCTGGCACCCCATATTACGGGGCAAGCACTGAAAGGAGCTGTCTTTACATCGGCTTTTCTGCAACAGATCGGGATGAACACGGAGCCGAAATGGGATGCGCCGCGAACAGATTTAATACAATCCGTCCAGTTTGGCGATGCCGATTTAATGGTTGCGTTTTGCCAGGCTATCCAGGCCGCATCACCGGTGGATTCGTATGTTATGCCTTATCCAAGTGAAATGCCGGGCTATAATGATCCTGTCATCATGGCCGCCGGTACTTTTATTCAAGGGGCCAGCATTGAACTGTCAGCCGACGGCCCGATCCGTCCTCCATATGCCGCATATGTACAAGGAGGCCTTACATATGCCCATGTAAAAATTGCCATTTCCACTGCGGTGGATTATTTGCTGGATAAAGGTTTGATTCGTGTAAATTAAGTGAATATATATATATGGAAGACAGTAATAGCTTGCTGTCTTTTTCAAATTTTTTCTTGACAGATGAAACTGTGGCATTTATCATTTCGTACATGATATTTTTCTTTACTTCATGATGATTTGTCATGTTGAATCTGTCATTCCAGGAGGAATATTCGCACATGAGCATGTTTACACGGGAAAGCATCACACAGCTGGCAGAAGAACAAAACGTGAAGTTTATCAGGTTGCAGTTTACTGATATTTTGGGGACAGTAAAAAATGTTGAAATCCCCATCAGCCAATTAGAGAAAGCACTGGATAATAAAATGATGTTTGACGGATCTTCCATTGAAGGATTTGTAAGAATAGAAGAATCCGATATGTATTTGGTGCCGGATCTTGATACATGGGTCATTTTTCCATGGACTGCCGAAAAGGGAAAAGTGGCGAGACTGATTTGTGATGTTTACCATAAATCCGGGGAGCCATTTTTAGGTGACCCGCGAAGCAATTTAAAAAGGGTTTTAAAGGAAATGGAAGAATATGGATTTACTGAGTTCAACCTTGGACCGGAACCAGAATTTTTCCTCTTTAAGTTGGATGAAAAGGGTGAACCGACATTAGAATTAAACGATAACGGCGGATATTTTGATTTGGCTCCCACCGACCTTGGTGAGAATTGCCGCCGTGACATTGTGCTAGAGCTTGAAGAAATGGGCTTTGAGATCGAAGCTTCACACCATGAAGAGGCTCCCGGCCAGCACGAAATCGATTTTAAATACTCGGATGCCGTCAGTGCATGTGATCACATCCAAACATTTAAACTTGTCGTAAAGACAATTGCCCGAAAACACGGCCTGCATGCCACGTTTATGCCAAAGCCCCTATTTGGTGTAGCGGGATCAGGGATGCACTTCAATATGTCTCTATTTCAAAACGGGAAGAATGCTTTTTATGATCCAAATGGTGAGCTGGAAATGAGCGAAACGGCATTTCAATTTATGGCAGGTATTATTAAGCACGCACCTGGCTTTACAGGAATCACAAATCCAACGATCAATTCATACAAACGGCTCGTCCCGGGTTACGAAGCCCCATGTTATATTGCTTGGTCTGCCCAAAACAGGAGCCCGCTTGTCAGAATACCATCATCAAGAGGGCAAAGCACAAGAATTGAACTTCGGAGCGTCGATCCAACAGCAAATCCTTATCTTGCAATGGCCGTCCTATTAAAGGCCGGATTAAGCGGTGTTAAAGAACAACTATCTCCTCCACAACCGGTAGACCGCAACATTTATATCATGAACAAAAATGAGCGGGAGAAAGAAGGGGTTGTCGATTTACCCCACAATCTCCACGAAGCATTGCAGGAACTGAAGGCTGACGAAGTTATGAAAGACGCTTTAGGACCGCACATCCTCGAAAACTTTATTGAAGCAAAAGAGATTGAGTGGGAAATGTTTAGGACCCAGGTACACCCATGGGAAAGGGAGCAGTACATGAAGCTGTATTAATTTATAAAACCGTTGGGGCTGTTAGGCTCCTTCGGTTTTTTTACTGACTGGGACATTTCGGTTTTTGTACATTTATTTTTCCTTAAACCGATAACAGTCCGGTTTTTGCAACATTTTATTGTCTTGATGGTCCATTTTTTCCTGGCGTGCCAATGTTGCAGAACTGGCTAATGATGACTGGATGTATATCATGTCCGTTCAAGCTTCCAATAAGAATGAATATTTGTTGTATTGTCTGAATGACTAAAAGCCATTTTTACAGATGTCTAATAAATGGAAAATAAGTGAATCTTTACGCACTGTCATTTTTTGTTTTGTAAATGAAAACTTTACATATACTACAAACAGTATTAACATGGGTGTGATAAATTGCAGTTAAAGAGGTGAAAAGATGTTGAAATTCAAAAGGAAACCGGCAACCTGAAACGGATTGTCGCCATACTTTTCTTGATGAATTTCCCAAAAAAAGACTACCTTTTAGGAAGGTGACGGAATGGCTGTTAAAGCAGGAGTTATATTCACGCTTCTCATGACCCATTTCTATTTTTTGTAGGTACATCTTAGGAACATAAAAAATATTTCTATCGTAAGTCTTAACATCTCCTACGGGGTGTTTTTATTTTTTCATACAAAGGTACAATATTGAAGATAGTGCGCACTTTATGATCGATGCAGCCAGCGACGATTTATTATTTCACCTCTACCATAACAGATATATTGTCAAGCATACTGCCTTTCCTATACAGGAGGGGTTTTTGTTTTGCATAAAAATTTTTTTCACGAGCGTGCCGGCTTTGGGAGCTTAAAATAGAATCATTGCCACTACGGTCATATAAACCACTAGCTAAACACACAAGCTGTTTGAACAATTAAAAGTTTGTGAAGCTTTACTATGATAGGGTTTTAGTAACCTGCGCATGTCATTTTTTAAACGCAGTTGACATTGTTTTAGATTAGATTAAAAAATACCGAAACGAAAAAAATACTTGCCCAAAAATGATAAGATTCCTATAGACGGAATAAGGATGGAGGTAATAAGATGCTTAAAAAACCTTTTATATTGATGTTGCTTTCCGGATTCATGTTTACTGCTTCTTCAAGTGAGTGCGAAGATGTGCAATCCGTTGACGATAATGGGTCTTTACATATAAAAGCTAATACAAAACAAGCAATTGATCCGGAGTTGGCAAGCTTGCAAGAGCCAACCATTGGAGAAGCAACTGTCGAAGAACCTTTTAGCGAAAAGAAAAATAAAAAGCAATCGCCCGACAATAACGAAACATCCATGATGAACGAGACAGACTAAATGTTGCCCGTCCCCTTCTTGACTATGAACTTTGCAATCGCCCCGCAACCCTTGTATCAAGTCTTTCATCATTACATTATATTTCAAAATTTTCCATAAATGAAAGCCGTTTACAGGTACTTAACATGTAATGGGATGTTCGTAAAAGTGGTAAATCTATTAATTGTTTGGACACGAGCGAACAGTTTGATCTACTAAAAAATTCCTAATGTATAAAGAATAGATTGTTTTTTAAACCCCGTGGGCCCCTATGGGGCTTTTTTTATTTTCCGAAGTTTATAGGTATGAACAACTTTTTAATCATAGACTCTATCAACGCTCATATAAATGGTATTACAAAATCTTTCTTAAAGGATGAACCCGATGTTCAAATTCGCAGCAAAATCTTTTGCAACGGTTGTCGCACTTTTTTGCCTAATTTCGGCAATTGCCTTTTCAAGTGTAAAAATCAGCTTATTGTCCTTCATAGGTGATGATCCGTCAAGAACAGAAACTTTCCTATATGTCATGTCGTTGGAAAACCACGCTTTACAATCCGTTATTCCCGAAGGTTTTGAACAGACTTTGGGCAGAGATATTCTCGAATTATTTACGAACATCAATCTGCGGAACATGAAGACATTTTTAATTAGTGAGATTCCGGGACTGCATGCAGCGACCCCAAAAATTATTGTGGCTGGAAAAGGGACTGATTTTACGAATCTTCCGATTGAATCCCCGCCTCCGGATGATTTGGATGTTTGGGAAGAGAGTGATGATTCTGCGGAGGAATCTCCGCCGACAAAAGAACAGACAACAATAGATAAGCCCGTTGTTTTTATCTATTCTTCACATAATACGGAGTCATTTCTTCCTCTTCTTCCAAATGTAACGGATCCAAACCGCGCGTGGCACAAAGAGAAAAATGTGACACTGCTAGGAAAAAGATTGGGAGAAAAACTGGGAGAAAAGGGAATTAGTACGTTGGTGAATGAGGTCGATATTCAGGCGCTTTTGAAAAAAAGAAATATGAAATTCTTTCAATCATATGAGCTTTCACGTGAGATTGCCGTGGAAACGATGAAACAAAAAGAGGAAGTCCGCTTTTATTTTGATATTCATCGAGATTCGCAGAGAAAAGGGGTTACGACTGCGACAATTAACGGAAAAACGTATGCCAAGCCGTATTTTGTGATCGGACAGGAACATCCGAACTATCAGAAAAACCTGGAATTCGCAACACGATTGCATCATTCTATTCAAGAAAAATATCCCGGGCTGTCAAGAGGGGTTTTTGGAAAAACGAAGGCAGACGGGAATGGAGTATACAACCAAGATTTAACCGAAAATGCGCTCTTGATCGAGATTGGCGGGGTGGATAATACGTTGGAGGAACTCTATCGTACAGTCGATGTATTGGCGGAAGTGTTTAGCGAATATTATTGGGGTGAAGCAAAGGAAGCGGGCACAAATAAGTGAGCAAAAAATAAGCGGCTCAATGCGATACGGGGGATTGGGCCGCTCGTGCGTCGTGTATGGATAGCGAAGGAGGCTTGATCAATGGACAAAGCGCCTGTATAAGGCGATCACTTTTCCCAAAATGACGACATTGGATACGATAATGGGCTCCATACTCGCGTTTTCCGGTTGAAGTCTGAAATAGCCGTTTTCTTTATAAAACCTTTTGACTGTCGCTTCGTCTTCTTCGGTCATTGCGACGACAATATCTCCGTTGTTGGCCGTTTTTTGTTGGCGCACGATGACAAAATCACCATCATGAATCCCGGCTTCTATCATACTTTCACCTACGATTTCCAGCATGAATACTTGCTCGTCTGCCGGAACAAGTGATTCCGGAAGCGGATAGTAATCTTCAATATTCTCAACTGCTGAAATCGGCAGCCCGGCAGTGACTTTACCGACAAGCGGAACATTGACCGTTTTTTGAACGATTGTTTCCTCGTTCTGGTTTAAAACTTCAATGGCTCTCGGTTTTGTCGGATCGCGCCTGATAAGGCCTTTGCTTTCCAGCCTGGCGAGATGCCCGTGTACAGTGGAGCTTGATGCGAGGCCAACCGCTTTCCCAATCTCGCGAACAGACGGAGGATAGCCCTTTTTTTTCACTTCATCTTTTATAAAGTTTAATATGTCTTCTTGCCTTTTTGTAAGTTTTGACACCTTTTCACACCCTTTTTCCCGTGATGAATTGACCTTATTATAGCATGCGGTTTTTCATTAAGCAAACATGGGTTCGTAATTTTATTGACACAAACAGGTGTTCCTATTATAATGTTTTTTGGATGCGAACAAACTTTCGGGGAGGGAATATGAATGATTGCGTCCGTATGGAAACATTATTCATTCGTCATTATCTTTTTTATACTGTCATTAATTATGGGATTAGTCATGATATTCAATTGGGAACAAGAGAATACTTCCTTGAAAACTGTCGAAGCAAATGTATACAATGATCTACAAGATCAAAGTGAAATGACAATGAATCAAAAAAATAGATGACTTTTGTTTTGGGGTTGAAAAAATGCATGCCATTATTTACTGCAGGGTCAGTACAAACAAACACACACAGGAAACCTCATTGGAAAGACAACAGGAAGAACTTGTGCAAGCGGCAAAAATGTGGGGGTTTGATGTAAGTGACATCATTCTCGACAAAGCGAGCGGCTATGATTTAAACCGTCCCGGCGTACTTGATATGCTCGACAAAATAGAAGGCGATAAAATTGGTGCTGTCCTGATCCAGGATGAAACGAGGCTTGGACGGGGCAATGCCAAAATAGCCCTCATGCATGTTCTTCTTAAGCAAGGTGTAACATTGTACAGCCTGTCTCATAACGGAGAACTGCAAATATCGGAAACAGACTCCATTCTATTGGATATTGTGGCGATGATCGAAGAACATCAGAGGAAATTGCATAATATCAAAATTAAACGGGGCATGAAGAGAGCCGTTGCCAAGGGCTATCAACCGGAGAAAAACTTGAAAAACCAGGGGAACCGGCATGGGCGGGAAAGAATAGAGGTCCCGGTGGAAGAAATCATTCGCCTTAGACAAAACAATATGACCTTTGAAGAGATAGCTGCCATGATGAGGGGGTTCGGTTTCAAAGTTTCCAAAGCAACGGTACATAGACGATACAAAGAGTTTATGGAGCAGGAGGATAATCAGGGTTCATGACAGTGTTGTCCACTGTTGTCCATCTCTGACATTGCGAACTCTAGCTTCATGTAGATAGTGCGTTTTCATCTATCAGTCAGGGGCGTATAGATTGTTTTCACCCATCGATTTTAGTAAACTGGAGCTAACTTAACGTAAAAAAGGAGTTTGAGTATGCTTTCAAAAGAAAAGCTCGCCAGGATTAATGCGCTAGCCCGAAAAGCGAAAGAAAAAGGCCTGTCCAAGGAAGAAGCAAAGGAGCAGTCGAGACTTCGCGGCGAATATTTAAAAGCGTTTCGCTCTTCCATGAAACAGACAATTGAACAAGTAAGGGTGTTTGATTCTACGGGACAAGAAGTAACGCCTGAAAAACTTCGCTCTATCCAGCTAAAGAAAAAACTTCATTAAAATTTCTTTACAAACATCGACCCGCTTCGATGTTTTTTTATACTCAAAAGTTGTGAAAATGCAAAAATATCTTTATGATATGTTATAGAACAAAATGGGAAAGGAAGAGATATTTAGATGCATAACAACAATGTGGCCGAGATTGACGCGCTGGCCATCAATACAATTAGAACGCTGTCAATCGACGCAATTGAAAAGGCGAATTCAGGTCATCCCGGCTTGCCGATGGGAGCAGCACCCATGGCCTATACATTATGGGCAAAATATATGAACCACAATCCAAAAAATCCCGAATGGTTCAACCGCGACCGTTTTATTTTATCAGCGGGTCACGGTTCAATGCTTTTATACAGTCTCCTTCACTTGTCAGGTTACGACCTTAAAATGGAAGACATTAAACATTTTAGACAATGGGGAAGCAAAACGCCTGGACATCCGGAATATCGGTATACACCTGGGGTAGAGGCGACAACGGGGCCGCTGGGACAAGGAATCGGAATGGCGGTTGGTATGGCCATGGCTGAACGCCATTTGGCGGCTGTTTACAATAAAAAAGATTACAATATTGTCGACCACTATACATATACACTCTGCGGTGACGGGGATTTAATGGAAGGGGTGGCTTCCGAAGCCGTTTCACTGGCAGGTCATCTCAAGCTTGGAAAGTTGATTGTATTGTATGATTCCAACGATATCACCCTTGATGGGGATCTGGACAAATCATTTTCGGAAAATGTAGGTGCCAGGTTTGAAGCATGCGATTGGCAATATATCCGTGTTGAAAACGGAAATGACCTTGAGCAGATTTCCGAAGCCATTGAACTAGCCAAAGCCGATCATACTCGCCCGACTTTGATTGAAGTAAAGACCATTATCGGCTACGGAGCCCCAAATAAGTCCGGTAAATCAGATGCCCACGGGGCCCCGCTCGGTGAAGCGGAAATGAAGCTTACAAAAGACTATTACAAATGGACATATGAAGAAGATTTTTATGTTCCTAAAGAAGTATATGAACATTTTGAAGAAACAGCGATCAAACGCGGAACTCGAAAAGAGGCAGAGTGGCGAACGCTCTTTGAAAGCTATAAAGCCGCTTTCCCTGAACTTGCCAGGCAATTGGAAGGCGCCATTGAAGGAAAACTTCCTGAAGCGTGGGATAAAGATATCCCGACATATGTAGAAGGATCCAGTCTGGCAACAAGGGCATCAGGCAGTGAAGTGATGAACAGCATTGCCAAAAATCTTCCTTATCTCATTGGCGGGGCTGCGGATCTGGCTAGCTCTAACAAAACAATGATCAAAGAAGAAAAAGATTTTTCCCCAGTTTCTTACGAAGGCAGGAACATCTGGTTTGGGGTACGCGAATTTGGTATGGGCACGGCCTTAAATGGGATGGCTCTTCATGGCGGGTTGAAAGTTTTTGGTGGTACGTTCTTTGTATTCTCGGACTATCTTCGTCCCGCCATCCGGCTTGCATCCTTAATGGAAATCCCAGTGACTTATGTATTTACACATGACAGCATCGCTGTTGGGGAAGACGGCCCTACACATGAACCTATCGAGCAACTTGCTTCGTTGCGCGCAATGCCTGGCTTGTCTGTGATCAGGCCTGCTGATGCCAATGAAACAGCGGCGGCATGGCGCTTATCGATAGAATCTGAAAATAAGCCGACTGCGCTCGTTTTAACGCGGCAAAACCTGCCGACATTGCCGTTTACGGCAGAAAGAGCCAAAGACGGTGTTGAAAAAGGCGCCTATATTATTTCACCTGCTCATAAAGAGCAGGCAGATGTCCTGTTGATTGCTACAGGATCTGAAGTAAACTTGGCAATCGCTGCACAAAAAGCCCTTCAAAAAGAAGACATTCATGCTTCCGTTGTCAGCATGCCGTCATGGGATCGCTTTGAACAGCAATCAGATGAATACAAAGAAACTGTGCTCCCGAAAACTGTTAAAAAACGCTTGGCCATCGAGATGGGTTCATCACTTGGCTGGCATAAATATACAGGGGATGAAGGGGATATCTTGGCAATCGATCGTTTTGGTGCCTCAGCTCCTGGTGAAAAGGTGATCGAAGAATATGGCTTCACAGTCAATAACGTCGTTCAAAAGGTAAAAGCTTTGCTTCAAAAATAAAAGGAAATGTTCCTGCTAGGAAATTCTTTTTTGTGTCTGGCTCCAGCCGTTTGGCTGGGGCTTTTTGCCGTTACAGCTCTCCCTTTTTCGACATGCTCATGCTATGTAATCGCCGCGAATCGGAATTCTATCTTCTTCTCTTAAGCAACATTCACAAAAACGTTTCGAGAATGTCATCTTTTTCTTGGAAACATTCGTTTGTTTTTGAAAAAAATGATCTTTTGTTAAAAAAAGGGAAATCATTAGGTCATCTAGAATATATGTTAAAAAATGATTTGTGAAAGAGTACAGAGGAATTGACAAACTTCTTATAGCGTCTCCATTATAATAATGAAAAACGGCGGGAGTGACGAAGCAAGTGAGAAAATACTCAATTTATTTAATAAAAGATGAGTTTGCAGATTACTTTTATGGCCGTGAAAGTAAATTTTATAAATTATTTACCGCACAAGATGCGAACATAGACAAACAGAGGAAGATTATTAAGCAGCAAATCGACTATATAACCCGGCCCTTACCTTTTTTAGAACTGCATAAGTTATTATCAGAGTCTATACAAAACAGAAAAATAATGATTAAGGGAAAAGTATACTGTACAGGAAATCCCAAAGGGAGAAATGGAGCAGAACTGGCCATTGAAGAAAACTTGCTATGTTTGAAGGCTTGGGGCGGATTTGAGTCAGAGTCTGTTTTTTTTGAAGTACTTCGAAAATATGAAGGCCATTTTTTTGCCGTTGATAGAGAAAATGAACGCTATGGTTGGGTGAAACCTGTAAAAGAAAGAAAATACATATGAAATGCATGATCAAGTATTGTATAATATTTGGGGGTTCAGTAAACTGGATGGTAGACAACTTGAAGGAGGAATTACTTAATGTGGTGGCAATTTGTATTAACGGGCGTACTGGCTCTTTTGGCTGGTGTTGCTTTAGGGTTTTTCATTGCCCGTAAATATATGATGGACTATTTAAAGAAAAATCCGCCAATCAATGAACAAATGCTTAAAATGATGATGATGCAAATGGGAATGAAACCTTCCCAGAAAAAAGTGAATCAAATGATGTCCATGATGAAAAAACAGATGGATAATAAGTAAACGTTGATTTACCAATGTATATCCGATTTACTCATTTGTTACATTGCAAAAAATAGCTTGATGTTTAAGCTTTCTCAAGCCACTTTTTCTGTTACAATTATCAAGCAGAAGAAGTGGCTTTTTCTAGTGTTAATACACGTAATATTCATAATAATTTTCTATCTGCGCGATATGCAACATGGCTGCCGATAATTTATTTTATGTAAACTAGATAGCGTGGGGTGAATAAAGGAAAAAGGGGGTGACAGGATTCAACATGAATCAGACGTTCTTTAAACAAATTAAAAAAACAGACGTTCCCGTCTGTTATGTTTTTTGTTAATTAGCCGCCTGCTGTTGTAGTTTCGTGACAGTCATAAGATTATACTGATGGATTAAAAGATCCAGCTCAGTACTGTATTGCAATACAAGTTGGGATGTCAAGTTTGCATGATTTGATACTGCAATTAATTGTTCTCGCTTTTTCTCAATCTCTAAAAGTAAACTCTCCACCTTGTCTCGTCCCTTCTTGTTATTTTCAGTGTATTATATATATTTTTTGTAAATCAAAATTTAAGCATATTATATCAAATATATATCAGTCTTTTCTACTATTTTTGTAAATATAAATTGAAATTTTCAACAAAATCTCTTAAATTTTGATTCTCTCTTGGTCAAATATCAGGATAAATGATGTACAAATAGGACTATGGCCGCAAAATCTCGCATATGGGCATTTGGCACGGTCAGAAAAGATGGCCCCGATCTTCTAAATTGACAAATCGGAGCCATTTTTTACTGATACATATTCTTCTTTGTCTAGGTTTGGTGAAGCAACGGTTGTACAAAAGAGTTGAAATTTCCCCAAAGTTCATCATGATGTAGGGAGACAGACTTCTGTTCATTCCTTCCGTTTGTCACTGCCGGCAAGCGCGGTTGTATATACTTGGGTCTTTCATTTTCGTCAAGCACGCTCTTAGCGTTATGATTTTTGCTAACGTAAAACAAAAAGGTGGTATCTGTTGATTCTCCCTATTCAACTCTTTCCATCTTTTTAAGCCCGGCTGGCACTTACAAATCCGTTCTTTTTCCAGGCTCGTCCTTTCCTCCGGTGTCATTGCCTGTACTGGCAGTATATCCGACACGGTAGGCAGACTTTTTACTGCGGCGAAGTGCTTTTGGCATCTGATATTGTTTTATGTCATTCTTATATTGCTGTTTGTCAGTCATGCTTTTTTCTCCTGTCCTGTTGTTGAATATCGGCAAGTGCTATGTTTTCCCCGTTCTCATTCTCAATAACACCTTCTATGACACCTTCTGTATATACATCACTTACTTGCTCATGTGTAATGGCAAGACCTTTTGATAAAATGTCTTTTCCATGTTCATCTTCCTTCTTGTATTGCCTGCCAGATAACTTTAAAGAATCGCTCAATGATATGCCCTCCTACTTATCACTATTTGTATGTATTATTTGTGAGGTTGGCCAATTACATTCAAGAAAAGTTTACCTGTACAGTTAGGAAGAAAAAAACGCTCCCAGTGCATATCCTCCAAATGCCAGCACAATGCCGCCAATATAGCTGACAGCCATATAAAAAAAGGCGGTGCGCCATTTCTTTTGATCAAGCAATGAAACGATCTCCACTTTCAGGGTGGAGAAAGTTGTAAACGAACCCAAAATGCCGGTTCCAACCAGAAGGGCAATTGTCGAGTTCAACACAGCACCTGAAAAGAATCCAAGCAGGAAAGAACCGATTACATTCACAAGCAGGGTGGAAAGGGGAAAGTCGTTGATCGGTTTCACTTTGTTTGCCAGACAAAACCTCGCTGTAGCTCCGATACATCCACCTATTGCAATAAGCCATATGAGCTTCATTAGACAGTGTCCTTTCGAGAACTATTTTTTCCCAACAACAACCCAAAGAAAGCCATGAAGAGGCCGATGACACTACTTAATACAACATATAACAAGGCAGTCAGTGGCGAGGTGTCAATAAGTTGGACAGTTTCCAAGCTCAAAGCCGAAAAAGTGGTAAAGGAACCGATGAATCCGGTTCCGAGTCCTGAAACGATATAGGAGGGAAGTTTTTTCCCGTATTGCCACCCAGTCAAAAAACCCAATATCAAGGCACCCGTCACATTGACAATGAACGTTCCATAAGGAAACCCGCCATGCCATAATTCGATCGTGTAAAGACCAATTAAATACCGGAGGACACTTCCTGCCATTCCGCCGATTCCGACTGCGATATAGTTCAAATGTTTCACCTGCTTTTATATGAAGGAAAGGCTCCCGATCACGTTTGGAAGCCTCAAAAAAAATGTTCATATGGCGTAATGTCTATGTTTAATTCATTCATTTTTTTACGAAGAAATTTATGGTCGCGCTTTGGCGTTGCCAAAATATAGCCTTTTATAATGATATCCAAATTTAACCGTTTGACATTCTCTTTTAGGGCCACCTCACCTATTTTACCAGCGATTTTGTGGCGGGCGACGTCCCGGAACAATTCAGGCACAGGACTCACGAGTTCATCCAGGAGTGCTTTTTGTTCTTCTGTCCATAATGACTTTGTCTTTTCCACATAATATTCTTCCCAATCCATATCCGATTTCCCGTCTTCTTTTGGCAGGCGCTTTAAAAATTTGCGGAACATAAAAAATCCTCCAATGGCAAAGAGCGCAATTAAAACGACTACCCAAAAAAGGATAAATACTAAAAACCAACCTTCAAGCATTTCTTAACCCCCTGAAAAAACTTGCCTAAACTATATTCATTATAGCCAATTAAAAAAGAAGGTGACAAGCGCTTGCATTGTTGAATGTGAAGGAATAGTGATAATCTGTCCTTTCGACTTTGGTTTTCAGGTGTCTTTTTTCATCCGTCGTCAGTATATAAGCCGTAAACTTTTTTGAAATGTTCCAGGCTAAAACCAATTTTTAATCACGGGGTGGATTACATGATAGGCGGAGCAAAAAGTGCGAGACGTTCACAAACAGCTGCGGTGATTCCGGTACTGGTGAGTTATATGGTATAAGACCGTGATTGGTTTTTTTGTGAAACATGGGCTGTTAGTGATGGAATGAACCGAGCACTGCGATATTAGACAGTTCATGATGAAAAGGGGAGAGG
The DNA here is from genome assembly GCF_016909185.1 of Siminovitchia thermophila. Taxonomy (GTDB): domain Bacteria; phylum Bacillota; class Bacilli; order Bacillales; family Bacillaceae_C; genus Siminovitchia; species Siminovitchia thermophila. Next base: position 19,730 of record NZ_JAFBFH010000030.1, on the reverse strand, counting down.
AAACAAGATGTTTCTGATGGCGAAAAAGCGGGCAGGCTCGTTCTCACATTCCGAATGAGCCGGTCGGAAAATGACAATGGACATAAGGAGCAAAGCCAGTGTTTTCTGGATAGCGAGGGCATTTACGAAAAGGAACCTTCTCGTTAAACAAATCAATACCTTGAAGACTGAGCTGGTTACAGTAGTTCTGCCATTTAGCAGTGAAGTTGGATTTCCGGCACTCGTGTTCTTCTATCTTGCTGTACACTGCCGTGTTGCTACTGCTAGCGCGGTTGTATATGCTTGGGTCTTTCATTCCGTCAAGCACGCTTTTAGCGTTATGACTTTTTGCTCGCGTTAACAAAATTGTGGTGTCTGTAGATTCCACAAAGTTTCATTTTCGGGGGTGTTTTTATGGCTAAATATAATGAGGAATTTAAAATAAAGCTTGTCACCAAGTATTTTTGCTGTTGTCGATTCGATGACAAAACTTCCCGATCAGATGGCTTTATTCTGATGAAATCTCATTCTTTCAGAACCGGCGAGTGGACGATTTGCTATAATAATAGATAATCAAAAATAGGAAACAAGGTGATCAGGTGAAAATCATTCATACAGCTGATTGGCATTTGGGGAAGCTCGTACATGGGGTATATATGACGGAACAGCAGCGGATCGTGTTAGATCAATTTATCAACCTTGTGGCCGCGGAAAAACCGGATGCGGTCATTATATCAGGTGATTTATATGATCGCTCTGTACCCCCGGTAGAAGCAGTGAAACTGCTGGAAGAGGTTTTATTCAAGATAAATGTTGAACTTAACACTCCAGTATTGGCGATAGCAGGCAATCACGACAGTCCCGATCGGCTGGCTTTCGGCTCTTCCTGGTATCGGCATAGTCAATTTTACATACAGGGGCGCCTTGATCATTGCTTTCAGCCAGTCGATATAAACGGCGTCCATTTTTATCTCGTTCCTTATGCTGAACCGGGCATTGTCCGGGACCTGTTTCAAGATGATAGCATTCAATCATTTCAAGATGCCGCCATGCGCATTTCCGGAGAAATAGAGAAAAATATGGATCAGGAATCCATTGCTATTTGCGTCGGCCATGCTTTCGTGACAGGAGGCAAAACAACTGACTCAGAACGGATATTATCTGTCGGAGGTTCCGGTTGTGTAGATGTGGATTGCTTTAGCCCTTTTACATATACGGCACTGGGGCACTTGCATAGTCCCGACGCCATTAAACATGAATCAATCCGCTATTCGGGTTCGCTATTGAAGTATTCTTTTTCAGAGGTAAACCAGAGAAAAAGTGTTTCTATTATACAATTACGGTCGAACGGGGAGTTTTCTATTGAAGAGAAAACACTGACGCCTGAAAAGGACATGCGCGAGCTAACCGGATTTATAGACGAATTGCTAGACCCAAGCTTTTACAATTCCCAAAAGACAGATGATTATTTAAAAATTACGCTGTTGGATGAAGGAGCGATCCTGGATCCCATGAATAAGTTGCGGTCGGTTTACCCAAATGTGTTGCATTTGGAGAGAAACATTGAGGTGGTTGATATGAAAAGGCAACATTTGTCGAGCCAGCAGCCACATGAAAAGAAAACAAACTTGGAGCTTTTTTCGGAGTTTTACAGTGAAATGACAACGAGAGAGTTCACAGAGCAGAAAAGAGAACGAATGGAGAAAGTATTGGAAAGTGTGCTAAAGGAGGAAATATATGCATGAGGCCACTAAAGTTAATGATGCAGGCGTTCGGACCGTATGCAGATACGGAGATCATCGATTTTTCCCAATTGGAAAGCAGGACAATGTTTGTCATTTCCGGGAAAACCGGTGCGGGAAAAACGTCCATTTTTGACGGAATCAGCTTTGCCATTTACGGAAAAGCAAGCGGTGAAGACCGGGACGGAATGGATCTTCGCAGCCATTTTGCCAAGGATCATGTGCCAACGGAAGTTGCTCTTGAATTTTCTCTCAGAAATCAAACGTACTATATTTGGCGCTCTCCCCAGCAACTAAAAAAGAAAACGAGGGGTGACGGGTATACCGTTATAAACGCCAGGGCAGAACTGTACATATTTGATGAATCAGGATCAAAAAAGCTCTTGGCCGCCAATGTTCGTGATACCGAAGAAAAAATAAAGGAAATTATTCAACTGGACGCCAATCAATTCAGGAAAATATTGATGATCCCGCAAGGAGATTTTCGCAAGTTCTTAACTTCCAACAGCAAGGAAAAGGAAGTCATTCTTCAACGATTGTTTCATACAGAAATGTATAAAAAGGTTGAAGAAAGTCTAAAAGATAAAGCAAATGACTTGAAAAACGAAGTACTATCCGGAATAGAGTTAAGAAGCCAAACGATCAAAGGCGCTTATACATACGGGAATGAAGAATTGGAGACGGCCATTTCCGAAAAGATACCTAATAAAAACACGGTTCTCCCTTTGTTGGATCAAGTAACAAAACAAATGGAAGAAGAAACATTAAGCCTTGCTCAAAAAATAGAACAGAAACAACGTGAAAGAGATGAAGCAAAAAGAAAAGTACACGAAGCTGAAAACTTGCTTAAGGAAATCGCAGCTTTTCAAACACTAACAAGGAAAAAAGCAGAACTGGACCACATCCAGCCAGTGATAGAAGCCAAAAAAAAGGAAATAAAAATGGCGCATAAAGCCAACAACCTGGAGCATCAAGAAGCCATATGCCGTCGCCTCCATCAAGACTTAAAAGAGCGTGAAAACAAATTAAAACAATTGGAAGCAAACATGGAAGCCACTAAAAAGCAAAAATCCGAAGCTAAAAAGCGGCTTGAAAAAGAAGAAGAAAACGAGGAAAGGCGAGAGTGGATAAAAGTCGAACTGGCCCGATTGAATGCCATTCAAGAAGACGTATATTCTTATGAAAAACAAAAAAATCACCTTCTCCTCTTGGAAAATCAGGTAAAAGATACCCGTGCACAAATAGACAATCATAAAAAAACGAATCAGTCATTGGAAAAAGAGATTGCTTTTTTACAGAAGGAAATGCAAGAATTTGGCCGGCTTCAAACTGAAACGGTTCAATTGGAACTGGAACAAGTCCGTTTGAAAAACACGTACGAAACATTGTGTGAATTGATGAGGGCCAGGCAAGAAAAAAATGATTTGCAGCGGCATTTTCAGCTGAAATCCTCTGAATGGAAGATAGCTAGCAAAAAATTGGATGACGCACGAACGACATTAGAACATGTTGAAAAGCAATGGCAGTCCGGACAGGCCGCTTTGTTGGCAAAGCATCTTGTTGATGGGCGCCCCTGTCCGGTTTGCGGTTCTCCCGAACATCCACACCCGGCACAAATGTTAGGCAGCATGCATAACGAGGATGATATTCGTGCCGCTAAAAGCGACGTTCAAACCCTCGAGAAAGAATACCAAGAATTGGAAAGAAGCAAGATTGAGCTTAAGACGTCGATTCATTTATCGGAACAAAGCATAGAAAAACTTACGGAAGAAGTGAAAAGGCTATTTCCGAACTTTGAGCAAGACCGTATGGATAGCGAGCTCAAGAGAGTAAAGGAAAGGCTGGAAGAGATGGCAAAAGTGATTGCCAAACATAAGGCAGCCATTAGCAAACTTCCCGCAACCGAAGGGCAGTTCAAAGAAAAAGAAGCTGCATGCCGAAAGCTTCATGAAGAATTGGAAAGCTTGATGGATCGGGAGCGGAAGGAAGCAAACGAGCTTGCGGAGCTGTCAGCCCATATGCGCGCACTCACTAAAAACATTCCGGAAGAATTATCGACAATAGAAAAGTTTAACGAAAAGGTGGCGCTTCTCAAGAGAGAATTGAACGCCATGGAATTGGCCCGGAAAAAAGCCGACGAAGATTTCCGCCATTTCGACCAACAGCTTGCGGCGCTATCGGGAGTCCTTAAAAACTTGCAGGAAACGATCAATGAGCAAAAAGAAAAGCTGCATGTGGAGCGCGAAGCGTTTTTAAAACAACTTGAACATGAAGGCTTTTCCAGCTATCGCCACTATGAACAGGCAAAAAGAGAGCCTGACATGGTAGAGAAGCTGGAAAAAGAAATACAAACTTATGGTGAAGATGTCCGATCGGTAACAGATCGATTAAAAGAATATGAACATCGCCTAAAAGACGTTAAAAAGCCCGATTTAAAACAGTTTGAAGAAGAGTGCCGGGAACTGGAGCGGACTCTTGAAGGAATGAATGAGCGGCAAACCGGCTTAGTTATGAACATAAAGAAAAATAAAGAGATCAAAACAGCCATTCTGCAAATGGATGCGCATATCAAGTCACTGGAGGACGAATATGAGTTGATCGGTCATCTGGCTGATATTGCGAGAGGACAAAATGCGTACAAACTAACGTTTGAACGATATGTTTTGGCTTCCTTCCTTGATGAAATTTTAGTGTCGGCCAATAATCGCCTGACGAAAATGACAAGCGGACGTTATCGGCTTTTAAGAAAAAAAGACAAATCGAAAGGCAACATTCAAAGCGGTTTGGAATTGCTCATATTTGATGAATATACCGGACAGGAACGCCATGTCAAAACATTATCGGGCGGCGAGAGTTTTAAAGCGGCATTGTCACTTGCTCTGGGGATGGCTGACATCGTTCAGCGGCATGCCGGAGGTGTATCACTCGAAACGATGTTTATTGATGAAGGTTTCGGGACGCTTGATTCTGAATCGCTAGACCAAGCGATAGAAGCATTAATGGATATCCAAAGCAGCGGCAGGCTGGTCGGCATCATTTCCCATGTTCCGGAATTAAAAGAAAGAATTGACGCCCGTTTGGAAGTATTGGCAGGACAAAGTGGCAGCAGCACCGAATTTGTTTTTTCGTAAAGGGTGGTGAGGTGGTTTGGAAAAGACTTTTTTTATCGCAACATTGACATTTAATTGGTTTATAGCCATCAGTTTGGCTGTCTTTTCTTTTTTCGCGTTTAAGTTGGGTTATCCGCTGATTGGCATATGTTTAGTGTTGATTTTTATTGGGTCTTGCATCGTAAATGTGAAATTCGCAAAAAAATGGAGAGAAAAAGACAAAGAATAAATGGGGGAAGATCGCTTTGGCGATCTTTTTTTAGGCTTAGTGTTTGTGAGTTCCAAAGTTAACGAGTAGTGAGCATGTGATCCTAAACACAAAGTTGCCATTTCCGGAAATGTTTCGAAAAAACACTCGCGCGGAGGTGGCACCAGACAAAAAACTTGGCGGCATGTCATCGCATGTTCGGATACATCGCCGTTTTAGCAATTTGCCAATCCACGCTCATGACAAGACAAGAAAGTTGACAGCGGTCGGACTTTCGAACATGTGGTCTTTTTAGACGCAAGGGACATGAGCTCGAGGAAATAAAACAAGAAAACGCTTTTACGATATGATGGAAGACGGCTTGAAGTTTGTAAAAGATATTGCGCTATATTTGATCCAATTACAATGAAACTAAATGACTTCTCAATACGTATAAAATAAGCAAATAAAGTTTTAGGGTGGGAATCATGAACGAATATGAGAAAAAAGTATATGAAGACGTTCAAGCATGGAAAAGGAACATGTACAAAAAATCGAGCCTTTTACAGCGTTTATCGAAGCAAGCGCAAACAAAGATGAATGATTTGATTCCTGAAAAAGCCCACCAGGTGATTTCAGAAAGTATCAAAAATATGGTGAAAGCAACGATTTTTGGATCAGATATATTGACAACATCAAAACCAAAAGATCAGTTAAGCCTTTTTCAACGGGATCAACTGCTGGAAGAAAAGCTGTCAATTTACCGTAAAACGGCAGTTGCTGAAGGAGCGGGAACTGGCGCAGGGGGAATCTTGCTCGGTTTGGCCGATTTTCCTTTGCTGCTCTCTATTGAAATGAAGTTTTTGTTTGAAGCGGCCCATATTTACGGTTTTGATACGAAGGAATATAGTGAACGGCTGTTTATTTTGCATATATTTCAACTTGCTTTCTCAAGTGACGAAACCAGAAGAGAAACAATGAATACGATTGAGAATTGGGAAGAGGAAAAAGAAAGGCTCGTTGATATGGATTGGCGTAAACTGCAACAAGAATACCGAGATTATATAGACCTGGTTAAAATGTTGCAGCTCATTCCCGGATTGGGTGCGGCTTTTGGGGCATATGCGAATTACCAACTGCTCGACCGCTTGGGTGAGACAGCCGGAAATTGTTATCGCTTGCGATTATTGTCACAGTGAGAATGATCATGCGACCAAGAGATTCTCAGAAAAATTGAACACGAAAGGAATGGCGGTTGTCTGACGGCTCGCCATTTGAATGAACGAAAGGTGTTTTCTTCAGGGGGAACGCCTTATTTGTGTTTGCGCGGCTTTGATTGTGATGCAATTCATTATTGGTGACACAGCCCTGATTAATTGAGAAAAATTTTCAATTAGTGATTGACACCCATTTTTGCAGTGCTATAATGAGTATGACACCAATTGATAATGATTATCACTTTCGGTGAAAACAGATAGAAAATGTTGGTGGGTGGTCCGTGAGAATAACATATTTCGTTTTAATCCTTCTTTTTTTATGTGCTCTTTCTTTGTTTATAGGAGTCAGCGATATTACTCCTTTAGATTTACTCGATTTTTCATCAGAAGAAACAGAAGTATTTCTGGTCAGCCGGCTTCCGCGGCTTATATCCATCATTTTAGCAGGAGCGGGTATGAGCATTTGTGGGCTGATCATGCAGCAATTAAGCCGAAACAAATTTGTTTCGCCTACAACAGCCGGAACTTTGGATGCAACAAGACTGGGGATCCTTGTCTCCATGCTTTTGTTCTCCAACGCTGCAATGCTCGTAAAAATGTCAGTGGCATTTGCATTTGCGCTTGCGGGTTCGTTTTTGTTTATGAATATCCTCAATCGCATTAAATTTAAAGACGCTATTTTTATTCCGCTCGTCGGACTCATGTTTGGAAATATATTATCGTCCATAACAACGTTTTTTGCCTATAAGGCCGATGTGATCCAAAACATGTCAGCATGGCTGCAGGGTGACTTTTCAATGATCATGAAAGGCCGATATGAGCTGCTGTACATAAGCATACCCATTATATTGTTAGCTTACTTCTTCGCCCATCGATTCACGGTTGCCGGAATGGGAGAAGATTTTGCGAAAAATCTTGGACTTTCCTATAAGCAAACCGTCAATATCGGCTTGATACTCGTTTCACTTGTAACGGCAACAGTCGTATTAACGGTAGGGATGATTCCTTTTTTAGGTTTGATTATACCAAACATCATATCTATCTTTATGGGCGACCATATGAAAAAAACCTTGCCTTACACGGCATTGCTCGGAGCCATATTTCTTTTGGCATGTGATGTTTTGGGCCGCGTTTTAATTTACCCATATGAAATTTCCATTAGTTTAATGGTGGGCATTATAGGCAGCGGTATTTTCTTATATTTGCTTTTTCGGAGGAAGGCATATGCGTAGTAATATCATTAAAATGAGCAGCCTTTTCCTCATCGCCGTTGGTTTATGCTTCCTATACTTGTTTCACGATTTGAATGGAAGTTATGATTACGCGTTGCCGCGTCGGGCTATTAAGCTGTTGGCAATGGTTTTGACAGGTGCGGCCGTTTCATATTCTACGGTTGTTTTTCAAACAGTAACAAACAACCGCATATTGACACCGAGCATTATCGGTCTTGATTCTTTGTACCTGTTGATACAAACTGTTTTTATTTTTTTTCTGGGCTCGGAACACATCACTGTAGTGAACAAACAAGTGAATTTTCTTTTGTCAATCGGGGTCATGATTGTTTTTGCCTTGTTGTTGTACCGGCTGTTATTTAAAAAAGGGCAGCAATCAATCTATTTTTTACTCCTGGTCGGTATTATTATAGGGACATTTTTTCAAAGTATCAGTACATTTTTGCAAGTACTGATTGATCCCAACGAATTTCTTATGGTTCAAGACCGGATGTTTGCAAGTTTTAATAATGTAAATGGCGATCTTGTCTGGCTCGCGTTCTTTATCATTTGTATCGTTTTTGCCATTGGCTGGCGTTCCGTTGGTTTCTTGGACGTGATGTTGCTGGGTCGTGATATCGCGGTGAACCTTGGCATAGCTTACGAAAAAATCGCCAGAAATATGCTTGTCATAACAGCTATTTTGATTGCCGTTTCTACGGCGTTAGTGGGTCCGATCACATTTTTCGGACTGATCGTGGCAAATTTGTCCTATCAATTTTTTTCAACCTATAAGCACAGGGTCCATATTACCGGAGCCGTCTTTATGAGCATCATCGCGCTTGTGGGAGGACAATGGGCTGTTGAGCGCATCTTCACTTTTTCCACTACGCTGAGTGTCATCATTAACTTTGTCGGAGGAGCATATTTTCTTTATTTATTATTAAAGGAGAGTCGATCACCATGATTATGGTACGGGGATTATCGAAATTATATGGAAAAGCGAAAGTGGTAGAAGATGTAACAGTAGACATTCACCGTGGCCAAATCACATCTTTTATCGGTCCAAACGGGGCTGGAAAGTCGACATTGTTATCGATGGTGAGCAGGTTATTAGAGGCGGATACGGGAGAAGTGTTATTGGACAAGAGAGATATGAAGAAGCTTTCATCAGATGAAATATCGAAAAAAGTTTCGATTCTGAAACAGTCCAATTTTTTACATGTAAAACTAACCATTCGTGAGCTTGTGTCTTTTGGCAGATTTCCTTATTCGAAAGGACGCTTGACGGCAGAGGATGAAATCAAGGTAGATGAAGCCTTAACTTATATGGATTTATTAACCATGCAAGATACCTATTTAGATGAACTATCGGGGGGCCAGCGGCAACGGGCATTCATTGCCATGGTGATCGCGCAGGACACAGATTATATTTTACTGGATGAACCGTTGAATAACCTTGACATGAAACATTCGGTGCAAATTATGAAAATGTTAAGGAGACTTGTCGATGAACTCGGAAAGACGGTTGTCATCGTTCTTCATGATATTAACTTTGCCTCCGTCTATTCGGACCGGATTGTTGCCATGAAAAATGGCAAAGTCGTAAAAGATGGTCCAACGAAGGAAATCATACAGTCCGATTCACTAAGAGAAATATATGACATGGATATACCAATTAAAAATGTAAATAATTGCAGAATTTGCGTTTATTATTCTTGATAAAGAGGAGATGAATACAATGAAGAAATGGTTATTTTTCATGATGGCCGGCTTGCTGGCATTTACATTAAGTGCTTGCGGAGCAAGCAATGAATCATCTGGTTCAAAAGGTGAAGAGAAGAAGGAACCTGATAAAAAAGAAGAAACGATTACAATCGAGCATGAGTATGGCGAAGCGAAAGTCAACAAAAATCCTGAGAACGTTGTAGTTTTTGATTTTGGCATTTTGGATACACTGGATAAGCTTGGCATAAAGGTGGCAGGTCTTCCTCAAGCAACGGTCCCTGCGTATTTGGATAAATATTCCGGTAAGGACTATAAAAATCTGGGGAGCCTGAAAGAACCTGATTTTGAAGCAATTGACTCGTTAAAACCTGATGTGATCTTTATTTCCGGGCGCCAGGCTGATTTGTATGACCAATTTGCCGAAATTGCCCCGACCGTTTATGTCGGTTTCGATTATGGCAACTATATGGATTCCTTCAAAAAGAATATGGAAACAGTCGGCAAGATTTTTGATAAAGAAACAGAAGTTCAAGCCGAAATAGAGGATATTGAAAAGCAAATTACAGCCATCAATGAAAAAGCAACTTCAATGGATCAAAAAGCCCTTGTGGTATTAGCAAACGAAGGGAAAGTAAGTGCTTATGGCCCAAGTTCAAGATTTGGATTGATTCATGATGTGCTCGGTTTTAAACCGGCGGATGAAAAAATTGAGGCATCCACGCACGGTCAAGGAATTTCATTTGAATATATTTTGGAGAAAAATCCTGACATTTTATTCGTCATTGACCGCAATGCGGCGCTTGAAGAGGATGCAACTCCTGCAAAAGAGACGGTTGAAAACGACCTTGTTAAAAAGACCAATGCTTTTAAAAATGAAAAGATCATTTATTTAGATGCCGATTATTGGTATCTTTCCGGCGGGGGTTTACAATCCATGGAAGAAATGATCGGAGAGGTTGAGAAAGCTTTCTAATCTTGGTCTGAATAAAATTCTCATCTGTATCCAAAGATAGTAGAAAAGGATCGGAGTGAGACTATTGGATGCAAAGCGCGTGAGGCAAATCCTATCTTCTCCCGCTGATATTGAAGTGACATACAATGGCACATCCGTATGGATTGATCAATTGCATCATGATGAAACAACCGCCACTGTGCATTTACGGGGGGCGGGTTCCACGAAAGAACCAACGACCGTGGAAATTTCACAGTTAACCGAAGAATAAGGGGGGCTAAAAGCCTCCTCATATCAATCAGTCGGAAAGAAAACAAATCGTTTTCTCCCGGCTGATTTTCCATTTGGCGGACCTCCCCTGGAGGATGCCCGCCACTTTTGGAAGGTTGGCGATCAGTAAAAACCTGCCCTTGAAAATGGACAAGACGCCCTGGCGCTCAATAATGTAGCGGTGTGATTGTTCACGATGTTTTTTCTTCCGTCATCAACGTTGTGATGAATTGTTGGATGAAAAAGAGCATATATTAGCTCATTAACATTTTCCTTTGATTTATAAACTTACCATAATATGTTAATCTAATAGCAAAACTTTAAAAGGGATGTGCAAAATGTCCAAAGGAAAAATAGCTGGAGAAGAAGCTGAAAATCTATACGATGATATCCTAAAGACGATAAATCATTTAAGCGAGAAAGAGGCAAAATCTTTTTTAAAGCTTATTTATGCAAAGTTAGACATTGTCAAGTATGGTAATGGTAAATACAGTAGCAAAGAGTGCGTAAATGAGCTGTTCGAAAAGTTTGAAGATTTAAATGAGTTACGTAAAAAAAAGAAATAATAAATTTGAAACGGCTGGGACATAAGCAAATACGAAATAGAAAAACCGAACAATTCATTTATAATTGTTCGGTTTATTTGTATTAAAAAATCCCTACCATCGCTACGTCAACATATTTCGCTTACCACAGGTCTCTTCAGCTTCCTCGGAAAGCAAAGGTCGCTTTCCTGCGGTATCTTCAGCTTGAGCTATTCCCGCAGGAGTCTGCCTATTTTGACTACGCTAAAAGCCTGCGTATGATACACTGGGACAATTGATCCCGCATGTAAGGTGCCGTAGACTCCCACTTCAAAATCTTGAGTGAATACAAAAGGTCTAAGTGGGAGAAACGGCCCCTAAATGCCCGATTGGTTCAACTAACAATCAGTAGGAGATGGAAGATAACTCCTACTGAATGAAGTTTCACTTTATCCGGCATGTAAGGTGCCGTAAGACTCCCACTTCAAAGTCTTGAGTGAATACAAAAAGTCCAAGTGTGAGCAAACGGCCCCTAAATGCCCGATTGGTTCAACTAACAATCAGTAGGAGATGGAAGATAACTCCTACTGAATGAAGTTTCACTTTATTGTTCGTTTTTTCATCAGCTGATTTAGTTGTGTCCAGCCGTTTCATTATATATAGCTTTTGTTGTTCTATCAGCAACCGCTTTTCATACCTTGATTAACCCCAAATGATACACAACGCATAATCATACTGAATAGCATCAAGCAAGAGAAGTAAAAATACAGAAAATCTCACTTTAGTGCCGGTTTCACATCCGCTGTTTTTTCCTTTTTCCCTTCCGGGTTAATTCCTTTTAACGCTAAAAGTGCCGCAATAATGGAAAGGCCCGCCAACACAAATAAAACGCTCTGGTTATTGTACTTCATAAGAAGGGCCACTGCGGGAGGACCGGCAGCAACTCCGATAAATCTCATGGAACTAAAGATAGATGTAATTGTTCCCCGCATATCTTTCTCGATAGTTTGCGTAAGAAGGGCATCCAAACATGGAAGTGCCGACCCAATCCCAATACCGCAAAATACAAAAACGGAGATGGAGTAAAGAAACTGATCTGAAAGCATTTGGGCGATGACGGCGGCTCCTGCCAAAACGATCCCGAAAAAGGAAATCCACTTCATTTTTGGCAAGCTGTCTTTCATGATTTTTCCAGTAATAAAAGAAGCGATGCAAAGCGCTGCCAGCGGAATGGCAAGTAAAAAACCTTTTTTCAAACCGTCATAGTGGTAATCTTCCTCAAGAATTGATGATAAGTAAAACAAGAAACCGAATAAAACAAACATTAAAATGGCGCCGATTAAAAAAACAGCAATCAGCCAGTGCCGATGTTCCGCAAAAATACTTTTCGTATGATGAATAAATCTGCCAAATGAGAGCTCATGCTTGTCCCCTTTAGGCTTTTTGACCAAAAATAAAATAAGAAGCAAAGAGATAAGGGAAAAAAGCGGGATTGAAAAAAAGGGGAGAAACCAAACCAAGCCTGCCAATAACGATCCGAGAATCGGGCTCAATACTTTTCCGAAAGTGTTTGAAGTTTCAATTACGCCCAATGTGGCACTGACATCTTTATCCCGTTTAAACATGTCTCCCACCAGTGGCAGGACAATCGGAAAAGCACCGGCTGCCCCGATTCCCTGCATTACCCTGCCTGCGAGCATTAAAAGGAATGGATTTTCCATTTTCCAGGCAGCCCATCCGGAAATGAGCCCGCCGATCCCTGTCATGACGAGCGAGGGGATGATCACAACTTTCCTCCCAAACTTGTCGGATAAAAATCCCGCAATCGGAATGAAAAAGATGGCAACAATTGAATAAACCGTAATCAGGTAACTGGATTGCAATTTGGAAATGTCCAGTTTCTTTTCCATTAAGGGTAACAAGGGAATTAACATGGAATTTCCCAGGGTCATGATAAGCGGAATGGATGCAATGGAAACAATAGCCCATTTTTTGTCTGCTGTTGCATTGTTTGTATGAGTTTTTTCCATGGCTCTTCCTTTCAGATCAATCATTACCATTACTGTTTCTCGTTTTTTGTTTTTTACCCGGTCTTTTAAAATTTTTCGGACACATCCACTTCCGTCAACTGCATATCATCCATTTTGGGGATCTTAATTTCAAGAATGAGATCCTTAACCAAAGCCGTAGCACCTTTCCTTTTTACAAGGCTGGGCAAGATGATGGTATGGCGCTTACCTGGTTCGGGCATATTTTCAATAATCGCTTGATTGGACGTATGGAATATTTTTAACTGTTTATGAGTTTCTTCATCCGGCAATTGAATTCTTATAAAAATATGATCAAATGTCTCAAAAACATCTACATGAAATTTTTGTTGTTCCTTTTCTTGCGCCTGGGAGCTGTTCGCTGTTTGGAAGTTGAATGGAACGTTTGAATTTTCCATGTGAGGAGGGACATATTTTTTGATCATTTCCGATACATAAGATTGAATATCTGCTGGGTTCATTTTGTCGGCAATATTCTTCATTTCGTCGTTATTAAATGGAAACATGCTCCATGGAAACATCCGCCTCCCTCCCTTGAAACAACTCGATACATTATATGCTTATGTAAAAGTTGCGCAACAAGGGAGAAAAAAAGCGTATTTATTTGAATTTTTTTTAAAGAGTAGTAAGATGGTATATGGATTTTAGAGATATTAATGAAAGAAGGATCGTGAGCAAAATTCGATAAAATATGATGATATTTTACCTTAAGATGCCCAGTTAAATAAAAATTTGTCAAAATGATGTCATTACGCTTTTACTCGTTTCATTTGAGTGATAAAATGGATGTGCATTTATCTAAGCTTCATAAAAAGAGATGAAAATCAGAGGTTTAAATGGTGGAGGTTTAAACAAATGAGTAACGAAGCATCTTTCCAAGATTCGCCCTGGCAGGAGTTTTCGGGGCATAACCTTGGGTATGTAATGGAATTGTACGAAAAGTATTTGGAAGACCCAAGCAGTGTTGATCCTGAGATGAAAGAAGTGTTCGACAAGTGGGGCGCACCGTCGACAGCCAATGCCGCAACAACGGTCGGCCAGGCTGATGTTTCATTCCAGATGCCTGCCATCCACAACCAGTTGAGCAAGATCGTTGCAGCCGTCAAGTATGCGGATAACATACGTACATATGGGCACCTGATTGCGGATATTAACCCGATCCGGCGGAAGGAAAAAAACACAAGAAAGCTCGAGTTGTCTGAATATAATTTGACCGAAGCTGACTTGAAGCAAATACCGGCATCATTCATTTCTCCCAATGCTCCATCAAGTTTAAAGGACGGCTATGAAGCGATTGAACATTTAAAAGAGGTATATACAAAAAAATTGGCGTTTGAATACCACCATGTTCATGAGCTTGACGAAAGAAACTGGCTTCAACAAAAGATAGAAGAAGGCGTTTTCTATCCGAAATTAACGAAAGAGCGAAAAAAAGCCTTGTTAACCCGCTTGTCGGAAGTCGAAGGGTTTGAAAAATTTATTCACCGCACTTTTGTGGGGCAAAAACGATTTTCAATAGAAGGCCTTGAAGCTCTGGTGCCGTTAATGGATAAAATCATTAGTTTGAACGTGGAAAAGGGTACGCGAACGATCAATATCGGAATGGCCCATAGAGGACGGCTTAACGTGTTGGCACATGTCCTTGAAAAGCCTTACGAATTAATTTTTTCCGAGTTCCAACATGCGCCTAATAAAGAGTTAATTCCATCCGAAGGTTCCATCGGAATTACTTACGGATGGACAGGCGACGTCAAATACCATCTTGGTGCGGACAGAAAGCTGAAGCGTGGGAACACCGCAACAACGAGAATTACTTTAGCCAACAATCCGAGCCATCTTGAAGTAGTCAATCCGGTCGTCGACGGCTTTACACGGGCAGCGCAGGAGAATCGCAATGTCCCTGGATATCCTGAACAAGATATGGATAATTGCCTTGCCATTGTTGTGCATGGGGACGCTGCTTTTCCTGGCGAGGGAATTGTGCAGGAAACGCTGAATATGGGCCGTTTGCGAGGGTATAACACCGGAGGCTCCATTCATATTATTGCAAACAATATGATTGGGTTTACAACCGAAAGCCGAGACTCGCGTTCGACTTTATACGCCTCTGATGTTGCGAAAGGTTTTGAAGTGCCAATCGTGCACGTCAATGCCGATGATCCGGAAGCGGTTCTGGCGGCAGCAACGCTCGCCCATGAATATAGACAAAACTTCCATAAAGACTTTATTATTGATTTAATCGGTTACCGCCGCTTTGGGCATAACGAAATGGATGAGCCCATGGTGACAAACCCAATCATGTATAACATGATTAAAAACCATAAAACAATCAAAGAACAGTATGCGGAACAATTGCTTGAAGAAGGCCACGTAACGAAGGAAGAAATCAAGCAAATTGATGAAAAAATTCAAGAGTCGTTACAAAAAGCTTACGACAAAGTTCCTAAAACAAAAGACAATCCGGACATCGTCATGAATCCTCCGGAGTATATCAATAAACTGCCAAAGGTACAAACGGCCGTAAATGAAAAGATTCTTTCCAATATAAATGATGAATTATTAAAGTGGCCGGATAACTTTCATGTATTCGGCAGATTAAAACGGATATTGCAGCGCAGGGAAAACGTTTTTAAAGAAAAAGGGAAAATAGATTGGGCCCATGCTGAGGCACTTGCTTTTGGATCTATTTTGAAAGATGGGACCCCTATCCGTTTAACGGGGCAAGATTCCCAGCGTGGAACATTTGCGCAGCGCAATCTTGTTTTACACGACGTAAAAACGGGTGAAGAATACATCCCGATGCATCATTTAAGTGATGTAAATTCATCTTTCGTCGTTTATAACAGTCCTTTGACCGAAGCGGCAGTAGTCGGGTTTGAATACGGCTACAACGTTTTCGCACCAGAAACGCTTGTGTTGTGGGAAGCCCAGTTCGGAGACTTTGCCAATATGGCCCAAGTTTATTTTGACCAATTTATTTCTTCGGGCCGTGCCAAATGGGGGCAAAAATCAGGACTCGTCATGCTGTTGCCACATGGTTATGAAGGCCAGGGGCCGGAGCATTCGAGCGGAAGAGTGGAAAGGTTCCTGCAAAGTGCTGCAGAAAATAACTGGATCGTAGCCAATCTATCGACGGCGGCACAATATTTTCACATCTTACGAAGACAGGCAGCCATACTGAAAAAAGATGAAGTGAAACCGCTTGTTCTAATGACACCTAAAAGCTTGCTGCGTCATCCGCTTGCGGCCGCAGACGTTGAAGAATTGACCAATGGCGAATTCAGGTCGATAATTGAACAAAAAGGTCTGGGAGAGAAGGCTGAAACGGTTGAACGGATCATCCTTTGCAGCGGAAAGGTATCCATTGATTTGGAAGAGAGCCTAAAAGATGCAGACAATACAGATTGGATCCATATTTTAAGGGTAGAAGAACTGTATCCATTCCCGAAAAAAGAAATAACCAACATTATTTCGCGTTATCCAAACGTTAAAGAGTTGGTATGGGTTCAGGAAGAACCTAAAAATATGGGGGGCTGGAGTCATGCAGTGTCCTACCTTTGGGATATAGCCCCTGAAGGTGTGGATGTCAAGTATATTGGGCGCCGCAAGCGTTCAAGCCCGTCAGAGGGTGACCCGACTGTTCACAGGCAGGAACAAAGCCGCATTATTAATGAAGCATTGACAAAAAACAACTAAGCTGAATTTACCCGTAAAGTTAGAGGAGGATTTCAAAGTGGCCGAAATTAAAGTACCAGAGTTGGCAGAATCGATTATGGAAGGAACTATCGCCCAATGGTTAAAAAAACCCGGAGACTATGTGGAAAAGGGCGAGTATATTGTTGAATTGGAAACAGACAAAGTAAACGTTGAGATCATATCCGAAGAAGCAGGAGTCGTTAAAGAGCTAAAAGCGGAAGAGGGAGAGACGGTTCAGGTCGGCGATGTGATAGCAATCGTGGAAGCCGGAGCATCCGCAGGGGCAAGTGAACCTGCTCCGGCTCCGGCAAAAGAGGAAGCCCCTCAGCCTGCCCAAACAGAACAGCCAAAAGGGCAAGCCCAAGAAGAAAAACAAGAAGAGCAGGCTCAAACTGCAACAGATCGTCCGGTTGCTTCCCCTGCGGCACGCAAATTGGCAAGGGAAAAAGGAATTGACTTGTCGGCTGTTCCGACTGTCGATCCGCTGGGCAGGGTTCGTAAGCAAGACGTAGAATCCTATTCCAACCAGCCTGCTCAACCACAAGCAGCGCCAACTCCGGCTGCTGCTCCAAAACAAGAACCACCACAATCGCAGGAATTTGGAAAGCCGGTGGAAAGAGTCCGCTTGTCTCGCCGCCGTCAAACGATTGCAAAGCGGCTTGTTGAAGTACAGCAAACAGCAGCTATGCTCACGACTTTCAATGAAATTGATATGACTGCTGTCATGGAGCTTCGCAAAAAGAAAAAGGATAAATTTTTCGAAGAGCACGATGTACGCCTTGGCTTTATGTCGTTCTTTACTAAAGCCGTTGTCGCTGCATTGAAAAAATATCCGGCAGTTAATTCAGAGCTTGATGGCAACGAGCTAGTCTTGAAAAAGTACTATGATATCGGAGTCGCTGTTTCCACTGACGAGGGCCTTGTCGTTCCGGTTATTCGCGACTGTGACCGGAAAAACTTTGCCGAAATTGAAGCAGATATTCTTTCTGTTGCCTTGAGAGCACGCGACAACAAACTCTCCTTAAGCGACTTGCAAGGGGGAACTTTTACGATTACGAATGGCGGAGTGTTTGGATCCTTGTTATCAACGCCAATCTTAAATGGCAATCAAGTTGGGATTCTGGGGATGCACACCATTCAAACCCGCCCGGTAGCAATTGATGCAGAGCGCATGGAAAATCGTCCGATGATGTATGTTGCCCTTTCATATGATCATCGTGTCATTGATGGAAAAGAGGCTGTTGGATTCCTCGTCACGGTCAAAAAACTTCTTGAGAATCCGGAAGACCTCCTGCTAGAAGGATAAGATGTTTATACCTGAGGCTGGGGCATAAGTAAATAAAAAATAGCAAAAAGGGACTGTCCAAAAAGCCCCTAAAATAAATCAGGCGGAGGAAAACGGTTTGTTTTCTTTCGCCTGATTTTGTATTTTTCGGGTCTCCCCCTGAAAGCAGCTGGCGAATGCCCGCCACATTCAGGAAGTTATGGGCCAGGGCCACAATCCCGAATGCCACGTGGACCTTTTTGAGTCCCCGCAGGGAGAATCGGCGGAACGACCGATTGCCCTTGATGTGACCGAACACACTTTCTATCTCGTTCTTCCGCCGGGAGTAGATTTCTGCGATCTCTTCACATTCAAGGGCTGTCTTGGCCTTTGCCTTCATCTCTTCATAGATCATATTTAATGTTTGTTTGGTCACTTACATTTTACTAGATGGGACGATTTTTTGTATATATGTTTTGATAAAAGGAGAAGTGAAAAGGAAAAGGCTGTCACAGAGAAAATCGATTTTCACCGACTTTTTGGACAGTCCCTTTATTTATGTTAAAAAATCCCTATCATCGCTACGTCGAAAATATTCGCTTTCCGCAGGTCTCTTCAGCTTCCTCGGAAGCAAAGGTCCCTTAATGCGTTGAAATTTGAACATGAATTTTGGCTACAAGTCCTGGGAGATCATTCAACGTTTATCCTTGATTCTTTAAGCCCTGAAGAAAATCGGGCGATCGGTGAAGCAAAGCGGTTCAAAAAGGTATTTGATGAGCTTCTTTTTGAAGCACGCCAACTTGAAAGCACCGGACCGTTCTATGACTTAACATTGCGTTCAGAAGGCAGTGTCAGGGAATTGAAGAAGTTTAAGCTCTCGCTGCTTGAAAAACAACTCGCCAAAAAAGTGAAGATCCAGCTTTCTCCTACATTTATTAACCATACCATCAATGAATTGGAAGAATATGAACGCATTTTAAGTTACTTTAAGAAAAATGAATCCCCTCCAATCCTCCACGAGCTACATCATCATTTGCTATGGCTGCAAGTGCGTATGGACATGCGGAAGCCATTTATGTCAACTTGGATGCCATAGTGAAGAAGCTGAAAGAAAAAAGCCATTTATTTACAGTCCACTTTGAGCAGTTTTATTTAAAAGCTGTTGAATTCACAGGGTATTTTATTTACGTACGAAGAAGTATGATTTTCCGGCTTTAGACCGGATGAACGATGAAAGTAAACTGGAGATCCAGGCTTTTCAAAAGTTTTTAAATGAATTGCTCGAACTGAATATTTCAGCACAAGTACTCGGTACTTTTCCGGCATTGATGGCTGACCATATGTTTCGGGAAGAATGCTATTATTTGACGAAACTGGCTGAATCTACAAAAGAACAATGCCCGGAATGTGATCCAACAAAGCCGCGAATCAAATAAAGCGTGCTTGATCGCACGCTTTATTTCTAAAAAAATAATAAATGATTTGTTTATTAGGGATTTAAACCACGTTTCCTTATTTCCATTTTCAATAGTCGAATCCATTCTGTACCATGATTATTCTTCTTCGCGTCTCGGTAGGCTGCTACAAGCTGTTCGTTGCTTAAAATTTTCATGCAGGCAAAAACCTCCTCGTGAAAGTTGAATAATTCTTGTTCTTCACCTACCATTATACCTTTTTTCTGGTGAAAAGGTAAGGGTTTTCATTGTTTTTATGGTTCTATGTCAAATGTTGGGGTGAAGTGAGATGGAATCTCACCTACCCAACATGACTTCCAATTTTTTTATACTTATGTAAAAGAAGTA
>NZ_JAFBFH010000029.1 GCF_016909185.1 Siminovitchia thermophila | reverse complement strand
ATAAAGTGAAACTTCATTCAGTAGGAACTCCTACTGAATGTTAGTTGAACCAATCGGGCATTTAGGTGCCGTTTTCTCACACTTAGACCTTTTGTATTCACTCAAGATTTTGAAGTGGGAGTCTTACGGCACCTTACATGCGGGACAAAGTTTGGAGAAAAGACTGTCTATCTTGTTTTAATACGACAAAAAAGCTGGCTTTTCTCCTCATTTTTTGTAATGGAGTGTGAAAGAATGAAGCGCATTGCGATTACAGGAATTGGTGTACTCTCTTCAATCGGAAATGGGAAAGATGATTTTTTACAAGGACTACTCGCCTCACGCTCAGGTTTATCAGATGTAACGTCATTTGATGTCACAGATTATCCAATCAAAAAAGGCGCCGAAATTCTGCCGATTCCTTTACCGGAAAGTGATGCATATGAAGACGAAGTTGTAAAAAAAGCCTTTATTGCTGCAGAAGAAGCGCTTGTTGATGCGGGTTTAAACGACTGTTATGCACCGCAAGAAATCGGTGTTTCCGTAGCAACATCGTTGGGCGGCATCAATTCAAGAGTGAAATATTATACAGAACGAAAAAATAAAGGAAAAAGTGATCCCAGTTTACTGCTACATGTCCCTACTTCTAATATAGCCGGCTCCTTAAGTCGCTATTTTCATTTTCGAGGACCAAATTCAACCGTAGTAACTGCTTGTGCGGCTGGAGGAAATGCACTGGGAATTGGCGCTGATTTTATTCGTGAAGGCAGAGCGACAGCGATGCTTGTTGGAGGCGTAGATCCGTTTTCAATGATTTCATTTAGCGGCTTTACCGTTTTGCGTTCATTATCCCCTAATGTTACAAAACCATTTAACGAATATCGTGATGGACTGACATTAGGAGAAGCAGCAGCATTTTTAATATTTGAAGAAATGGAAGCCGCCATAGAACGAGACGCACCTATTTATGCAGAATTTTTGGGTTACGGAATTAGTAATGACGCTTATCACATTACCTCTCCCGACCCTAATGGCGGTGGCGCCTTGCGTTCAATGAGTGCGGCTTTAAAGGAAGCAAATGTTGCTGCGCAAGACGTTGCTTACATAAACGCTCACGGTACCGGAACACCGTATAATGACAAAATGGAAACGAAAGCCATTAAAGATTTATTGGCGGAACGTCAAACAAACGTATCAATTAGTTCATCGAAGTCTCAACTTGGACATACATTAGGTACAGCCGGCGCCATCGAAGCAATCGTTTGTACACTTGCGATCAAACATCGCTTCTATCCAGCGACGATTCATTTTGAAAATACGATGGATCATGACTTGGATTTTGTCCCTAATGAAACGAAAGAAGGAGAAATTCAATATGCATTATCCAATTCTTTCGCTTTTGGAGGAAATACAGCATCAATCGTCATCGGAAAAGTGGATGGACCATGAGCAAGAAAAATAAGCTGAATTTAACAGATGGATTTCCGACTTCGGTCCAAGTTCAATTCCATGAAGTAGACGCGATGAAAATTGTTCACCATAGTCATTATATTTATTGGATGGAAATAGCGCGATTCCAATTTGCAAAAGCGATGATGGGGCTTTCTTTTACAGACTTTGAAAAGATGGGTGTTTTTCTGCCTGTAACAAAATTAGAAAGCAACTATCTACAATCGGCAACTCTAGATCAAGAAATCGTTATTTTTTTAAAGCTGCTAGAACGCGATGTTGCAATCGCAACGTTTCATTATGACATGCGAGATAAAAATAGCGGGCAAAAGTTATTTGAAGGAATGACAGAACACGCCTTTGTTGATCGTCTTGACAAACTCCTTTTACATTACCCGGAAAAGTGGAATGAGGCGCTGCAACTAATAAAACAAACAAACCCATCCTATATACTCTAACCATTAACGTTATTCAGTTTCCTTATATGTGCCGTGCCAAACATCTTTTGGAGGTTCCTTTATGCTTAAATATGTTTTTCAAAACATCCGTAAAAGAAAAATACGGACGGTTTTAACGGTATTCGCGATTATGGTATGTATTCAAATGTTTACCGTCATTTATTCGATTGTAGAATATACAGTCGCCGACTTAGAAGGAGAAATGGCTAAATATGCAGGGCAAATGTATGTGAAAAATATTAGTGCGTCTTCTAGTGCCGGAGAAGATTTCCCACCGATTAACAGTACGATTTCAAGTAAAACAGGTGACGACATTCTCAAGTCTGTCGATACAAAAGTAAATACAGATTTAAGTACACCGATTATTTTTCGGCCGATTGCGGGAGCAACCGCACCCAACATGCCGCCTCAAGCATTAGCAGTCGGTGTTTCCAGCGGAAAAGAGACGGCCTATACCGGAGAGAATGTTGACCTTAAAAAAGGTTCCATGGAACTTGCTGAAGGTGAAAAACAAGTAGTACTCGGCGCTGGCGCAGCTCAATTTTTTCAAGTAAACAATATTGGTGAAAAAATAGATATTTCCGGTGAAACATTTGAGGTAATCGGTCTTTTGAAAAAAGGAAATCGAGTTACTGATCCGATGGTGCTAGCGCCCATTGATCAATTACAAAAAGTCTTTGCATTAGAAACCACATACTCAACCTTGTTGCTAACTGCAAAATCAATCGAACAAATTGATACGTTGTCAAAAACAATCGAAACCGATTTTAAAGACGTTGAAGTAATGACACAAGGAAATATTGCCGACAATATTAACCAATCTCTTGCTGGCACTAAAATGTTCATGAACACTATTTTAGGCACTGTCATCGCCGTTGCTGTAATTGTCATTTTAATCGTTATGACGCTCGCCATTATGGAGCGGACGAAAGAAATTGGTGTCATGCGCGCAATCGGTGCTCAAAAATGGGACATCACAAAAATTATTATCCTTGAATCGCTGTGCATGAGTTTAATCGGTGGAGTTCTTGGCGTCATCGGCGGATATCTTATCATGCGGTTTATATTTACAGCACCAGAATTTATTACAGTGAAAATAGCAGTAACTTCTATCGTCATGGCTGTACTTGTCGGTATTTTGTCAAGCCTCTACCCTGGAATAAAAGCCGTCAGTATTCAACCACAGGAGGCTTTGCGATATGAGTGATTGTTTAATCGAAGCAAACCAATTATCTAAAACATATCAGATGGGAAAAGTCGGAGTCTCAGCTTTGAAAAAAGCTAGCTTTACCATTCAGAAAGGTTCGTTCACGGCAATTATCGGCACATCTGGCTCCGGAAAGAGTACGTTACTCAATTTACTCGGCTTAATTGATCATCCAACCGATGGTTCTTTAACATTCAAGGGATTAAATGTGAATCAGCTATCAAACTATGAACAAACAAAAATAAGAGCGGAAAATATCGGCTTTATTTTTCAAAGTTTTCACCTTGTTCCGGTAATGAACATCCTTGATAACGTCATGTTGCAATTGTCATTTAGCAAAAAGGATAAAAAACAGCGAAAAAAAACAGCAATTCAAGCATTAAATAGCGTTGGCTTAGGTACATACCTTCAACATTATCCCGCAGACTTATCTGGCGGACAACGGCAAAGGGTATCGATTGCAAGAGCATTAAGTAAAGATCCCGACTTAATTTTAGCTGATGAACCCACCGGTAGCTTAGATAGTAAATCAGGCGCGGGAGTGTTAGACATTTTTAAAGCATTACATAAACGAGGAAAAACCATTATTATTGTCACCCACGACTTGGAAATTGCTTCCATTGCCAATCAACAACTCGTTTTAAAAGATGGAGAATTACTTGAAACGAATACAAACGACGTAGAACAATTAAAAAAATATTATTACCGTTAGGGGAAAAGAAAGATGAAAACCATTCAAGTCGGAATTATCGGTTGTGGTACGATTGCAAAAATTCGTCATCTCCCCGAATGTCGAGATAATGAGCACGTAACCATCTTTGGCGTCTGTGATGTAAATGAAGAACGAGTGCAAAAGTTTGCCAGAACATATCGCACAAAAGCATTTGCGAATTACGAGGATATGTTAAATGACCCGGCACTAGACGCAGTTATTATTTCACTGCCCCATCATTTACATGCTCCAGCCGCAATCTATGCAGCCCGTGCCGGCAAACATATTTTAGTCGAAAAACCGATTGCGACAAATCTAAATGATGCCTGCGCTATCGTTGAAACAGCCAAGGCGAATGGCGTAAAGTTAATGGTCGCTCATAATCAACGCTTCGTTCCATCACATAAGCAAGCGAAAAAACTAATAGCAGAACGAGCGATTGGACGAATATATTCGTTTCAAGCGACATTCGGTCATAGCGGACCCGAGCAATGGAGTATTGATGGAAACGATTGTTTTTACACACAACCTAAACAAGAAGGTTTTGGCGTGTTAGGTGACTTGGCCATACATAAAATTGATTTAATACAATTTTTGCTCCAGGCAAAAATAGTCGATGTCCAGTCTATGATCGGCTCCTTGTCACGAACACAAACAGAGATTGAAGATGAAGCCGTTTTGGCAGTAAAAATGGAAAACGGGATCATCGGATCGATTACAGCAAGTTGGAATTATATAAAACCCGACTTTTCAACCATCATATATGGGGAAAATGGAGTCATTCGGCTAGAAGATGATCCCGATTATCCACTTATCATCCAGTATCGGGATGGTACATCAATTAAGTATGAATTGCCTGACATACTCGAATATGAAAGAAAAATGCCAGGCAGAAGTCAAGTAATTACCTCTTTTATTAACAGTATTTTATACGATGAAACACCTCCTGTAACTGGAGAAGAAGCACTCGATGCGTTATCCATAGTTGTCCAATCAATAGAACAACAACGAGTGGTCATCTAGTTAACCGGAAGTTTTAGATCAATCATCACAGGGGGAATAGTGATGTCCACATTAATTGATTTTGATACGCACCGCCTGGGACTAAACTGTGGTTCAGCACCGATCAGAGACATGCTTGAATTTTACGACTATCCATTTTCCGAACCTATGTGTTTCGGATTAGGAAGCGGGCTGCACTTTGTTTACCATCATGGCGGCAAAGAAGTAGTTGACAGACAGTATCGTGCGCCGCTAACTGTCATTACAGGACGTACAGAAACACCTTTTGTAGAACTTTGCAGTGTACTTGGCATAAAGATTACATTTAAACGAACGCATGACCGAGAATTTGCGTGGCAGACCGTGAAAGAACTCGTTGATCGGCACATCCCTGTCGCTTGTGATATCGATGTTTCTAAAATCCATGATACAAATCCGATTGCGGAAACATTCGGTCTTTCAATGGGTGGACATAAAGTCATTTTAATCGGTTACGATGAAGATAAAAATACAGCAACCATTATCGAAAATGTGATTGAAGAACCAGTTACAATTCCTTTAGACGTGTTTCAGCACATTCGTTCATCGGCAGAATTATACCCGTCAGAAAATGAATGGTTTTATATTGATCCACCCCGGCAAATTCAACATATGAAAAAGGCACTTAAAATGGCCATTATTAAAAATGTCCAACTAATGAAGTATCCGGCATTTTCCTTATACGGGACAGATGTTGAATGTAGCGGCTTAAGTGGTATACAACTTTGGCGTGAAGAAATAACGAAATGGCCGGAAATTCTTCATCCAGAGCGTCTAGAGCTAAGTATCTTCACCGTCCATATCCAAAATAGCATTTCAGGTGGCGGGCTGTTTAGAAAAATGTACGCGCGCTTTCTACGTGAAGCAGATGATTATTTACATGAAGAAAACTTAGTCCGCGCCTCTAATATGTATCGCAAGCTGGCAAAGCACTGGGACGAGATCATTAAAACCATGTTAGAAGCCTATAAAAAGAAAGAGTATAACGTATTTTTCACAGAAGCATTCAGTCATCTTGCTGATGAAATTGTGATGAAAGAAAAGGAAGCGATTCGATTGCTAGAGGAGGCTTCAGATAAGTGGCTATAAACAACAATCATTTGTTTGAAGTGTCTCCTATTCCCGGGGTTCATCCACATTTAAGTTTATTAACAACGATTTTTCGCTACCACCAACAACATTTTGGGAAAATGAAACAAGTAACATTATCTGAACCGCTTTTATTTGGACTCGCTTCCGGACCAGGATTTTTTTATAAAAAAAGAAGCAACCATTGTCTCGTCTTAGGCAGTCATTCCTTTGATCTTTTACAAGACCTTGCCACAAGTACCGGCACGTGGATTAATCGTCGTTTCTCTTTGTCTGGAAAGCATGCGATCAGAGAAATGAAGAACTATTTGTCAATATGGAAAGCCCCCATTTTGGTGACGGTTCCCTTGCATGTTTTTCCTCAGGCAAAATGCGACGAAGAAGAAGCGTTACGCACAACATTAGATGAACCAGCGACGAAATGTATCGTTACTGCCATTAATGATGAACTTGTCCAATGCTATATTCATACAAAAAACATACCCCTTTACCTTCGTGTAGAGTTATTTGAACGCATCTTAAACAAGTATTGCCATCGTTGGGCAGATATTATTTTCCCGAGTAACGACATTTCACTTCATTGGCTTTATGGCCATTCCATCGATCGCCATATCCAACGTTCAACAGGTTGGAGTGGGTACGGAACTCCACATGAACATATGCGCGCATTTTTTTATGATGCGGCACACCATCCGGCTGAACTCTCAATAGAAGCTGTCCTATTAAGTGCTGAAACATTAGGTGGCGACTTTGGCAGGACTTGGTATGGTCAATTTTTACAGGAAGCAAACAAACATATCGAAAGCTCCTATGTGGAAGAAGCGGCGAAGCTTTATAAGTTAGCCGCTACATATTGGAAAAAAATTTTAAAAGACTTAGAGATGTCGATGGTTGATACCGATTCGATTGAAAACATGATGGAGATTGAAACATTAGCAGTAGAGAAACTAGCAAAGAGAAAAAAGAAGGCGGGTGGTTGTCATGTCTGCCAACACAAAATCTCCCTACCAACATAAAAGAGGAATTCACTGTATCACTACAGCAATGGCCAACATATTAAGTGGCGAAAATATAGATCTTTCCGAAGAACTCTGTTTTGGGATTGGTAGCGGCTTAGGATTTACGTATACACGGGGGAAAAGCATCGAGCAATATCTCGTCTTCGGTAGAAGTGATGATTTAGAACTTAATTTATGTGAAATGCTTGGAATATATGCGAAGTTATCCCATGAGCCCGATAGTGACTTGGCATTGGAACATTTAATGAAAAAAAAAGGCAGCCAATGAGCCGGTTATTGTTGACCTTGATATTAGTAAACTGGCTTATTTAACTGAGGCATTGAAATGGCCGGAAACATCGTCTCATGGTGGCCATAAAGCAGTATTCGGCGGTTATGATCGTAAAACAGATGAAGTCTTTTTATATGAATATCTGTGGCTAGAACCGCAACGAATGAAACGAGAAGATTTTTTTCAAGCTTGGAATTCGTTTAACGGGTTAGCACCAGCTCGTAACTTATGGTACGAGTTTATCTTCCCTAACTCTACTGTGCCTTTGGAAACAGCCATTAAAAAAGGAATTCAAATGAATGTGTACCGTATGCTTTCCCCTTGGAACAAGTTTCATGGGATGGAAGGATTGAAAGCTTTTTTACGGGCGGTTCCGAACTGGCCATATTTATTTCAAGAAGAAGATCGCAGAAAGCTCGCTTATGCTTCATATGTTTCATTAGAAATTGGCGGTACCGGTAAAGGCGCATTTCGTAAAATGTTCAGCCGTTTTCTAAAAAAAGCTGCCCATTCTATTCATGATGAGGCGTTACGAGAGGTGGCGAAAGATTATTTACAGTTAGCGACCCTATGGTCCGAACTGGCCACCCTTCTATTTGAAGGAAGTGAAGATCCAAACAGCGGAATTTTTTCTGGCAGTCGGGAAAATGAAACGTTAACAGAAGAAATATATGCCAAAGAGAAACAAGCGATTCATCGACTATTCGCCATTTCTGAGAATTGGGGCTGAGGAAGTGTTTCGATGCTAAGTATTATTATCCCAACATTTAACCAACGTGAACGATTGGCAGTGACACTGGAAAATTTGGCAAAACAGGAACGAATAGAACATACGACCGTATATGTCGTAAATGATGGTTCGACAGACGGCACAAAACAGTGGTTAGACGAGTTGGACTATTCTTGGTTAGTTCCCATTCATCAAGAAAATAGGGGGAGAAGCGCGGCAAGAAATACAGGAATCAACCATGCACGCTCGACATATGTCCTTTTTTTAGATGACGATATGGTCGTAACCCCTCATTTTATTTGTGCCCATTTAGCAGCCCAACAGCAAAAAGAAGCGATATATATCGGCGAAATCATTAATATTCCGAATGAACATGTTGACGATCTATTCCATAGAAAGCAAACTTGTCTTACTTTCCATGAATTGGACCCATTTGAACAAGAAGATTTCCTCGTCAATTTAGGACGTTATTTTCAAAAGTGGAACAACGAAGGAAACGATATTTCATGGACATGCATGGTTGCGGCCAATGTTTCATTTCCAATCACATTATTTAAACAAGTCAACGGGTTTGATGAACGTTTTAAAGGTTGGGGTGTGGAAGATCATGAGCTCGCTTTCCGGTTTTATCAAGAAGGCGGTACATTTCAATTTTTAAAACAGGCAAAAGCGTACCATCTTGACCATCGCAAAAAAATAAATCGCACACAAATATTAGAAAATGTCTTATATTTTTATAAAAAAACAGGTCTTCACCCTGAAGTAAAAGCATATGTAGATTATGTGACTGGGAAAATTTCGATGAATGAATTATATCGCCAAACGATGAAACGTGAGCCTGCTGTGCATGAGGAGCCACTATTTTTCAAGCCCAATAAACATTTAACCGATAAAGAAAGTAAGGGACATTTTCATGCAACACATCATTGATACATTCGTACAAAGACATAAACGCCCACAACTTGTAAACATACAAAAAGGCAAAAAAGTGCTTGTTTTAGCCCCCCATCCCGACGATGAAGTAATTGGCGCCGGCGGCAGTCTCTTAAAGCATAGGGATTATGAAAACGAAGTCCATATCGTTTTTATTACCGATGGCAGCAATGGGCGAACGAGAGAACAGTCGATTGAAGAAACAATACGAGTAAGGGAAAAAGAGGCAATCAACCTCTGCAACGTGCTAAGTGCAGATTACTCTTTTTTAAAATGTAAAGATGGTGAGTACATTCCAGAACAAAGTAAAATTCAATGGATGAGAAAAAAGATAGAATCGTATAACCCAACCGATATATATTTGCCGCATCTTGACGATTCTCATCGCGATCATTTTATGACGAATATCTTATTTTTTGAAGCATTGAACAGTTTACCAGAACAAGGACGGAACATATGGCAATACGAAGTCTGGTCTCCTGTCTCACCGAATATCGTCATCAACATTTCTAATGAATTTGAGCGAAAAAGAGAATTAATGTTGCTTTATGAGTCCCAATTACAACTCATCCCCTATGATAAAATAATGGAAGGACTAAATAAATATCGCGTCGCAACGGTACCATTGCCGGGCATTGAATATATAGAAGCTTTTTATCATTCAGATGAACAAGAATATAAGAATAATGTGCGCAGACGACAAGGAGAATGACGATGGAAATAAAAGAAATTATGACGAAACTGAATCACCGCTACCCCTTTTTACTCGTTGACCGAATTGTTGAACTAGAAGTAGATCAACGTATAAAAGGATATAAGAACATAACCTTTAACGAGCCATACTTTTCAGGACACTTCCCTGAAAATCCAATTTTTCCGGGCGTATTCATTATCGAATCGATGGCGCAAGTTGGTGGACTCATGTTCTCTAAAAGAAAGAAAGGCTTCCTCGTTGCTGTTGACAACGCAAAGTTCACGGAGTTTGTTACACCTGGTGATCGACTCATGACCGAAGCTACGTTAATGAAAGAGTTTGGTAAATATGCAAAAGTAGCTGTGACAGGGAAGGTTGAGGAAAAAGTTGTGGCAAAAGCAGAAGTGACGTATTATTTTGATGAAACTGCCAATGAAAGAAGACCAGCTCAAGGAAGTAATGCCCTTTTTGAAAAATAATGATAGGATAGGCTAGGCACATCAATAAATACGAAATCTAGTTGAAGCTTACTGGTCTTTCGTTAACGGATGGCAAAAATAATAGGAGTTGGCTTACGAGCGGCTGCACCAACGACTGTTCCATATTTGCTTTGCCACTTTTGATCATGCCATCGACAGTGCTGGATCATCAAAACTTACGCCACAAAAGAAGCTTGTCCTACAACACGTTAAAGACGATGGATTGCGCATAAAGATTTAAAACGAATGAATCATCATACAAGAGGAGAAGATGAATTGCTGTGGGTTCCGAAAATTATGTCTTGAAATTATTGCTCGCTATTTTGCTTACAAGTGCAGCTTATTTTTTGGGAGATGCTATCATTGCGCACAAATTATTTATCTGGCAAACAATCGTCATTGGTGCTACTGTTGTTTTAGCGGGCGCCTTTGTAGAAAAAATCCACGCGCCAATGTGGTTAATCATTATAACACCTTTTCCAATCGGAATGACTTTACTATATGTTTTTCTAAATGAAACGACGTACACCTGGTTTATTACATATGCATTAACATTGTTTATTTATGTGATCATCCACGTTATTGCCAGTTCACTCTTTCGCTTTCATTCTTTAATTCCAGCCTGGAAGTTGCGAAAAGAATAGTAGCTAAAGAGGATAGGGTTGTTGTCAATTTATTTTATTTATGGACTCGTATCCGTACGGCAAATAACGTTTTGCGTATTATTTTTGGCGAAATGCCTTGTTCAAGGAAGCGGCTGGGACATAAGCAAATACGAAATAGCAAAAGCCGAACAATTCATTTATAATTGTTCGGTTTATTTGTGTTAAAAAAATCCCGATCATCGCTACGTCAACATATTTCGCTTTCCGCGGGCCCGGCTTCAGCTTCCTCGGAAAGCAAAGGCCGCTTTCCTGCGGGATCTTCAGCTCGAGCTATTCCCGCAGGAGTCTACCTATTTTGACTACGCTAAAAGTTTGCGTATGATACACTGGGACAATTTTTCCCGCATGTAAGGTGCCGTAAGACTCCCACTTCAAAATCTTGAGTGAATACAAAAGGGCTAAGTCGGAGATAACGGCACCTAAATGCCCGATTGGTTCAACTAACATTCAGTAGGAGATGGAAGAAAGCTCCTACTGAATGAAGTTTCACTTTATTGTTCGTTTTTTCATCAGCTGATTTAGTTGTGGCCCAGTCTCTTTTTGTCATGTGAATAGGATTTGATTTTTATTTTAAAACTCATGTGTTGACTGAGAATAACATGAATACGAATTACCTACTCCTTCCAACAGCATATCATTCACCTCAGATTGATCATACGAATGAAAATTGATTTGCTCTTGCTTCATCGGTACCCGAGAACAGAGCGCAAAATGATAGTTGTCCTGGATTTTTTCACTATAAAAATGATACGCACTACTTTTGTTCCCACCTTGGTAAAAATAAATGCTAGTTCCATCAATTGAGAACGAAAATGATTTTAAAGATACGTGCAGACCTTTTCCAATTGCTTTTACATAACTCTCTTTTAACGTCCACATTTTATAAAAAGCTTCTTCCACATTCGTGCTCTGAATGATGTAGCTATACTCTTCAGGAACGCAAAATTGTTTGGCAAGTTCCACATAGTCTAAGTTTTTATATTGTTCACAGTCGATACCTACCTCTTCCTTTGCGATTGCGATGGCAATCATGTCACCTGAATGAGAAATATTAAAGGAGCAATTAAGATGCGATACAAGGTAAGGTTTTTTATATTTACTATATGAAAATTGTACATCCTCCATCTTACAATCTAGTTCTTTTGCAAGTAAATATTTGACGAATAGATGGCTTAGCACTGTACGAACCTTATCCTTTTCCATCTTAAGGTTAGACATTGTTTCTTTTTTATTCCTGTCTAGTAATGGGAACAAACGCTTATATGGATCGATCGTTGATGTCTTGGACAGACGAATAAAATAAACTTGCAATCAGACCACTCCTTCAGCGAATAAAAAATGAGAAATCTCAACTTATATGGTTAAAATTTTCAGATGAAAGCGCTGATGATCAAGGAAGTGCTGTTGGGGACAGGATGTTGACACTGAAACCTTACATTCGGTGTCGATACTCACCAAGAGCAGCATTTTCAAAGGTAAAAACTGTTTTTTATTAGTGGTAGGTAAATAAAAAGTAACAGACCCGATTTCATATCAAAGTCACATCATTAATGCGCTTATTGATCATACCACTATAGTTTGTTCCCGCTTTATTGTGCTGCGCGACAAAATGGCCAGTCACACTGGACAACTGTGACGATTGTGCTGTTGCTTTACAAGTCATTTAATCGAGTGCGATCACAGTTCCTTATTTGCGTCATTAGCTATCCTCTTATATAAAGTACGACTGCAGTTGTCGCATAGTCACTATCAAAATCTATTCATATGGGGTATTATATGGCAGAGGCTGGGACATAAGCAAATACGAAATAGCAAAAGCCGAACAATTCATTTATAATTGTTCGGTTTATTTGTGTTAAAAAAATCCCTATCATCGCTACGTCAACATATTTCGCTTTCCGCAGGTCTCTTCAGCTTCCTCGGAAAGCAAAGGCCGCTTTTCTGCGGGATCTTCAGCTCGAGCTACTCCCGCAGGAGTCTACCTATTTTGACTTCGCTAAAAGCTTGCGTATGATACACTAGGACAATTTATCCCTTAAGACTCCCACTTCAAGACCAGTGTTGATACAAAAGGTAAGTGGGAGATAACGGCACCTAAATGCCCGATTCGTTTAACTAACATTCAGTAGGAGCCCTACTGAAAGAAGTTTCACTTTATTGTTCGTTTTTTCATTAGCTGATTTTGTTGTGTCCCAGCCCCATATGGCAAGAGGGGCTGTTTAAACAGCCCCTCTATGAGTGAGATTTATTGTCCGCCCATCTCATTCAAATTAACTTCCTGCGCGTTTTCCAATGCTTCTTTTGGCACTTCAATGCTTTCTACTTTATTATAGTTGCTGTAAGTGGATTTCATATCGAGATTCATGTTCATTTTCTGTCCGTTTACATCCGTATCCATATCTGTTACCATGTTCAACGCGGTTAAATAGAATGTTTCTTTGTCAATAAATAGCTCGTAGTCAACTTGATTGAATGTCACATCGCTCATCGCTGCTTCATCCTGCATGTCAGGAGGCATTGTGGCCTTGACATTATCTTTTAAAAACTGATCGAATTTTTCACCGGATGCTTTTAAAGTCAATATATAACTTTTTTCATCTTGTTTAAATTCAAAGTCATCAACAAATTGTTTTAATTGGTTTAATTGCTCAGAAGGGTTCGTTTGTCCTTCGGACATTTGCAAGATTTGACTTGAAAGTTCAGACGGGAGCTTCAACCACGTTTTTTGATTCGGCTCATACACGTAGAAACCGTCTTTTGTCAGATAAGCATCCAATTCCTGTTTTTCTTCCCCAATAGACATAGTCATTTTTTGATGTAATGTCATTGGTTCCATGATAAATTCCATGGCCATATCCGACTTGATTTCCTGCTTCTCCCCGCCTGCATCAACTTTTTGATTCATGGTAATATTACTTTCAAAGCTTTTGATATCCTTGTTTGCTTCCTCAACCTTCTTATAAACTTCTTCCAGTGTGAGATCTTGTTCTTTTTTTGTCGTTTCAGTCTTTCCATCTTTTTCGACTGGCTCCGCTGTTTGGTTACATGCCGACACCACCAGCATAAGCATGGCTCCTAATATGATTGTTAATGCTTTCTTCATGAAAGTCAGCTCCTTAAATGATGTTATACGCTAGGCTGCCCATTATTAAGTACGATTTAAGAGTCTTTTTGTTTCATATTTGTAAAAATTGGTTCTAATGGCATAAAAGGAAACTCGGTGCTGGTATTATATTTTTGAATTCCGCTCTTGCATAGCCCATTCCCAATATTCGTTTATTACCTTCAGCATTTCATCCAAGGAGCAGGCCAGAATTTTAACGGGTATGTTAACTTGTGTTTCCATGAGTCCTTTATTTACCTGGTTAAATAGCTTCTTAATACCCGTCGTCCGGTTGATGATCAATTCGCGGTCAAAAGTAGAAATACCAAGATAAATCTGACCCGAAAAGCTGACAAACTGAATTTCCTTTATTTCATCCCATTTTACGATCCCGGCTCCGATAAAACTAGATTGATCGACAATTCCTTCAGCAGAAATAATAACGGCCGGCTCCCGTTTGATAAATATTTTTAAGTAATAAATGAAACAAAGCCCAAAAATAACAATCGGTAGAATACTTGCAAGAGTCAGCCAGGCTGATTCTTCAGCCTTTACGCTAAAAGATATGAATAAAAGTACAATTCCAAGGACGACAAAAATCAGTGACAAAGCTGCCAGCATGAGAATCTTCTTCATTTTTGGCATAATGACAAAATGATTCATCAACATCCCTCTCTGAGCTAGCAAAAAATTCCATACTTATACAGCTTAATTGTTTTCGATAAAAACATAAATCCCCCAAAAGGACCATCCTAAAAGATCTGTTCGTTCCATCTTGTTTGTTGTATGTCTTATTGGGCATGTCGCAAGCCTGAAACTGGATTTCTACTTCGATATTTTTATGGCTTGGCTTCAATCGTCGTTTGTTTTGCAGCAACCACCGTGTTGTCATGCCGAAAAGTTGCGGACGTTCATTGCTTTTTTCAAGTTTTTCTTGAATGAACAAGGGAATACAACCGATAAAATTGGTAGGAAATGCCTAAATTGCGGAAACTCTTACGAATTGGTTATATGCCAATGACACTGAATAACATACTATTTATTCAGAATGTGAAGAGGTGGAACTTAAAAATGTGGAGGCCGGAACCTTTTTAGCATCATGAACCGCATGAAATCAAGCTTAAAAACCCTGAGTTCATGCGGTTTTATGTTTATCAATTCAATCAGAATTTTTTGCTCCGCATGTAGAAGATTGAGGGAGCTTGCTTAACCTTCATGAAATCAAGCCGGCAGGTTACGAACAGCGGATAATGGGGTCGGCCGCTGATCACCTTTTTTCTGTTGCATCAAACAAACCTCATAATGTCCGCGAAATGCGAACTGTAAATGCCTCTGCAACTTCTGAATCGAAGCAACTATGCCATGATCCAAGCACATTTTTGTTCATCCCATTCAACTGGTTTTTCTTCATTACAAATAACCGTTGAAATATTGGACAACGGGCAAATTTTAAAGTTGGACCTTTTATTGAATTTTGACGCATCGGCAAGTAAGATTGATTCTTTACTGCATTGGATCATCGTTTCCGAAACAAGAGATTCATCCATATCAAAGTCATAAATCGCATTGGTTGTAAAGCCTCCACAGGAGATAAACGCTCGGGTAAAATTAAATCTCTTTAAAAATTCCACTGTGGCCGTTCCTTTCACAGATGCTTGATAAGGATTTGTAATGCCTGGCAACATGATCACCTGTCCAGAAATCCGTCGCTCCTCGAGTGCTAAATTAAAGCGAATGGCGGCACTTAATGAATTGGTTACGACGGTCAACGATTGTACATCTTCAATCATATCGGCTATATGTACGGTTGTCGTGCCCAAATCCAATGCGATCGTATCTCCATGTTGTATCAGCTCAGCCGCCCGCTTTGCTATCCGTTTCTTTTCCTCAAGATATAAGGACATTTTCTTCTCATAAATCATTTCTCTTTGCGTCGGGATAAAGGGAACGGCTCCTCCGTGAATACGAGTCAGTTGTTCATTCATTTCAAGCTCTGCCAAATCTCTTCGAATCGTTTCCGGAGTAACGTTAAGTACATTTGCCAAATCCATTACTAACACTTTGTCGTGTACTTCTAGCTGTTTTACAATAAACATATGTCTTTCTTCTTTATTCAATCCAACTGGCCCCCATTCGATTTATCTCCTCTGGATACATGAACTAGCTAATTTCAATTTTTATATCTTAATTATAAAATAAGACTTCCTGAGCAAACATAAAAATCTAGCGCTATCATGAACCTTTTATGCTTGCGAACGCTTTATCATGTGAACATGGGCGAAAGGACTGCCCTTAATTAGACAATCCCTCCCTTACATGCTTCTCCCTTTCATTACAATAGGATTTCGCGTAATTGCAGGACATCATCAAAAATATAGTCGGCATTTAGTGCTTCAAACATTGAACGTGACGCTTTACCTGATAAACAACAAGTTAAAATAGCAGCAATTTTACATCCCATCGACTGCGCCGCCATATAATCTGCCACTGAGTCACCAATGATCAGAACATCCTCGCCCTTGTGAATGGGCAATGGTATGGACAATACTTTTTCATCCGCCACTTTTCTTCCTTTATACCCTTTTACGTACGTAAATGGTTTCGGTTTGCCAAGTGGTACTTGATTGGGAAATTTACGCTCCGCCTCGCTCACATCCGTTGCCGTCACAACATGTTCTGGATGAAAGTACTCCCAGAATCCAAGCCTTTGAAACGGAATTTTACATTCCAGATAGGGTCTGCTAGTACCGATCCCCAATAAATACCCTTTTTCCCGCAAATCGCGTAAAAAGGAGCGAATGTCTTCTACATTGGCGAGTGCTATTTCATCTTCAAGAAATCCATTTTTCCCCAAAGTATATGGACGCTCTCTTTCTGACTGCTCATAATATGGATCCCCTAAATACCATTCTTGGTACACTTTCCGTCCCAATTCCCACAAAGGATTGTTTATCGGAAAAAGATCATCATCTATTCCCAGCCAATGTCTGGCCAAATCATTCACATACAATAGTAGGTCCTGTTGCTCAACATCTGTTTGCTGAAAATCCCGAACGAACTCATCATAATTTGGAATAAATGAAATGTTGCTTTCATTACATGCTTCCCCAATTTCCCGCAAACGATCTTTATCGATAGGCCGCTGTAATATCGACTCTACGAATTCACGTCGTTCTAATGAGAGCTCGTATAATAATCGCACGAGTTGATGAGAAAAAGTTAAAAACACCATATCCCAATTCGAATTAATACCACGATCTTTTACAAATTGCAATATCGCATCGTTTGATAAGACATGTTCGCGAATACGGCGGATGTTTTCCTCTGTTGGGGAGACGGTAAAGGTATCTCCCGAAAGCCCTAAATATAGTGGATTGTAAACTAATTCCCAAATGGATAATGCGGTTGCATCAAAACAACGCTCCTCACTTAAAAATACGCCATCTACATCAAACAATATTGTTTTAACCATAT
The DNA here is from genome assembly GCF_016909185.1 of Siminovitchia thermophila. Taxonomy (GTDB): domain Bacteria; phylum Bacillota; class Bacilli; order Bacillales; family Bacillaceae_C; genus Siminovitchia; species Siminovitchia thermophila. The sequence goes on along the minus strand of NZ_JAFBFH010000029.1, from coordinate 49,553 downwards.
TGAACGCTCCTTCCTAGCCGGCTTTGCTTCTTGATGCTTCTTGCCAAGCATTCATGCGCTTTTTTATTTTCTTGGTAAAAAATTCATAACCTAATCTAACGAGTATGTTCGTGACAATCACGATGATTGACATCGCCGCGGCAGACTCCGTATTACCTTCATCCATCATCGTTACGATGGCCACAGAAGCTGGTTTTGTTTGAGAAGTATATAAGAAGATAATCGCTGATATCGTCGTCATCGAGTTAATAAAGAAGTACACGAACATTTCCACAATGGCCGCAAATGACATAGGCATGGTGACTCGCGTAAATGTCCTATAAAAAGGGACATTCATCGACTCGGAAACCGATTCAAATTCATGATCCAACTTTTTCAATGCCGTATTGGCCGTGAAAAAGTTGACCGAGTAAAAATGGACGATATTGGCCAATACAAGAATCCAGATCGTGCCGTATAACATATTAAATGGGTTCGGTATGCTCAAATCGGTAAACGGAATCGCTAACGCCGCTTGATTAAAAAAGAAAATATACGCCAGACCAATCGCCAATCCCGGCAGCGCCAAAGGAATGATCGAAAGGAAATAAGCCGTTTGCCTGATTGCCTTAAAGGACCGTGATTTTTCAATCAAATAAGCACTGAAAAAAACAATCGCTGTTCCTAAAACAGCAGTCAGAAGAGCAATCCATAAACTATTTATATATGGTTGAATTCCGGTTGTGGAGGCGCGCTTAAACAAGAAGTGATCGAATGTCAGTGATAAATTATATGGCCAATATGTACTGATTGCGGGCAATAATACTGCTGCCATCAGCAATAAAACAGACCCTGAAATGATCAAACAATATATAAAATATAAACGATCACGCAGACGGTTCGGCTTTATTTTATAAGGTACAGATTTTGCGGAAATCACCGTACTCTGTTTTCTTTGGATGATCCGGTCGGCAATAAAAGCGATGACGGCAGGGATGATCAAAATAAGACCTACAGTTGCCCCCATTGACATCTTGAACTGCCCCACTACTTGCTGGTAAATATCCGTAGCCATCACATTATACTGCCCGCCCACTACAACCGGAGCGCCAAAATCTGTAAAGCTTAAAATAAACGAAATAATAAACGAACTAAATAAGGCGTACTTTACACTAGGCAGTGTAACGGTGAATAATTTTTTGATCGGTCCCGCGCCTAATGTATCTGCCGCTTCATATAAGCGATAATCCGTTGTCGCAAGTGAAATGCTTAATAGTAAAAAAGCTTGTGGAAACGTATAAAACACTTCCGAAATAATAATGCCGACCGGCCCGTACAGATGAATATCCACTCCTGCATTTACACCGAACATAGACTCAAATAAACCAAAAAACCCTGTTGTAACGACTCCATTATTTCCGAATAAATTAATTAACCCGATTCCGTAAGTCATGGTTGGAGCAAATAAAGGAATAAAAGCAATGTATTTAAAAATCGTTTTCCATCTCATTTCCGTTCTTGTCACCGCATAAGCAAATGTAAAGCCGAGCATGACTGAAATGACACCCGTTGTAATCGCAATAAACAACGTATTGTACATTGACTTTACTAAAGAGGGTGTGGAAAAATATTCGATAAAGTTTGCGAATCCAATAAACTGTCCTTGTTCATTCGATAATGCTTTCATAACGAGCTGTAACAGCGGCAGAACAATCGCAATGACGAGACCAAGAACCATTAAAATGATCAGTAGTTTTTGCAGGCGGTCAATCCACCCTGATTGCTGCCTTACCTTTTTATGACGAATCTTCCGTTTCATGGCTGATTGTGCAGGATAGAGCAACTGTTCTTTGTTTACCATATACTCTCTTACTCCTTAAAAAAATGAAATTCCACTGCTTGCCGGCATACTATATCCGCCCTCACTGCGCCCACTTTGGTCATATGTAATCAATCTGTCTTGAAAAAATGTAACAAACATTTCTTTACCCTTTTGCATCACTACATTTCTTGCTTGATTGATAGGCAGATCAACCACTAATAAATTTCTTTCCAATTGTATGTCGCTATTTTTCTCTAACTGTAAATAAACCCGACTTAACGAACCGCGAAACTCCACTGCTTCCACGACTGCTCTGATGCTATCTTCCGACTCTATTTCACTCATGACGATGTTTTCAGGACGAATAGCCACAACAGAGCCTAACGCGTTTTTAATGAAATTGGCTGTTCCAATGAAGTCGGCTACAAACGGTGTGATCGGCTGTTCGTAAACCTCAATGGGAGAACCAATCTGCTCAATACAAGCATCGTTCATGACAACGATTTTATCTCCCATTGATAAGGCTTCTTCCTGATCATGGGTAACCATTATCGTTGTCACTCCAAGCTGTTCTTGAAGATGTCGAATTTCCATCCTGAGATGCATTCTCACCTTCGCATCTAAAGCTGATAAAGGCTCATCCAGTAAAAGAAAGCTTGGCGACAAGGCTAACGCGCGTGCCAAAGCGACACGCTGTTGCTGTCCACCCGACAACTGTGTCGGATAATGATCACGCACACGTTCTAAATTGACTTGCGCAAGGCATTCTTGCACCTTCTCCTTTATGTCACTTTTACTCAACCTTTTGCTCTTTAATCCGTAAGCGATATTTTGGGCAACCGTCAAATTCGGAAATAACGCATAAGATTGGAAGACGATCCCGAAGTCTCTTTTATGCGGCGGCCACTTTGTTACATCCTGGCCTCCCATCACTATTTTCGAACCGGCATTCGGCTGTTCTAAGCCGGCGATTATTCTAAGCAATGTTGTTTTCCCACATCCGCTCGGACCTAGTAAACAGACAAACTCGCCTTTTTCCACTGTGAAATTGATATCATATAATGCGACAAAATTTCCATATGTTTTCGTTACATGTTGGATTTTTAAAAAATCCATCTTTTTCCCTCCTTCTATCAGGTAAGAAAAAAGAGGCATCCGGTACCTCGGAATAAAGAAGTATTCTACTCCAATCCGGATAATCGGAATGCCTCTTCGCCACTGTTATTATTCTTCTTCAGGCGCGCTCTTTTCGTCGTAGCGCTTTAACCACTCATCCAGTATGCCTTCTCGGTTTTGAGCGGCCCAGCTAAAGTCGTTATCAATCATTTGGTCAATGATATTTTCCGGAAATCCTTCATTTGCTTTCGTGTCCACATTAACGGCAACTACACCGTGATATTGTTGATATCCTTCCATCGCGTTATCGCTGATTGCCCAATCTAAGAATGTTTTAGCCGCTTCCTTGATTTCAGGTTTTTTAACAAGAGCATTGGCTTCGATTTCCCAACCAGAACCCTCTGACGGTAAAACCAATTCAACAGGTGCTCCTTTTTCAATTTCGCTTATGACTGGATACGCAAACGTTAAACCGATTGGAAACTCTCCTCTAGCTACGGCTTTTGCTGGTTTTGAACCGGAATGTACATATTGATTCATGTTTTTATGTAATCCGTCCATGAACTCCCAACCGCCTTCTTCCTCAAACATTTGCAGCCAAGCATTAACCATTAAAAATCCGGTTCCTGAAGATGCGGGGTTTGGCATAACGATTAAGTCTTTATATTTTGGATCTAATAAATCTTTGTAAGACTTAGGAGCTTCTACACCTAAGCGCTCTAATTCTTGCGTATTGACAGCAATCGCTGCGACAAAAGCGTCGTTTCCGGTCCAAAGTGCGGGATCATTGACTTGGTCTTTAAACTTAGGTTCTAAACGCTCGATGCCTTTTGGATTATATCCTTCCAATAGATCATGTTCCTCTAAAAATAACAAGCTGCTTGCAGCTACTCCAAACACTACGTCAGCCACGGGATTATCTTTTTCCGCTAATAGCTTGGAGGTCGTTACACCAGTAGAGTCACGTACCAAATCTACTTCAATTTCCGGATGTGCTTCTTCAAATCTTTTCATATACTCTTCTAACTCTTCTGTTTCATAGGAAGAATAGACGGTGATTTTTTCTTTTTTCCCTGAATCGCTTGCTTCTTTTCCTGAGGTTTCTTTCGAATCTTTCGATCCTCCAGAGCATCCAGCTATGATCAATGCGAATAGCGAGACTGCAATTAGTAACAAAATTGGTTTTTTCATCGTATTAGACCTTTCTACATAAGTGTTTTGTTGAGGTGGATTCTACTTAGACCTTTCTACATAAGTGTTTTGTTGAGGTGGATTCTACGAAAGTGAAATAGTCACTTTCCCCACCTTATATAACTTGGTGATGGGCATTTGTATGGAAGAGGGAGCGACCATATATTATATGGATCGCTCGTCCCATTCCATACTTATATAGGATATTATCCTTTCAATCTCTTTCTTTTATTGGCAATATACACGCTTAATCCTCCAATACCGACGAGAAGAAATCCTGCGAGAGCCCAATGAAACATAGAAGTAGCCGTATTAGGTAATTGACTACCTTTATGCCCTTTCTCTTGTTGTTGCTTATCATATGTTTTATTTACTTTTTTATTTCCGCTCTCTTTTTCATTCGTAGTTGGTTGGTCAACTTTTGGCTTGTCAACTTTCGGCTCTTCACTGACTACTAATTGGGTCATCGCGTCTTGTAATGCTTTTAGTGCTCCGTCTACCTCAGACTGGGTAGCATTTTCCTTATGAAGCACTTCCTTGGCGGCAGATAACTTCTCCAAAAATACTTGCACACTTTCTGGTGTATACTTATCTGTATTCATTTTTTCTGACCCTTTAATGAGAGACTCAAGTGCTTTTTTATCAACTCCTGTTGAAGGAGCTTCTTTTTCTTGCAAGGCTTTCATCGCGCCCTGCAACGCTGTTACAGCTCCATCCACTTCTGATTGTGTTGCGGATTCGTTTGCCATTACTTCTTTTGCCGCCGCTAACTTTTCCGCAAAAACTTGGACACTTGCTTCTGTATACTTCTCTGTATTCACTTTGTCGGCTTCGGCAATGACAGACTCTAGCATTGACTTGTCAACTTCTTCCGCAGGAGCTTCTTTTTCTTGCAATGCTTTCATCGCGTCTTGCAACGCTGTTACAGCTCCATCCACTTCTGATTGTGGCGCGGATTCGTTTGCCATTACTTCTTTTGCCGCCGCTAATTTTTCCGCAAAAACTTCGACACTTGCTTCTGTATACTTCTCTGTATTGACTTTGTCTGCTTGGGCAATGACAGACTCTAGCGCTGACTTGTCAACTTCTTCTGAAGGAGCTTCTTTTTCTTGTAATGCTTTTATCGCGTCCTGCAGCGCTGTTACAGCTCCATCCACTTCTGATTGTGGCGCGGATTCGTTTGCCATTACTTCTTTCGCCGCCGCTAATTTTTCTGCAAAAACTTGGACACTTGCTTCTGTATACTTCTCTGTATTGACTTTGTCTGCTTCAGCAATGACAGACTCGAGAGTTGATTTATCAACTTCTTCTGAAGGAGCTTCTTTTTCTTGTAATGCTTTTATCGCGTCCTGCAGCGCTGTTACAGCTCCATCCACTTCTGATTGTGTTGCGGATTCGTTTGCCATTACTTCTTTTGCCGCCGCTAACTTTTCTGCAAAAACTTGGACACTTGCTTCTGTATACTTCTCTGTATTGACTTTGTCTGCTTCGGCAATGACAGACTCGAGAGTTGATTTATCAACTTCTTCTGAAGGAGCTTCTTTTTCTTGTAATGCTTTTATCGCGTCCTGCAGCGCTGTTACAGCTCCATCCACTTCTGATTGTGTTGCGGATTCGTTTGCCATTACTTCTTTTGCCGCCGCTAACTTTTCTGCAAAAACTTGGACACTTGCTTCTGTATACTTCTCTGTATTCACTTTGTCTGCTTCGGCAATGACAGACTCTAGCGTTGATTTATCAACTTCTTCTGAAGGAGCTTCTTTTTCTTGTAGTGCTTTTATCGCGTCTTGCAACGCTGTTACAGCTCCATCCACTTCTGACTGTGGCGCGGATTCGTTTGCCATTACTTCTTTCGCCGCCGCTAATTTTTCTGCAAAAACTTGGACACTTGCTTCTGTATACTTCTCTGTATTGACTTTATCTGCTTCAGCAATGACAGACTCTAGCGTTGATTTATCAACTTGCTCCACATTTTTCAAAGGAATGACATGTTGGTATTCATCTATCCAGTCTGATTTCGTAAAGTCTCGTCCTTTAATAACGACTTTATCGTCATGGACTTCTACATATAATCCTGTACTGCCTGTTCCATCAATCACTTTCTCTCCGCCTTGACCATCTGGACCATACGTATTGATTACTGCTCCAGTACTCACTTGATAAAAGCCGTCATGATTTCCAAACATATCCGGCAAACGCAAATCCCAATGCTGGTGACCCGAAAAAACAATAGCATTCGGATATTTTGAAAGGGTCTCTTTTAATTGTTTATATTGATTAATACCGTCTCGATAGTACGCAACATCCCATGTTCCGTTAATGGTAAATGGCAGTGGCTGGTGCAAGAAAACAAAAATCGGTTTATTTGGATCTTGTTTTTTCATTGTGTCTTCAAACCACTGAAGCTGTGCGTCACTAAGATTAATGGGTTCTTTTGCTTCCTCTTGGCCAAGTACAATAAACGGATATCCATTTACTTCTCTTTCGTAGTACACTGTGTCAAGGCCTGTAAAATCTAAAAATCGTTTCTTGCCCATTTCAGTATTCGTGCCATAATATTCATGGTTGCCGATTGTATAGAATAAGTTATCAGGGCGCGGGTTATCAGCCATCACTTGTTTCATTTCATCATATTGATTTTGATAACTGGAATCCACAACATCTCCAACCACGACCATTGCATGCTGATTAGGATTAATTAAATTTAAATCCCATAAAGCACGTTCTGTTTTCTTTATATTGGTATGGGTATCACTAATAACAGACATAGACATCTTTAATCCTTCATTAGCATTTGTGCCTGTTACCATTACTTCTCGAGTGACAGATTCAGTAAATCCGGTACTATTCGTAACACTATAAGTCACTTCATATATTCCTGGGTTAGATGTATCAATTTCATGCTCCACTACCACTTTATCGGTTAAATCCCCATCTAACTGATCAAATGCTGTAACTCCTGGATCAATAAACTCACTTCCGAGTTCGATTACTAAAGGATTTTCACCTTGTAATGTTAATTCTGGCAATGAGGCTTTTTCCAATAATCGGATATTATCAATTGCCCAGAAATAATTATTGACAGCATTAAATAATCTAAATTCAAGTGTCATCGATGTTGCCTGATCAGGCACTTTAATCTTTTTGATTTCTGTTTTATTTAAAACATCGATGCCTTTATTATCTGAGTTCTCATTGTGATCATAGCGTAATACCTGTTGCTCTTCCCCAGTATCAAATTTGGCCGTGATTAATGCCGTTTGAACTCCCTCTTGGCGATAATGAGTATCAAGGCTTAAATCAAGCGTATCTCCGCCATTAACATTCATCTTTGGAGACACTAAAGTACTATCGTACTGCCCTTGAGAAGCAGGGCTTCCTTGATCATCCCATTCGTCTGGATCAGCTATAGCTATGACACCAGATCCTTTTGAGAATTCTTCACGCAGTTGCGTATCAGCAGATATCCAAAAATCTCTCGTTGCAAAACTCCAACCTTGCCATTCTGTTACACCTTGAGGCATATTAGACGCATTTATTTTTTCCCATCCTTCTGGTGTTTCATGTGTCCAGCCTAGAACAGATGGATCAATGCTTTCATCTTTGGCAGGCTGTAGTTTTGCTTCTAGTCCATCAAAATTTTCTGAAAGGATATCAGTGACTAAAATAGCTTCACCAAAACCATATGTATCATTCCAGAAAGAGGATCTTTCAAATGCGCTCCATGCACTTACAGAAGAATCGTCTTCAGATTTGTTATCACGGTCAACAGCATGTACTTCGATTCCTAATTTCTTAGAAATATTAGGATCAAAATCAAGCATTTCCCACGGTACGGCTATTTCTACAGACCAACCTTTTTCTGTTGTTTGAATAGCTCTTTTAATCTTGCTTTCATTTGCCGGATCATGATTGGCAATAGGTGCGCCACCAAAGTAAAAGTCTGGCTCATTTGAGTTGGGTTTATAAACAAGCCCAATTTGCAAATCATTATCTACATATGGACTGGATTGATGTAATGTCGGGTCTAAAAACAAGCCAATATTATCTTGTTGATACCAGTATCCACTACCATCATGAACGAGTGTGTCGTCGACCATGTCCATTGCCACATAAAGATATTCTTGATCCCAAAGAAGTCCAAATGTAGCTTCGGGAGCTTCTCCTTCTCCTATGTGTTTTGTTAATGGTTCACTAACCTTCCACATTGGCTCATCAATGGAACCATCAATCGTTGGGGCTTCGAGTGTTCTTTTCAAATCGATTGTAGGCCTTTTCTGATCCGCAGCCGATGCGTTTAGTACATGTAGATTCAATGTACTGAAGATCATCAAGAGAATCATCATCATCATGAACATCGATTGTTTTTTGATCACGTTTTGTTACTCTCCCTTATTGAGTGTGATTTGGAATTGCTTGGATGACCTTCTAAACAAATGTGTGGGTGTAATGGTCTTATTTGTTTTTTACTCATTTTTCGCATTGGCTGTTGTTATTAATTTTCACTGCTCTTTTTAACAGATCATTCAAGTAGTTCAATGAATTGCCAAAGCACGAAAGCTGAGTAACTGCAGTTTCCTCCTCTCTAACCTACTAAAAACCAAACATAAACGGACATTTATATTTTTTGTTTAATGTTTGTTTATGAATTAAAACTAGCAAACAAATGTAAAACAAACATTTACTTTATGTAAATTTCATGTAATTTTTCATATAAAAATGTGGTGAAAATTAATTTTTATTGAGAACATCCCTATTAAACCAAGCGTTTCGAAGTCATCAATAAGAAACACAGCCAAATATTCAAATGGTCGCTCATGTCTAAAGCAAACTAAGATATTAGCGTTAAGAGAATGGGTAAAATAACATTGCTGGTGAATCGCTCACTTTGATCAAAAAATGATGTAACAATGAAAAAAATGAGTATGGGACACAACTAAATCAACTGATGAAAAAACGAACAATAAAGTGAAACTTCATTCAGTAGGCGTTTTCTTCCATCTCCTACTGAATGTTAGTTGAACCAATCGGGCATTTAGGTGCCGTTTTCTCCCACTCAGATTTTGAAGTGGGAGTCTTACGGCACCTTACATGCGGGATAAATTGTCCTGGTGTCTAACCCGCAAGCTTTTAGCGTAGTCAAAATAGGTAGACTCCTGTGGGAATAGCTTGAGCTGAAGATCCCGCAGGAAAGCGACCTTTGCTTTCCGAGGAAGCTGAAGAGACCTGCGGAAAGCGAAATATGTTGACGTAGAGATGATAGGAATTTTTTTACACAAATAAACCGGCAAACGACATTTTTAGAATGCTATAAACACATTGGTTTCACCGCATCTTCTTTTGGATGTGGAAATCACTTACATTCTTCCTTAAATCCCCTTGATTAACCGTTCTAACTCTATCATTTCTGATAAATCTGTTTCGTTCATCTTTTATCCGATCATCGTATGTTCTTGTGGCGACCGTACGATTCAGGGCATTTTATTTCTTCGATCCCCTTCTTCTATTGAATAAGCTGTCTGCTGTCGATATTGGTTAACTGTGCTCTCTAGTTGGCTTTTCTTGGTACATATTGTGGTGACAAAACCTCTTCCATTTTTACAAAACTTTACAATTTTTTAACCGCTTACTAATAGTTGATACTTATACTTAATATTACATTGTAAAAAGGAGGAAAAATGATGAAAAAAAGGAATTTACGTACGCTATTAGCAGGAATAACTGCCATCATGCTAGTTATTACAAACTTATTACATACCAGCTCGATTGCGTATGCCACTGTTTCTCATCCACAGCAACAAACAGAACAAGCAACTGAAAGTTCTGGTTCATCTGAACAAGATGCGAAACAACAGTTGGAAATTCAACATGTAGCACCCGAATCATTTAATGCTTTAGAAAACCAGCAAGTAACCGCAACCATTCCAAATGCGGCAAAAGCAACCTTATACTATCAGTCTACACCCCTTTCCAAGCCGGTTGCCGTGATTATGAATAAGGCAGAAAATCATACTTTTACTGCTTCTATCCCGGCCACTTCAGTTTGGTCAAATAAAATGAACTATTGGATTGTAGCTGATGATGGGCAAACCGAAAGAACGTCAGATACTTTTACAGTGCCTATTAAAAATCAAGCGAAAACGGATCCACAAGCCGCTCCTCATCTGATGATAACGGAAGTGAATCTTGGTAAAGAGCCGTTTATCGAAGTGTATAACAATACGACAGAAGCCGTACCGTTAAAAGATTATTCATTGTTGATTCAGGATAAAAAAATTGAATTTAATGATTCAAACATTATTCCAGCTGGAGAAACCAAAATCATTTGGTTCACCAACAAAACGAATCATATAGAAACCTTTCATAACCATTACGGTACAAATGTAAAAAAAGAACAAGTCATCGTGATTGATCATGCCGCTGTATCAGCCAAAGATTCAACCATTAAATTTATCAAGCAAGATGACAATAAAAGTGTATCCGAAATTGCTTACATCTATGATGAAACCAGTGCTAGTCAGCTTTTTTATTTTTATAATAACCAAATGAATGACGGAGGTTTAGCGAAAACAGCTACACCTGGCACATTCACTCATGGACAAGTTCCAGATCAACAAGTGGAAATAGAAGTTTCTCAAGAAGCTCCTCAAGATAACAGCCAACAAGAAAAGACAGCCGATTCTACAAAGCCGGCTCAAAAAGAAGTACAAAAAAACGTTACGAATAAAGCAGAAACGACAAATGAAGAATCGATTATTAAGCACGAGCCAACGGAACAGATTTCCAATGAAAAAGATCTAACCATACATGCAACTGCCCCTAATGTGAAAAGTTTGACACTAACATTTAAAACAGGGAAGCAAATGATGAAGCAAGAGCTTCCTTTCACGAAATCGGAGGGTACAGATGCATTTACAGTAACAGTGCCAAAAGAATTCCTTTGGTCACCTAGTTTCAGCTATCAAATCGTGGCGGAAACTACTGAAGGTGGAACAGTTGTATACCCTAAAGAGAATGATATACAAGTTACCGTCGATCAAGTAACGAATGTGGATACGCAAAAACTTCCCAAGCTATTGATTACTGAAATCACTCCTGACACTGCAAATGTGAATAAAGCTGATGGTTATGAGTTCATTGAGATCTATAATAATTCAAACCAATCTATTAATATGAAAGACTATCAATTACTTTACCGTTACCCTGACGGTACAGCCGATCAAGTATGGAAGCTATCTGATAATAAAGTCATTGCGCCGCAAGAAAGCTTTATTGTCTGGATTAAAAATAGCGGCAACCAAGACAAAACACTTGCTGACTTCAACCAACAATATGGGTTAAATCTGCCAGAAAGTCATGTCACAGAAGTTCATAGCGATGGAATGGCGAATGGCAGTCAGCGCACCCTCGTCGTTGCAGATAAGTTTAATAACGAAATTGTGCAAGCAACCTATAATGATACAGCAGCAGATGATACACTCCCAGATCAAGGCATTGTGTACAGTTACCCTAAACAAGGAACAAAGATGCTGAAGGTTGGTATTGGTGAAACGATTACACCATTAACCATCGTCCCTGGGCAAGCTCCGGAAAAGCCCGTTATGATTGATGAAGACGAAAGCGGAAGCATCGCTAAACCGGTCATTAAAAATCCTGCGGTTACCGTTGACAACGATCAAATCAAGATAAATGTAACTATTTCATCGGAGCAGAAATTAGTAGGAGCAACTATTTCAATCTCACAAAGTGACAAAGCGGATTATCAAACTTGGCAATTGGAACCTTCTAAAGATGACCCGACTAACTATTCCGTGACGATTCCGCGGGATGCGATATGGAGCAATAAAATAAACTATTATTTTACAGCTTCCAATGAAGCGGGTGAGACAAAAACGGAAGTTCAAGAATACAAATTTCCAGCAGAAGATATTGATTATCAAAAGGTGCCGCCTCTTTTAATTACTGAACTTGTTCCAGATACGACAAATAGCAATGGCGCTGATGCCTATGAGTTTATCGAAGTCTATAACAATTCAACAGAACCGATTAATTTTAAAGACTATTCGATTCGTTATCGTTATCCGAATACAGGTGCGGGAAATGACTTAATTTGGGGCCCTAAAGATGACCAAGAAGTGATAATTGCTCCTGGAGAAACAATCGTATTCTGGATAATAAATCATGCAAACACGGATAAAACAGCTGCTGATTTTAATGCGAATTTTAAAACAAATTTAATGGAAGGGAAAAACCTTTTTAAGATTTATAATACATCAATGGCGAACAGCGGCCAGCGCACACTAGTTATTGCGACCAAAACAGGAAAAGAACTCTCCTATGCAAGCTATAATGATGAAGTTGATGTAGATGATACGGTAGCTAACAAAGGTATCTTTTATCGTTATCCAACCGACGGAGGCCTTTATTCGAAAAAAATCAGTGCCGGAAAATCGCCGGCAACTCCAGGATCTGTATTAACGGAACAAGTGCCGGCAGAAAAAGTCAACATACCGAAAGACACAGAAAAACCAGTCATTACAGATACAACAAATAAAAAAGAAATTACTTCAAAAGAACCGGTGACACTTTCAGCAACAGTGACAGATAATCTCGATGTTAAATCCGTTACTGTCTATTATCGTAACGATAAAACAGCCGACTTCAGAAAAGTCAACTTAGTAACACAAGCTGATCATAAATATGAACATATTGTTTATGAACCAGAGTTAATTGGCAAAAGTGAATTAGAATACTATTTTGTCGCGAGCGATGGAAGAAATGAAGCGGTTTCTAACGCCAGTACGATCAGCATTGAAAACCCTAATTTGCAAGAAGGTTTGCGTCTGAATGTCAGCGATAATGAGCTGATTTCCGGCGAAAAAGTAATGAAGGCGACCACAGATGATGGGAAAGCCGCGCCTCAACTATTTATTGATAACAATGAAGTAACAAACACCTTTAAAGCAATGGAATCCGAGGCATATTTTGCCTTTGAGGTAAAAGATACAAATATTTATTTCCAAAACGGCGTAACGATGGGAGATGAAATTCTCCATATCTTCGATGACACGCATACGAACTTTACGACATTTACAATTCCGATCCCTGCGGATAAACTGAAACAAGGTGAAAATACGGTTACGATTCGCGCCGGTAACAAAGTAGGGCCATTTGATGAAACTTCTCAAGAAAACCGAGATGACTTTACGATTAAAAACATCCGCTTGGTTTTATCTGATGGAACAACGATATATGATCCGAAATTCAGTGATCCGAATCAGGATTACTGGATCGGCGACAGCCCGGGAAAAGATCCCATTTATGACTTCACGTTTAATCTCGGGGAAGAAGAATTTGCTTCAACCGCTTATTTATTTGATACAACGAAAGTGCCTGATGGCAAGCATCACATAAAAGCTGTCTCAGGAAATGAAGAAGTTGCCGCTACGGTTATAACGGATAATACGAAACCGATTATTCTTCCTTCTATGAAAGATGGGGAAACGTATAAGGGAGAATTTACAATTGACGCAGAAGCAAAAGATGAAACGAGTGAAGTGACTTCATTAACCGCACAACTAGATGGAGAATATATTTCACTTCCTTACAAAACATCTTCCGCCCTTTTAAAACCGGGAAAACATGAGCTCGTCTATCAAGCTACCGATGCTGCCAACAATACAATGGAAAAAAAGCTGACGTTCCATGTAGTTGAGGAACATCCGTTTTTACCTGACTGGCTATCAAACGATCCGGATAGCACGAGCGCGAATCTATCCGTTACGGTAAAAGATCCGACAAGCGATGAAATGGATGTCGATTTTTACCAAGCATATCAATATACTGCTGAAGACAAAAATATGACCATTTCTCAGAATGCTGTCGACACCGAGCCTCCTAACGAGCATCTTCCTGAAGGAGAAGAGCGGATAACAGATGATGAGCGCAAACCATTGCAAGCTCTGGATGGAAACAAACTAGAAACGGAATCGGATTATCAGTTTCCTTACCACCGTTTTGATGTTACGGTTGATCAGAAAGTAGATGAAAACGACGAAATTGAAATTGTTTGGAATGGTTCTTCCTTAGAAGGCAGAAAAGTAACGATGTATGCTTGGAACTACCAAACTAGTAAATGGGATGCTCTTGTAACGACGATTGCCGGAAAAGAAGACTTTGAACTTGTGGGAACAGTTCAAGGACTGGAATATGTTCAAGATCAAAAAATTAGCGTCATTGTCCAAGACCAAATTGCGTCTATTGGGGAAGATTTCAGTTTTGTCTGGATGTCAGATACACAATATTATACGGAAAGCTATCCATATATTTATGAAAAGCAAACAGACTGGATCGTAAAAAATAGAGAAAAGCTAAACATTGAATATGTTTTCCACACGGGAGACATCGTAAATGTTTACGATGATTTAAACCAATGGAATGTTGCGGATAAAGCGATGAAGACGTTAGATGATGCCGGTGTTCCATATGGCGTTCTTGCCGGAAACCATGATGTCAACAACAAAGACCATGATTATAGTTACTATAGTCGTTTCTTTGGAGAAGACCGTTTTAAAGACAACGATTACTATGGAGGTTCTTTCCAAAATAATCGTGGACATTACGATTTACTGTCTGTCAACGGTATGGACTTTATCATGATCTATCTTGGTTGGGGTATTGAAGAAGAGGGCATTGCCTGGGTAAATCAATTGCTCGAAGCTCATCCCAACAGAAAAGCTGTTCTGAATGTACATGAATATTTATTAGCAACGGGTAATAGAAGTCCTATCGGGGATGCGCTTTTTGAACAAGTGGTTGTGCCAAATGAAAATGTCTTTGCCGTATTGTCTGGCCATTATCATAACGCCCAAACATTGGTAGACGACATTGATGATAATGGGGACGGCATTGCTGATCGGACCGTTTATCAAATGTTGGCTGATTATCAAGGCGGCCCTGAAGGTGGTCAAGGATATTTACGGATTTTAAATGTCAAAATGAAAGATAATCAAATCTATGTCCAAACATATTCTCCTTACCTGGATGATTATAATTATTATGATCCAGCGGAGTATCCTGGAAAAGATGAATTTTCATTTGATTTTGATACAGCGGCACAAACGAAAAAGGTTGCTACGGATTACATTGAAGTCAATGTGTATACAGACGAAAAAATTGGCACAGTAAACAATGTTCCTAGCGGGGAAAAAGCCTCTGTTGTATGGAATGATTTAGATCCGAACCATGAATATTTCTGGTATACGGTAGCGACTGATAAGTTCGGTGGTCAAACACGCTCTGACATTTGGAGTTTTCTAACGGTTGATGGAGAAGTTATTGAACCAGAAAAACCAGAGAAACCGGAAAAACCGGAAAAACCAAGCGATGGCGGCCAACCAGGTGGAAAGCCAAATGATGGTAAAAACAAGCCAGGCAATTCCAATGGAAACGGTCAAGATTCTGAAAAGCCTCGTATAGAACGACCAGCAGCCAAGAATGGCAAAAACCAACCGAAAGTAAGTCAAACAAAGGATGATGGCCAAGCGCCCATTATTAAAAATACATCCAATCATAATGGTACAGGATCATCTTCTTTACCGAATACAGCAACAAATCTATATAATTGGATGTTGCTCGGCGCATTCTTACTATTAATGGGTACGAGCTTATGGCTCATTCAACACTATCGTAAAAAGAAAACGATCAACTAAGACAAAAAACGGACCGGCTGAAACTTAAATTCAAGGAACACTCTTCTTCTTGAAATTGTACTATTGAAGGAGCCGGGACATAAGTTGAAAGCTGATTCATATTCGTAAAAATCGCGAGAATAAAGCCGCGTGAAATCAAGTTTTTTAAACTTGATTCCATGCGGTTTATTTCATTTTTACAGGGTTTTTTCCGGCCCCTATTTGTGTTAAAAAATCCCGATCATCGCTACGTCAACATATTTCGCTTTCCGCAGGTCTCTTCAGCTTCCACGGAAGCATAGGTCGCTTCTGCGGGATCTTCAAAAAGCTTGTCGATACTCCGTATCTAACTAATAAGAACGTTCTTTCATCAATGCTTTTCCAAAATAAAGAAAGAGCGAAACTTCATTGACACCTGCTTGTTTCGCTTTCCTTTAGTAGCACCCCTTATTGCAAAGAATGACAGCTGTCAAAATACGATCTTTTGCCTGTTTCGTTGTATATCCACAAGCATCACCTGATTGATGAAGATGAGACAACAAAACGTTCGTAAGCCGCCGGATCATGACTCGGAATACAAATGAGGTATGGATGGTTCTGTTCCAATTGCTTAAACAGTGAGAACCATGAAATCATTTGCTTGTAATTGAAATGGGCCAGACGACTCCACCAACTGCCCGTCGTCAGCGTACGATAATTTTCATTCAGATAAACCGCATCAGCTAAGAGAAAAAACCGTTTCCCGCTCGGTTGGTTTAAGAGGAGACCGTATTGACCAATCGAATGTCCTGGCAGTGAGATCAATATAATGGAACCATCTTGAAATAAATCAATTGTATGTTTAAAGGGACCGTATGGAGTGCCATTTTTCTCGAAATGGAGGAGCGTCCGTTTACTCAATGGAATCTGATCATATAGCTTTTTAATATAACCGTTTAGCAAAAGCCGCCATGCGGCGCGCTGACCAAATTCCCACTCTTTACAATCCACGAAAAACCGCGCGTGTTTAAAATCTTGCACTCCCCCACTATGATCAACATGCAAATGCGACAGCAAGACATGCCGAATCTCTTCTGGGGCGATCCCGATTGCTTTCAGTTGAGTAGCTGCATTTTCTTGATCGGTAATGTGAACAGGTGTAATGGCGCTCATAAGTGAAAATGGAAAGGTGGCAGTATAGGCGTAAAAGCGAGTAGAATAACCGGTATCAAATAACAGATTCCCTGCAACGGGATGTTGTATTAAAAAGAACAACGCAGGGATTTTCATTGTTGTCTTTGGCTTATTTTTTACAAGATGATGGTGTTTCGCTCTACAAAAACCTGCATTGAATACCTGAAGTTCACATGGGGGAGTATCTGGGTGGATGTCCGGTAATGTAAAAGTATCCCTCACTCGCTTTTACTCTCCTCACATATATCTGCCCTTTGTCCCCATCTCGAATGTTGGAGAGCAGGCAGCTGACGCGGAACAAATTGTGTCAATGTACCGAGTCGATCAAATGTAATCGAAATACGATCCCCTGGACGAATCCATTCATCACGATCGAACCCGCAACAATCTGGAATGGTTCCCATCCCAATCACCGTTCCAGCTGCAGGTTGAAAAATCTTTTGCACATAAGCCAGGACATCATTAGGATGCACCGTGTATTCAGATGTACTTCCTTCCCATCTCCATCTATCCGCAATTTGAACAGATACATGCAAAGCGAGAGGGTTTTCGACTTCATCAGGTGTCACAAGATAAGGGCCAAATCCATTACTTCGTTCAAAATCCTTACTTGTGCTGGGACCACATAAGCTACGAAAATCTTCCCACTGGACATCCCGCGCTGACACATCATTATAAATAACGTAACCTGCAATTGTTGGCACAACACCTGCGGCATCCAGCTGATGGCCAATGACAATGCCAAGTTCCGGTTCAATATCCAAGTAAGATGTATACGCTGGCCATACCAACTCCTCATCTGGTCCACTTACTTGTAGATGATTACATTTGTAATACCGATAAACTGTTTTCTTTTTCTCTTTTTGAAAAGAACGCTTTAAAAACCACTTCAATAAAGAGCGAAGAGGCCACTGAAATTCATGGTTGATGAGTGTCTCACCTGCATTTGCCAAATGCCTCGGACTAAAACCAAAATCTAGTAAAGCCGAAACAGTGTCGAGCGGTGATAACAATTGAACTTCATGTAAAGGATAGATGGCATCATCAGTCGCAAATTGCTCGTACTGCCTGCCAAACTCGACTAAACTTTTTGCTTGCTGTTCACTTGCTGGTAAGTTCTGAAGATACGTCTCACAATCTGTTAACAATGAAGCCGACCTGCCACTTATGTGGTGAAGAGTTTCAAATGAAACGACTCGTTCATTTAATAGTACACCAAAATGAATGTCTTGCTGACCCTTCATGCGAAAACGTAACAGTTTCAAGAAAGCCCCCCTCCTTCTCGTTACTCATATTGTACAGATCGCCCAGTATGAATGCAAGTACTTGCTTGCAAATATAATTCAATTGCTTTTTACTCAATAAAAAGTGTTGTTCTGATCGAAAACAATTGTAAATCCTGCGCTCGTAAAAACGATGAGCCCACGCTTGCACTTGGCCTTCGTCCAAATATCGACAGCAATACAACTGGCGCCTCCATCCTGACCTAAAAAAAATATATGTGGCTTTGCGAAAGGCTCACTTGAACCTCCATTGAATGGAATATCTATCTGCAAGTATACTGCGAAAGCAAGTTAAACTTTTCTGTAGTAAGCGTAAAAAATGGCGAATAAAAAAAAGCCCGAATGAATGGTAATCAAGACCACTTCATCACGAGCCATTGCTGTATTAAATTCCCTTCAAACGGTCTTCATGAAGATAGAAAACCGATCATCCATCTCGAGCGAATTTGTTCAAACGACACAAATCCGTGTAAAATACTTCAAAATACCCTCGCAAAATGAATGCGCAATTCATCATCCACTTCATAAACTTGTCGACTTTCCGTGACTGCAGTACTGTCGTTGCTTGGATCAACTCAATTATAATTCATTTAAGTGATTAAAAGGAACTTTATTTTCTAGCACTCTCTTTATATTTTCAATAAAGAATTGAAACCTTTTTTGATGAAACTTCATTCCGTCAGGCATTCCTGCCGTATGCGGTGTTAAAATGACATTTTCCAATTGTCTAAGTTCGCTCTCTAAACTGAGTGGCTCATTTTCAAAAACATCTAAACAAGCGCCACCAATCTCTCTATTTTTGAGTGCAGCGATTAAATCGGGTTCACATACAATCGGTCCTCTAGCTGTATTAATGAAAAGAGCATCTTTCTTCATCTTACTTAAAAATTGACGGTCTACTAAATGTCTAGTCGATTCATTTAGAAAAATATTGACGGTAATCACATCAGACTTTTCGATCAGTTCTTCTAATTCAACAAGAGTGGCTATTTTATGATCGATATTTTTATTAATATCATAAGCTAACACATTCATTCCAAATGCGTTTGCCAACTCTGCAACTCTTTTACCGATTGCACCTAGCCCGATTGTGCCGATTGTTTTCCCAAACAATTCTCCACCTGTATAACTCAATTGCGTTTCATCTTTTTTATTTTTCATAAAGTGGTCTAAGTAAGGGATATTTTTAAAGTAACTGAGCATAAAAGCGATAATATGCTCGGCTACTGCATTGGCGTTAACCCCGGCAGCATTGCTCACCCAAATATGGTTTTTTGAACAAGCATCAATATCAACATTATCGTAACCTGCTCCTGTTTGCACAAACTTCAATTTTTTTGCTTTTTGAAGCAACTGACTATTGACTTGAATATGTTCCGGGATTAAAACGTCAGCTTCACTAATATATTCTTCAATGAGTTCAGGTTCGATCACTTTCACGGACCACTCATTTGGAAAAGCTTGAATGACTCTCCGTTTTGAACCCTCACTATAATAACCTGTTATTAAAATATTCATATATGCACCACCTAGGCCATTTCCCATGCTTCTAAAAATGTACGTTTCACATTAGCAATAACCAATTGCGAGGATTCCTGCTCCAAACGTCCTACTTCAAATGTGACGACAGGCTTTCTCGTCGGTTTTGGACTTTTAAAAAAGTCGATTTCATGTAGTGTCCGAATAAATTGTGCCAGCTCTTCCACACCTACTTCGGAATCTTGAATACCAAATGGAATATGCTTATCACCAAAATATGGTACATTTCTATCTTTGATATAACTGTTTCCGAGATGAATATGTGTTAAATAATCTTTTGCTAACCAAAGCGACTTTACCGGATTTTCTTGCATGATTGGTAAATGACTTTGATCCAGTAACAAACCAAAGTTCTGATATTCACTGCGAATCTTTTGGGCTACACTTACCGCTTCATGTGTTGGTCCTAGTAAATATTGACGATCAACATGCCGATCACCAATCTCTAACGATATACAGAGTTCATAATGTGCCGCTTTTTTTCTAGCCTCATGACAAATCTCCATCGCCGACTGTATAAATGCTTCGATATTCTGTTTTCGATACGCTTCGCCTTCATATTTTCCAGTGACGATATGCATCACTTTGGCGTTCATTTCATAGCAATGTTCGATGAGCATTTTACATTTTTCAACAGACGCTTCTCTCTGTTTTGAAT
The DNA here is from genome assembly GCF_016909185.1 of Siminovitchia thermophila. Taxonomy (GTDB): domain Bacteria; phylum Bacillota; class Bacilli; order Bacillales; family Bacillaceae_C; genus Siminovitchia; species Siminovitchia thermophila. The sequence goes on along the minus strand of NZ_JAFBFH010000029.1, from coordinate 29,102 downwards.
CTAAAGAGCTCAAATCAATCTGTAACGCTCTAAAAGCATCCCCACCGTTAAAAATGACTTCTACTCCGCTATATTCTGTATATTTCTTCACTGCTTGTCTAGCTTTTTCATCCGCGATATAAGACACTTCAACAGCTGTAAAAAATGGGTCTTCTAAAATAGACAGTAAATTCGAGATGAATTTTTCAGGTTCTTCTTGAGAAAATGGATACAGCTTTGGTAATACAATGCCGATACTTGCGAGACTTCTAAAACTTTTCATTAGACAATCTTGCCCGATTTCATTAATTCTGGTAAATCGGCTACTGTATTTAAAACATGGGTATGCCAATATTTTCCCCATACTTCAATGGGTGTAGAACCTTGCATAACACCAATTACCGCTCTACAACCTGCATTATAGCCTTCCAACATATCCGCTGGTGTATCGCCTAATTTAATGACTTTCCGCGCATTTTGTACATTCAAATATTCCATTGCTTTAAAAATCATAAATGGCGCGGGTCTCCCTTTCCCTTCTGGAACCATATCTAAATCGACAGCACAGTCAATTAAACCATTTTTCACCCAACCGAGCTTTTCCATAATGACCTGATTGATATCACTATGGAAACCTGTACCCGTCGCTACTTTAATACCATTTTCTTGACACCACTTTAATGTTTCAGTAGCACCTTCGATTTCTTCACAATTTTCTTCATAATAAGAGATCATATATTTAGTATAATCGTGATAAATGTCTGTTGCTTGTTCACGTGTGGAATCGTCGATGTCCACTTCAAAGTTCTTGAAATCTATCATATTGCCGTTTTTACGAGCAATTAAAAATTGATATAAGTGGATTTTATTTGTGCCCATATGTGTGCTAATTTCGTCTTTTGTAACATCCAAACCATGAGCGATTGCCGCTTTATGTAAGCAATCTCTCACCCCATTATTATCTTTTACAAGTGTTCCGGCCAAATCAAAAACAGCAAGTTCTATTTTTCCATTCATGTTATAGCGCTCCTTTTTCATTCAGTCTATTTTATTTTTTCAATACTTTATCTAGTTCTTTTTGGGCTTTCTTTTGTGCTTCTTCTAACGCTTCTTTTGCCGGTATGTTTTGAATTAACACTTTGTCTTTTGCTAATTCAATTTCGGTATAAATTTTTCCGCCTGTTGGATCGACATATGGTGGAATACCTTTTGTTTTTGCTTGTTCTAATGGAACTGCCAAATAGGGATTTTCTTTTAACTTTTCTTGGTAAATATCTGTCTCAACAGCACTGTCCCTGACAGGAATATAGCCTGTTTCAACTGCCCAATAAGCTGTTTGTTCCGCTGCTGTGTAAAATTTGACAAATTCCCACGCGCCTTCTTGTTGTTCTTTAGGCGCATCTTTAAATAAATTAAACATAACAGAAACGGCTACTGGTCTCGGTTCACTGTCTTTAAAACCTTTTTGCATACCTGTGGCGACTTTTGTAAAATCTAAATCTCCACCATCGCCAGAGGAACCGGTATAACCTGCTGAACGATCATTCATCACGTTGTCAATGGTTTTATACCACCATTCCCATCCGTTTCCTCCGTGGACAGTATCCATTATTTTATCTTCATGAATCCATTTTCTAATACTATCCCAAGCATAGACCCATTCTTCTGAATCAATTGTGACCGTTTTTCCATCCTCACTTACAATATCTCCACCTGCGGAGCGGGCATAATCAATCATGTGCTCGGTATACCACATAACAGACCAACCACTAATGCCTTCCTTTTCTTTGATTAATTTCGCTGCTTCGGCAAGTTCTTCAAAATTTTCTAACTCATCGTAGTTAATGTTATGCTTTTCAAAAATATCTTTTCGATAATACATCATTTGTGAAGCGACAAATGCTGGAACACCTAACGTTTTTTCATCGTACAACCCTTGATCAAGTAAAAGCATGTCGTCTTTGTTAAACTCAGGCTCATTCATATATTCATCTAACGGCAGTAAGACATCACTATTTGCTAACTTCATAAATTCCGGGTATCTATTAATGGCTAATGCCGGCGGTTTTCCAGCAGCTAACGATGCTTGCAAAGCTTGTAATGTTTCACCATATTCACCTTGCACAACTGGTACAATTTCATATTTGTCATTTGATTTATTAAAATCTTCGATTAATTTATTCATCGTTTCGCCGAGCTTTCCACCTAAGCCATAGTAAAATTCGAGCTTAATTTTTTCTCCATTGGCACTTTCAGTCTCTTTCGTCGTTGATCCTTTCGAATCTCCATTCGAACAACCTACTAATACAGCTATAAGTAAAGCGAAACTGGCGATGAAGAAACTAAGATGCTTCCATCTTTTGTTGTGACTCTTCATGTACACTTCCTCCTTTATTTTCTTGCTTCCTTGAAAGATTTGTAGTACCTTGTCCAAATTCTTTATTGATCACCTCCCTATTTGTTCACATACAAGTTGGACATAGACCGGATAATTCTTTTGTTAAAAATGATGAGCAAGAGTAACATTGGTAAAAGTGAAATCGCACTTGCTGCCATTGCAAAAGGAAAGTCCATGCCATACCCGGCCTGTGTCATAAATAAACGCCTCATGCCAATTGTCACTAACATGTTTTCTTCGGACTTCATTAATAGAGACGGCCACATGTAGTTGTTGTAACTATATATAAAAGTAATCAAAATAAGAGAGGCAATCGCACTTTTTGTATAGGGGATATAAACAGTAAAAATCAGCCTTAAATGTCCTGCTCCATCTAATTTTGCCGCTTGTACAACTTCTTTCGGAACCTTCGAGAAAGATTGCCTGAGAAAAAAGATGGCAAATATGCTAATTGCTTCACTCAAAATATAGCCCAGATGTGTATCCAGCAAATTCATATTGGAGATTAATATAAACGACGGAATGTAAGTTACCGCAGAAGGCAACATATAAGTCGCTAAAATCAAAACAAAGCAAAATTGCACCCATTTTTTCTTAATCGCCACAAATGAATAGGCTGCAAAGATAGCGGATAATATTTGTACAATAATAATCACAGCACTGACAAAAATACTGTTCCATAAATACTGCCCCATATTTGATTCAGTAAAAACTCTTACATAGTTCTCAAACTGAAAGGTCGAGGGAAGGATATTGCCGCTATACAATTCATCTTTCGGTTTAACCGAAATCATCAACATCCATAAATACGGAAAGGCCATTAGTAGACTTAGCAACACTAATGTCGAATAGATGGTTACTTCCTTCCACTTTTTGGTGTACAATCATTTCACCTCAATTTTTAAACGTCATTTTCGTGACCATATAATTGATTGCGCTAATGAGTAAACAAATGACTAAAAAGATCATGGCGAGCGCAGAAGCAGGGCCCGTTTCATACCATTCAAAGGCAAGCACATAGAAATAATACAAAATCGTAGATGTCGCTCCAGAAGGTCCTCCTTGTGTTAAGATGTAAATTTGATCGTAAGCTTTCAATGAATCTAAAGTAAATAAGACCAATAAGAAAATAAGAATTGGAGAAATAGCTGGCAACGTAATTCTGAACAATTTCCTAAAACCTCTTCCGCCATCTAAACTATTTGCTTTCTCAACATCTGGATCTAATTGAGCCATGGAAGAAGTAAGCAATAAGATCGATAAACCCGCATAGCGCCATATTGTTACAATGATGACAACGAGCATCGCCGTCGTTTCACCAGCCAACCATCCGATTCGTTCAACACCAAACTTGGATAAGATCGCATTAACGATACCAGTATCTTTGTCAAAAATACTTACCCAAACCATTGAAACGACAACAGTTGGCGTAATCCATGATGAAAAAATAGTAGCAACGAAGAAGTTCCGTACTGCTTTTATTTTGTTTAACAACACCGCTCCAAATATACCGATAATAATGGGAGGAACGACTGTGAAAAATGTAAAAACAAAAGTATTTAGTAATACTTTTAGAAAAAAGGAATCTGTCACTAACCCTTGATAATTATCAAATTGGACATAATCATAATCGGGTGAAATATAGTTCCAATCTGTAAAGCTAATATAAAATGTTTTCAACAAGGGATATAACCAAAATACCGTCAATGGAATTAAAGTAGGCAATAACAATAAAAACGGCCACGAATGACTCTTGAAACTTTTTATTAATTTAGGCATTTACCCATGCTCCTTCAAAAAACCTTTCATTACTTCCCCGTCGCTACCATGAGATGTTTTGAATAATTTCGCTATAGTAGGTGCAAGATGGATTAATTTACTTTCTGGAACAATTTTGTTCTCTACAATTTGGTCTCCTTTGCAAATCATAAAGCCATTCATCTCTTCTATTTTTAATGGGTCGTAACCATGTAAACTTTTTAAATTGCGGTAACGAGGTTGCTCGGGAGGAATGAAGTCCTCACCACAAACATTCATTTGTAAATCTAAAATGCCGTAAGGCGCAAATGGTGAATGATTTACCCCTTCTAATATATGAAAAGCTCTTACTTCTTCCATTGCAGTAAAGTCATCCATTATCTTTTGATTACTTTCTTCATCTAATAAGCTGTAAAACAATAGAGAACCACTTCCGTCACCGACAAATCGAACTTTGTTTGTCAATAACGCTTCTTTCCATTCACTTGTAAATAGCCTTTCATTCGGATAGAAGAATGATTTCACATCACTTTGTCCATGATCTGAAAAAATAATGATGTTGAATGGTTTCTCCTGCTCAACCAATGTTTGTTCCAATTTATCGACGCTATCAAATAAAAACGTCAAGCTTTCCATTGCTTCCTTAGAATCTTTTCCAAATTGGTGAGAAAGTGAATCATAAGCCACAAATCTAGTTGCGATAAAATCAAACTGATTTGATCGAATACAAGCAATCGTTTCTTCTAAAGCAATGGTGTCCAAGTTATAAACAGCATGACTTTCATCAATTGAATTATTCTTTTTACTACTTGATTCTGTCACTAAATGTTGTACAAATGGATTATCCGTTGTTAAGGGCCAATGAATGCAGCTACTCTTAAAGGATTGCCTCGCTAAAGTAGAAAATAACGTTTGTTCATGCAGCTGCTGATTACAAAGAGCTTGATGATCACCATATAACACTACTTTTTCTAATGTCTTTGAATGACTAACGATGTTGTCAAAGACAGAATGTTTCTTATCTTCATTTCCAGTTAGAGCTGTTGCATGTGCATTGAATGTAACGGATGGAAATGTCGTCATCATTTTTTTACAATATGAATATCCTCGATTCAAAAAGGAATCTGCATACTTTTCGAACGTTTGATAACCAATCCCATCCAGCGAAATTAAAATATTCATTCGTACACCCTCAAGTTCTTTTCAGTACTTTTATGAAATAAATTGAATTTATCGGCATGAATGCCTACTTTGATTTTTTGCCCCTTTTCATATAACTGATCTAGATTTTTCTTTAGAAGAAAAGATTGATTTTTATATTGCAAATGTAAAAGTACATCAGTACCGATAATTTCAGTAAATAATACTTCCATTAAAAGTCCATGTTCATTTTCGTTGGCGATGAAACAATGTTCAGGCCTGATCCCGGCAATCACTTCATCTCCAAATGACATCCCTGTTAACTGTAAAGGCATTGTTATTTCCCATGACGCGCCATCTATCTCTACAAAGACGCTTCCGTCTTCTTTCGTTAGTTTTGCATTTACATAATTGATTGGTGGAGAGCTTATGAAACTTGCAACAAACATATCTGCCGGACAATCAATGATCTCCAGCGGTGTGCCAATTTGTCTAAACTCGCCATCTTTCATAATCGCGATACGATCTCCTAAAGTAACGGCTTCTACTTGATCATGTGTCACATAAATAAATGTGGAATTAAGTCTTTCATGTAGCTTCTTAATTTCAATTCTCATTTCATTTCTTAGTTTTGCATCCAAATTGGATAATGGCTCATCCATTAAAAAAACTTTAGGCTCTTTCACAATGGCTCTACCAATTGCTACCCTTTGTTTTTGACCACCAGATAACTGATTCGGATAACGTTTGAGCAAAGGAGTGATTTGTAAAATCTCCGCAGCTGCTTCAATTCTTTTTTTTCTCTCTTCTTTTTTCACTTTTTGTATTTTCAAGCCGTAAGCCATATTTTCAAATACGGTCATATGAGGATATAAGGCATAGTTTTGAAATACCATCGCCACGCCTCTATCCTTCGGTTCAACATCGTTGACACACGTCTGTCCAATGAATACTTCACCTTCTGTTACTTCTTCAATCCCCGCAATCATTTGAAGCAAAGTGGATTTTCCACAACCGGATGGACCTAGCAAAACTAAAAATTCTTTATCCTCAATCTCTAGATTTAATTGATTTAATATATTTCTATCTTTCGCATATTTTTTTGTTAAACTCTTCAGTGTAATACTGGACATACTTACATCCCCTTACGCTTTGTTGTTATTACCAGAAATTGACCGATGGTATTGGATTTCATCCTGATCCGTACCACTGATCAAACTCCTATGTTGTAATATCCCCGGTTTATCACAGAGGTTACATTCGATCCTTTGATAAATCATGGTCTTGAAAAGCTCCATCGGCAGATATTTGATCGGTGGATGGACTGAACCATTTACCAAATGACGTGATAGTGTATGCTTGTCCAGGCAATCACCTCTCCGGCGGCTATTTTAAAGGAGAGCTTTTCCGAGTTTTTAAAAATAATATAGAACATACTAGAGAGATGATAGACCGACTTTTCATCATATAACTGAACGCGAAATTATTATTTTAGAATACTATAATCACCCTTCGATAACTTGACTATTGTTCAATATATATTTAATATTTAATCATAAAGTGCTTTTTAATAACTTTTTTAATATGTATTCAATTTTTATTGAACGATCTCAGTGTACTCCTAGATTATTAAATATATATGTAGATAAAATTAAATTTTTGTAAATTCATTTTTACAATGACTGCGTCTAATTTCAAAATAAGTTCTTCAAAGACGGGTCCTCAGCTAAAACAATTTGATTTACAAGTAAGGCCGGGTGTGGACATACAGAAATGAAATTATTATTCTAAATATAGTGAAGTATGAAGTATTTTTATAAAGAGGTATTTAATCGTTGTGTCAATTCGATCTAGCACATCGACGAAATGATAAAAGGAGCGTTCAATTGTGGAAAAACAAAAAGAAGAATCAAGCGTCCAAAATGAGTTAAGAGAAAAAGTGATAGACGCGATTGCTCAAACAATGGATTTATATGGTGTCAATTACTCATTTGGAAAATTATACGGTATCATGTTTTTTGAAGAGAAACCGTTAACACTTGAAGAGATGAAAGGCTACATGAATATGAGCAAAAGTAATATGAGCTATGCAGTTCGATCATTAGTCGATTCAGGGATGGTTACGCAACTAGAGGAAAAAAAAGATCGAAAAAATCAATATGTAGCTGAAACTGATTTCTTTAAGACTTTTCGTAACTTTTTCACTGTGAAATTACAAAGAGAAATCGATGTCATGTTAACAGCAATTAACGAAGCCATAACAACACTTTCAGAAATTGTATTATCTGAAGAAACCACGGAGGAAGAAAGACAAGCTTGTTTGAAAGACTTACATAAACTAAAACATAGTGCCAAATACTATAATTGGCTTCAACAATTTGTTGAGCTATTAAGAAATAATGATTTAAGTCTTTTTGATCTTAAAAAGATAGAAAAATCTTAACTCATACAAGAACGAATGAAGTTTCAGGAAAAGAATGTGAGTCATATGCGCGATTGTCTAGTAATGAGTAAGGAGTCAAAATAAAGACTTATAGCTAACTTTAATTCAAATCAAAATCGAGTTTGCTCGTCCATTATGACCGCAAAACCCATATATATAAAATGGCACAATCTTTGGAGATAAGTTGAAAGCGATTTGATATTCCTACAAATGATGAAAAATAGAACCGCGTGAAATCAAGTTTTAAAAGTTGATTTTACGCGGTTTATTCATTTCCTTTCACATACAAGCCTTTAAGGAGGGGAACACCCTCTAATATAAGGAGCCATTTAGTTTTTGCTTAGAAAATGCTTAGAAAAAATTTACCTTTTTGTTGTATATTGGTCTATGTTCACCGAACTATTTAGTATTCAGTATATAAATCTAGATAAAAATATGCGATTTTTTATAAAATTTTTATAGGGGGGGAAATATTGTGAAGACATATATTATTATAGATGATAACCAAAAGGATGTGGAGTTATTATTTCGAATATTAAATTCTACAAAACAATTAAAATTAGTAAAAAAATACACGGGTGCAATACAACTAGAAAAAGAACTAACTGATTTACACTTAGATTTTGAAATAGCTTTTATAAAAACATGGGTGTTTGGACAAAACGGTATTACAATTGCTAAACGCTTAAAAAAAATACGTCCTAATATACAGATCGTTTTTATTTCCAAAGAAAAGGAGTTTGCAGTAGATGCATTTGAATTAGGCGCTATTGACTATATCTTGCAACCATATAATAAGAATAGGATTTATAAAACAGTAAACCGTCTTTTGAAAAATAAGAACACTTCTTTACCCAGAGAGAGAGTAGATATGGTTTGCTGTTTTAAGCATTTACATTTTAAAGATCAGAAACAAGAGATTATACCAGTTAGATGGAGAACAACGAAAACAAAGGAATTGTTCGCTTTCCTTATTCAAAATAGAAACGAATTAATGGTGAGAAAAGATGTTTTGATTGAATTACTTTGGCCAGAAGAAGATGTCAATAAAGCCTTTGAGAATTTATATAGTTGCATCTACGAAATTAGAAAATTATTAAAGCAAATTGGAGCAAACATTCAAATTATCAGCATAGATAGTGCTTATGAAGTAATTTTAAATGATGTCAAGTGTGATGTTGATGAATGGGTGGCAGGAATTAATGAGCTTCCTTTCATTTCAGAGGAAACACTGCCTAAAGCGTTAACATTAATAAATCAGTATACAGGTGACTATTTGGCAGATGAAACGTATATATGGAAAGAGAATGAACAAGAAAGTCTAAGAATGTTATATCAAGCCTTTTCAAATAAGGTACTTCGATATTTAATTGCCAACGAGCAGTATACAAAAGCTACTTTACTAGCATTGAGAAACCAAAGACTTAACCCTTATTTAGCGGATTCATATTATTTTTTAATGAAAATATACGATAAACTTGGAGACATTTATAATGTTGAAAAACAATTTTCCAAATTGGTAGAAATGTTTAGAACCGAATTCAACACTGTTCCTCCAACTCATATTAAAGATTGGTATAGGAAATGGATCGAAAAACAAGTGAAAACTCCTGAAATATAAATAGACGGGCCACAACTAAATCAGCTGATGAAAAAACGAACAATAAAGTGAAACTTCATTCAGTAGGAGGTTTCTTTCATCTCCTACTGAATGTTAGTTGAACCAATCGGGCATTTAGGTGCCGTTTTTTCCTTTTGTATCAACTCAGGTCTTGAAGTGGGAGTCTTACGGCACCTTACATGCCGGATAAATCGTCCTAGTGTATAGCAAGCATTTAGCGTAGTCAACATATGTAGACTCCTGCGGGAATAGCTCGAGCTGAAGATCCCGCAGGAAAGCGATCTTTTGCTTTCCGAGGAAGCTGAAGAGACCTGCGATAAGCGAAATATTTTGACGTAGCGATGATTGGGATTTTTTATAACAGAAATAGGGGCTGGAACATAAGTTAAAAGCTGATTGATATTCGTAAAAATCGTGAGCATAAAACCGCGTGAAATCAAATTTAAAACCTTGATTTCACGCGGTTTATTCATTTTTACAGGGTTCTGTCCCCGCCCCTTTTGCTGTTTCGTATTTGCTTATGTTCCAGCCCCGTTTTATATCTAAAATTCAGTTTGTTGCGCTAAATTACTTTTGCTTAGTTATTGCTTAGTTTTTTCATATAAATAGGCAGGTTTTTGATGAGTATTTTCACAAGTACAACTTGTTAAAATATTTTCGAATTAGTTATTGAAAGGAGTAAAAGCGCGCGTATATTGTTTGGAGCTTGGCAGAAGTGAAAGAGTTGTCCACCTAAATGGAAAAAAAAGGAGGCTCATTAGTAATAATCAATCTATTATTTTGGCACTTATCATCGTAAATACCCATTTTATCCGGCAAATGTAATGGCTTCCACACCAGAAGTTCCACCTTTTTCATTTCGTATTACCGATGAAAAAGTAGATGAGAAACATTTTAAATATGGCTTTTTTCTAGGGTTAGAAAAGTGGAAACCATAAGGATCGCAAATTAGTGACTGGTTCGGTTGAGGTTAACAGTGGCTAATCGTGATCCAATGGAGCTGAATTACCTTGAATGATGTGTTGCACGATAAGTTAAATGCGGCAAATTGATCTTTTCATTTGAAAAACGGCCCATTCCATCATCAGTAAAACAGGAGATGGAAAGGTTAGCTATTCTACAAAAAATCCAGCTTCATAAGATTTTTCCGGCAGATTTAAATGGAAAAAAGCGGATGATATATTCCCAAATGGAAATGGTAAGAAAATCTCTACGGTACAGATAATCGCACCTCTTTATCCATTTCATAACAAGAAATTTCTTTAGTGAAGTGATGATGCAGTATATGCCCGAAACGTTTGCACAGCCAAGTAATTAATCATGTCTACTGTGAGGAGATAGAACTAAATGAGGAAGTCAAACATAGATTACAAAAAACAAATGAATAAAAACCATAAAAGAAATTTCAAGAAAAAATCTTCTATGGTTGCCGTTGCCTTATTAGCCACGACTCAGGCAATGAATCCTGTTAATGCTATGGCGTCTATGCCCGCTGCACCAAATTCTGTCATTCAGCCTTTTTCATCTAGTATTTATGATGAAGAAATTGACTACAAATATATTAAATATGGTCATCTAGAAGTTAGAAACCATCATGTGAAAAAATCGGAAGTAAATCTAACTTATTATACTCACTATTCATTAAATATGGCTTTTAAATTAAAGCATGCAACCTTTAATTTAACAATTGATGAGGATTTAAAAGATTACATCTCAGATGTACGGGTGAGAGTCGGTAGGGAATGGATATCAGCGCATAAATTAGCAGATGGTACATACAGCATCAATCACCGCGATGTGCTAAGTACAGCCCTTATTGGTGTCAATCAACAATTTGATATTAAAATTGTGCTGAATAAAGAAATTCAACATTTAGATAAGGATTTTTATACTGCTGATATTGCCCTTTTTGATAAAGAGAATAGAGTCGTTGTCAATACGACAGACAGTGCTTATTTTAAAACAAAAGATAGTGGCATGAGTCGAGAGAATAATAATCTCGTAACTGGTTCCGGTTATACCGTTGCTGATAACGATCCTCATGGTACAGAAATAACGTTAAGATATACAATGCATTATAAGTTAAATGCAACCAAGCACAATGACGGTCAATTTAGATTCAAGCTTGATGAAAAATTAATCCCGTTTATTAGTGATGTATTAGTTCAAACAAGAGATGGAAAATTCAAGTCTGTTATCTATGATAAGAATGGAAATTTTAGTTATGCATCAAATGAATTAGTATCACACGCGCTTATAGGGATTCGTCAAGGCTTTTCGGTAAAGATTAAATTAAAAGAAACTGTTGAGAATTTACCTAGCGGAATATACTTATTTGATGTTTATCAAACAACTGGTGACGGTAAGAGGATTTTAGACGGTACAGATAATACTACATATTTCCTACATGAAAATCCAAATGATGATGCGGACGCAGATGCGGACGCTGACGCAGATGCCGATGCCGATGCGGACGCGGATGCCGATGCCGACGCGGATGCCGATGCCGACGCCGATGCCGACGCGGACGCGGATGCGGATGCTGACGCTGATGCGGATGCCGATGCGGATGCCGATGCCGATGCGGATGCCGACGCGGATGCCGACGCGGATGCCGATGCCGACGCGGACGCGGACGCGGATGCCGATGCGGACGCGGATGCGGACGCAGATGCCGATGCCGACGCTGACGCGGATGCTGATGCCGACGCGGATGCCGACGCAGATGCCGATGCCGACGCGGATGCCGACGCGGATGCGGATGCCGATGCCGACGCGGATGCGGATGCCGACGCGGATGCGGATGCCGACGCGGATGCGGATGCCGATGCCGACGCGGATGCCGATGCCGACGCGGATGCCGACGCAGATGCCGATGCCGACGCCGACGCCGATGCGGATGCCGACGCAGATGCCGATGCCGATGCCGACGCCGACGCCGATGCGGATGCCGACGCTGATGCCGATGCGGATGCCGATGCGGATGCCGACGCGGACGCAGATGCCGACGCAGATGCCGATGCTGACGCTGACGCAGATGCTGACGCTGATGCGGATGCCGACGCTGATGCGGATGCCGATGCCGACGCGGACGCGGATGCCGACGCGGATGCCGACGCGGATGCCGATGCAGATGCGGATGCCGACGCAGATGCCGATGCCGATGCGGATGCGGATGCCGATGCCGACGCAGATGCCGACGCTGACGCGGATGCCGACGCAGATGCGGATGCCGATGCCGACGCAGATGCCGACGCGGATGCTGACGCGGATGCCGACGCGGATGCTGATGCGGATGCCGATGCGGATGCCGACGCGGACGCAGATGCCGACGCGGATGCTGATGCCGACGCTGACGCGGATGCCGACGCGGATGCCGATGCGGATGCCGATGCGGATGCCGACGCGGATGCTGATGCCGACGCTGACGCGGATGCCGACGCAGATGCCGACGCGGACGCGGATGCCGATGCCGACGCCGACGCAGATGCGGACGCCGACGCGGATGCCGATGCCGACGCAGATGCCGATGCAGATGCCGACGCAGATGCGGATGCCGATGCCGACGCAGATGCGGATGCGGACGCCGACGCGGATGCCGATGCCGATGCGGACGCCGATGCCGACGCCGACGCAGATGCGGATGCCGATGCGGATGCCGATGCCGACGCGGATGCCGACGCGGATGCCGATGCCGATGCCGACGCGGATGCCGATGCTGACGATTCTAATGGGAAAGAAAGAGTTGGCACTGAAGAGCGTTTAGCTGATAAGGACAATAACGAAGGTGGAAAAAAGCTACCAAATACTGCTACATCTATTTTTAACACAGGCTTAGCAGGATTAACTGCGCTGCTGGCAGGTATTGCTGGATTATTTGCTCGTAATAGAAGAAAGAATAGTAAAGCGGCAAAATGAATTAGATAATTAGTATCTTTATGTAAGTCAGCCTATATTTCACTTGAAATGTAGGCTGACTCATTTATAAAGGGAAGGAAAAGATAATGGGACAGATCTCAAATCTTACATATATCAACCAAGCAATGGATCAGTATGAAGTATATTTTAACAAGCAAATGGCCAATGAAAATATCCAAAGTGTTTACATTCATAATGATGAGTTTTACATTCTCTTCTTGTCAATAGGAAATCAGCACATTCGTTCACGAGTTCTAAAAGCAATGGATACAAGTTTTCATAAAGCATTCCAAAAAATAAAACGAAAGGCCATTCAACTTGTTCAGAAAAGTGGTGTCGATCCACAATGGTTAAAAGTGGATATCGTATCAGAAGTTAAAAAAGTACCTTTTGAAGTTTTAGAAGAAAAGGTTAAAAAAGCGCGTAAAAATTATTTTCGTTGGGGGATTTCTTTTGATTCAGAGTTTCGTTTAGCTTTTTTAGAACAAGAAATTAACGGTAATGCGATGATTAGGAGTACTAACAAACAGCCCTTATCCTTAGATGAAGTAAATATCAATCATTATTTGAAATATAATGAAGGATTACGATTTCCTTTTATAAAAAAACTATACATAAATAAAGACGTCTATCTTTTTAAAACAACAGCTACTTTTAAAAATAAACTTGATGATGAAATTCACGAATTATATAATGGCGAGCTAACAAATGGCATCAGAAAAGTAACGAATATTAAAAAAGAAACAAAACAACTTATAAATAAATCGACATTATTTCTAATGAATCAAATGAAAGATAACGGTCAGTTCGAATACGGCTATTTCTCCGCATTTGCTAAGAAAATAGGAACATATAATATTTTGCGGCATTCTAGCTCTCTTTATGCGCTGGCAGAAGGATATGAAATTTTGCAAGAACCGAAGATATTGGAAGCCATTGAACGTGGGCTGAATTACTTGATAAAAGAAGCGATTGTTTATAAGGAGGATGCCGAGGAACAGACAGCTTTTGTTGTGGATTATTCGAATGAAAATGAAATAAAACTGGGCTCTAATGCTACAGCCATCTTGGCTATGACGAAATATATGGAGGTTGCACAAAGTGACAAATATGTAGAAGTCGCCCAAGCATTAGCTCGAGGCATTATTCATATGAAGCTTCCTGATGAAGGATTCATTCATGTATTGACATACCCCACTTTTCGTGTAAAAGCACTAAATCGAATTATCTATTATGAAGGCGAAGCCATTTTTTCACTGTTGCGTTTATATGCGATTGATAAAAATGATTACTGGTTAGAAGAAGTAAAGAAGACATTCGATTATTTTATTAAATATGATTATTGGAAATACCATGATCACTGGTTAAGTTATGCAGCAAATGAATTAACGATTTACGAGCCAAAGGATAAATACTTTATTTTCGGATTAAAAAACTGCAATCATCGGTTGAATTTTATCTATCATCGTGAGACAACTTATCCTACTTTTCTCGAATTGACAATGGCTGTTTATAAAATGGTAGGTAAAATAAAAGAACTACAAAAAGATTACTTACTCAAATTAATTGATGAAACGTATTTAGTGCAAACGATCAAGCGCCGCGCCGAATACCAACGTGTTGGATTTTTCTATCCCGAGTTAGCCATGTATATGAAAAATCCTGGATTAATCTTGCATGGTTTTTTTATTCGTCATCATTCTTTCCGTGTAAGAATCGATGATGTTGAACACTATTTATCAGGATACTGTCAATTTTTTCATTATTTTATTCCGGATTTAATAGATTATAATCTAACGATTTCAGATTCACAGGAAGATGAATAGGAAATGAGGGTAAGAAATGGCAGCAGGTTTTACTTATCAAGAAATAGCAGACATATTAGATGGTTACTTCTTCAATGAATTGGAACAAAGTTCACCAATCATTGATTTCGAATTTGACCCTGCCCAGCTTCAGAAAGGGGTATCAGGTAATTGCTTTATTTCTATTTCAAGAGAAAGATGGAATCAATTTCATAAGAAAGAATTACCGTGGATAGATGGTAATGTTCGCATTTTAGAATACTATAAAAACTGTGATTTAATCATTACGGAAGAGCCGATTAAAGAACTGGCCCCGTTTGTAGCCCAGATTATTGTAAAGAATAGTATCAAGTCTATGCAAATTTTAGCAAAACAAGCTAGAAATAAAATGAAAAATCCGGTTATCGGGATTACTGGTTCCGTGGGAAAGAGTTCTACTCGCTTAATACTGGAACACCTTCTAAAAGAAATTAGTAATGTTGTTGCAACCCGCGGAAATCATAATACACAAACAGGTGTTCCGTTATATGGCGCGAAATTATGTCGTAATCCTGATATGGGGATTGTAGAAATATCATTAAATGCGCTCAATAATCGTGGAAATCAAGCCTTAACAATAAGACCTGATGTGTGTATGGTTACTTCTATTGGAGAAGCGCATCTTTCCACATTGCATTCAACCATGAATGTAGCTACATTTAAGGCGAGAATATTCGATGGTTTAACAACAGGTGGTTTAGCAATCATCAATAAGGATATTGGCAAAGAAGAGTTTAGGATTTTATATGAACAGGCCAAAAAAAGAACGAATCGGATTAAAACATATAGTTTGATAGATAAATCCGCTGATTTATTTCTTAAAAAACGGATCTATGAAAAATATAAAACAACGGTCATTTTTCAATATAAAAAAACGGCTTATACGTTTGATATGATCATGCCGAGTGATGGCATCATGATGAACACGTTAGGGGCGCTCCTCTGCCTGGCAGAATTAGGATATGATATTGATTCAATGGCAAGAAAAGTATATGATTTTAAATCACTCGACAGAGTGATGGAATTAAAACGGCTTAACTCAAAGGACCAAAGAAGAATAGACATTATTGATGATTCGCATAATGCCGCAATTCCATCCATGATCAATGCGATAAAAACATTTAAGGAAAAACAGTTTTTTTACAAAGGGAAGAAGATTTTAGTTTTAGGGCAAGTAGCCGACCTCGGTGATCAAAGTGAATACCTGCATGATAAATTAGTTCCTTATATTCTTCAATCGGATGCCGACTATGTCTTTGGCCATGGAAAATACATGAGGGATGTGATTAAAAAACTACCTGCAAACATGGTAGGTGGGTGGTTTAACAATGCGCTAGAACTATCAACTCGTATTCCCTATTATTGTTCTGACGATTCATTCATTCTTTTAAAAGGTTCTGTATCCGGCAGTGACTTTAGAAAAACGAGCCATTATCTCCCTGCACAGATTAAACGTTCGACTAAAGAAATAAAGGACATTACACCACAACCACAGGTATTAGTTGATCATATTCAACCTATGTGGGGCATTGTTGGATACGATTTAAAAGAAAACAAAGAAATTTTTCATAAAGGATATCTCCAAACCAAATCGATTGAAGGAATAGGTCCGATCATCTTATTACTGCTACTCTTTCAGATGGGAATCCAAGACCAGAAAGTGAGTCGTTTGAACAGGTGGCCCACAAATGAAGGGGTAAGTATCAATCAAAAACCTTTTCATTTTGGTCAGACATTCACACATCGTGAATTAGCAGAAGAAGTGATGCTAACCCAACATCCGAGCGCTGTTTTTGAACTGGCCCATTTATATTTTTCTAACAGAAACAAGGCAATGAAAGAGATTACGAAGTTGGTAGAAATGCTGGACATTACGCCGTCAGCCGCTCTTAATTTGACAGGACGGTATCGTGTGAAAGAACAGCAATCATTTCAATTAAGTGACTTAATAAAAGTTGGAAAAGCACTGAAGCAATATCAATCAGAGTTACCCATCATCATGAACTGTAATGGAATGAATATGAGAGGAATCGCATTTGGAACCCTTCGATCACATTGTATCCTTTTTATTGAGGATGTATTATATTGTGGCAGCGGAATGACCAGTGTTGAAGACCTGAAACGCAACTTGACTTTTAGCATGGAATTGACACGAATGAAAAGCTAAAGGGCTGATTCGATTGGATAAAATAAATGCTAAGAGCGAGGACTTAGAAAAAATAAACGAAGAAATAGAAGAAGAGTTATTACAGTACTTGGAGACTGGTGAATTACCAGATGACCAGCCTGAACAATCAGGGAAAAAATCTTCATTTCAGTCGCCATTTCAAGTTTTCGTGACAGGCGCTTTCATTGTCGTTATAATTACTAAGCTCATACAACTTGTTTATGGTTTATTTTAGGAAAGGTCCTTGCCCGGATTTTAGCAAACGGGAAATAAGAAATGGGAAACTTGAAAGAATTGGTGATTAACCAAAAGAACAGTTCCCTGGAACGTTTTCTAGTAGCTCAATTTTCAGAGTATAATCATAACCGCAAGTTCAGCATCCGATGCCATTTAGGAATAAAAGCAAATATCTTGTAGTAGTTAGTTTTTTTGTATACTGACCTTGCGGGGGGCGAAAAGCTCCATCGCCAAATGATTGATAAGCCTAACCCTTTTACCAAATAATATAAATAGCTACATAATAGACGGAAAGGTAATTGTCTGTCCAAATCTACTACAAAGAAAGATCCCTATGGACCTTTTTTGACGTGTCTAGATAATTGTATGCAACATTAGTGATTAGTTGCCATGTTTGAAACACTGGGGAATCATGCTTATAACCCGCTATCCTTGACGTTGTTAGCGGTCATGGTTATGTAACTCCTGAATGAGGAAGTACAGTCATGCTACCACGACCGCTCTCTTCTATGTTTGGCTCTTTTCATTTTCAAGCTGATATATTACTTTTCGGTCAGCTCCTATAAATAATTAGGTAAATTACTTTTTTGATTTAAGGGCGAATAGTGCATATATACATAGGAATACTCCTAAAGCTAGCCCCAATGCACTCGTGTAATTGACCGGTTGATAATATAAATCGTTCACGATATTATTGATAAAAAAAACAAGCATTGATACCGATAAGACTAACATGATCCATATAATTAGTTTGGTACCCCTTGAATATTTCGAATGTTTTTCTTTTTTCATTAAATCCTGCACCTTGGCCCTGGAATTTTATCAAATGCTTTTACTGCTTTGTCGTAAATATAAACATTTATCACCGAATAAAATTGTACCAATACCAGGTATTTAAAAAACACCTTCCTTCACTTACATCCCTCCTTTTTCCTTATAATATCATTATTACAAATATTATGTAATATTTAAAAATTTTATTTCTTTTAAACAAACTCTGTCAAAAAAAGATTGATCATTATCATTGGGTTGTTCGCGTTTGCTTTTATTGCCACCAGTCTTCTTCCCAGACTTTGGAGTAAGTACTTAGATCAACAATGGCTTAAAATTGTTATCTTACTTCCAATTGGTTTCTGTTTATTATGGTTTTGGTTTAAAGCTGAATATACAATAATAAAGATTAACATTCACATCATTAGAGAAGCCAGAAGTCCATTTATGCTTTATGTTCTATGAAAGATTTAACCACAAAACTAAGTTAAGTATGTTTACAGCCAAATCCATCATTTTGAGGATATAAAGAAGGTGGGAAATAGGCTGAAAACGAATCAATATTCGTACAAACCATGAAAAATAGCACCGCGTAAAATCAAATTTGATTTTACGCGGTTTATTGGTTTTTACATGCTATTCATCATCTTCCTCCGCACGGGCTGGCAGGATCAATCGAATTTGAGTACCCTTATTCGGAGTGCTTTTCACTCGAATGGACCCATTATGAAGCTGTACCAATTGTTTCGTAATAGCCATCCCAAGGCCCGTTCCACTGCCGGAGTCGCTTGTGTTCGTGCCTCGATAGTAACGCTGGAACAATTTATCAAGGGTTTCACTATCCATCCCTATCCCGTTATCTTCCATTTTGATAATGATCAAATGTTGTTCTATCAAAGAGGTGGATACTGTGATGGTAGTGCCTGGTGGATTATATTTAATAGCATTTGCGATTAAATTATCGAGAATCCGTTGAAACCACTTTTGGTCAATATAGGCATAAATGATTTCATGATAAGGATGGAAATCGAATTGTATTTCGTTATGAGCCGTTTCATTAATAAAATGTATAATGGTCCGACGTATAAATTCGTTGAGATCAACTTTTTCTTTGACAATCGGCAAGGCTTGATTTTTCAAACGATAGGTTAACGTTAAGTCCTCAAGTAATTGCATCATATAAACAGACTTCTCGGAAATCACTTTGGCAAACTCTCTTGTTTCCTTTTCACTCCACGAATAATTTTCAGATTCCAGCATTTGTGAATAACCTGTTATAGAAGCAAGCGGCGTTTTTAAATCATGGGAAATACCCGTTATCCATTCTTCCCTTATTTGCGTCATTTTCTGCCGCTCCGATTCGTTTTGCTTTAAGGTTTTTGTTAATTGAACAAGTGTGGTAATGAAATCCTTATATAATCGGTATTTCTTTTTCAGTTTTCCTTTTTTATTTAACAAGATAGGACGTTGATGGATATCTTGTGGCTGTTCGTATACTCCTTCACCCAGGTTCTTAATCCATTTCATCATCATAATTAAGGGAACTCCGAATTTACGCGCATACCAAAATGTCCCTATGAAAAGAGAAAGGATCAATAAGATAAAGATGATAAAAAGACTATGACTAACTGTTTTATAAATACCTTCTTCTAAGCTAGAGTTTGAATCTGCTTTATACGTCCCCACAATTATGGATTGCTCGGTCTCCTCATCAAAATAAGCGGTCGTTACATGATACTGATCTTGTGATAATGTCATGAGATCTTGATTGGAGTACTTAGTCGGCTGTTTCTTCGTACCATATTCATCTACTACTTGTCCTGTTGCATCGATCAATTGGACCCAGCCGTTTTCTTCATTGATTTTTTGATAAGCCCTATCTGAAAGGTTAAGCTGATGATTTTTCCAATCAATCTCTGGCTTTATCTCATTTACTATGTCTGTGCCGGAATTTTTTTTACCAAATAATAGGATATACGGCCGTTTATACCCTTCTTCTAATTTCCAATATGAGTATTCCGCGGGAGTTCCCAAAATCAATGAAGCAACTTCACTCTCATTTATATGAGCGGATACTTTTTCAGCAGTATTGTAAGAGCCGATCACAGCACCTTTCTCCGTTAGAACGATCAGTTGGCCATTCTGATTTTTCACCATTTGTTTTAGTTTTTTATCGAATGTGACCTTTTCATCTTTGATTGAAATCTTATCAATAAAAAACAACTCGTCTGCTTTTGACAAATCTTTTGCAACATCCGAATTCATGATGGAAAAGCCAATAATGGCCCACATGATTATTAAAATAAGAGATAACAAAAAGAAAGCCAGGATGATTTGGATGAAAAACTGTACGATAAAACGTTTATGAATGTTCATGTTTGTCACCATCGGGAACAAATTTATACCCGAGGCCTCTAACTGTTATAATGTGACTCGGTTTGCTTGGGTTTTCCTCGATTTTTTCACGCAGCTTTCTTATATGAACCATAATCGTATTATCCTCGCCTAGAAAATCCCCGCCCCATACCTGCTCATACAGTTGGCTTTTGCTAAATAGTTGATTTGGATGTTTACAGAAGAAGAGCAGCAGTTGGTACACTTGAGCAGGCAAATCCACCATTTTACCATTTACTTTTACTTCGCCGGAAAGTGTATTTACATGGATGTTTCCATATTGATAAGTTGTTTGTGAAGTTGGTGTCATATGGACCATTTTCCTGCGCAAATGCGCTTTGATCCTCGCGACAACTTCCAGGGGATTGAAGGGTTTTGTAATATAGTCATCCGCTCCCAAGGCAAAACCGGAGAGCTTATCCAAATCGGAAGATCTGGCAGTTAAAAAGAAAATAGGAGCATCGGTGGTTTCCCTGATCATGGGACAAATATCAAAACCGCTCCGGTTGGGGAGCATCACATCCAACAAAATCAAGTCATATCGTTTTGTTTTACAAAGTGCAAGCGCGTCCTCGGCTGTAGCGGCTGTATCGATATGTTTGAACGCCTCTCTTTTTAAAATCGTCTCTAACATCTGTAAAATGGCTTTTTCATCATCTACAATTAATATATGTGCTTCTTGCATCAAGATCACCTAATCGTCGTTAATTTATATGAGTATCATATCATCCAAAAAACCAAAGTTGCGAATAATTAAGGGAGAATTAAGGTAGTGTTTCGGCTAAATTAATGTAGGCAACTTATAATAGCTTTCGTAAACAAGAAAGGGGAAGCAACATATGTATGTCATCGGTAAGCGAGAGTTTTTCAACATGTTTAAAAGCATTAAATCCATTTTAATCATTTGCGTTTTATTATTGACCGCCTATTATTCAGCCAAATTTTCAAACGTATTAACGAATATGATAGAGTTTACCCCCAAAGAGATGAAGCATATCCACACGCTTGGCCTGTTAACGTTACTTTTTTTATTTGGGCAATTATTTGTCATGGGGTTATCCCATGATTGTATGAATAGGGAAACCCATGAACGAACGATGCGCTTTTTAGTTAGCAGGACATCAAGATCATCCATTTTATATGGGAAATTTTTTGGCATTGCGCTCTTTTGGTTTGTTTGTGTGGCTATCTCTTTTTTGATTATTAGCTTCTTTGCAAAACAATTTGATTTCTTTATTTTTTCTCAGACCATGAGTTTATTATTCTACCAAATTGCCTTGACCCTTTTACTGTCCGTTCTCATCCCGAAACCAGGCATTACGATGTTTCTTGGCATTATGATTGGTCTTGCTTTTCCGGTTTTTGGTTTATGGATCTCCTTCACAACCAATGAATGGATCAGCTGGTTGAAGTTTATCATGCCTTTTTATTATTTGGAACGTGAGGACTTTTCTTTATTAGTGATCATCATATTTTCAGGTTTGATGCTTTTGATCGCAAATCTGATTTTTAAAAGGAGGGATTGTTAATTGTTTGCCATTGAAACGAAGCAGCTTCAGAAAGTCTATGGAGCGACTCAAGTCGTAAAAGGTATTGATCTAACTGTAGAAAAAGGGGAAGTATTTGGTTTTCTTGGCCGGAACGGTGCCGGAAAGTCTACCTTTATCAATATGCTGACGGGAATTATTCAACCAAGCTCCGGCACTTATTCACTTTTAGGGGTAAAGGGGCCAAATGACCAAGTTAAGAAAAGAATTGGTGTAATGCCCGACTACTCTACTTTTTATGGTTCATTAACAGCGCTGGATCATTTAAAATTCTTGTCCGCTCTCTCGGGAAAGCCCGCAGGAAAGCACGGTTGTCTGGAAGTCTTGCGTTTAGTAGGTTTAGAGGACCACGCCCAGTTGAAAACTGCCAAATTTTCATTCGGTATGAAAAAGAAGCTTGGCATTGCACAAGCGATTATCCACGATCCGGAGTTAATTTTTCTTGATGAACCCACTTCCGGGTTGGATGCAGAGTCCGCTATTCATATTCATAAACTAATTCGCCATTTACAAAAAGAAGGAAAAACAATCTTTATGACATCCCATAATTTAGACGAAGTAGAGAAAATTTGCACGAGAATCGCCATTATGAAAGAGGGCAAAGTGGCTAAAATTGGAACAATGTCTGAGCTTAGGTCATTCTATCGCTCAACGCTTACAGTAAGAATTAAGCATTCTCCAATTCCTAAAACAGAGGAGTTGACGCTAAACCAATGGCTGCAAACGGTTGGGACGGATTTGGAGAGAAAAGAATCATTTATAACGATTACGATTGATCATGAGAGAAAAATTGCTGAAATCATACGGGCTTTTAATCAGTATAAAGTGGATATCTACCGCGTTGAAGTGGACGAACCATCACTCGAAGAAATATTTTTAGATGAATAGTTGTATATTGGCGGTGACTTTATGAATAACTCCTTAGATTTACCAAAGAAACGTTTATCAAAAGATGCAATTAAAGTATGGATCATTACTGAAGCGATTGGGAATATCATCGCATTCACGATCTTGGGCATCTTATTTTACCTTGATGATCGCTTTTCATGGAAAGAGTGGATCGGGTGGATTTTAATCGGAATAACAGTACTATTGATCATCGCGTTTATTTGGTCATTGATTGAGCCCTTTTTTCTTTATAAAAACTGGCGTTACGATGTTAATGAAGAGTTTCTGCAATTAAAATCAGGCGCAATCAATGAAACGCATGAGCTGATCCCCATGACTAAAATCCAATCGGTCGCCACCGAGCAAGGACCGATTCTTAGAAAATATGGACTGTACTCCGTGTCGGTTGAAACAATGGGATCTTCTCACACAATACCTGCCCTGCCGAAAGATGTAGCTGTTGAATTGAGAAATCAAATTGCTCAATACGCCAAAATTAAGGAAGTGGAGCAATGATGAAAATGAAACGTTATTCTCCACTCGTAATGCTTTTTCATATAGCGAAATTATTAAAAAATGCCATTTTCTTCGCATTCTTTTTGTATGTGGTGAAGGCTGGCTCGGAATCGCTCTTCATAAAGTATGGAAGGATTGTTTTCCTGATTGTAGTTGGGTGGTCTTTGTTGTCTATCATTTATGAATGGTTCACCCACAAATACAAACTTGACGAAAAGTCGTTTCACCTTTACAAAGGACTGTTCAACAAATCTGAACAAACGATTCCTTTTTCTAAAATTCAAAACATTAATCGCCATACTTCCTTCTTCCATAAGATCTTTCATATGACCTCCATTTATTTTGAAACTGGGATGAAAGGCGAGAATGCGACGGTAAAGTTCGAAGTGATCTCGCCAATGGAAGCCGATCAAATGGAAGCTCGTGTACAAAAAACAGAGCAGAGGGAAGCGACGGATCGGATTCCTCAATCTGCTCATTCAGAGGTTCAAATGGAACAGCAAAACCCGTGTCATTTTGATAATGAGGGCGAGAATACGACTGTAAAATTTGAAGTGGACTCGCCAACAATGGAAGCCGATCAAATGGAAGCTCGTATACAAAATACAGAGCAGAGGGAAGCGACGGATCAGATCCCTGAATCCGATGATGCAAAGGTTGAAATAAAGCAGCAAAACCCGAGTCGAACGATTCATTTTCAACCAACGAAAGAAGACATTTTAAAAGCATCGTTTACATCATTAAGCTTTTTAGTTCTTTTCTCTTTGATTGGCTCACTTTATTTCAAAGTCAATGATGTTTTTCATCTGGAAGATATAACAGGGGAACTGATGAAAAAGATCACAAGCACATGGTGGGTTGCGACCCTCATTGTGATTGTACTCGTCATTACTTCCATAGCCTTTGGAATCGTGAGAACCTATGTAAAGTATGGAAATTATGAAATATCTTCAGATGCAAATCACATTTATATCAGGAAGGGCGTCATTGATGAAGCGGTCTTATCCATTTCAAAAGAAAAGGTGCAAGCAATTGAAGTGGAGCAATCGATACTGAAAAGATTACTCGGGCTCGCCGAAGTGAAGTTGACAAGTGCCGGCGGTTTTAGTTCAGGCGATGAATCGCTTGAAATCAATACGCTCTATCCTTTTCTGCCGGTAAAGAAAGCATACGCGATGATATCGGACATTCTGCCATCTTATACGATCACAGAAGACATGACTCGCCTGCCAAAAAAGTCGTTTTGGGTGCGCATATTGTGGCCAAGCTGGTTCTGGTTCATTGCGACAGGTGCTTTATTTTATTTCAAGCCGGCCATCTTGGGGTTGGAACAGGCTTGGATAATTGTATCAGCCGCCCTCTTACTTTGTATTCTAATAGCAAGATCGTTAGATTTTTTCCATACCCGCTATGTCATAAATGGCCAATTTATTCAATTTCAAAAAGGAGCGCTTACCACCTCTTTATTTATCTCAAAACGAGAAAAGGTCATAGAAGTGAAGGCAACACGAAACTTCATTCAAAAAATGCTGGGTCTTGCTTCAATTGAGACTATCAACAGAGGAAAACCCGTACATCATTCAGGTTTGGACGATGTGCCAGTTGAACTGGCGAATTCCTTTTTCCAGTGGTATGTAGACCGGAAAAAGGAAATCAGAGTTGAATAAAGTTAAAACAACTTGCTTTGAATTAAAGTCATCACATGCCCAACTTGAAAAGAAGGAGACTAGAAAGCGAGACAAAAACTAGGATAGCTAGTTTAGAATATTGAATGTACCAGCAACTTTGTTGCTAGCAAGTGAGGGATATTGTATCTACCGCCCTTTCTAAGGGCGGCTGTTCCATGGCCGGCAGTTCACACTTCGTACGCCCTCATCACCTTCAAGACAACGGTTATTTCCAGATGCTTTTTCGTTCAGTCCGTTTGACAAACTTCCCTGACATCGCTTGAACCCGGGCTTTTAACAATAGCTTTCTCCCTTCCACATTTCTTGTGAAAATGGCATATGCCTGTCCAAGTTTCTTTTGCCACTTATCTTCAAAAAGCTGAACGTATTCTTTTTTGCGTCCGATTTCATCAGGGATCGCATGATAATCATGACGGGTATACCACTTTTTCCCGGATGTCCGATGAAGAATATATCTCGGATTATCTATCGGATCAAGAAACTGCTGTAAAGATTGCAAAAACAGCTTTTGTTCGTAGGGAGTCCCCCTTTCAAGCGAACAGCAGACCATGCCATTTGATAACTCCTCTACTACTACTTTATTTCGCTTTAGCGGGGTCTCGATACTGCCAATCTCAACTAAAACATCATAAATGATCTGCCCTGCCGTTTGTAAACTTGATTCTATCGATGAATTGCCAACAAAAATCCGAATAGCCTTCCACCAAAAAGGTGCAGAAACAACCCCGCCCACAACAAGGGCAAAAGTTAACATGGGCAAAAGGCTATCAAACCCTCTATACCTGCTTCCTTCAGCAACATAATACACTGTGCCTATTATAATGGAGGCAGTCATAATGAGCAGTGACTTAAATGTATGCGCAAATAAAAATGGCCTTGGTACAAATGACTTACCTACATCCAGTTGTTCTCTTTTCTTTTCCCCTAGATTTGTTGCTTCCCGCCACCTTTCAAACAAGTTTGCCTTATTTGTAGCTCGTTTCATCATGAGGTGATTTACGTCCTCTGGTGTTTTGGCTGAGAATGGCGGAGACGGAAGGCGGAGACGCTCTATCCCTGAAACAATAATCGGCAATTCCTCATCTAATCCGCTTAATGATTTAAACCGTCTTGATAATGAAAGGTAGTCATATCCTCCATCCAATGTGTTGACATCGACACATACCAAGTGCCAAATATTTGCGCATTTTCGAGAATTATCCTTGTCTGACCGGATGGCTCTCCCTCTCATTTGATTGGTTAACATGAATGATCCGACATAAGAAGCTAAAATGAGCGTGTTTACGCTTGGCGCATCCCAGCCTTCTCCGAGCAAGGCTGTTGTTCCTACCAGCGTATCAATGTGCCCTTCTGAAAAGATGGACGTTATGACTTTGACTATCTCTTGCCTGGATGCTCCAGTAACAATCACTTCACTGTACACGGGATCATGCCGTAAGGGCTGGACTGAAAAATTCAAACCGAATGAATGCAAATGAGGAACTGCATTTGTTGGGATGATGACGATCGAGCCAGTTAAAACACCAAGCCGGCAACGATTTTTTAATTGCCTTCTTAACACTTCAAAGATTGGAATAACACCGATCCGATTGAGTGTTTTCATATCTTGTTCTGCCATTGGCAAGTCATTTTTATAAATGTAGTCCGCCAACACAACAAGCCGGAGATCATCTCCTTGTGCTTGCTTTTCAAGTGAAACGATATGCGTTATACTTTGTAACTTCGAAGCACTCTGCAATAAAGTTCGTTGCATCGTCTTCTTTGCTGTTAGACGAACGTTTTTTCGTTCAAGTGCTCCGATTCCTGATAACTTCTTTCTGATGCTTTTGATCGGCTCATTTTTCACATTCACATGTTGGTCGCGATAGAGAAGCCCACCAAGCAATTCTTCCATCCACTCGACAGTAAACTTCGGCAAATCAGCATGTTTTTCATCCATTTGTTGAAAAGGCCATTGCCACCGGTCGCTGCCCACCTCTTTTAAAAACAAAAGAATGGAAATGAAATACCCATATTTCGCCAGCTTTTCTTCAAGATATTCTTCCGATTTAATCCACGGATGATTTTCTAACAAGCGTATCAAGTCTTTATTTTGTTTGATCTCTTGAATGAACTCTTGTACCTCATCGCGAAATGCACGGATTGGGCCAGCTTCCTTCGGGACCGGGACAGACATCCAGACATAGTCTTGGTGTGGACACAAATCCCCTTCTCTGACTAATGCGGCAATATCAATTTCTTCATCGATCGGTCCGCATAATTCCATATATTTTTCCCATTCCGCCGAGCTTACATCGTAGGGCGGGGTTGCGGTTAACGCAACTACAGTCGGTTGATCCAAATGGTTACGGAACCTTATTGTTGTTTCCCACCAGCTTGTCCTTAAATGATGTGCTTCGTCCAAAATCAACGTTTGGAAATTTTGCTGAAGCAACTTTTCCAACGCCTTTTCTTTCATGCAAACATCAAATTCATTCTGTTCTTGTTCGACATCATCTCCATCAGAGCCGCTGTCTACCTCTTTCACTTTGCTTTCTAATAAAGCATGTAGCCCTTGATAAGTGGTCACCGTCACAAACGCCGGGTTCCTTAAGTCCGTTGAAATCCAATCAGGTGGCTCTGACTGTTGTAAGAACAACTCTGTAAAACGATCCACCCACTGGTTTCGTATCGCCAGTGTCGGCGACACAATAAGAGTTGGTTTGTTTAACCGTAGCATGACTTCTAAACCAAGTACCGTTTTTCCTGAACCTGGCGGGGCGACAAGATGCAAATGATTGTTTTCTAAATGGGCATCCAAATGTGCCAATACCTCGCGTTGATAACTTCGCCAAGGATAACAAAATTTGATCCCCTCAGGAAATTGCTTCACTTGCTTCACCAACCTACATGTAATCTACTAGCTATTTTTCTTGATAAACCTTATCAGCATCTTCTTTATCTATACACTACTATATTCCATTAAACTCAAATGATCGAATGTTTTCAATATATTTTAAGCGGTTCGGAACGTCTCAATAAAAAAGATACTCGTTGTAATAAAACGACAATTTGGTATGCCTATCCTCATTTGATCGACCCCCTTGTTCGCATCTTGTTATGCAGCTCTTCTGGACCTTCCACGTGCGAAATTTTTACCATATGAAAGTATTTGTACTAAGGGTTGCCCACGCTTCGAATGAAAAATGTCCCAAAGCGATTCATTTATATTCATACGATTATAAGATTTGATGAAATACATGAAACATTTTTCCAGTCTATATAATGACCTGAAAATGACCAATTTTATTTTCGGTTAAAAACGGCTTTTTATAGAAAACATACTAAGATTAGTGGGTAAGATCATCGACGGATGATTTTACCCACTATTTCTTTTTTAAGATATAGTGAGAAGTGAGAGAAAGCCCGACCGTAGCCTCGAGGATTGCGAATCCGAATAAAAAACCGGGCTTCTTCACTTTCATTTTTGAATCAGGTTTAAGTATGTTGGGGCCTTGAGCTCGTGTATAGGAAATTGGAATCGAAATGAATAAGTGAAGAACTTTCATCACTAAGAGAGAAAAGAGGTAGTTAAATGGGAACAGTAATGGCTTTAGATGTATCAATGGGGAAAAGCTACAAGGTTGTTTACGACGATCAACAGTGTCTTTCTGAAGGTGAAGTAATACATAGTCAAGCTGGTTTTCAGGAACTCTTGGATGAAATATATACACTTCCTGAAGATTTGATGCTTGTCTTTGAATCTACTGGAATTTACTCTAAGACGCTAGAAACATTCTGTCAAAAAAATCAA
>NZ_JAFBFH010000028.1 GCF_016909185.1 Siminovitchia thermophila | reverse complement strand
CCCGCCTATTGTTTAACAAAGGAAGGAAAATAAGGCAAAAAGAAAGAAAGGCAGAACAATCCGCCTTTCTAGACATTACATATTTAGCATATGAATTGAAGATTATTAAAAAAGGACAGACTTATCCCGTTTACTCTGTGTACACAAAACAGAGCCTTTGAACTACTGGTTCAAAGTAGGGAAACGAAATCTTATAGAATGCGTCATTTTTGTCATCAAACACTTTATCTCTTTTAGAAAAGAACGCCAGGTAAAAATGTAACAAGGGTGGTACTTCGGCGCGCTTAAGCAAAGCTGCTAGATCGGAAAAAGAGCGGCGTATTCGTATTAAACGACTTTCTATAAAACCTGTGATCACTAAGAGGCTTTGAAGCGTTGTACGGGAAGTGGGGAGTGGCCCATTTTCCAGAAAGTGACGGCAGCCCGCAAGCGAACAATCAGGCGGAGGAGAATGATTGTCCGCCTGATCAATTGAGCGTACCAAACTGAATGTCTAGTTGACGAGCTTGCTTTTGCTTTGCCAATATTCTTTTCGCAAATTCACTTTTAGAATTTTTCCCGAAGCAGTCTTGGGTAATTCTTTTACGAAACTGACAGATGTAGGCGCTTTAAAATGGGCAAGCCTTTCTCTGGCGAAGGTAATGATTTCGGTTTCCGTTAATGTTTGGCCATCGCGAACAACGACAATAGCGTGTGGGGTTTCGCCCCATTTTTCATGAGGAATCGCAATGACGGCAGCCTCAACAATTGCTGGATGTTCATATAGAACTCCTTCCACTTCTATGGAAGAAATATTTTCGCCTCCGCTGATGATGACATCTTTTTTCCGATCGACAATTTCAATATTGCCGTTATAATCGACAATGCCCATGTCACCAGTATGAAACCAACCGTTTTTGATGACGGCATTCGTAGCTTCTTCATTTTTCCAATAACCTTCCATCACACCGTTCGTTCTGACGATGATTTCGCCGATTTCCATGCCGTTATGTTTCACTTCTTCACCTTGCTCATTCACCACTTTCACATCAGTGCACATCATTTGGTAACCGGCTTTGGATTTCATTCGATATTGAACTTCTTTTGGCTCATCCAAATGTTGAGCACGAATGATGGAGGTGGTGAGCAAGGGCGATGTTTCCGTCAATCCGTAGACATGGATAAATTCCCAGCCCAAGTCTTCCTCAACGCGGGTGACAAACGAAGGCGGCGGGGCTGACCCGGCAATGACAACCCTTACATCTTGTCCGATCTCTACTTTATTTTTATCATAATAATGTAGAAGAGAGTTTAGTACCGTGGGCGCCATATGCATCACATTCACGCCATGCTTTTGTAATTTTTCGTAAATGATGTCCGGTCGTGTCTTTCTTAACATCACTTGAGTAGCTCCGTTTGCTGTGTAATAAAATGGTGATCCCCATCCATTAACATGGAACATGGGCAATACGTGGAGCAATACGTCTCGGTCACTTACCCGCAAATGATGCATGACTTGAAGGGCATGTATGTAATTGCTGCGATGGGTGAGCATAACACCTTTTGGATTGCCGGTCGTTCCGCTCGTGTACAGAAGGCTGGCGATGTCTTTTTCATCTATATCTTCACGTGGAAACGGCTCTGCCGGAAATTGGCCGACCCACTCATCATAATCTAGATCATTTTCTTCGAGTTTGATCTTGTTGCCGCCATGGACAATAATTTGTTCCAGATTCAGTTGACTACGGACCGAACCGATGAGCCCATACAACTCCCAGTCAACAAATAATACCTTGCTTTCACTATGGTTTAAAATAAACAAATAATCATCCGGCTTAAGCCGAATGTTCAGGGGGACGGTAATCGCACCAAGTTGGAACACACCATAGAAGCCTTCGAGCATTTCCAGGGTGTTTGGTGCAAGGTAGGCAACCTTGTCGCCCTTTTCCACACCCAGATCTTTTAGCCCGTGAGAAAGGCGGTTTATCCTTTCATTCAACTCGGAGTAAGTGAAAACCCGTTCATCATCAATCACTGCTGTTTTACTGCCATATAGTTTTACGGCGCGGTCTAAAAATTGTGTTAAAAGTAGCGGAACATACACGATGAAGCCCTCCCAATTCAACAAATTTTCAAATATATTGGTATTATAGCACATATTTAATATTTTCAACTTGTTATATAACATTTTTTCAAACAATTCGATCAGTAAAAATCCGGTGATATACATATTTACGAGAGAGCTCTATCGTTTATAATAAATGATGTATCGCATTTTTGTGTGAGCTGGACACCATGTTTCTCCCTGAAGACTTTACAGCAAAAATGAAACGGCTTTTAAAGGATGATGAATATCATCAGTTTATGAATAGCTATAATGAGTCAAAGACTCATGGGCTGCGTGACAACACTCTAAAGGTGGAAATTGATCATTTTTTCCAGAGCAGCCCGTTTCATTTGGAGAGAATCCCCTGGGTTGAAAGCGGGTTTTATTATGTCCCGGAAGACCGCCCCGCGCTGGAAAAAATAAAGATATTGCCAGGAGGCTTATGATGGAAAAGATAGTTGCGAAATTGCGGCCCTATATAGTAGCGAATAAAGAAGAAAGCCTGGTTGCAAAACCTACAGAATATGATCAAAACACATACAAATTAATATTTGTGGACAGTCAACAAGTTGCGGGTGAGGTCGTATTGACTGAAGACGGATGTTTAAAAATGTTTTCGGAATTTGATTTTGAAGAAGAGGACATTCCGGAAGCATCTATGTCTAAGGAAGAGATTCGGAAGCTTATTGAGAGATTTTCGCATGATTTTTTTCCTGAATCCTTCTCACTCTTACATTTGTCCTCGATCTTCGACCTTGACATTTTTTACTTATTTGATTATGTCCGTAAAGATGAACGATTTGGACTTGAACTGCCTAATTCGGGTATATCATTTTCGGTTTATAAAAATGGCGTCATCATGGATATGGTAAATGAAATGGATGAATTCTTGATCGTTTATCCCGATCGAGTGCTGTCAGAAGAGGTTGCGCGTGAACGGTTTTTAACCAATATTCAACCATTATTAAAGATCATGCGCTTTGACGAAAAAGTTTATGTGGATGGTGACGGGGAATTTAAGCTTGTTTATGACTTTCTTCATACAACGGGAATTGATGTGAAGATGGATGGCAACCAAACGACATTGGCTGATTTTGGCGATGTTTGTTTTCCATTTCAATCCCTCCCGCAAATGCCACCAGTACAATCCTCGATATATGCCATGGCAGGCGTTGAAACGATGGATAAAATAACAGAAAGTGATACGCCTGAAGGGAAATTGGAAGTATGGAGCGATTTTCCCAAGGAGCATTTTTTACGAGAATATGAGTTTGATGAGTTAATGGATCTTGATACAGTGGTAGAAGGCGCGGTAAAGCTTATAACTGATTCTAACGGCATGCTTAAACAAATGATCACAAGCGATAGAGAAAATGGTGTGAGGATTACGGAAGAGGAAGCTTTTCAATCTGCTCTCAAGCTTTTGTACAGCCAATATCCGGATGCGCAACATATGTTTAAACTCAGGGGGGAGGATCATGTCCTGATTGAATTCGACGAGGAAGGTGAAGAGTTGCCGCCGCATGCGTATTGTTTTACTTTTGATCGTTTTGAAAAAGATGTTCAGGTAGAAGGGGAGTATCTTACCATTATTGTGAGCGCATATTCGGGAAAGTTATGCGAATGGTTTGCGACGGATTATCTACATGATCGTTTCACCCACTTAGTTGAAAACATTCCCGATCATTTTGGCAAGGCCTTACAACGATATCAGGATTCTTTTGTGATGAAGCTGAATTGGACAAAGGAGGAGGTCGATGAAGAAGGGAAGCCTCATTACGAATTAGTATACATGCCCGAATTTAAAGGAACAGGCGGGCATGTTCATTGTGTAGAAGTAGCAGCGTTGAAGCCATGGATTGTCAATGTTACCGGATTGGAGGAGTTTCGATAAGCATTAAACTGCGATACAATGAACATATCATTTTACTGAAGGGTATCGGATAATATGGAAATACCAATTTTATATGAGGACAACCATCTGCTTGTTGTGGAGAAGCCGGTGAATGTCCCTGTACAGGAAGATGCAAGCGGGGATCCGGATGTATTGTCACTTTTAAAAAAAGATCTTAAAATTCGTTATCAAAAACCGGGAAATGTCTATCTTGGCTTGGTTCATCGACTAGACCGGCCTGTAGGGGGCGTGATGGTGTTTGCCAAGACGTCGAAGTCCGCATCCAGGCTGGCGGATTCCTTGCGAAAGAATGAGATAGAGAGAAAGTATATAGCTGTTGTCCGGGGAACTCCCCGAAAAAAAGCGGCATTATTGGAACATTATTTATCCAAAAACAACCGCAAGAACGTCGTTCAAACGGTCTCTCAGGATCATAAAAGCGGCAAGAAAGCCGTGTTGGAATATCAAACGGTGGCCCAGCGGGACAAATTAAGCCTATTGTCTGTCAAGCTCCACACGGGCCGCTCCCATCAGATTCGCGTCCAGCTTTCCGCTTCAGGCTTTCCCCTTTATGGAGATCAGAAATATGGGTCGCAGGTGAACAGGCCGGGACAGCAAATTGCTTTATGGGCTTATTCCTTGAAATTTGTACATCCCGTAAAAAAAGAAGTGATGCGGTTAGAGAGCTTTCCTCCTCACACATATCCGTGGACTGTGTGGGGATCTATTCAAGACATGTTGCAAATGGAGAAATGACATGGAAAAACAAACAGTGTTTATTACCGGTTCCGCCAGCGGGTTTGGAATGCTCGCGGCTGTTGAACTGGCAAAACGGGGATGCCAAGTCATCGCATCCATGAGAAATTTGGAGAAAGCGGAGAAGCTGAAAAGTTTATGCAGCATGCATCAAATGGAAGACCGGGTAAACATCGTTCAATTGGACGTAACCCGTCCGAATGGCTTTCCTGATTTATTGAACGATCTGCCCCCTGTTGACATTCTTATTAATAACGCGGGTTTTGCAATGGGGGGATTTTGCGAGGAAGTGAGTTTGGAAGAATACAAAGAGCAATTTGAAACGAATTTTTTTGGTCTCATTGCCGTTACCCAAGCCTTTCTTCCAGCGATGAGAGCTCGGAAGAAGGGAACCATCATCAATATAAGCAGCATTTCGGGTAAAGTCGGTTTTCCGGGGCTTTCACCGTATGTGGCATCCAAGCATGCATTAGAAGGATGGACAGAATGTTTGCGCATGGAGGTAAAGCCGTTTGGCATTGATGTGTTCCTGATTGAACCAGGATCATTCAAAACCTCGATCTGGTCAACGGGTAAAACAATTGCCCGAAATTCGCTAGTGGAATCGTCGCCTTATTCATTTTTTAAGAAGGCGATTTTACATGAACTGGAAAAAGGGGAAGCCAAGTATGAAGATCCGCAAATCGTCGCTTCTCTCATTGCCGATCTTTGTATGAGCAAGGAGGCCGGCAGGCTTAGGTATCCTGTCGGCAAAGGGGTAAAAACGACTCTCTTTTTAAAAAACATGATTCCGTGGAAAAAGTGGGAACAGATTTTCCTGAAAAAATTGTTGGGGAAATAGGGCAGGGACACAACACGGTAAAAATGAAATGAACCGCATGGAATCAAGGTTAGAACCTGGTGGTTACCCCTTGATTTCACGCGGTTTTATTCTCACGATTTGTACGAATATGAATCAGCTTTCAACTTATGTTCCAGCCCCTCCTTTTCTATCCGGGTATTTTCGCGGGGGATCGGGCCGGCCAGACAAGAAAAAACTCCGGAAATGCCACAACCGCAATGTTTTCAAGGATAAATCACTAAGGAGCTGCGACGTACAGGAAGTATGATTGCAAGTAAAGCAGCAAGACAAGGAAATCCTCGCAAGTACCGCAAATTTCAAGGAGATTGCAACGAGGCCTTTGTCTTGTTTTCTTAACAATGGGGCAGACGAAGAACGTACATATGTGGTGGCGCTTGCGCGTCCTTGTCTGGTAAGCCTCGTCCCACTGATTGAAGATTTACTTTAGATTTTCACTTGAATATCCGCCTTTGTTGCAGAAAGGGTATCAGCCGCTGCTTTGACGCCTGCTCCCATTTCAAACGGATATGAAAGCTCTTTTAAACCGGCTTCCATAAGGGAAACAGCTTCTAAAACATCCGCAGGGAAGCAATATCCCATATGGCCAAACCGGAAGATCTGTCCTTGCAAGCTTCCCAAGCCGCCGGCAAAATCCAAGTGATATTTTTGTTTGAGCAATTGTAAAAATTGCTCCAAATCCAAATATTTTGGTGTGCGGATTGCCGTAACCGTTGGCGACATAAATGGTTCGCTTGCCAACAGGTCTATATCAAGAGCATTCATCGCTTCTTTCACCATCTTTTTCATTAATTCATGCCTTTCGACCGTTCTGGCGAACGTTTCTTCCTCGATTAAGTCGCATACAGCTGACAAACCGTAAATAAGGGTAACGGCTGATGTATTCGGGGTCATTCCCTGTTCAAACCAATCACGGTACGTTAATAGGTTCAGATAATAGACAGGGGTTTGATTGTTTTCAATCGCTTTCCACGCTTGCTCGCTTACCGAAATTAAGGCCAGTCCGGGTGGCAGCATGAGGGCTTTTTGTGATCCGGTTGCCAAAATATCAATTCCCCATTCATCCATTTTGGCGGGAACAGCGCCGATACAGCTCACTCCGTCCACAATAAATAAGGCATCCGTGTTTTTCTTCACGATTTTTGCCAAATCTTCGATTGGATTCAATACGCCTGTCGATGTTTCGCAGTATGTAGCAAAAACAGCCTTAATATTGTTTAACGGTTTTAGAAAAGCTTCCAACTCTTCCGGCGTACAAGCCTCGCCCCATGTTTTTTGCAGCTTATGCACATCGAATCCGTATTTCTCACAGATAGCAGCAAAGTAATCACCAAATGCGCCAATGGAAATGACAACAACCTTTTCACCTGGTGAAACAGCATTGACAGCTGCGGCTTCCAAAGCGGCCGTGCCGCTGGCGGCAAGAAGTAAAACGTCCTGTTCTGTTCCAAATAGCGGTTTGATGCGTGCTGTTGTTTCCCGAAATAGTTTGATGAATTCCGGGCTTCGGTGGCTAATGATATCCTGGCTCATCGCCATATTCACTTTTTTTGGAATCGGAGTCGGTCCTGGATGTCTTAAAATAAGTTTATACATTCCATTCCCTCCATAAATATTTGATATTTTCACAATTTTATTATCTCTTTTATTGGAACATATGACAAGAAAAAGGCATTGCATCATGATCGCTTATGGAGGTTGTCAGATGCACGATCGTGTACTATGATTTAAAAGGTTCATGAGAAAAAATCATGAAACCTTGCTTTACAGAGCAAACTAGCCAAAATGATCAACGGGAAGGAGAAGTTCTTATGCAAAAAGAAATTTCTTCAAATGTATCAAGGACGATTCAGACAAAGCTTGTCCTTCCGCCTGATACGAACCATATGGGCACCATTTTCGGAGGAACCGTCCTGGCGTATATTGATGAAATCGCTGCGATTGCTGCAATGAAACATTCCAAAAAAGCAGTTGTCACCGCGTCCATTAACACGGTAAACTTTTTGTCTTCGGCAAAAGTGGGGGACATATTGACGTTGGAAGCTTTTGTTCTTTCAGTGGGAACTACTTCAATGAAAGTGTATGTAAAAGTGGAATGCCTCCATTTGGAAACAGATGAAAGGCGGTTGACGACGACCTCTACGATCACGATGGTCGCCATTGACGAAAATGGAAGGCCAACTCCGGTTCCAAAAGTGAGACTTGAATCGGAGTGGGAAAGGAGCCTGCTCTCAGAAGTTTAAAGGGGCTATGGTGGATGTAAGTACCTTCTATAGATAGTAAGAGGGCCAGCTTGTAGAGAAAGTAGGTGTTTTTCTCTACAAGCTTTTTTATTTATTTTTAAAAAAAGACGGAGTGCAATCCACACTGGATAGGACACTTCGCATTTTTCAAGGAAGGTCAGAAGAGTCTCTTTTTGTTTAGACGCATATAGATTTTCTTCAGTTTGTTCCAATTTTAAACAAAAAACTAAATGTTGAAACTTCGAATAAAACACTTGAAATTTCTCGATAAACACGTACAATAATTAATGTTAATTAGATAATGTTCGTGTTTAAGGGGATTTTTTATAAAAAAATCAGCGAATGATTCATTCGTTGTTAGAAACGGAGTGTAGAATGGACATACTTAAAGACATCTTGGCCGCACTTAGCGTAGTACTAAATGGACTTCCTCAGGGGCTTCTCGCCATGACTTTTGGGTTTGCTTCTGTTCCAACGGCGCTGGCTTTTGTCGTCGGAGCCGGAGGAAACGCAATCATGGGCTCGGTTCCGGTGATTTCTTACCAGGCTGAAACGATAACATTGGCTGGGACAATGGGCAGAAATATGCGGGAACGGCTATCGATGGTGTTTTTCGGAGCGCTGATCATGGTTCCCATTGGATTATTTGGCTTGCTTGAAAAAATTATAGATTGGATTGGTCCGGTTATTACGGCAGGGATGATGGCAGGTGTTGGGATCATGCTATCAAAAGTCGCATGGGAAATGGCCAGAAATGATAAAATGGTTGGGATTACATCTTTTGCCAGTGCGCTCATTGTATACATGGCAACAAAAGACCTCGTTTATACGATCACCATATCGGTCATTCTCTCAAGTATTGTCTATCTTTTTCTTCCGAAAGATGGTAAGGAAGGTATCCAGGCCGTTTTGGAGGAAAAAATTACGCGCCAAAAACTGGTGATCAATCCAATGGTCATACGCGGCGCTTTGGCTATGGTTTGTTTAAATATTGGGGCGAATATCGCATTTGGCAAGATTAACGGGGAGATTGCCCAAACCGATGTAAACGTCGATGTGTTAACTGTTATAAGCAGCTTGGCCGACATGGCTTCTGCTTTCTTTGGCGGAGCGCCAGTTGAAGTAGTTATTTCCGCCACTGCAAGCGCGCCGCATCCGGTTGGGTCAGGTGTATTGATGATGTCACTCATGGCCATCATTTTATTTGCCGGACTTCTTCCCAAGATCGGTAAATTTGTTCCAAGTTCTTCAATTGCCGGATTTTTGTTCGTGTTGGGTGCGATTGTCACATTTCCCGGCAATGCCGGCACAGCTTTTTCAACAGGTGAGCCTGCTTCAGGATTAATTGGCGGAATCACGATGGTTGTCACAGCGATCACGGATCCTTTTCTTGGCATGCTTGCCGGTTTGATCATTCAATTTCTCATTGGATTATTCGGTTTTTAAGGGGGATGTAAATGGAAACTTATACATTGGTGATTGGCGCTATCCAAAGAGAACTGCCGATCGTTTCGATTTCAGATGAGCTGAGCATTGCCAGTTTTGTCATTTTGGGCGACACGGAGCTGGTCGCTTATACCGCGCCTTTACTAGCGGACAAGCTCCCCGAAGTAGACGTGCTTGTCACAGCGGAGGCAAAGGGGATACCGCTTGTATATGAGGTATCTAAACAACTTGGCATGAAGCAATATGTTGTTGCGCGAAAAAGCATCAAGCCGTATATGGAAACTCCTTTGGTCAATGAGGTGGTATCCATTACAACCCAGAAAAAGCAAGTCTTATGTCTCGACACCAATGATGTCGAGCACATAAAAAATAAGCGGGTAGCCATTATTGATGATGTCATCAGTACCGGGCAGTCTATTCGTGGCCTGGAGGAGCTGGTTGAAAAGGCTGGCGGCCAAGTTGTGGCCAGAGCGGCAATTTTGGCGGAAGGTAATGCAGCTACTCGTGATGACATTATTTATTTGAAAAAGCTGCCACTTTTTAGGAATAAACGGTCAAAAAAATAGACTTTTAAAAGGCGTGAACGGAAAGATACCTGTTCATGCTTTATTATGATGAAATAATTCCGCATACTATAAGGATATCAATTGCAAATCTTCCGGCTGCCGGGCTGCCGATTAGGCAGGGTGAAAAATATTCATTGTACGGAATGAATGGTCGGAATGATTCAAAGCTGACTAGCTCCCCTCTAAAACATTCATTAATCCCAAGTTATAACATTGTTGGGGGGAGCACATACTGGATTTTTTCAAGGCGCCCGAAAGAAATTCTGGAATGACAAAAACAGTCCAATAAAGAGTCATATGAGGCCCCAAGCCCGGTGGAAGCGCCGATCAGGGGCAGTTTCCTCCAGAAGTATCGGTAACACTGCGCCGGTTTGTTAATCTTCCTCTTTATAAAAGCGCTCGCCAGTATCAGGATTGTAATAAACAATTAATTTTTTCTTGGTAGTCGGATCGATGTTTACCTCATTCGTTGGAATAAAGCCTTTAGGAACTTCCCGCCCGTGTTTACGTTTGAAACGTTTATCCCAAATGAGCCAAGAAATGATTATTATCGCGATAAATAGCAATATTTGAATGCCGTAAAATCCAATAATCCACTTCACGAGACTAAGCCTTTTCTATAACTACTGCTGTACCATATGCAATGATTTCACTCATGTTTTGGCCGATTTCTCCCGAATCAAAGCGCATCATCGTTACAGCATTGGCTTCCATGGCTTTGGCGTTTTCTACCATTCGGTCTATGGCCTGTTTTCTTGCGTCTTCAAGCATTTCTGTATACTGGCTGATTTCTCCTCCTAATAAACCCTTAAATGATGCAACAATGTCTTTTCCAATTCCCCTTGCCCTTACTGTTATGCCAAATACAGGACCTTTCATTTCAACAATTTTATAGTTGGCTATATTTTCTGTCGTCACGATTATCATGTTGCTATCATCCTTTCTAATTAAAGTTGCTACACTACTACGTAATCGCATCATGTAAGGTTTCAAACTTTTAAAATAAAGATCAAGAGGAATGAAAAGTCAGAAACTGAAAAGAATGGGACACTGTCACTGCCATTGCCGCATCTGGCGGAACATACACGTTTGTTCTTTTACCAAAGTATGCTGTTGAGAGAAGTGATCAGGGAAAAGTATTATGAGCTATTCTCCCCTTTTTATTTCGGTTTCATCCAATTTTGTTCGGCTCCTTTTTGAAGAAAGAGATTCCTGGAGAATCAAAGAGACAGGGCTTTTTCCTTAAATGATTGTATATCGCTTCATCATCAGGATTGGTGTATATTTCCTTGCTGAATTAACAAACATAAATGGAAAGCATGGATTTTAAGCTTTGTACAGGAGGAAAATAGATGCCATTAAATATTACCCAGAAATTAATTCAATCACATCTTGTATCCGGTGAAATGGTTCCGGGCACAGAAATCGGCTTGAAGATTGATCAAACCCTTACTCAAGATGCGACTGGTACGATGGTGATGCTGGAGCTTGAGGCAATGGGACTCGATCGGGCAAAAACGGAAGCATCCGCCCAGTATGTCGATCATAACGTCATACAGGTTGATAACAAAAATGCCGATGACCATTTATTTTTGCAAAGCGCCACTCGTCGATTTGGTCTGTATTATAGCCGGCCGGGCAACGGGGTAAGCCATCCTGTTCATATGCAACGTTTGGCCAAGCCGGGAAAAACGTTGCTCGGTTCGGATAGTCACACTTGTGCCAATGGGTGCATGGGAATGCTTGCTATGGGAGCGGGTGGAATGGATGTTGCTCTTGCAATAGCCGGAGAACCTTTTTACGTAAAAATGCCTCAAGTGTGGGGTATCAAGTTGACTGGAAAATTACCGGATTGGGTCAGCGCGAAGGATGTGATTCTTGAATTGCTTCGCCGGCATGACGTAAAAGGGGGAGTTGGCAAGGTCATTGAATATTACGGTCCGGGCTTGGATGAGTTAAGTGCGATGGACCGGCATGTTATAGCGAATATGGGGGCGGAATTAGGGGCGACCTCTACCGTTTTTCCATCCGACCAGGAAATCAGGCGTTTCTTGACAGAGCAGGGAAGGGAAGATGATTGGATAGAACTAAAAGCGGATAAAGGAGCAACGTACGATTTGGAAGAAGAAATCAATTTATCCGAGTTGGAGCCGCTTATTGCCAAACCTTCCAGCCCAGGCAATGTAGTTCCTGTATCAGAAGTTGCCGGAACACCGATTTATCAGTCTTATATCGGCTCATCGGCTAATCCGGGTTTCCGTGATTTTGCCATTGCGGCAGAAATTGTAAAAGGGAAAAAGGTCGCGGCAGGCGTCTCATTCGATATTAATCCGACTTCCAGGCAAATGCTGACTGATTTGGTGAAGGAGAGTCATATAGCAAGCCTTCTTCAAGCCGGTGCCCGGTTACATCAAGCAGGGTGCAATGGCTGTATCGGCATGGGGCAGGCTCCTGCTACAGGAAGAAACAGCCTGCGTACGACCCCGAGAAACTTTCCTGGGCGATCCGGTACTCAGGAGGATAGTGTGTTCTTATGCAGCCCGGAAACAGCCGCGATTTCCGCCTTGACGGGGGAAATTACTGATCCAAGAACATTTGAAATGACTTATCCAAAAGTGAAAGAACCGAAAAATCCAACAATTGATGACACACTGCTCGATGCCCCCCTCCCATTTGAAGAAGCAAAAAAGGTTGCGCTATATAAAGGACCGAACGTTGCGTCTATCCCGGCTATGGATGAGCTTCCGGATCAGATGGAAATACCTGTATTGCTAAAGATGGGCGACAACATCTCGACAGACGAAATTTTAGCCGGGGGAGCCCGTGTGCTCCCTTATAGAAGCAATCTGCCTGAAATCAGCAAATTTGCATTTGAAATCATTGACCATACGTATTATCCGCGAGCAATGGAATCCGTCGTTAAAGGCGGGCATGCTATTGTGGGCGGTATTAACTATGGACAAGGCTCCAGCCGGGAGCACGCTGCGCTCGCACCTAGATATTTAGGACTTCGAGTGGCATTAGTGAAGGATTTTGCACGCATTCACTGGCAAAATCTCGTGAACTTTGGCATCCTCCCGTTAACGTTTAAGCATCAGGAAGATTATGAACATCTGGACCAAGGAGATGTCCTTCAATTGGAGAATGTGAGAACGAGCATTAAACAAGGTAATGAACTGACTATCCGTGTCAAAAACAAAAACCTCACTATTGAAGTAAACCATGCGTTATCTCAACGCCAGGTTGATGTGTTATTAAAAGGCGGGATGATTAACTGGGTAAAGGAGCGGCAAAAAAGAGGTTCATCCAAACACTAGAACGGGTAAATAAAAAGGGAGGATGGGCCAGACCTTGCAAAAAATTCATCCTATATCCGTTTTAAGGCGAAATTGAAATAGTCATGACATTTTAAGATTAGGTGAGAATTCAAGAGATTATGTACCTTTAAGGAAGGAGGATTTTTATGACAGTAGACCGTGAAAACATATGCAGGGCTTGTGGAGGAACAGGGATGCTCGCAGATGATGAAGGCTGGCAATATAATTGCAGTGTTTGCCGTGGGGCCGGTTTGATCTCCGGCGAACATCCAAATGCAAAAGTGATGGAAGTGGATGAAAACAATCGGTTATTGGATTAAACATGCCGGGCAGTTAACGCTGCCCGTTTTTATATCCGAATTTGATCACATAGTAGTAAAGCAACAAAAAATAATGGAATGATGAAAAATGAAATGGTTACTTTTTGGCGCGATATTTCTTTTACTTACATGGATTGTAGAGATCGAATTGCTGGCAAATTTCGATCAAAAGATCGTTCTGCAATTTGAACAAATCCGCAGTGAATCTGTAACAGATGCATTTCTGTTTATTTCGGATGTTGGCTCCATTAAAGGGCTGCTGTTTATTACTGCGCTACTTACCGTTTACCTGATATATAAAAAGCGCTTTACCGATGTTCTTTTTCTCATGTTTGTCTTTTGGGGATCAAGAGGATCAAACTATTTATTGAAAAATTGGATTGAAAGAGACAGGCCGGAAATAAACCCCATCATTCATTCGGCCGGCTTTAGCTTCCCTAGCGGCCATACTATGAATTCAACCGCGGTGCTAGGATTTATATGCTTTCTTTTATTGATTCATTTTAAAAGCAAAGCATTTAGGAAGGCGATCATCGGTGTGACAGTCCTTCTTGTTGCTTTGATTGGAGTTAGCCGGATTTACTTGGGTGTACATTATGTAACAGATATTATTGGCGGGTTTGTTGCGGGAATCATTTGGATGCTGATATTTGTTTCTTTATACAAACACTGGGATATTGGCAAGAGTTGATGGCTTTAGTTGGTTACATCCCCTAATTGCTCTTTACACCGTATAAAATACAGGCTACGCCGAGAAAAATCCAAATAAATTTACCAAAGGAAATTTTGTCGGCCAGTCCGAAAACACCAATTGTTGTGGTGATAATCAAAACCATGGGACCGATGAGTGCAAGGGAGCTGTTGATGATCAGCGCTTTTTCCACTTCATTGAAGCGAATCATCAAAAATGCCGCGAAAATTTCAATCCCACCAGATAATAGTCGTAAAAGCGCCATGCCGATAACAGCCTTTTCTAATAAAGTAATCATTTCTTGCCTCCTAAGCCGTTCTTTCTTCATTATATGAAGCAACTGATGCA
Organism: Siminovitchia thermophila; assembly: GCF_016909185.1. GTDB lineage: Bacteria > Bacillota > Bacilli > Bacillales > Bacillaceae_C > Siminovitchia > Siminovitchia thermophila. The sequence continues at coordinate 52,424 of NZ_JAFBFH010000028.1, read as the reverse complement.
CATAAGTACAAGTTCCCCAAAAATGTAAGTCCCAAAAGGATATATCCTTGCAAAATGTTCATATCACTACGCTTAAAAGAAGAGGAGGATGTCCAAAAGCTCACCTTCTGCTTGGGGGGGCGTTCAACTTGCAAGCTTTCGCGTCCTAAGGGCAAACGGGCTGAGGCGGTATAATTGGGCGTCAGGCACCACTGCTGACCTGGCATGGGCAGAGCCAGAGTCGGTCGGTTTTTGTTATTCGGTTCATCGTCCCAGTCCGCCTATCTCTGATAAAATTTTCAGGAATCCAACCAATTTCATAAAAGAAGCTCCTCCTAAGGACTTATAAACAGATTTTTTCATCTGTCGACCTTTAAGAGGAGCAAATTGCCTGCCTAATGCTTTTAATTTATATATTTTCCATAGTCTGGTATGGCGATTTGATCAAACTGTTGTGCGAGTTTGTTCAGATTAAGGGTCAAAGCTTCCCCTTTCATTGGAAGGCCATGACCGGTGATGGCAACGGTTGGCTTTAATGCTTGTAATTTCTTTACCGAGTCCCATGAAGCCTGCCAATCGGGAGTCAAGTAACGCGGCGGGCCGCTTATTTCCTGTTCTTGGGTAAAGACCCTGTAAAGATATTCCTGTTTTACTGTCACAAAAGCATCGCCTGCAATCAGAGCCCGATCTTGATCCCGAAAAAGAGATATATGTCCGGGCGTATGGCCTGGGGTATGGACCCACCGGAATCCCGGGAGGTCAGGAATGCTGCCATCTTCAGGCAGGGCTTGTACTTTGTTTCCCAAATCAATGGGCTCAACCGGAAACATCGGAGACATTTTTGCAATCATTCCGCCTTCAACGGAGGCATCCGGCGCCGGATAACTTTTTTCCCCAACCAGATACGGCAGCTCCAATTCATGAGCATAGACAGGAACATCCTTCCAATGAGCTAATAAATCGACGATCGCCCCGACATGATCAAAATGACCGTGGGTTAGAATAATTCCTTTCGGCTTTCGTCCAGTACCAAATCGTTCCTCTGTAATGGAAATGATTTTGTCAGCCGAATGCGGCATGCCCGCATCAATGAGTACGAAGTCTGCTGTTTTCGGTTTTCCGACAAAGCAAATATTGACGATTTGAATCGTATGATAATAAATGTCAGGCAATATTTCAGCGCCTGTTCCACTGCCCAATGAAGTGGCGGGAATATACTTATAGTCTGTTCCATATGAATATTGGCCTTCCATGATGATGACTCCTTTCGACAATGCTTGAAAGTTACATGCGATCAATATTGTCTTACATCGTCAGCATCAGCTTTGTTTCTGAATTGTGTTCTTTCCAGCCATAGATGATAAAAGTATTCTCCGATGGCGAGAACGATGGAAACAAACAACGCCTCCCCAAAAGCTTCCCGGTAACCCAACAGGACGAGTCCTCCCCAAATGACGATAAGCGAGAGTACAAAATCCCCTAGAGTCGCTGTCATATTACCCATTTTAGGCAAGACCATCATGTCGCCTATATAATAAGACAAGAGCAATAGAACAATTCCCAGTAGGGTGGAATGGAAAAAAGTGACGTCATTAAACAGTGACAATATTATCCATACAACTGGAAAAACCATGATTGCCTTCCATAGTAAAGCTCTGCCATGATTGACATTTTCATTCATTGTTGTTACCTCCTTTTAGTTCTTTTCCCTTTTATACTTTGGTGTTTCATTTTTTTTATACCCGGAAAATAGGGGGAGCAACTTTTTTGGACAAATTTACTTGTGTGATTTTCATGTCCATTACAAAATATAAAGATGCTCCAAACAGAGCAATAACTGAAAGCGGGTGAAAAACATGCGTAACAATATTCAAGTTTTGCCCATTATCGCTTCGATCGGGATTGGGGCGGCCGCATACAGCATGATGACAGGACGCGGAGGACAATTGTCAAACATGATTCCCCAGTTGTCAAATGTGGGAGGACAAGGCGCAAGTAGCGGTCAGCAAAAGCAAAAAGCTGGTCAATAAATAGAAAAAGAACCCGGGTGTTGCATACATCCGGGTTCTACATACTTTTGGAAGAGGGAATTAGTACCCGTAGAAGGCACCAACAATAACCAAGAGGATAAATAACACAAGGATCAAGGCAAAGTTGCTGCCGTATCCTCCACCATAACCGCCCATCTCTACACCCCCTTTACTCGTTCTAAAATATATTACGTAGACATCTCTGCCAGTGTTTGGACAAACAGCCAAGTATTGTAAAAAATATACGGAAGGACCAAGTTCATCTTTGATCATCAAGCCTATTTTTCCGGTTTTGGCTAACTGATGCACAGATAGATGAATATGGTAACTTGCAGAGAAAGTAATGAGGAGGGGTTAGGGTGTCTTTAGATGAACGAAGAACACTAGCTTGGCACGAAACGCTGGAAATACATGAGCTTGTTGCCAGCCAAGCAAATGCATTGATGAGGCTGAAAATGAGCATGAAAAAAATAGCTGATGCCCAATTGAGAAGTATCTATCACAACGCGATTCAGAACATGGAAATCAATTTGCAGGAGTTAATCCAATTTTATCCTTCTGCGCCCGTTCCACATCAACGGGAAGATGATGCGGATCGAGAAACATCCGCATTATTTGCCGGGGAATTGCTCGGATTAAGCAAGGCGTTGGTGAGAAATTATGCATTGGCGATCACTGAAACCGCAACGCCTGTTTTAAGAAAAACGTTGACAAATCATTTGTTAAGAGCCATAAAGGGCCATGAAGAGATCTATCGTTATATGTATTCCAAGGGAATGTACCCTTCCTACGACTTAGAACGATTGTTAAAAAATGATCTTCAAAATGCGCAAAAGGCTTTATCAATGAGGTACGAATAAACGTTTTTTTGAACATTCATCGAAAGTGAAGCGGCTTTTTTACTTTAGGAAGTAAATGGAAGAAGTTGATACAACATGTTCAATTTCCAAGTATACGCGCGACCAAGGACGCCTGCCTTCAAGTTTTGGGCTTCCTTGGTTTTTGTTATTTTTGCAAGTAATCCCCCCATTTTGAGTAAAGGGTGCCGAAAAATTGTATAATGTACAATAACATATAATGGCAGATAATGAGGTCTTCCCACCAAATCAAGAAAACGAAAAAATATTTATTTTCATTAAGGTGAGGTTGGTATGATGAAAAAGATGAAAACAATGATCACATTTCAGGACGTAGAATGGAAGAGAAGTGGAAAAGATATTTTAACCGGAATTAATTGGACGGTTCATGCTGGCGAGCATTGGGGCATTTTAGGGCTGAATGGCTCGGGGAAAACATCTTTGCTTAATATCATTACAGGATACCAGTATCCTTCTTCCGGTAAAGTAACAGTGCTCGGAAACCGCTTTGGAGAAACAAGCTTGCCGGAGCTGCGAAAAGAAATTGGGTTTGTCAGCAGCTCACTTGGGCGCTTTTCCCATATATTGGAGCATGAAACGATTGAAGAGATTATTGTAAGCGGAAAATTTGCTTCTTTTGGGCTGTATGAAGAGGTTTTGCCAGATGATTGGGATAAGGCGGATAAGTTAATGGAGCAATTTCGTTTACAGTACTTGAAAGGAAAGCCATATAACCTCTTATCGGAAGGGGAGAGAAGAAGGGTATTGATTGCCAGGGCCTTAATGAATGACCCAAAAATGCTCATTTTGGACGAACCATGCTCCGGCCTGGATATTCAGTCAAGGGAAGGGCTTCTGTCTTTAACCCAGGAGATTATGGGGAATGAACGTCTTGTCATTTATGTTACCCATCATATAGAAGAGCTTGTCGAAGGGATTACCCATGTACTGCTTTTAAACAGCGGGAAAATCGTTGCCGCAGGGCCAAAGAAAGAAGTGATTTCGGATTCCTTATTATCTCAAACATTTGAAATCCCGGTACATGTCCGCTGGGAAGATGAAAGGCCATGGCTTTCTGTTAAAAAAACAGTGAAAAATCCAATGTAATGCCCTCTATTCAATAGACAACAATTACACACCGGAGTCCATATGAGCATAGGACTCCGGTTGTTGAATGTCCATATTTATTTGTACGCTAATCTATAGATCGGAATGAGTGTATCAAATGTATTTTTCACCATTTTGATCAATCCTTCTCCATCTTTTAGGAGCGGATCGCCTTTTAAAATGTGTTTTCCTATGAGAAATTCAGCTTTTTTCACATCGCGGAAACGTTTGAGCGCTTTTTCCAAGTCAATCTCATCCATGGACGCAGCTTCTTTTTTCATATGGTCCATGGAAATAACGAAATCCTTTGGGGTTTTTTGTTTGATGTCATCGATATGCTGTAAAAATGTTTGGGCGATTTCTTGTTTGTTCGGCAGCTCGTAAATAAAAGCGAGCCAGATAAAGACAAAATCATCGAATAGGCCCACTTGAAAATGAGGGTGCTTTTTGTACCCGCGCTTATTGGCTGCTATCGCCAACCAAGTATCTTTGGGTGGATTGACGGTTCTTCGAGCATGTTTGGCAATATGTAAAAACATTTCCGTTCCTAATTTTGCCGATAGATCATCTGTAAGTTCTTGTCCCAATGCTCGAAATTTGGGCCTGATCCGCTCCTCTATCGCTTCCATTCGCTCATCCAAACCTTCAACTTGAAAGGTTTCAAAGTCACTGTCTACAAAACCGGTAAAACGCATCAAAGACAAACTTCCTTTCATTTTTTATGTTTAGTGTACCAAATTTGCCGGACGATATGATATAGGTTGATTTGAAATAAATGATGGTTCCATTTGTGGACTCAGTATGTTCGTTGAAGTTTCGCTTTAGATTTGTGGATTGCAGCACATATTCATGTAGAAGGAAAATCTATCGAATTACGTTTGACATGTATGACAAGTGGGATAATACTAGGAATATTCTTCTGCGTTTTTCAGGATAATCCTGAAACCATTTCCCCGCAAAACTCCCGCTATGCGCTTGTATTGTTCTTGAAAAAGATGCCAAAGCGGATGCGACTTCATTTACAAGGCGAAACCTATAAAGAGGCCATTCGCAAAACCTGGGGGACCTATATTTTTTCCGACCTCTGAAGAGCGGCTACAAATGGCTTCCATTTCAACCCAGTTTGTGAATAGTTAGGATTGTGAAATTCCTGCCTGTACAACCTAAAAGGGTGGCTCCAGTTATTAACAAAGGGCTCGATAGGGAATCCAATTTAAAAACCATAAAAACAAGGTTTGGAGCTGCTGCCAAACCTTGATCAGGCCTATCGGCCGCGCTTTTCAAACGGGTCCGTTTCTTCCTCATATTCTTTTCTCATCTCTTGGATTTGGCTGTCGTCCTTGTTTTTTTCAATTGGCTTTCCCGGAAGGCGGCGATCCCGGCTTTTTTGATGATCTGGTTGGAAGCTGGCTGCGGCTTGTCCATTGTCCACTTGTATCTTAGCGGTTTTAATCGGCCTCTTTTCTGTTGTTAGCATAACCGTTCTTCCCATATCGTGATCAACATCGACTAAAACGAATAGTCTTCTCGATTTGAATTCCCGGTAGTAGTGGTCCACTTCATCTTTTGTCCATCCCGATTCGTATAAATGTTTTTTCCGAAAGTCGTGTAAGCGGTTAATTCCGGTACTCTCCCTTACCTCCTTTGCTTTTTTATCATCCATCGTGATCATGTGGATATCGTCCTTCCCAATGCCGTTATGCATCAAGGACTGGATTTGTTGAACAGCTTCAAAACTGGAGACAAAGATACCCGCGACATTTTTTTTTCATGTATAATGGCCTCCTTTGATGAGTGATCAACCACAATGGGGATTGAATACTTTTTACCCTCTGCTTTTATGATTAAACCGCCGAGGATGAAATATTAGAACGTATGTTGTTTTTTTATAAAAGAAAAGAGATTTATATGTTACAATGATGGGTAGCATGAAAGAGGAGAGAATCGCTTGTACGCATATATTAAAGGAACAGTAGAGCTCGTTGGGCCGGAATATATAGTTGTAGAATGTAATGGAATCGGGTATCAAATATTAACACCGAATCCGTTCGTTTTCTCGGGTAAAAAGGGTAAAGAATTGACCATTTATACATATCAACATGTTCGCGAAGATTTAATCGCACTGTACGGTTTTGAAACACAATTGGAAAAGAAAATGTTTAAAAAGCTGATCAGCGTATCGGGGATCGGTCCTAAAGGGGCGATGGCCATTTTGGCTTTCGGAGAGCCCGAACAAGTCGTCCGTGCGATCGAAAATGAGGATGAGAAATTTTTGACGAAATTTCCCGGTGTCGGCAAAAAGACCGCCAGGCAAATGATTTTGGATTTAAAAGGAAAACTGGAAGACATCTTGCCGGAATCATTGGAAGCAGAGCCCGGACCGGTGAAAAAAAAGACGATAGCAGCGGAACAAGCTTATGGCGAAGAATTGGAAGAAGCGCTGCTGGCCTTGGCGGCCTTGGGATATTCGGAACGGGAATTGAGAAAAATCAGCACGCAACTCGGGAAAGAAAAAATGACTACCGATCAATACATTAAACGCGCACTGCAAATGCTCATGAAACAGTGAACCGGAAAGGAGCAAATGAGAGATGGAGGAGAGAGTGCTTTCCAGTGAAGCGATGGATCATGATATTTCTTTTGAGCAAAGTCTCCGACCACAAATGCTTTCCCAATATATCGGCCAAGACAAATTAAAGAATAATTTGGAAGTATTTATAAAAGCGGCTAAAATGAGAAAGGAAACGCTTGACCATGTATTGTTGTACGGCCCTCCGGGATTGGGAAAAACGACACTCGCAACCGTTATTGCAAACGAAATGGGTGTGGATATCAGAATGACTTCCGGACCGGCGATTGAACGTCCGGGAGACCTTGCGGCGATCCTGACCTCACTTGATCCTGGTGAAGTATTGTTTATTGATGAGATTCATCGTCTCCCTAGGGCGATAGAAGAAGTGTTATACCCCGCGATGGAAGATTATTGCCTCGATATCGTCATAGGAAAAGGCCCGGAAGCACGTTCCGTACGCCTCGATTTACCTCCATTTACACTTGTCGGTGCGACAACAAGGGCAGGGGCTGTATCCGCTCCATTGCGTGACCGGTTTGGCGTTTTATGCCGATTGGAATATTATACAATTGAGCAACTAACAGCTATTGTTATAAGAACTGCCGAAATTCTCGATACTGATATTGATGGGGATGGGGCTGTTGAGATTGCCAAGAGATCGAGGGGAACACCGAGGATTGCCAACCGCCTTCTTCGCAGGGTGCGTGATTTTGCGCAAGTCCGATCTAATGGTGTGATCACGTTTGCGTTGGCGGATGAAGCCCTAGAGCTTTTGCAGGTCGACAAATTGGGACTCGATCAAATTGATCATAAATTATTAAGAGGAATCATTGAAAAGTTCAGGGGAGGCCCCGTAGGCATTGATACGATTGCGGCCAGCATTGGAGAAGAGCCGACTACGATAGAAGATGTGTACGAGCCATATTTGCTTCAAATCGGTTTCTTACAAAGAACCCCGCGAGGGCGAATGGTGACCCATCAAGTATATGAACATTTTCAAATGGAGGTGCCTTGCGAGTGAGCGGGATGGCAAAGCTGTTAATGATTGCGGGGGCTAGCATTTTTATCATTGGCTTCCTGATCCAGTTTTTAAAGCTTGGCAAACTTCCAGGTGATATCGTCATTAAAAAGGGCAATACAACATTTTTTTTCCCATTAATGACCTCTATCATTATCAGCATTCTGTTATCTGCTATTTTTTATGTGATGGGGAGGCTTAAATAAGTTTTGAAGATTGATGAATTTGATTTTGAACTGCCCGAACGATTAATCGCCCAGGTTCCTCTGCAAAACAGGGATGAGAGCCGATTGATGGTGTTAAACAGGCAGACGGGAGAAGTGACGCATGATGCGTTTCGGCATATAACTGCCTATTTACAAAAAGGCGACTGCCTAGTTTTAAATGACACGAAAGTGCTCCCAGCAAGGCTTATGGGAGAAAAAACGGATACACGGGCGAATGTGGAAATTCTTTTATTAAAGCAGGTGGAAGGCGATTGCTGGGAAACGCTTGTCAAGCCTGCAAAGCGAGTGAAGATTGGCACTGAGATTGCCTTTGGCGGCGGGAAGTTAAAGGCCGTCTGTACGGGTATCCAGGATCACGGTGGGCGGTTGTTTGAATTCATTTATGAAGGAATTTTTTACGAGATATTGGATGAATTGGGTAAAATGCCTCTTCCGCCTTATATAAAAGAACAGTTGGATGATCAAAGCAGATACCAAACCGTGTATGCTCGTGAACAGGGTTCTGCGGCCGCCCCTACTGCGGGGCTCCATTTTACCGAAGAAATGTTGGAGGCCATCAAGGCGCTCGGCGTTCATGTTGTGTTTATTACGTTGCATGTCGGGCTCGGAACGTTTCGTCCCGTGAAAGTGGAGGATATTGAAAAGCATGATATGCACGCGGAATTTTATCGCATGAGCGAAGATGCGGCCGCCACTTTAAATCGTGTTCGAACAGAAGGGGGCAGAATTATCTCTGTTGGGACAACTTCTACACGAACGCTTGAAACGATTGCCGGGCAGAACGAGGGCCGTTTTGTGCCCGGGAGCGGTTGGACCGATATCTTTATTTATCCGGGGTACCACTTTCAGGCGGTTGATGGCATCATTACGAATTTTCATCTGCCCAAATCAACATTGATCATGCTGGTAAGCGCATTTGCCGGACGTGAGTCGGTGTTACGAGCTTACCGTTGCGCAGTTAAAGAAAAATACCGCTTTTTCAGTTTCGGCGATGCGATGCTGTTGATATAAATTCCATCATTAGAAAGGAGCAAGATTTTTTGCCTGCGATTACGTATGAATTAATAAAGACTTGCAAACAGACAGGCGCTCGACTCGGAAGGATACATACACCCCGCGGCTCATATGAAACACCCATGTTTATGCCGGTCGGAACGCTGGCGACGGTCAAAACAATGAGTCCGGAAGAACTGAAGGAAATGGGGGCCGGAATCATTCTGAGCAATACGTACCACCTTTGGCTGCGGCCGGGGCATGATATTGTGAAAGAAGCCGGCGGTCTTCATCGGTTTATGAATTGGGATCAAGCGATCTTGACCGACTCGGGCGGATTTCAAGTTTTTAGCTTAAGCGAATTTAGAAAAATTGAAGAAGAAGGCGTGCATTTTCGGAATCATTTAAACGGCGACAGGCTGTTTCTTTCTCCGGAGAAGGCGATGGAAATTCAAAATGCGCTTGGATCAGATATTATGATGGCCTTTGATGAATGTCCTCCGTATCCGGCTACATATGAGTATATTCATAAATCGGTGGAGCGCACCTCTCGTTGGGCGGAAAGATGCCTAAATGCTCATAGGCGTCCAGAAGATCAGGGTTTGTTTGGCATCGTTCAAGGGGGAGAATTTGAAGACTTGCGAAAAATGAGTGCAAGGGATTTAGTATCCCTCGATTTTCCGGGATACGCGATAGGAGGTCTGTCTGTCGGGGAACCGAAGGATGTGATGAACCGGGTATTGGAGTTTACGACACCCCTTTTGCCGGATAATAAACCGCGCTATCTAATGGGAGTGGGCTCGCCTGATTCTCTCGTTGATGGAGCCATCAGGGGAATCGACATGTTTGACTGTGTGCTTCCGACGCGGATTGCGAGGAACGGTACCGTCATGACGAGTACTGGACGGCTTGTCATTAAAAATGCTGTCCATGCACGGGATTTTGGGCCTCTCGACCCCGATTGCGACTGCTATACATGCCGAAATTATTCGCGGGCTTACATCAGGCATTTAATAAAGTGCAATGAAACTTTCGGAATTAGGCTTACGACTTACCATAATCTCTATTTTCTGTTAAAATTGATGAAGCAAGTCAGAGATGCGATTCAAGATGACCGTCTCGGTGACTTCAAAGAAGATTTTTTTGAGCGTTACGGATTCAACCGTCCGGACGCAAAAAATTTCTAATATTGATGATAAAACGAAAGGGGGAAGATAAATGCAAACGCTCGTAAATGTATCACCGTTTATTTTGATGTTCGTTCTTTTTTATTTTTTGCTGATCAGACCGAACCAAAAACGGCAAAAAGCGATCCAAACAATGCAAACTAACCTGAAAAAAGGGGACAAAGTGATCACTATTGGCGGCCTTCATGGAACGATTGATGCAATCGATGAAGGAAAAGTCGTGATTTTATGCGGCGACGGAAGCCGGCTTACATATGATCGCAATGCCATCCGGGAAGTTGTGGATGCATAGAAGTCTAAAAAAAGAAGCGTGTCGGTGCACATAGACCATGCTTCTTTTTTTATGGCGCTATTTTGTTTCAATAATCCTGATGAGAACCTCCCATGAGATTGACTCCCAAAACGCCTCCCATCATGGCGGTCAAAGTATAGCAAGTAAAATAAACAAGTTGTTCCAAAGAAAATATCGAGCCGTGTCCCAAATATTGGTATAAGAAAATGATGAGGCTGTACAAAAGGCCTGTTGCTCCTCCTAAAACCCACCCTTTATGTTTACCTTTGCCCCCGCAAATAAACCCTCCCGCAAACACACTAAAAAAAGAAATAATCGTTACCAACAATTTAATGGATTTTTCTTGAGTATCTGTAAAAGTTAAAATGAGAGAAAAAATCAAACTGAAAATAACAGCAAGCAAGAAGATCGTAAAGACCCCGTATATAACGGAAACGCCAAACTTTTTAATGTCGATCATTTCTCACTCCTTTCCTTTAAGCATGGGGAAATGACGCCTGTCCCTTTTTACAACATATTCAAGAAATGGTTTTTTAGAATGTTTTCCTGCATGTTGTCCCGCATTAACTGTCTATAAGATCCCCATTATGAGAAATCACTGTAAGATGGAAATATCAAATAGGGGATCAACATCCAGTAAATGCCCGATCGGCTTAACTAACAATCATCGGCTAAAAGCATGCGCTGATTGAAGTTTCGCTATATCCCGCATTAACTGTTTGTAAGATCCCCATTATGAGAAATCACTGTAAGATGGAAATATCAAATAGGGGTTCAACATCCAGTAAATGCCCGATTGGCTTAACTAACAATCATCGGCTAAAAGCCACCGCTGATTGAAGTTTCGCTATATCCCGCATTAACTGTCTGTAAGATCCCCATTATGGGAAATCACTGTAAGATGAAATATCAAATAGGGGATCAACATCCAGTAAACGCCCGATTGGCTTAACTAACAATCATCGGCTAAAAGCATGCGCTGATTGAAAGTTCCCTTTAATCCCCCCGTTGTTCAAATGATTCAAATAAGGTTTAAAAGGAGCGATAAAACTTGATGGACTTTGCAGTTATTATCATGCGAACGATCATCTTGTACGGTCTCATTCTTGTCATTTTCCGCTTAATGGGCAAAAGGGAAATTGGGGAATTAAGTGTACTTGATTTGGTCGTTTTTATCATGATGGGTGAAATGGCCGTTATCGCGATTGAGCAACATGATGATCCCATTATGCATACGATTGTCCCTATGATCGTGTTGCTGCTCATCCAAATCGGTATGGCATATGGATCATTAAAAAGCCAAAAGTTTCGAAATTTGATTGATGGAAAGCCGTCCATCATTATTCAACACGGTAAAATTGACGAAAGAGAGATGAGAAAGCACCGCTATAACTTTGATGACCTACTCATGCAGCTTCGTTTAAAGGATATTCGTAACATCGAGGATGTGGAGTTTGCCATTTTAGAGACATCAGGGGAATTATCGGTATTTAAGAAAGGAAACAAGCAAAAGAAAAAGCATGGTTCATTTACCATTCCGCTGATCGTAGAAGGAAAAGTACAGCAGCAAGGACTACAAGAAACGAAGCAAACTGAACAATGGCTCAAAAGGGAATTAAGGAAAAGGGGACATGAAAACATCGAAGACATTCTTTTTTGCAGTTATCAAGATGGTCAATTTTTTGTAGATTATTTTGACGAAAAAAATAATAAATAATTCTATTTTGCTTTAACAGGAAGGGAATCACCATTTCAATAGTTTGAGGGAAGACGGGTATGGCCAGTGGAGAACAGTTAACAATTAGTAGGAGCATGCCTACTGATTGAAGTTCCCCTTTGTTACGGGGTATAACTTCCATCTCAATGAAGGTAGGTGGGAGCAATTGGCCATAAAGTCTAGATTGGTTTGAGTTGACAGGAAAAGAAAAACTTTGGTAGCGATACATCCCATGTGTTTCAAGGATGGCGCGACGTATGGTTGTATGAGTGCAAGCTGCTCCCAAGAGAAGGAAAGCTTTCCATAGCATCATCATCGTGCGTAGAAAAAGCGCAGGCTTCAAGGCCTCCGCTTCTGAGCTTGCCAACAGGGCGTTTGCCTTTGTCCTGTTGCTCTTCAATGGCATAACCCGCGTCTTTCAGTCCTAATCTCCACTGATGGCACTTTATTTGAAGATCGCTCCGATGATCGGAATCTTTTGCATATCGCTTTTTGTCGCCAGCTTTAAAAAAAATAATAGGGCGCAGTAGATGAGCGATGTCATGCTGATGCCGATACAAAGCTTTAACATCATGGGCTCGATTGTTAACAACTCATAACAAATTTTTCCGCTCCATCCTGATAAAATTGCTGCTAACAAAAACTTGAAATAATCATTTATATAAACTGTAAATTGGACTTTTTTCAGAGCTGTCGCGTAATGGAGGATCGTTACCAACACGGTTCCCGCGGCTATTCCCAACGCTGCCCCGTTAATGCCGAATTCCGGCCTTGTAGCTAAAACATAGATGACGGCGAGCTTGACGACGGCGCCGATCATACTATTGATCATGGCGGCTCTTGCCAAATCAAGTGCCTGCAAAATGGCTTGTAATGGTCCTTGATAATATTGAAAAATGAAGAAAGGAGCCATTAATTTAATAAAATAAGCTCCAGTGACAGACCCGTAAATCGTGGCCATTAATGGTTCGGCAAACGTAAATAACACAACTACAGACAATCCTCCGGTCAAAAGCGCAAAGCGCAATGCCTGCTGAAGTCGGTGTTCTACCAGTTTATAATTTCGTATAATATTCGCCTCACTGATGGCGGGGACCAGTGAAGTAGCCAAAGCAAAAGTGATAAAAGAGGGAAGTGTAAGCAAAGGAAGGGCATAACCTGTCAACAGACCGTATTGTTTTGTTGCCACTCCCGCCGCAATGCCGGCAATCAGCAAGCTTTGGGAAACAACAATCGGCTCAAAAAACCAGGATAACGAACCGATCATCCGGCTTCCGGTCGTCGGAATGGCGACACCCATCAGCTCGGATAATGTTTTTCTTCCGGCTTTTAGCCCTTCTAGAAAGTTTCGTCGCACCGGGAACTTCTTTTTTACTTTAAAGACGGTAAATAAATAACAAAGAGAAATCAATTCACCAATTACCGAAGCAACCATTGCCGCTGCGGCGGCATATTCGACGCCATGTGGAAGAAATGCTTTTGTCATTACTGCTATTAACGTAATTCTAGTAAGCTGTTCAATTACTTGGGAGACGGCAGAAGGCTTCATATTTTGTTTTCCCTGAAAATAGCCCCTGATGACCGAAGAAATGGCGATGATCGGAATGATAGGGGTAATGGCGACAAGCGGATAGTAAATTCTTTGGTCAGTGAATAACGTTTCTGACAACTGTGGAGCCAGCAAGATCAGGGCCGGAGTAAAAATAAGCGATAATGTTCCGGTCACTGACAGGGAAACGACAAGAATGTTTTTAATTTTTCTCTGATCTCCGCGCGCATCCGCCTCGGCAACCGCTTTTGAAATCGCTACCGGGAGCCCGAGCTGGGTAATGGTAATGACGAGTACAAGTGTGGGGTAAGCCATCATGTACAGGCCGACACCCTCTTCTCCGATCAGCCGCGCGATGACAATTCTATTAATAAAGCCTAGGAGCCTTGTAATCAACCCGGCAGCCATTAATATCATCGTACCCTTTAAAAACTTTGACATTTGTTTCCCTGCCTTCTCAAAAATGGTCAATTGGATTACAATAAAGTATATGCAAGATATGGGACAAAGCATGACAAGTTCTCGTCTTATCGCCTTGCAAAGAAAGGTGGCCAAAGAATGTCCAAAGATAAACATATATACGATGATTATTTCCATATATTAAGCCCGGCTTTGTCGAGTAAAGCGGAGGAGTTTGAAATCCTCGGTTATGACAGGGTCAGTGAAGAAGATATTTGGCATTTTCTCAAACAAAAAAGATGGAAAAATCCAAAGGAAGGGATCCGCATATACGAGCTTTTCTCCGATATCATGTCGGTAAAGCCGGGCGACTATATGAATTATGCAACAGTAGAAGCCTTTCGATCTCCTGATCTTCTGAAAGATTTGGACAACGAGGATTTGAAACAATTACTTGGAGATAAAGAGTCTTAATTGACAGTTGATTTTTCTTGATTCATAATTTAATTTGGAAGTTTTTTCATTTCTTGAAGGTTTTTATTCCCGAGGGAGGACTTATATTTAAATGGTAAAAAGAAGCAGGATTCTCGCCTTTTTTCTAATCATCATTTGCTTGGCGGGTGTTACCGGATCAACTACAAACAATATCATCAATGACATTAAGCTTGGCCTCGATCTGCAAGGCGGATTTGAAGTTCTATATGAAGTGGAACCTGCCAAAGAAGGCCAAAAAATTACCCGTGAAACGCTTGTCCATACTACGGATGCGTTGAATCGGCGTGTTAACGTGCTTGGGGTAAGCGAACCAAATATACAAATTGAGGGAAATGACCGTATCAGGGTTCAACTGGCAGGGGTGGAAGACCAAAATCAGGCGCGGGAAATTCTTGGCACCCAGGCTACTCTCACATTTCGTGATGTAAATGACAATGTGATGCTGGATGGGGCGGATCTTGTTGAAGGAGCCGCCAAGATGAGCTTTTCTCCTGATTCAAACCAGCCGGTCGTTCTTGTGCAATTAAAAGATAAAAAGAAATTTAAAGAAGTCACCGAAAAAATCTTGAGCATGGCGCCGAACAACCAGCTTGCGATTTGGATGGACTTTGAAGAAGGCGTCGACTCTTATAAAGAGGCGTCCACAAATGGCAATCAGAAACTGTTGTCTGCCCCAAACGTCAACCAGGTGTTCAATCAGACGGATGTTTCGATTGAAGGAAGCTTTACAAAAGAAGAAGCTGAAAATCTTGCCAACTTGTTGAATGCAGGAGCTCTCCCTGTCAAATTAAATGAGGTGTATTCAACATCGGTAGGAGCCCAATTTGGTGAACAGGCAATGGATAAAACCGTTACCGCCGGCATGATCGGGATTGCGATCATTTTCCTGTTCATGATATTTTATTACCGTTTTCCGGGTGTCATCGCGACGATTACGCTATCAATTTATATATATTTGATTTTACTTGTATTCTCATTAATGAATGGAGTGCTGACTCTTCCGGGAATCGCGGCTTTAATTCTCGGAGTCGGAATGGCGGTGGATGCCAATATTTTGACGTATGAGCGATTGAAAGAAGAGATCAAACTGGGACGTTCACTTCGTTCCGCTTTTAAGGCAGGCAACAAACAGTCTTTTGTCGCCATTTTGGACGCCAATATAACGACCTTGTTGGCGGGCGCGGTTCTATTTTATTTTGGGACGAGCTCGGTAAAAGGATTCGCAACAATGCTGATTTTGAGCATCGTGATGAGTTTTCTCACGGCTGTTTATGGTTCCAGGCTCTTGCTGGGTCTTTGGATTAACAGCAAATTTCTCAACAAAAAACCGGGCTGGTTTGGCGTAAAAAAATCAGAGATCCACGATTTGGCGGAAAACCTCACGGCATATGACTTAAAAACACCGTTTGACTTTTTTGATTTTGTTCAAAACAGAAAGAAATTTTACGGAGTGTCCATCGTATTGTTATTGGCGGGCGCGATCGTTCTCGGGATATTTAAATTGAACCTGGGAATTGATTTTTCAAGCGGAACCCGGATTGAATTTAATGCGGGCAAACCGTTAACGGCGGAAGAAGTGAAGTCGGAATTGGCTTCTGCGGGTATTGAAACAGATGATATCGTCCTGTCGGGCGCCGATCAGGAAATAGGTGTTGCCCGCTATAAAGGTGTCATGACAAATGAAGAAATAGCCCAATTGAAAGATCACTTCAGTGATCAATACGGTTCCGAGCCAAATGTAAGTACCGTTTCTCCGACAGTTGGCAAGGAATTGGCCAAAAATGCGTTATTTGCCCTTGCGATTGCGGCCGTTGGAATCATTATTTATGTATCGCTCCGATTTGAGTTTTCGATGGGGTTGTCGGCAGTCCTTGGACTGGTCCACGATGCTTTTTTCATCATTGCGTTTTTCAGCTTGACCAGGTTTGAAGTGGATATTACTTTCATTGCCGCCGTCTTGACCATTGTAGGTTATTCGATCAATGATACGATTGTCACATTTGACCGGATCAGGGAAAATATGCGGGCGAAAAAACGACTCCGGACCGAGGAAGATATCGCAGAGGTCGTCAACACCGGGCTCCGGCAAACTTTAACGCGTTCGATCAACACTGTTTTAACGGTTATTGTGGCAGTAGTCGCGCTGCTTATTTTTGGCAGTGAATCCATCAGGGGCTTTTCACTGGCATTGCTGGTGGGACTGATTGCAGGAACCTATTCATCCATTTTTATCTCTGCACAGCTTTGGTATGACTTGAAAGTAAAAGAGTTAAAGAAAAAAGGCCCGATCGTTACGGTAAAAGAAAAAAAGAAATGGTCTGATGAACCGCAAGTTTAATGTTTACTCGAAAAAAGCCGCAATGAGCGGCTTTTTTCCTTTAAAAGGGCAGAATAGTATGAGCAAGGTAAAAAAGGAGAATTGTGTATGGAAGTAAACCGGCGCTTTCAGCAGGCAGAGTTTGCCGCCTGGATTGGGATTATCGTCAATATATTGTTAACGCTTGTAAAAGGGGTCATCGGGCTGCAGTCACACAGTAAAGCCCTTATAGCCGACGCCGTTCACTCGGCATCAGACATTGTCGGTTCACTGGCGGCATATGTAGGGCTCCGTGCGGCAAAACAGCCGCCTGATGAGGAGCACCCCTACGGCCATGGCAAGGCCGAATCGATCGCCGCCATCATCGTTGCCATCCTATTATTTCTTGTAGGGCTGCAAATTGGAAAATCATCATTATCTTCTTTTTTTAACCCTGTTGAAGCGCCCGGAGGGCTCGCAATTTATGCGGTTGTAATATCCATTGTTGTAAAGGAAGCCCTGTTCCGCTATAAATATCGCCTTGGCAAAAAGCTGAATAGTGAAGCGCTCATTGTCAATGCATTTGAGCATCGTTCCGACGTTTATTCTTCGCTGGCGGCTTTGGTCGGGATTGGTGCCTCTCTGCTGGGAAAATACTTTCAAATTGACTGGCTCGTTTACGGCGACCCGGTGGCAGGCTTGGTTGTTTCCTTGATGGTCGTCTGGCTGGCGTGGAAACTCGGCTCTGAAGCAATATATAATACATTGGATCACGTGCTGGATGAAGAGGAAACGGTTGAATGGAGAAATATCATTTCGACTGTTCCCGAAGTGAAAAGAATTGATGAACTGTATGCAAGGAAATACGGCTATTACGTCATTATTGATTTAAAAATCGCGGTTGATCCGAACATGACTGTTGCGGACGGCCAACGTGTTGGAAAAAAGGTGAAGAAATTGCTTCTGGAGCACCCGAGTGTCCATAATGTCTTCATGCATATTAATCCGTTTTATGCTGCGGAGGATCGTACCACAAAAGATCATTAGTCCTTTGAAGAAGCTGTTTCTTTCCTTTGAAAGGCCGCTGTCTCTTCTGTATAATAGATGCTCTGAGGGGTGAAGAAATGTTACAAGCAAAAACCCGCTGGATCGTCCATGATACAAACAGAGACAAGGTTCAAAAACTGGCCAAACAGCTTGAAATTAGCACACTTGCCGCAACATTGCTTGTCAATCGTGGATTTGATTCTCCTGAAGAAGCAAGCATTTTTTTACATATGGAAGATAACCAATTTCATGATCCATTTTTAATGCCTGATATGGAAAAAGCGGTAGAACGAATTAAGAGGGCGGTTAACAACAAAGAACCGATCCTTGTATTTGGCGATTATGATGCGGACGGTGTTACCAGCACATCTTTATTGACAACTGTTTTACAGGAAATGGGAGCCGTAGTTGATTTTTACATACCAAACCGTTTTACAGAAGGCTACGGACCGAATGAAGCTGCTTTCCGAAAGGCTTTTGACGAAGGCGTTCAGTTAATCATTACAGTTGATACCGGCATTTCAGCCATACACGAAGCACTAGTGGCCAAAGAGCTTGGTATTGATTTAATTATTACGGATCACCATGAATTGCGAGACGAAATTCCGGAAGCCCATGCCATTATTCATCCCAAATTGAAGGAAGACGCCTATCCTTTTCCCTATCTGGCCGGAGTGGGTGTCGCCTTTAAGCTTGCTCATGCATTATACGGAAAAGTTCCGTATGACTTGCTGGATTTGGTGGCCATTGGCACGGTCTGTGATCTAGTGCCACTTATAGGTGAAAATCGCCTTATTGTCAAGAAAGGGTTGCAGATCCTCTCTTCCACAAAAAGGCCCGGGTTGCTTGCCCTTGGCAAAACGGCAGGTATTCAGTTTGCCGATCTGAGCGAAGAAACGCTTGGTTTTACAATTGGTCCCCGGCTGAATGCTGCGGGAAGGCTTGATAGTGCCGTTCCCGCGGCAAACTTGTTGATGGCGAAACATGCCGATGAGGCGGCTCTTTTGGCTGATGAAATTGAGATTTTAAATAAAGAACGGCAAACTCTCGTATCAGAAATGACAAAAGAAGCGGTTGACATGATCTCCATGTCTTATCCTCTTTCCGAAAACAAAGTACTTGTGATTGGCAAAGAAGGTTGGAATGCCGGCGTGATCGGCATTGTCGCTTCAAGGATTACCGAACAGTTTTACCGGCCAGCGATTGTATTAAGTTATGATTCGCATACTGGACAGGCAAAAGGCTCCGCTCGAAGTATTCCCGGGTTTGACTTGTTTGCCAATTTATTGGAGTGTGCCGACATCCTTCCTCATTTCGGCGGCCACCCTATGGCAGCCGGTATGACACTTGATATCAAAGATGTCGATGAACTTCGCAAGCGGCTGAACCGGGCGGCGAACAACCAGCTTAGTGCCAAAGATTTCGTTCCCGTTACTGAGCTGGAAGCTTCCATTTCACTCGATGACATTACTTTGGACACGATCAAAGAAGTGGAGCGGCTTGCTCCTTTTGGAGTAGCCAACCCGAAGCCTGCATTCATGGTTAAAAATGCCGCTGTCAATCATGTCAGAAAAATAGGCGGAAATGATGCCCATTTAAAATTGACTTTAAGTCAAAACGATATGTTATTAGATGGGGTCGGCTTTCATCTCGGGAAGCTCGCCGATGATATATCGCCAGATGCCAAACTGTCGGTTATTGGAGAACTGTCCATCAATGAATGGAATAATAGGAGAAAGCCACAAATATTTATTAGGGATATGGCCATCAACGAATGGCAGTTGTTCGACTTTCGGGGCAACAAGCCGTTTAAAACCTGGGTGCCCCTCCTTCACGGCAAAGATGCGGAATTCATCGTCTTTCATGAAAAAACATTAAGTCGAGTTCCCGAATTGCGGAATGTGCGTACTGTGTTGATTCCAAGCGAAGAGCGAGCCCAAGAATATAGGATGGACGGCAAGAATGTCGTATTGGTTGATTTCCCTTTTGAAACAGCCATTATTGAAGGCTTGGTTAAAGGTAAAAAACCGGATCGGATCTACGTTCACTTTTTTCATGAACGAGAACATTTTTTTCATACAATTCCAACTCGCGATCATTTTAAATGGTATTATGCTTTTCTTGCAAAAAGGCGCACATTCAATGTGAAAAAATACGGGGAAGATTTGGCGGCATACCGGGGCTGGTCCAAGGAAACTGTCCAGTTTATGACACAAGTGTTTTTTGAACTTGATTTTGTTAAAATAGATGAAGGGATTATTTCTCTTAAACAGGCAAAAATGAAAAAAGATTTGGCGGATTCGCCTTCGTTTCAGAAAAAACAAGAGATGATCAAACTTGAAAACATCTTGTTATATTCATCTTATCCCGAATTAAAAAAATGGTTTGAGGAGAGAGTCGCGCACTCTATTCCACATGAGGAGGAAGTGGAAGCATGGACTTAAAAAAATATATTACAATCGTTCCGGATTGGCCGAAAGAAGGCGTGCTTTTTAAAGATATAACGACATTGATGGATAATGGGAAAGCATTTAAATACGCCACCGATTTGATTGTGCAATATGCCCGCGAAAAAAGAGTGGATATCGTTGTCGGCCCGGAAGCCCGGGGATTTATTATCGGTTGTCCCGTGGCCTATGCGCTCGGCGTCGGATTTGCCCCGGTCAGAAAGGAAGGCAAACTTCCAAGGGAGACGATTAAAGCGGACTATGGGAAAGAATACGGAAAAGATGCGTTAACGATCCATAAAGACGCGATCAAAAAGGGGCAAAGGGTTCTCATTACGGACGACTTGCTCGCCACCGGCGGAACGATCGAAGCCACCATTGAGCTCGTTGAACGGCTGGGAGGAATCGTTGTCGGAATTGCCTTTCTGATTGAGCTCACGTATTTAGACGGAAGGCGAAAACTTGAAGATTATGATTTATTATCGTTAATCAATTTTTAATACATCACACATGTGGCCAGGTTCCGAAAATAAACGATTGTCATGTCCATCCCGAATGGGAGAAAGCCTACAGTGCGCGGTGTCTGGATGATCAGGTCAAAATACTTGAATTCGAATGGGCTTACGGACAGTAAACATGAACGAAGGATCAAAATTCTTTGGTCAAAGCACTCATCCGAGTGCTTTTTTTCTAGAAAGCAATGTTGTGGGGAAATGATTGGATGTATGAACATACTCGTGCCCAAACATTGAGTTGAAAAACGGACATTTGTTTTCGACTTCCCGGCTAGAGGAGTGTTGGACCTGCCAACTTGCGTTTTTATTGGATGATGATCATTTTTTCATCAACATTCGCTATAATTAGATATAATTACTGGAAATGGGATCGTTGCACTTTACAAGATTCCAATCTATCACCATAATATATAGAAAATGACTACTCAATAAATTTTACATTAAAAAGGTGATCCTTGTGGCAAATGATAATGTCTTATCCGCAGATGACGTCATAGAACGTACACGTAAATATTTGAACGAGGAACATGAAATGCTTGTAAAAAAAGCATATGAGTTTGCTCGTTTGGCTCATAAGGATCAATATCGGAAATCGGGAGAACCATATATTGTGCATCCAATCCAGGTGGCAGGAATACTGGCTGATCTGGAAATGGACCCGGCTACAGTCGCAGCGGGGTTTCTTCATGATGTTGTTGAAGATACGCCAGTAACCATCCGACAACTGGCAGAAGAGTTTGATAGTGAAGTGGCGATGCTTGTCGATGGCGTTACAAAGCTTGGGAAAATCAAATATAAATCTCATGAAGAACAGCAAGCTGAAAATCACCGAAAAATGTTTGTGGCAATGGCAAAAGACATTCGAGTTATTTTGATAAAGCTGGCGGACAGGCTCCATAATATGCGAACGCTTAAGCACCTTCCTCCGGAAAAGCAAAGAAGAATTGCCAATGAGACACTCGAAATATTTGCTCCACTTGCCCACCGGCTCGGAATTTCCAAAATAAAATGGGAGCTGGAAGATACTTCTCTTCGATATTTAAATCCCCAACAATACTATCGAATTGTTAATCTGATGAAAAGAAAGAGGGCTGAGCGGGAAGAGTATCTTGACAATGTGATTAAAGAAATGCAAGAGCGGCTGGAAGAAGTGAATATTAAAGCCGAACTGTATGGACGACCGAAACATATTTATTCGATCTACAGGAAAATGAGCCTGCAGCATAAACAGTTCAATGAAATTTATGACTTGCTCGCTGTTAGAATTATCGTCAACAGCATCAAGGACTGTTACGCTGTCCTTGGCATCATTCATACTTGCTGGAAACCGATGCCCGGGCGATTTAAAGATTATATCGCCATGCCAAAACCGAACATGTATCAATCGCTTCATACTACCGTCATTGGGCCAGGCGGGGAGCCGCTCGAAGTACAAATCAGAACCTTTGAAATGCATCGAATCGCCGAGTACGGGGTTGCTGCCCATTGGGCTTATAAAGAAGGAAAATCCCCGCATCAGCAGGCTTCCTTTGATAAAAAACTGTCCTGGTTCAGGGAAATATTAGAGTTTCAAAACGAATCCGCTAACGCAGAAGAATTCATGGAATCGTTAAAAATTGATCTCTTTTCTGACATGGTATTCGTATTTACGCCAAAAGGCGATGTCATTGAGTTGCCTGCGGGATCGGTGCCTATTGATTTTGCCTACCGAATCCATTCGGAAATCGGCAATAAAACAATAGGCGCAAAAATCAACGGGAAAATGGTCACACTGGATTACAAGCTAAACACCGGTGATATTGTTGAGATTTTAACATCCAAGCATTCATATGGACCAAGCCAGGATTGGCTGAAGCTTGCCCAAACTTCCCAGGCGAAAAACAAAATTAAGCAATTTTTTAAACGGCAGCGAAAAGAAGAAAACATTATAAAAGGCCGGGAAATGATAGAAAAAGAAATCAGAGAACTGGACTTTGACTTAAAAGAGATCCTGACTCCCGAAAATATTGAAAGAACAGCCGACAAATTTAATTTTTCCACGGCGGAAGATATGTACGCAGCTGTTGGCTATAACGGCGTTTCGGCACAACAAGTGGCTAACCGCCTGACGGAAAAATGGAGAAAAAAACGGGACGAAGAAGAAGCGATCAAAGAGATTGTGACTGAAACGAAGACGACGGGCCGGCCGAGGAAACATGAAGCAGGCGTGAAAGTGGCAGGGGCTGACAATCTTTTAATTCGTCTGTCCCGCTGCTGCAATCCGGTTCCTGGGGATGAAATTATCGGCTTTATTACAAAAGGCAGAGGTGTTTCTGTCCATCGGCGCGATTGCCCGAATATGATAGCCAATCAAGATGAAAATCGCCTCATTCCGGTTGAGTGGGAAACAAATCGCAACTCCCGAAAAGAGTACAATGTCGATATTGAAATCCTTGGTTACGACCGGCATGGCCTGCTGAATGAAGTGTTACAAACGGTCAGTGGCACGAGGACAAATATAACAGCCATCAGTGGCCGTACCGACCGCAATAAGGTGGCAACGATCATGATGACGATCGCGATTCACAATATTAGCCACCTTCATAAAGTGGTGGATAAAATCAAACAAATTCCAGATATTTATGCGGTTCACAGAATCATGAATTAAAGGGGCATGACGGATTGTGAAAATTGTCTTGCAAAGATGCAAACAAGCAAAAGTAATGGTTGATGGTGAAGCGACAGGCAGGATTGGACAAGGTTTTGTACTGCTTGTCGGCATCACTCATGAAGATACAGAAAAAGAGGCAGAGTGGCTGGCTGATAAAATTGTCAATTTGCGTGTGTTTGAAGATGAGGCCGGTAAAATGAACCGCTCCCTAATGGATGTTGCCGGCGACATCTTATCTGTTTCCCAGTTTACGATTTATGCAGATTGCAGCAAGGGTAGGCGCCCGAGCTTTGGTGAGGCGGCCAGACCCGAATACGCAAAGGGACTATACGAGAAATTTAACGAAATGTTGCGAAACAAAGGTGTACGTGTAGAAACGGGGATTTTTGGAGCAATGATGGAAGTTGATTTGATCAACGATGGGCCAGTTACCTTGATTTTAGAAAAAAACCATCAGGAACCACTTTAAAATGAATGCAAAGAATGATCCATTGGAAAAAATGATAGCTTTGATCGACAAATCGCATATTTGTGTTGAGAATAACATGTTTCGATTTTATAGATAAAAATTTTTTTCAATCGTAAAAAGTAATGTCACATTGCTCGAGAGCTGATAATGATGAAAGGACTCTTGAGCTTCACACCGAGCAGCCTTGTATGTTTGTACATTTCTGTTAGAAATAATGAAGGGTGTGGCACCGCGAACCCAATCGTCCCGCAGGATGATTGGGTTTTTTATACCGGCACAAACAGAAAGTGAGCGACCCGTCAACAAGGGACTACACTTCGGTAACCAGGCATTTCAATCAAAAAATCGGCCATTAACAGTGGTCCAGACGCACGATTGCACGGATTGATCAAGAAAACAGTTATCGAAGCGTTTAGATCGCGCCCGTTTGCCGGGGAAATCGAGAATTGCTCATCCACGGGGCAGTCTATAATGTGTGAGCAGATGAAAAAATCAGAAAAGCGGCATTCGAATTGATAATATATTCCGAAAATAATATTCAAGAAGATGGGAGATCCGAACGGCCGAAAAATGATCATACAGCCGACGATAGCGGGCTAAGGCATCTGGGGGGCGATGTATCCGATTGGGTCTCATCAATCTGAAGCGATCGCTTTTTTCGGGACGGTGCTTTCAGGCGTTTGCACAGTTGAAAGGACCTTAGCCCATTGTTGTGGTGGCAAAGGTCCCCCTGTCAGTTCTTATTTTATCGTTTGATCGGCGCTTCTAGTTGGAAAAATAATCCTTCAAGCCGTCGGTAATTGCCGTTGTAACCGTATCACGGTATCGTTTGGAGTTAATGGTCTGCTCTTCGGAGGCGTTGCTCAAATAGCCCAGTTCAAGCAATATGGAGGGCTGGCTGTTCTCCCTGAGCACATAGTAGTTGCCAAATTTGGTGCCGCGGTCTTTCAAGCCGATCTCCTTGCCCAAATGTGAGTGAACAACATCGGCCAATTGTTTATCGTAAGCATAGTGATAGTAAGTTGTATGCCCGTTGGTAACAGGGTCATTTATGCTGTCGTAGTGCAGGCTGACAAAGGCATCCGCCCGGTTTTCAATGGCGGCGTTTGTCCTGTTATGCAGCGGAACATATCTGTCACGGCTTCTCGTCATAATCACATTGGCTCCCGCATTTTTCAACTTTTTTTCCAGCAGTCGAGCCGTTTCAAGAGTGAGTTTTTTTTCAATTACGCCAGAACTGCCGGTGGCTCCTTTATCCTCTCCTCCGTGTCCCGCATCGACGACGATCGTTTTTCCGGAAATCCCGTCTCCCGATTTATTATGTAATACTGGCCGGTTTGTTGATGATACAACCCAACTGGCGATAAAGCCGGTTTTCCCATTGGCTGCTTCAATTTTATACCAGTTATTTTTTTCCTCGATGACTTCATACACTTCTCCGGAATGTGCCGTGTCTACGATTGGAGATGCCAATTCCGGTTTTTTCCGAATGTTTGTCCCATCATGAAGAATGGATATATTGCGCCCTTCTGATTCGGGTGAACTGCTTTCGGATGTGGATTTTTCTATATATTGCGCATTTACCCATGCAGACCCGGATTTGTATGAGATTTCGTACCACCCGTTGCTTTCCTGAATCATTTTCACTTTTTCGCCACTATTTAATTTTCCTATAATTTCACTATTCGCGTTAGCGTCAGCACGAACATTTAAACTATCTACATTTACCGTACCTGACTGCATTTCCGAACTAGTCTGTTTTACTGCAAGCCAATTGGCAATCCAGCCCGTCTGTCCGGATGGCAGCTTGATTTCGTACCAATCACCCTGTTCTTTTTCAACAGTGTAAGATTCTCCTTTTCTAATTTGGGTAATTATTGAATAGGAAGTGCCTGGCTTTTCCCGTACATTGACGACATCACCGGTAATTTCAATAGTGATGGAGTCGGCAGTGATCCAGGAAGGAAGATTTACGATAACTGCAAGGAGGAGCAGCAGTAAAAAGATCATAAACAGCTTTTTTTTCCCCAAAATATGACCGCCTTTCTCTCTCGCCACATTATCTCATGAGGGAGGATTTTTAAAAAGGGGGGGTTTGCCCATCTTTCATTCAAAAAGAAATTCTCTATCAATTATAGAAAATGTTTCTGTAGGGAACAATAGAAATAATATCATTTTTGGAGGTTTTTGCATGAGGACAAACGAGAAAAGTCATCTCGCTTCCGTCAATATACCCCATTACATAGGGCTTGACTTTCAGAATTTGCTGGAAAATGACCGGGTGTTTGAAACGAAACAAGAGCAGGAAATGGGATTATCGCATTCAGAACGAAATGCTTTAAAAAGAAAGCTGGCCAAAGGGTAAACTTGTTGACAAAGTTTTTACGCATTCGTATGATTAAAGAAGTACATTCAAAAATAAAAAACCGATGATGGAGAGAGTAATCGGAACTTTATTTGAGCAGAGAGGAAATATCCCGGCTGAAAATATTTCCACAAATATCCCGATGAAAGACACTCCGTAGGAATCCGCTTCGAACGGCATTAATGCCCAGTAGGGGATGGACGCACAACAGGCGTTATATGTGAAAGTGAAAGCATTTTGCTTTTATAAGGGTGGCACCGCGGGAAACAACTCTCGTCCCTTGTTTCGTTCAAACAAGAGACCGAGGGTTTTTTATTTTTATTTAGGAAAAATCATGAACTTGTAAAAGGGGGATGTAAGCTTGGGTATTCAAATTCCGAGAGGAACTCAAGACATACTTCCGGGAGAAGTGGAAAAGTGGCAGTATATTGAGAAAACGGCAAGGGACATTTGCCAAAAGTATCAATACAAAGAAATTCGAACGCCTATTTTTGAACAGACTGAGCTGTTCCAAAGAAGTGTTGGGGATTCAACAGATATTGTGCAAAAAGAGATGTACACGTTCACGGACAGAGGAGGCCGGAGCTTGACATTGAGGCCGGAGGGAACAGCTGCCGTTGTCCGCTCTTATGCTGAAAATAAAATGTACGGGCAAACGATTCAACCTGTTAAATTGTATTATATTGGCCCGATGTTTCGGTATGAGCGACCACAAGCCGGACGTTACCGCCAGTTTGTCCAGTTTGGCATCGAGGCAATTGGCAGTGACGATCCTGCGATAGATGCCGAGGTAATTTCGCTTGCGATGGAGTTTTACAGGAATCTGGGCTTGAGAGAACTTCGTCTTGTGATCAATAGTCTAGGCGACCGTTCAAGCAGGTCGGCTCTTCGGGAAGCGCTCGTTGCTCATTTTCAACCGAATATCGGAGAATTTTGCGAAGACTGCCAGCAAAGGCTTAAAACGAATCCACTCCGGATTCTGGATTGTAAAAAAGACCGTGGCCACAAGTTGATGCAAACGGCGCCTTCCATTCTTGATTATTTGAATGAAGCTTCATCCGAATATTTCGAGAAAGTGAAAAAGCTGCTCAAAGGGATGGGAATTGACTTTGTCGTGGATCCCAACCTTGTTAGAGGATTGGATTATTATAACCATACGGCTTTTGAAATTATGAGTGAAGCGGAAGGGTTCGGTGCCATTACGACTTTATGCGGCGGCGGAAGATATGACGGGCTTGTAGAGGAAGTCGGGGGTCCTGACAAGCCGGGGATCGGTTTCGCTTTGAGTGTGGAGCGGCTTTTAAGTGCCTTGGATGCTGAAGGTGTTGCCCTCCCGCAAGAGGAGTCCATTGATTATTTTATCATCGCTCTCGGGGAAGAAGCGGAGGAGTATGCTGTCCCGCTTTTACAGCAATTACGCCGCGCTGGTTTTTCGGCAGAAAAAGATTATATGGGCCGAAAATTAAAAGCCCAATTTAAGGCGGCCGAGCGACTTCACGCCAAATATGCCGTCATTATTGGTGAAGATGAATTAAAAGAGGGAAAAGCGCTCCTGAAGCACTTGGAAACTGGTGAGCAAACAAGTGTGGAGCTTGAAAATATGGTTGAACAATTGAAATCTGGTATTTAACAAGGAGGATCATTGGTATGTATGGGAGAACGCATTATTGCGGGGAAATAGAAGAAAGCGCGATTGGAGAATCCGTTGTTTTAAAAGGATGGGTTCAAAGGCGCCGCGATTTGGGGGGACTCATTTTTATAGACCTGCGTGACCGGACGGGAATCGTACAAATCGTATTTAACCCGGAAACTTCAGAAGAAGCTTTACATATAGCTGAGACGATCCGCAATGAATATGTTATTGATGTAAAAGGGACGGTCGTAAAAAGGGAAGAAAGCACATTTAATCCTAAAATCAAGACAGGAACAATCGAGGTCATTGTCAAAGAAGTGACCATCATCAACAAGGCGAAGACCCCTCCGTTCATGATTGAAGACAATACGGAAGCTGCAGAAGATATTCGCCTGCGGTACCGCTATTTGGATTTGCGTCGTCCGGAAATGTTTGACGTACTTAAATTGCGCCATGATGTGACCAATACAATCCGCGGCTTTTTAAATGATGAAGGCTTCCTGGAAATCGAGACACCGTTGTTGACAAAAAGCACACCAGAAGGTGCAAGGGATTACCTTGTTCCAAGCAGAGTTCATCCAGGAGAATTTTATGCGCTGCCCCAGTCACCGCAAATCTTTAAACAACTGTTGATGGTAAGTGGATTTGATAAATATTATCAAATTGCCCGCTGTTTTCGGGATGAGGATTTAAGGGCAGATCGTCAGCCGGAGTTTACGCAGGTGGACATCGAAACAAGTTTTAAGGATCAGCATGAGATTATGGCCATGGTTGAAAAAATGATGGTCCAGGTAATGAAAAAGGCAAAGGGAATCGACGTTTCCACCCCATTTCCAACAATTTCGTATAACGACGCGATGGCGCGATTCGGTTCGGACAAACCGGATACACGGTTTGACATGGAGTTGACCGATGTCTCGGAGATCGTCAAACACTCCGATTTTAAAGTGTTTGCCGGTGCAGTGCAAAAAGGAGGACAAGTAAAAGCAATCGTCGTCAAAGGCGGTGCCGAAAAGTATTCCAGAAAAGATATTGATGCGCTCGGAGAATACGCAGGCAGATACGGGGCTAAAGGGCTCGCGTGGATGAAAGTGGAAGACGACGGGATAAAGGGTCCAATCGCCAAGTTTTTTGACGAAGATATTTCGGGACAATTGACGGCTGCGCTTCAAGCTGAAGTCGGAGATTTAATTCTGTATGTGGCGGATACACGCGACATTGTAGCTGATTCACTCGGTGCTCTTAGATTGAAATTGGGCAAAGAATTGAATCTCATTGATGAAACGAAATTCAATTTTCTATGGGTAACGGATTGGCCGCTCCTAGAGTATAACGAAGATGAAAAGCGTTATACAGCCGCACACCACCCGTTTACAATGCCTGTACGGGAAGATTTGCCTCTTTTGGAAACAGATCCAGCCCGAGTTCGCGCCCATGCTTATGACCTCGTATTAAACGGATATGAGCTGGGCGGAGGCTCTTTGCGGATTTTTGAACGGGATGTACAAGAAAAAATGTTCAAAGTGCTCGGTTTTACAGATGAAGAGGCAAAAGAGCAGTTTGGCTTTTTGTTGGAAGCATTTGAGTATGGAACACCCCCGCACGGTGGTGTTGCCCTTGGTCTTGACCGGATGGTAATGGTGCTTGCTAGTCGGGCCAGCCTTCGTGATACGATTGCTTTTCCAAAAACGGCCAGCGCCAGCGACTTGCTCATGAAAGCACCAGATGAGGTAAGCGGTGATCAGTTGGCAGAGTTGCATTTGCAGTTGGATCAGCATGCCATTCAAGAGCTTGAAACGAAAAGAGAACAGAACGCAATGAAGGGAATGTCCAGCCAGGATTGATTTTATGGCTTGTGAAAAAACAGGTTTCGGACTAGAAGATGACACATTTCCCATTTGTTTTTAATTGATATATTTAAAGCCCTGTGTTAGTATTTATTCAACAAGGAAAGTCCTGATGTGTTC
Source organism: Siminovitchia thermophila (assembly GCF_016909185.1). Taxonomy (GTDB): domain Bacteria; phylum Bacillota; class Bacilli; order Bacillales; family Bacillaceae_C; genus Siminovitchia; species Siminovitchia thermophila. The sequence continues at coordinate 22,613 of NZ_JAFBFH010000028.1, read as the reverse complement.
GTCTCCATACCTTATCGTTTTGACCGACAAGTTTTAAATACGGGAGCCTGGCGTTTCCCGGCTGATGGCAAGCCTTTGTGAAAAGGAAGCTTGAAGCCTGGAACAGGGCACCCACCTGCCGAGAGCGGGTTCAAAACAAAGGATTCAAAGACGGCACGATTGGGACTTTTCGTTTTATATGGAAAAAGATCAGCAACCGGTAAGAAGCCTTGCCGGTTGTTTTTTATTGCAGAGAATAATAGGCAATTTCCCAGCCGCTAGCGGGGGCGGCATTCAGACGCGGGAAAGGGTTAAAGGAGATTAGTTTGGTTCAACAGATTTTTTGGAAATAATACATCTAGCCCATATAGACAGACGGGCTTTTTTGTTTTGAATCAATACCGTCTTCTCATTTTCTTGCCAGCAAACCGATTTTCCATTATTCTTATTCCGAGTTCTATACAATTGGAGTTGATGATGATGTTGCACCAGTTTTCCCGTAATGAATTGGCCATCGGCAAAGAGGGGCTTGATATTTTAAAAAACAGTTCCGTTGCCGTTTTGGGAATTGGCGGGGTAGGGTCTTTTTCAGCAGAAGCGTTGGCACGGTCCGGCGTGGGGAAATTAATTTTGGTTGATAAAGATGTTGTGGATATTACGAATGTAAACAGGCAAATTATTGCTCTTTTATCAACGGTGGGGCAGTCCAAGGCAGAATTAATGAAAGAGCGGATTAAAGATATCAATCCTGAATGTGAAGTTATCGCCTTAAATATGTTTTACACGGAAGAAACGTATGAAAAATTTTTTCAGCAGCCATTAGATTTTGTTGTAGATGCTTCAGATACAATTTCTTATAAAATCCATTTAATGAAAGAGTGCCTAAAGAGGAATGTGCCTATGATTTCCAGTATGGGTGCGGCGAATAAGATGGACCCAACAAGATTTATGATTAAGGATATTTCAGACACACATACGGACCCGATTGCAAAGGTCATTCGGACAAGGCTTAGAAAAGAAGGGATTCAAAAAGGGATCCCGGTCGTCTTTTCTGATGAAAGTCCCATCGTAGCACGGGAAGAGGTACTTGAGGAGGTAGGCAATGAGCAATCAGATATTCGAAAAGCTAAAATGCCCCCTTCTTCCAATGCGTTCGTACCGTCGACAGTAGGGTTAATCATGGCCAGTTACGTTGTCCGGCAATTATTAAAGGACATTCACATTCATCGGGTTCATGATGGGTAAAAATAAAAAAATGAAACGGGACGTCAAGCAACAGCGTCCCGTTTAGGCTTTATTAATTTTTTCATATATGGTCGCGAGAGTTTGTTCAAACTTTCCTGTCTTTTTTGGCTTATAGTATGTTTTATTCATTAGTTTGTCCGGCAAATATTGCTGTTTTACCCAGCCCGATTCGTAATCGTGCGGATATTTATAATCCAGACCCCGTCCCAAAGCTTTCGCCCCTTTATAATGGGCGTCTTTCAGGTGAAGCGGCACTTCACCGCTTTTTCCCGTCCGAATATCTTGCAAAGCTTCATCAATAGCTTTGTAGGCGGAATTTGATTTAGGGGATAGGCATAATTCAATTACTGCATTGGCGAGCGGGATTCTCGCCTCGGGGAAGCCGATTTTTTCGGCCGTCATAATAGCAGCCAATGTCCTCTGGCCCGCTTGGGGGCTGGCAAGGCCGATGTCCTCATAGGCAATGACAAGGAGCCTTCTGGAAATGCTCGGCAAATCACCCGCTTCGATCAATCTGCCCAAATAATGCAGGGCGGCATTTGTGTCACTTCCCCGAATTGATTTTTGCAAAGCACTTAAAACATCATAGTGAGCATCGCCATTTTTATCATGGGCAAGGCTTTTTTTCTGAAGGCATTCCTCAGCGATTTCGCGTGTGATATGGATGACGCCGTCGTTGGAAGGCTCCGTCGAAAGAACGGCAAGCTCGAGTGCATTCAAGGCACTTCTTGCATCACCGTTGCAGGCGGCGGCAAAGTGATTCAAGGCATCATCATTCACGGAAATATCATATTGGCCGAGTCCTCGCTCTTTGTCATGAAGCGCCTGATGCAATGCTTTCTTCATATCCTGTTCTGTTAAAGGAAAAAGCTCAAAGATTTGGCAACGGCTTCTGATGGCCGGATTAATCGCATGATATGGATTGCTTGTTGTTGCGCCAATTAGTATGATCATGCCATTTTCGAGATATGGCAAAAGAAAATCTTGTTTTGCTTTATCCAAGCGGTGCACTTCATCAAGAAGCAAAATGACTTTTCCGCTCATTTTCGCTTCGGCCGCAACGATTTCCATATCTTTTTTGTTATTTGTAACGGCGTTTAGGGATCGGAACGCATACTTGGTGCTTCCGGCAATCGCATTGGCAATTGATGTTTTACCGATCCCGGGCGGGCCATATAAAATCATGGAGGACAACTGTTTTGCCTTTACCATTCTGGCGATGATCTTTCCTTCGCCGACAAGATGTTCTTGTCCGATTACCTCTGTGATTTCACGAGGCCTCATTCGAAAGGCCAATGGCTGTGTACTCATATTATCCACTCCAAACTCCCGTTCTGTTTTCGATATTTCTATCATATCAAATCACCGCCAAATATGCATATTGAATATTGGTTATGATATAATGGAGCAATGCAAAGGGGTTTCGGTATATGCGTAAATCAGATCATCTGCTCGCCCGTTTTTTCATTTTTACGTTCGGACTTCTCATTATGTCGTTAGGGATCGTACTAATCATTGTGTCCGACTTTGGAGCTTCACCGTGGGACGTGCTTCATGTCGGCCTCTATTATCAATTGGGGCTTTCGATTGGAACGTGGAGCGTTATTGTGGGATTTGCGATTTTAGGAGCCTCTGGAATCATGATGCGTGAGTGGCCCAAGCTTGGGGCTTATTTAAATATGATTCTCGTTGGTCTTTATATTGATATGTTGATGATGCTTCCTTTTTTAACAGAGCCACAAGGCTGGATGGGAAAAATCATCATGTTCATTGTGGGAATGATCATTTACTCCTACGGGATGGGGATGTACTTATCTGCTGAACTCGGGGCTGGCCCAAGGGATAGTTTTATGCTCGCTCTTACGGCCAAAACGAAATGGAAAGTATCCAACGCGAGACGCTTTATGGAAGTCGTCGTTTTAATCATGGGCTGGCTGCTGGGTGGACCCGTGTTTATTGGTACGATCGTTTTCAGTTTGGCTGTCGGGACATTTATTGGTATTGCTTTGCCGCAATGTCGTACACTGACAAACAAATGGGTATATAAAAAATCAGAAATACAAATGATGGAAGAAATAAAACGAGGTGCAAGTTTATGAAAATATCGACAAAAGGGCGTTACGGATTAACGATTATGATCGAACTCGCCAAAAAATTCGGCCAAGGGCCGATTTCTTTAAAATCGATCGCCCAGGCCCATAATCTTTCAGAACACTATTTAGAACAGTTGGCGGGCCCGCTTCGGAATGCGGGACTGGTAAAGAGCGTCAGAGGAGCTTATGGAGGCTATATACTCGCCAAGGAACCGTCAGAAATAACGGCCGGAGACATTATCAGAGTGCTGGAGGGGCCTATCAGCCCGGTTGAAGGCATAGAGGATGAGGAGCCGGCCAAAAGAGAACTATGGATAAGGATCCGGGATGCGGTCAAAGATGTGCTTGACCACACAACGGTGGAAGATTTGGCAAATCATCGAGAAGATAACGATGTACAGCCTTATATGTTTTATATTTAATATTGAAACTGGTGAGAGCGAATGAATAAAATGATCTATTTGGACCATGCGGCAACGACGCCTGTCCATCCCGAAGCGGCAGAGAAGATGTTCACACTGATGAAAGATGTGTACGGAAATCCATCAAGCATCCATACACCGGGAAGGGAAGCGCGTCGTATTTTGGATGAAGCGAGAATGGTGATCGCGCAAACAATTAGCGCGAATGTGAAAGAAATCATCTTTACAAGCGGCGGTACAGAATCCGACAACTTGGCTGTTTTAGGTGCGGCATTGGCAAACCGGGAAAAAGGACAGCACATTATTACAACATCGTTTGAGCACCATGCTGTACTCGATGCCTGTAAGTTTTTGGAACGTGAAGGATTTGACGTCACTTATCTTGATCCCGATATAAACGGGATGATCCACCCTGAAGATGTTAAAAAAGCGCTTCGTGATGACACCATATTAGTCACGATCATGTTTGCCAATAACGAAGTGGGAACTATTCAGCCGATAAAAGAAATCGGAGCGATCCTTTCTGGCCATCAAGCATATTTTCATACGGATGCTGTACAGGCTTATGGGACGGAAAAGCTCAATGTAAACGAACTTCAAGTAGATTTTTTATCAGCATCTTCCCATAAAATCAACGGGCCGAAGGGCGTCGGTTTTCTGTATGTAAAATCGGGAAGCCGCTTGATTCCGAGGCAATATGGAGGAGAACAGGAGCAAAAAAAACGCCCTGGCACGGAAAATCTGGTTTCTATTGCCGGGTTTGCCGAGGCCGCTAAGATTGCTGGTCATTCTTTGAATGAAAGAATTGCTCATTACAGACATTTGAAGGACAGTTTTGTGGAAACCTTCAAAGTGAAAGGGATCGATTTTTTCATTAATGGATCTTTGGAACAGTCCGTACCACATGTTTTGAATGTCAGCTTTCCAGGAACGGATGTCGAGCCGCTTCTGGTAAATCTTGATTTAGCAGGCATCGCCGCTTCAAGTGGATCAGCGTGCACAGCCGGGACGCTTGACCCGTCCCATGTGCTTACAGCCATGTTTGGCAAGGAAAGTGATAGAGTCAATAATTCAGTTCGATTTAGTTTTGGACTGGGAAACACGGTAGAACAAGTGAAAGAAGCGGCCGAAAAAACAGCGGAAATCGTCCGCAAGCTTCTTTCTGATTGAAAGGAAGTATTAGAATGAATAAAGCGCCGGAAGATACACGCGTCGTCGTCGGTATGTCAGGTGGTGTCGACTCATCGGTAGCGGCGCTTTTGTTAAAAGAGCAAGGTTATGATGTCATTGGTGTTTTTATGAAGAATTGGGACGACACCGATGAATTTGGCGTATGTACCGCGACGGAGGATTACAACGACGTCATCAGGGTTGCCAATCAAATCGGCATCCCGTATTATGCAGTGAATTTTGAAAAACAATATTGGGATAAAGTATTTACTTATTTTCTTGATGAATATAAGGCGGGCCGGACACCTAATCCGGACGTCATGTGCAACAAGGAAATTAAATTTAAAGCCTTTTTGGATCACGCCCTGAAACTAGGGGCAGATTATTTGTCAACCGGACATTATGCCCGGGTAGAGCGCAGGGGCGATGAAGTCGTCATGCTTAGGGGAATTGACCAAAATAAAGATCAAACCTATTTTCTGAACCAGCTCAGCCAACAACAATTGCAAAAAGTCATGTTTCCACTAGGCGGGCTGAATAAAAAAGAAGTAAGAGAAATGGCCAAAAAAGCTGGTTTGGCCACCGCTGAAAAAAAAGACAGTACCGGCATCTGCTTTATCGGTGAGCGGAACTTTAAAGAATTCCTTAGCGGTTACCTCCCCGCTCAAAAAGGAAATATGGAAACATTGGATGGTAAAAAGGTCGGCACCCATGACGGTTTAATGTATTATACAATCGGGCAAAGACACGGATTAGGCATCGGAGGCGCGGGCGACCCATGGTTTGTCGTAGGTAAGGACTTAAAACGGAATGTGCTATACGTTGAACAAGGCTTTCATCATCCCGCATTATATTCGGATGCCATTTTGGCCGTTGATGTCAATTGGATATCCGACATTGAAAAGCCCGGGGAATTTTCTTGCACGGCTAAATTCCGTTACCGCCAGCCGGATGAACATGTAACCGTAGTCCGTTTGCCGGGCGAGGAGGCAAAAGTGCTATTTGAAAAACCGGTAAGGGCTGTAACTCCTGGACAGGCCGTCGTTTTTTATGATGGGGAAGTGTGTCTGGGCGGTGGAACGATTGATAAGATTTATCGGAACGATCGCCAGCTTACGTATGTGGGCTGATTGAAAAACCCCTGTCAGCAAAGTGACAGGGGTACATCACTTTATGAAGATTGTAAACGCTTGGAGTGTGACCTATGGATAAAAATATAAAGGGCATTGAGTACTTACAGGAAGGGAAGCTTGAAAAAGCGGTTCAAATGTTTACAGAAGCTATAGAGGAAAATCCCAAGAATGCTGTGGCTTACGTTAATTTTGCCAACGTTCTTCTATCGTTGAACGAGTTTGCGCGGGCAGAACAATTTTTAAAACGGGCTGTTGAACTCGATGAACAAGCATTTGCGGTGTATTACTGTTTTGGGAATTTATATTTTAAGCAGGAGAAATACCGGGAAGCTGCGAATATGTTTCAAAAAGCCATCTCTCTTGGACAAGAGTCCAACGATGTGCACTATATGCTCGGAATGTGCTTTGTGAATATGGGGAGAAGCGAGCTTTCACTTCCTTACTTGCAAAGAAGTGTGGAGTTGGACAGGAAAGATCCAGAGGCAATTTTTCAATATGGACTTGCTTTGGCCCGAGCGGGCGTACTGGAAGAAGCAATTAACCAGTTAAAAACTGTAATAGAACTTGATCCGAATCATGCCGATGCTTTTTATAATCTGGGTGTGGCCTATGCAGGACATTTGAATGATGCGGACAAGGCGATGGAATGTTTTGAACAGGCACTTTCCATTCAGCCGGATCACCTTCTTGCCGCGAACGCCAAAAAAGTCGTTCAGCAAGCCTTGGAACAATAAGAGTACCCTTGAACGAAAGGGAGATCGCCATGAACCAACAGAATTCTCTCGATTTAAGGACGGATGAAGAACATTTTATAAAGGGGCGCCATTTAGTCACTATTTTCCATAATGAGGCGAACTTTTATTCCGTTATCAGAATTCGGGTGGAAGAAACAAACGTCGCATATGAAGAAAAAGAAGCCGTTGTGACGGGTTATTTCCCTAAAATTCATGAACAGGAGACATATCTTTTTTACGGTAACCTAAAAGAACACCCTAAATTTGGTCTTCAGTTTCATGCAAAGCATTTTAAAAAGGAAATTCCGCAAACAAAGCAAGGACTTGTTGCCTATCTTTCAAGCGACCTTTTTAAAGGGATCGGTAAAAAAACGGCCGAACGTATCGTTGAAACACTTGGCGAAAACGCAATTAGCCGCATTTTGGCAGAACCGTCCGTACTGGAAACCATCCCGAGATTGGCTTCTGATACGGCTAAAGATTTGTACGACGCTCTCCTGGAACATCAAGAATTGGAACAAATTATGATCGGGCTCAATCAACATGGTTTTGGACCACAGTTGTCCATGAAAATTTACCAAGCATATAAAGAAAATGCACTGGACATTATTGAGACAAATCCGTATCAATTGATTGCAGATGTGGAGGGGATCGGGTTTGGCCGGGCGGATGAACTCGGGATGCAAATAGGCATTGATGGAGTCCACCCCGACCGGATTAAGGCCGCGTGTCTTTATGCGTTAGAGCAAGATTGTCTGCAAAACGGCCATGTTTATTTAGAGGCGGAAGAGCTTCTGATAAAGGTTAAGAAGCTATTGGAAGACAGCCAACCCGTGGAAATTCCATATGACATGATTAGCCAGTGCTTCATACAGCTTGAAGAAGAAGGGAAAATCATTGGTGAAGAAAAGCGGGTATATATTCCTTCCCTTTATTTTTCCGAAAGAGGGATCATAACAAATATCGAACGCTTGCTTGAGCAAAATCAGTATGCGGAACAATTTCCGGAGTCGGAATTTTTAATGGCGTTGGGCAAGTTGGAGGACAGACTGGGCATCCAGTATGCGCCATCTCAAAAAGAGGCTATTCAAACGGCGCTGACAAGTCCGCTTATGATATTAACCGGGGGACCTGGTACGGGAAAAACAACGGTCATAAAAGGGATTGTGGAATTATATGCCGAGCTTCATGGGTGTTCGCTTGATATACACGCTTATAAAGACCAACCCTTTCCGTTCGTATTAGCCGCCCCGACAGGACGAGCCGCCAAAAGAATGGCAGAATCAACCGGGCTTCCTGCCGTAACAATTCACCGTCTTCTCGGTATGACTGGGCAGGAAAATATGGATGCTGACGGGGATCGGGAAATAGAAGGAAAAATCGTCATCATTGATGAAATGTCCATGGTCGACACGTGGCTTGCCCATCAACTTTTTAAAGCACTTCCGGAAGATATTCAAGTCATCCTTGTGGGAGATGAGGATCAGCTTCCGTCCGTCGGGCCGGGACAAGTTCTTACGGACTTATTGAAGTCTAACATCATTCCGACAGTGGAGCTTACTGACATTTATCGGCAAGCCGACGGCTCCTCGATTATTGAACTGGCCCATACGATCAAAAAGGGAAACATTCCGGAGAAGATCACTGAACCGCAGGCAGACCGTTCTTTTATCAAATGCCAAGGAACTCAAATTAGTGAGGTTGTCGAAAAAGTTGTTCGGAGCGCAGTCAGAAAAGGTTATGCGGCCAAAGATATTCAAGTGCTCGCACCAATGTACCGCGGACCTGCTGGGATTGACCATTTGAACAAAATTTTGCAAAATGTCCTTAATCCGAAAGGAAGCGGCAATAAACGAAAAGAAGTCACATTTGGGGATGTTTCATACCGGATTGGCGACAAGGTGCTTCAACTTGTTAATCAACCGGAGAAAAATGTGTTTAACGGAGATATCGGGGAAATTATTTCGATTTTATACGCAAGAGAAAACGTAGAGAAGCAGGATATGATGATCGTTTCTTTTGAAGGAACAGAAGTCACGTATTATCGCCAGGACTTTAACCAAATCACCCATGCTTTTTGCTGTTCCATCCATAAATCGCAAGGAAGCGAATTTCCCATTGTCATCCTTCCTGTCGTCAAAAGTTATTATCGCATGTTGCGAAGGAATTTATTATATACAGCGATTACCCGAAGCAAAGAATTTCTGATTTTGTGCGGAGAGGAAGAAGCTTTTCGCATGGGCATTTCGAGGGTGGATGATCAGAAGAGACAAACGACTTTGTATGAAAAATTGGCGGCTTCCGCCAGCTTGCCGGTGGATAAAGATAAAACAATAGAACAAGCGGATTTGTCTTTTGAAGAGAAGCTTTTTATGGTTGATCCCATGATCGGCATGGAAAATGTTACGCCTTATGATTTTCTTTAATCGGCAGACAATATAAATGTTCGGAAAGGCGGGTTTACTTTGCGAACATTTTCTTTGTTAAAAGGAAAGCCGGTGTTTGACAATGGCGGGGAGCTGATTGGGGAAGTTTGCGACATTTGTATCGGAGAAGACGGATTGGTAACAGATCTTTTGCTGCTTGGCAAAGGTTTGATCGGAAAAAAGTACCGGCTTCCCATCCAATCTGTTACGTCGTTTGGCAATGACGGGGTCATGATCGACAGTAAAAACAGCCTGGTGAAATATTATGAGCTCCATGATGAATATACGATGCACCATAATCAGCCATTAGCCAAAAAAAATACCTTATCCCAGCAAGGTGACAAACTTGGTCTTCTGGATGATGTATATTTTATGGAAGAAGTGGGCACAATCGTTGGATACGAACTGACAGATGGCTTTTTTTCGGATATTACAGAGGGAAAGCGTGTCATTCGCACGTCACACCCTCCAAAAATCGGAAAGGACGCCATGATCGTGTCGGTAAAAAATCGACGAGGTGGAAAAGCCCATGATGAAATGTCCAAACTGCCAGAGCAAGGACCTGGGTAAAATTGGTGTGAACCAGTATTATTGCTGGAACTGTTTCATCGAGCTGTCCATTGGAAAGCAAATGATATATACTCACCAGGTGGAAGAAGACGGATCTTTAAGTTCTTTAGATGATTTGTTCGATGAACAGCAACGAAAGTTGATTTAGAGGCTGCCGAAAACGGCAGCCTTCTTTTCGTTACATAACTTATGGTGTTGTGAATGGGATCAGTGGCCAGGAGGTCGGAAAAGGGATATGGTATTGCCAAATCAGCTTGCCTACTAGCTAGGAGGGCTAAGTTGAGAGGGATTTTTAACACAAATAATTTTTTGCTATTTCGTATTTGTTTATGTCCCAGTCCCTGTTTCATCCACATGAAGAAAAACGGTGTAATGATTCTAGTGTGGACGGGCCACCAGCTTGAAGCATATTCTAAAGATAAAGTTGCTCCTTGACCATGCCGCAATGCTTTAAAAGAATGAAGGTGCCTGGGACGGCTCCTCGCAATAATCTTGTTCTTTTTTAAGTTTGTCCGCTCCGGCTTTCCTTATCCTTCCTCCTTTTTTCGACATGATGGTTAGAATTGGCCAAAGTCGAAAAACTATTATTAGGGAGGGACATTCGTTGAGGGAACCAAGAACTCGCTTATTATACCAATTCGGCATCATCTTGATCATCTTTGTTCTGCTTTATTTTTTCCTGCTCATCAAACCGCTGTGGAAGCCTTTGCTGACCGTGTTGTGTATTGGGATGCTCCCTTTTGTGGCCGGGGGATTTATTGCTTATTTGCTTTATCCGATAGTCGGGAAACTGGAGCTCCTTGGAATGAACCGGGCTGTGGCCATTAGCTTCATCTATATTTTATTTTTTGGGGGGATCGGCTATGGCCTTTATTTGGGAATTCCGGTATTAATAGGACAGATGCGACACTTTTCCGAACATGTGCCCGAGCTTGTGGATTACTATAAAAGCTTAATCAGAGAGTTGGATGCTTCAACCTCGCGTTGGCCTGACGGGATGAAAAGTGAATTAATGGAGCGGGTGGACAGCTTTGAAGTTTGGATTGGCCAATTTATGGAGAAGGCCATTTCCTCGGTTGTGGGCCTCGTCAACTACGTGATCGTTTTGGCTGTGATTCCTTTTATTTCGTTTTATTTTCTGAAAGATTTGGAACTTGTCAAAAAAGCGGCATGGTATATGACTCCTAAGAAGTGGCGGAATAATGCCCAGGTATTTTTGTCGGCGGTAAATGTGTCACTTGGAGGATATATACGCGGACAATTGCTTGTCTGTTTTATCCTTGGGATCATTTCCAGTCTCCTGTTTTGGTTGATAGGCCTTGATTATCCCATTATGCTCGGTTTAATCATTGCTTTTACAAACATTATTCCCTATTTTGGAGCAGTGATCGGAGCGGTGCCCGTCTTGGCCATTGCACTCATGTCATCAATCAAACAAGCGGCGTTTGCCTTGGGAATCGTCATGTTGCTGCAATTCTTGGAGGGGAATGTTTTATCGCCGTATATTGTTGGTAAATCAATCAATATTCATCCACTTTTTATTATTGCCGCGCTCATTATCGGCGGTGAAGCGGGCGGGCTATGGGGTATGCTTCTTGCTGTGCCGTTGTTGGCCGTGTTAAAAGTGGCGATCATTCATACCCGCGATTATCTTATCCATTCAAGATCAACTTAGAATTGACAAATCGATCTTCCATTCTCTATAATTTCTGTAACAATCAAAATGAAAAATCAATGAGGGATCCATTCTTGTTGCTGACCATCTGAGCAGGTTGAAATCTGCGTAAGAGAGGAATTTCCGAGGCTGAAAGAAATTCCAGATGAAGGGCGACAATGAGCCAATCCCGAGAGCAGCTAATCACTGCCGTAAACCGCGTTAAGGTACCAAGAGATGTCAAACAAGTGAATTGGTTTGATAATCAGGGTGGTACCGTGACGAAGCTTCGCCCCTGTATGGGGAGAAGTTTTTTTATTTTTTATGAAAATAATTTGGAGGTATTAACATGAAAACGTTGACCGGGTCGCAAATAAGACAAATGTTCCTTGATTTTTTCCAAGAGAAAGGACATAAAGTGGAGCCTAGCGCTTCACTTATCCCCCACGATGATCCTTCTTTACTGTGGATTAATAGTGGGGTAGCCACATTGAAAAAATATTTTGATGGCAGGGAAATCCCCGAAAATCCGCGAATTGTCAATGCCCAAAAGTCCATTCGAACGAATGATATTGAAAATGTCGGAAAAACAGCCAGACACCACACCTTTTTTGAAATGCTGGGCAACTTCTCGATTGGCGATTACTTTAAAAAAGAAGCGATCGAATGGGCCTGGGAATTTTTAACGAGTGAAAAATGGATCGGTTTTGAAGATGAAAAATTGTCAGTGACCATTCACCCGGAAGATGATGAGGCTTTTGAGATTTGGAACAAACATGTCGGACTTCCAAAGGAAAGGATCATTCGCTTGAAAGAAAACTTCTGGGATATTGGAGAAGGACCAAGCGGTCCGAACTCTGAGATTTTTTATGACCGTGGACCAGAATATGGAGATGATCCAAATGATCCTGAATTATATCCAGGAGGGGAGAATGAGCGCTATCTGGAGATTTGGAATTTGGTTTTTTCCCAATTCAACCACAACCCTGATGGCACCTATACACCGCTTCCGAAAAAAAATATTGATACGGGGATGGGCTTGGAGCGCATCGTGTCCGTTGTTCAAAATGTGCCGACCAACTTTGATACAGACTTATTTATCCCAATTATTCGGGAAACCGAAAAGCTATCCGGACAGGCGTATGGGAAGGAAAAAGATAAGGACACCGCTTTTAAAGTCATTTCGGACCATGTCAGAACAGTTGTTTTTGCTGTTTCCGATGGCGCGCTTCCTTCAAATGAGGGAAGGGGATATGTGTTGAGAAGGCTGCTCCGAAGGGCAGTCCGATACGGAAAGGAAATCAATATTGATAAGCCTTTTATGTACAAGCTCGTACCCATTGTCGGCGACATCATGAAAGATTATTATCCGGATGTGTTACAAAATACGGAGTTCATTCAACGCGTCATCCAGAACGAGGAGGAACGTTTCCACGAAACGTTAAACGAAGGATTGGAGATATTTTCCTCACTCATTCAAAGAGCAAAAGCGGAAGGAAAAGACACGATACCGGGAGAAGAAGTGTTTAGATTATATGACACTTACGGATTTCCAGTGGAACTAACGGAAGAGTATGCAGAAGAAGAGAAAATGAAGGTGGACCATGAAGGGTTTGAAAAGGCAATGGCTGAGCAAAGGGAAAGGGCCCGTTCAGCCCGGCAGGAAGCAGAATCCATGCAGGTTCAATCAGGAGTTCTTGGTGAACTGAAGGTAGCAAGCGAGTTTGTCGGCTACGATACGCTTCAAGTGAAAACGAACGTTGAAGCAATTGTAAAAGAAGGCGAACTTGTAGAGGAAGCTCGTGCGGGGGAAACTGTACAATTTATTTTAACAAAAACACCATTTTATGCGGAAAGCGGCGGACAAATTGCCGATGAAGGAATAGTCGTCGGAGAAGGCCTGAAAGTAAAAGTATCGGAGGTCAAAAAAGCGCCAAACGGACAACATCTTCATACCGGTGTCATAGAAGAAGGAACGCTTCAAAAAGGCTTGGAAGTGCTGGCTGTCATTGATGAGCAGATGAGACGGCAAGTGATTAAAAATCATACCGCCACCCATCTGTTGCATAAGGCATTGAAAGATGTCCTAGGCAAACATGTCAATCAGGCGGGATCTTATGTGGGACCTGACCGCCTACGCTTTGACTTCTCGCATTTTGGAGCCGTTACGGAAGAGGAACTTGAAAAAGTTGAAACGCTCGTGAATGAAAACATTTGGACAAATGACCCTGTTCATATTTCATATAAAAGTCTGGAAGAAGCGAAGAAGATGGGAGCAATGGCTCTTTTTGGAGAAAAATACGGAGATACGGTCCGGGTTGTGCAGGCGGGAGAAAGCCTGGAATTATGCGGTGGCTGTCACGTATCGAATACAGCCGAAATCGGGCTCTTTAAAATCGTTGTTGAAAGCGGCATTGGCGCAGGCATCAGGAGAATAGAAGCCGTTACAGGTGAACATGCCTACCGTTACATGAACGGGCAGATACAAAAGCTTCGGATGATTGCCGACATGCTGAAAACGAAGCCGGGCAATGCTGTCGAAAGAACCCAAATCCTGTTAAATGACCTTAAGGAGCTTCAGCGGGAAAATGAATCTCTTACAGATAAATTGGCCCATTTGGAAGCGGGAAGCTTGTTGGACAAGGCAGTCGAAGTGAATGGCATACAAGTGATCGCCAGCAAAGTTCAAGGCGCCGATATGAACGCGTTAAGAAGTATGGCAGACGATTTGAAACAACAGCTTGGTTCAGGTATTGTTGTACTCGGATCTGCACAAAATGATAAAGTAAATATCGTTGCCGCCGTTACAAAAGATTTGACAAAAAAATATCATGCGGGGAAACTTGTCAAAGAAGTCGCTTCACGTTGCGGCGGTGGAGGCGGCGGCCGTCCCGATATGGCTCAAGCTGGAGGCAAAAACCCCGGTCAATTGGATGAGGCCTTATCTTTTGTCACGGATTGGATAAAATCCATTTGATTCCAAGTCGAAATCATGTACAATGAAGACAGGTCATTTCATGAACGGCCGCATGAGAGAGGTGTTGTAAAATGGGCTCTTTTGACGAAACGATGAGGTTTAATTTTCAAGAGGATCCAATGGACCATGATGTCAAAGGTGTTTTGCTCCATGTGTACGGGGCGCTTCAGGAGAAAGGTTACAATCCAATTAACCAAATCGTCGGATACTTGCTTTCCGGGGATCCGGCCTATATCCCCAGGCATCAGGATGCTCGGAATATTATGAGAAAATTGGAACGTGACGAGATCATTGAAGAGCTGGTCAAGTCGTATTTAACACAACATCGTGAGGGAAAATAAATGCGAGTGATGGGCCTCGATGTTGGCTCCAAGACAGTTGGCGTGGCCATTAGTGACGAAATGGGATGGACTGCCCAGGGAGTTGAAACAATATCGATCAATGAAGAAAAAAACATGTTTGGATTTAAGCGGATTGGTGAAATTATTAAAGAATACGGTGTTGAGAAAATCATCGTGGGCCTGCCAAAAAATATGAATAACACAATTGGTCCTCGTGGTGAGGCAACCAAAGCCTATGCTGATCTTCTCGCCGAAAAATTTCAACTGCCTGTAATCCTTTGGGATGAGCGCCTGAGTACGATGGCCGCCGAAAGAGTTTTGCTTGAAGCGGACGTAAGCAGAAAGAAGAGGAAAAAAGTGATTGATAAAATGGCCGCAACCATGATCCTGCAAAATTTCTTGGACAGCCAACAAATAATGAGGTGAAAAAAATGGAAAATGATGAAAAATATTTTACTGTCGTAGATGAACAAGGAAATGAAGAATTGCATGAAATTCTATTTACATTTGACTCTGATGAATTTAACAAGTCATATGTGCTGTATTTTCCGGTAGATACTGAAGAGAACGAAACCGAGGAAATTGAAATTCATGCTTCCGCTTTTGTTCCCAATGAAGAAGGCGAAGAAGGAAGCCTGCAGCCCATTGAAACAGAAGAAGAATGGGATATGATCGAAGAAATGCTAAACACTTTTCTTGCTGAAGAGGAAGAGTGAGTGTTATCTATAACAAACCGATCCCGTTAACGGGATCGGTTTTATTCATTTTTATCATATAATGAGGCAATTAGGATGTGACGAAATCCAGCTTCGAAAGACAGTATACCCATATGTAGGTGAATCATCTGACCAGTAGGGCTTTAACAGTAAATGATCGTACAAAGAAAAGGTGCAAGCTTTTTCGAGAATGTCGCGGGTTGAGTCTGCCTCCGGAGAGTACGTCCCTATGGTGAATCATCTGACCAGTAGGGCTTTAACAGTAAATGATTGCACAAAGAAAAGGTGCAAGCTGTTCGAGAATGTCGCAGGTTGAGTCTGCCTCCGGAGAGTACGTCCCTATGGTGAATCATCTGACCAGTAGGGCTTTAACAGTAAATGATTGCACAAAGAAAAGGTGCAAGCTGTTCGAGAATGTCGCGGGTTGAGTCTGCCTCCGGAGAGTACGTCCCTATGGTGAATCGCCTGTCCAATGTGACCCCCACAGTAAATGATCGTACAAAGGAGAGGCGCAAATTTTTTCAAGAACGTCGCTGTAAACCTGCATGGCAACCAGGAGATACTGTTCAATTGCTTTAGCACAATAAAAGAGCCCTCATCGCAGGCAGGGAACAGGTAAAGCTATTAATGATGTTTGCCCATCGAATAAACTCACTATCAGGAACGCTCCGAGAAGTGCATGTAAAGATTGTGCTCACGATATGTGATGAGAGTCAAGCTGCTTTGCTGGATGTCTGAAAGCCGCCTTCGCCATTTGTTCATGTTTTGCCGGCTTGGCATTTTTTATCCAACTAGATGATAAGAGTGAAAAATAACAAAGTTATTGTATAATAGAAAACGTATAAAAACAGAATACCGGGAGGGGATTCCCGTCGTGAGAAAAGAAGGAACCAAGCTCGATAAAGAAAAAAAGGCGGAATTGATGAGAGAAAATCTGCTAGAAAGAAAAAGTGAGGCGATTATTATTAGAAAAATAGTGGCTATTATCGCTCTTATTACCGTTATTTTGATGACAGTAACCATTCTGGGAGGCATCATTTATATAAAATCAGCCTTAAAACCGGTTGATCCGGAAAACAATAAAACGGTCAAAATTGAGGTTCCCATAGGATCGTCAACATCCACAATTGGACAGACGCTCAAGGAAAAAGGCATTATAAAAAATGCCACCGTCTTTAAATATTATGTCAAATTGAATAATGTTGCCGGTTTTCAAGCGGGTGTTTACGACATGGCGCCATCTATGACACTGAGTGAGATAGCTCAAACACTGCAAACAGGGACATTGGCCCGGGAGGCCATTTTTAAAATAGCTGTCCCGGAAGGGTACCAACTGGAGCAAATTGCCGAATCGATCGAAAAGCATACCGACTACACAAAGAAAGAGATCATGGAGAAACTGGATGATCAAGAAACGATTAAACAGTTACAGGAAAAGTATCCGGATCTTCTGACTGACAGTCTGTTGAATAAAAATATAAAACATCCGCTGGAAGGATATTTGTTTCCTGCGACCTATTCTTATTATGAAGAAAACCCGCCATTGGAATCTATCATTGATCCGATGATCCAAAAAACATACGAAGTAGTAACCAAATATGATGAACAAATGAAAGAAAAAAAGATGGACGTTCACAAATTGCTTACCCTGGCTTCTTTAATTGAAAAAGAGGCAACAGAAAAAGCCGATCGCCACCTTATTTCCAGCGTATTTTATAATCGCATTCAAAAGGATATGCCTCTGCAAACCGACCCGACTGTTTTATATGCATTGGGCGAGCATAAAGAAAGAACGATGTACAAAGATTTGGAGGTCGATTCTCCGTATAATACATACAAGGTGAAAGGCCTCCCACCCGGTCCGATCGCCAATGCGGGAGAAGCTTCCATTAAAGCGGCATTGAACCCCGCCGAAAGCCAATATCTTTATTTCTTGGCGGAATATGGCACAGGGGAAGTTCATTATTCCAAGACATTGGAGGAGCACAATAAGCTGAAGGCGAAGTATATTACGGAAAAAAGAGATTAAGGGGGTTTTTCCATGAATGAAGTCGTCCATCAATATGTGGAATCTTTTCTTCCGCCCAGAAATGAGCTTTTACGGAAAATGGAACGCATTGCAGAAAAAAACAATGTTCCGATCATGGAATTAATGTCTCTTCATGTGATGCTTCAATTTATGAGGATTCAAAATCCGGAACGAATTTTGGAAATAGGAACGGCCATCGGTTATTCCGCTTTAAGAATGGCTTACGCCCTGCCTGATACAAGTATTGTCACAATTGAACTCGATGAGCAGCGGGCAGAGGAAGCTCTAGCAAATATTCGTCTTGCTGGCATGGAAAACAGAATCACGTTGCTCAAGGGAAATGCGTTGGATTTGGTTGATGAGGTGGCGTCATATGCCCCTTTTGACGCCATTTTTATTGATGCGGCGAAGGGCCAATATATGAATTTTTTTAACATGTATAGCACGTTGCTGACAAATGACGGTTGTGTGTATTCAGACAACGTTTTATTCAAAGGACTCGTTGCAAATGACCATGTTGAAAATAAGCGACTAGAAGGAATCGTAAAAAAATTAAAGGAATATAATCAGTCGATAATGGATAAAACAGACTTTATAACGACCATTATTCCGATTGGCGACGGGCTTGCAGTCAGTAAAAAAATTTGAATCCAGGAAACAGGATGATATTTCCTTGAACAAAAATCATTTTTATATTACGATAGCATAGATAATATAATATAAATTGGCAGGAAACGAAGGCGCGCCATTCATTTGGCGCGCTGTCATGTATTAAAAGGACAATTTCCCGGTTATAAAAGGGAAATGAGAAGAATAAGGAGTGAGGGATATGGCAACGGAAAAAGTATTTCCAATGACAAAGGACGGAAAAGAGAAACTTGAAAAAGAACTTGAATATTTAAAATCTGTGAGACGAAAAGAAGTCGTTGAACGGATTAAGGTCGCCAGAAGTTTCGGGGATCTATCCGAAAACTCGGAGTATGATTCGGCAAAAGAAGAGCAAGCGTTTGTCGAGGGGCGGATTACCACGTTGGAGAACATGATCCGCAACGCGAAAATTATTGAAGATGATGAGTTGAATTCAGATCAAGTAACGCTTGGAAAAACGGTAACGTTTATTGAACTTCCCGATGGTGATGAAGAGACGTATACCATTGTGGGCAGC
Organism: Siminovitchia thermophila; assembly: GCF_016909185.1. GTDB lineage: Bacteria > Bacillota > Bacilli > Bacillales > Bacillaceae_C > Siminovitchia > Siminovitchia thermophila. The sequence goes on along the minus strand of NZ_JAFBFH010000028.1, from coordinate 3,959 downwards.
GCGGAAGCGGATCCATTTGAAGGGAAAATTTCCAATGACTCTCCGATTGCCAAGAGCTTAATCGGGCAAAAGGTCAATGATGAAGTAACCGTTCAAACACCGGGTGGTGAAATGCGGGTTCGAATCATCTCGATCAAATAATGGAATGCACGGCAGCTAAAAAAATGGCGGCCGTGTTTTTTTTCATTGAAATGCTTGGTGAACTTCTGGTCGGCAATCGCACCTTGTGTCTAAAGGGTTGGTACCTGCAAAGTTTTCAGATTCAACGGTTATCACATGGATTCCGCGGCAACAATGGGGATGAGGTGCTGTACCATGAAAAAGCGGATTCTAGTCATTGTGATGGCCATATTTTTTATGTTTGCGGTTTTACTGGGAAGGCTTATGCAAATACAATTATTTCAAACGGAACATTTTTCAAAGCATCGTGTTAACCTGATCAGGGAAAGCGTAAAACAGAGGACGTTGGAGCTTGTGCTTGATGATGGACGGGGGCAATTCTTGGATTCGGAAGGAAGCCCGCTCTCGTTTGAAAAGAAAACCGTTCTCGTACTATTCCCTTTCATTAAAACACTTGATTGGAAAAGCGGGGAATTGGCCCAAATTTTAAATATTCCCCAAGCAGAACTTCAAAAGCAGGTGGAATATGCGGAAGAGCCGTTTGTGGCCGGATTGGAACAGCCGTACATTCTGACGGGAAAGCAAACAGAACAAATTGAGCGTTTGGATGTGCCGGGTGTTTTTGCCGTAGAAAAAAAATTCCCTGCTGAAAAACCGCTGGCTGCCCAGTTGATTGGCATTTACGGTGAAAATGAGGAAATGTTCCAAGAACGTTACCCTAAAAAAGATAGATCGAATGTAAAGCTTGGTTTGACCGGCTTACAGAAACAGTTTGATGAATTTTTACTTCCCGAGCGTGAATCAAAACTTGTCTATCATGTGGACGGGATTGGCCACCCATTATTCGGAATTCAAGTAAAATATACGGGAGACGGAAACCCTTTTTACCCTTTGCAAGTGAAAACAACGATTCGTCGCCCATATCAGGAAAAGATAGAAGACTTGCTTGATTTGCACCATATTAAAAAAGGCGGAGCCATTTTGCTCGATGTCCAGACGAATGAAGTTTTAGCGGCGGCTTCGCGGCCACATATTGATCGTAAAACCCCTTTTTCTGATGAAGGCTCGGTGAACTGGATGTTTAAGCAGCTTATCCCTGGATCAGTATTTAAAACAGTCGTAGCGGCCGCTGCGATAGAAGAAGGGCTTGTTAACAAGGAAGAACTATATAATTGCAATGCGGGACTCAGAGGGGAAGCCGCAAGCAGACAACTGGGCAACTTGAATTTTGAGGACAGTTTTGCTCAAAGCTGCAATATTACATTTGCGGAACTGGCATGGAAATTGGTTAAAGAAGATCCCGAAAAATTAGAGGAGTATGCCGAAAAAATGGGTGCCATTGGTTCTGTTTCTTGGGAAGACCAACTTTTTCAGATGGAACATTTTCGACAATTTGACCATGACAATGGAAGAGTTTTCGCAAATGAGGAGAGTAGACGTGATCGCAATTATGTTTTTCAAACTGGTATTGGCCAGCAGGAGGTTCGCTTAACACCCGTTTCGGTGGCAAACATGATGGCGACAATCGCCCGTGGAGGTCAAAAAATGGCCGTTAAGACTGCTTCCGAAATCCAATATGGAAATGGAACGGTGATGGCCACATTTGCTGAAAAAAAATTAAAAGGTAGAGAACTGTCCCCTTATACTGCCATGCAATTACAACAGCTTTTAAGAAAGGTTGTAACAGCACAAAACGGAACGGGGAATGTATTCCAAACTCTGGCTTATGAGGTGGCGGGTAAAAGCGGAACCGCTGAAACTGCCAGGGAGAAAGATGGCGAGCAGTTGCATCACAAATGGTTTGCGGGCTATTTTCCATTTAATAACCCGAAATATGCCCTTGTGGTTGTCAATTTGGATGTCCCTTCAGATGAAGGGGGGATCAATATGCTATTTGGTGATATCGTTTCGATGGTTTACGAGGAGAATAAAGCTCACTCTAATCTTTCAACCCAATAAAAATAATTCACGTATAACTCCGGTCATGATATGATATTGTCAACGAGAAACGGAGGGATACCATGCCGGTTGACTTTAATCAACGTTCACGCTCTGAACTCAGGGCGAAGAGAAGAAAGACAAACATCATTTTAAATACGCTTATCGCGATCGTAATAATTCTTATTCTAATTGTGGGCGGGAGAATTTTTTTCGGCGGGGACAACCCGAATGAACCGGATGTTGCTTCTAATCCGCCAGACTCGAAAAATACAGCTAAGCAAAAGAACAGTGATAAAAAAAATGAACCTGCAGAAGAAAATGAAGCGACAGAAGAAGAACCCGAGGAAGATCCTGAAGAGGAATCCGAAGAAATAATTGAAAAAGAAAGTGATGAACCAAACGTAGAAAAGGTCATCGTTGACCCGAGTTGGGAACCGGTCGGGACAGAACAGGCCAATGGCCATCAGCCATCGTTTAACAAAGGTACAGTGGATTGGAACGAGAAGTTGAATGCAGTTTCCTACGCTGTTAACATTCCGCAAGACAACATGATTCTTTGGTGGATTGAAGGTGGAGCTGACAGGCAAAATCAGGCTATCGCCACAGTGTCAGCCAAGGGCAGTGCGGATACATACAGGGTCTTGATTGAGTGGGTTGATGGTGAAGGCTGGAAGCCGACTGAAGTAAAAAAATTAATACAAAACGATAAGAAATAAGGACAGACGGGAGTATATTTCCATGAAAATAGGAATCATCGGGGCAATGGAAGAGGAAGTTGCCTTATTGCGAAAAAAAGTGGACAATGCAAAAACGGATGTGATCGGCGGTTTCGAATTTACGGAAGGCCTGCTGGCGGGAAAAGAGGCCGTCTTGTTAAAGTCGGGAATTGGAAAAGTAAATGCAGCCATGTCAGCTGCCATTTTATTAGAAAAATATAAGCCTGATGCAGTCATTAATACAGGGTCTGCTGGAGGATACAATCCGAACTTAAACATCGGAGACCTGGTCATATCAAACGAAGTGCGCCACCATGATGTGGATGCTACCGCCTTCGGTTATGAGTATGGACAGGTGCCGCGAATGCCTGCTGCTTTTAAAGCTGATCCGGCTTTAATGGAAGCGGCCCTAAAAGCATCAAAAAAAATAACGGGAATAACTACGGAACAAGGGCTGGTCGCAACCGGAGACTCGTTCATGAGCGACCCGGAAAAGGTAGAATTTGTCCGGGGGAAATTCCCAAATCTGCAGGCGGTTGAAATGGAAGGCGCCGCCATAGCACAAGCGGCTTTCCTATTTAACACGCCGTTTGTAATCATCCGGTCACTGTCTGACATCGCTGGAAAAAAATCTGAAATATCTTTTGATCAATTCATTGAAAGAGCATCGGCCAATTCCGCTGCACTCGTCATTGAAATGATCAAGCTTTTGTAAAAAGGAAATGGGGTTTGATCCAAAGGGGTCGCCCCGTTTTTTATTTTCTCTTTCGGGAGAAACCAAATAAGTATAGCGGCCAAAATGGAAGGTTATTCAGATAACTCATGATGCTTGCCGATTCGATAAATATTATCCAAGTTGGTGTTGGTGCCGAACCTGGGAAGAAAACCCGGTGAATGGCTCAATAAGCTTGGTATATGATGCCTTAATCTCGAAGAACTTTTTGAAGAAAAGATCATCAACATTTGAAATGCGGTGGTGAACATGGAGAGAATCCGGTGTGAATGGCTCGATAATAAGCTTTAGTATATGATGCCTCATCCTCGAAAAGAGGCCGTAGAACCGATCATCAATATTTGGAATACGATCGTGAACATGGAGAGAATCCGGTGTGAATGGCTCGATAATAAGCTTTAGTATATGATGCCTCATCCTCGAAAAGAGGCCGTAGAACCGATCATCAA